>NZ_JAGDWX010000019.1 GCF_023256195.1 Acidithiobacillus sp.
CAAAATCCGGTGGTGGTGACACCGTGTCGGTTCGAGTCCGACTCTCGGTACCAACAATTGGGGGCAGCGTGATCGCATTCGTGCGCAAAACATCTGGATGATCGCGAAAGAAGTCCAAGAAAGCAGCGCAGAATGCCGGGTAAAGAGCGCGTCGTTGGAAAAGTCCCTCTCGTAGGTGTCGATTCGAGGAAATTTCCGCATTTTTTCGAGTTTCGGGTGCGGTCGGAAAGGTCACCGGCCAAAGCTGCCAGCGCGCCCCGTTACACCGGTATCGTGTCTATGGCGATCGGCCTGGAGGCGGGTAGGGCCCCGGGGAAGCACAGACGCTCTCCCACATGGACGCCATTCTCCGGTATGCTATGATAATCGACGATTTATAATTGGGTTTGCTGATATTTTGTCGCTGTCGCTAGCTCGGAGCGGTGCTGCGGGGGTCGCGCAGCGGTGTCCGTGATGTCGGCCACCGATCCGTTTTTGGGCTGCGCTCCGATGCCGCCGGTGATTTTTACCAGCGAATGCGTCAACGCACGGCAGCCCTTGGGAGACAAGTATGCATACACGTTTTGGACGTCCTCGTAGAATTCTGCTGACTTTGGCGCTGCTCTCTACCCTGCCTTTGGGCGGCTGTGTGGCCCTCTTGGGCGTCGGCGCCGGTGGGGGAGCGGTGGCCTATGTCGAGAACGGTGGTGTGGCGAACTACTACGCCTTCTATCCAGTCTCGCTGAACTTGGCGAGTCGGGGGACGCAGGCCGCCTTTCAGCAGATGAACATCCGCTACAACGGAATGATTCAGAAGTCGGCCAATGAGGCCGTTATCGAGGGTACCACAGACCGCGGACAAACCGCGCGGGTGACACTCACCTCCATGGCGACGGACGTGACCAAAGTCAATATCCGCATCGGTACTTTCGGCGACAAGGCTCAGTCCTTGCAGTTCCAGCGTCTTCTGTCTCAGCAGTTGGGTGCGGCGGCCAGCGCCACGGCTCCCAGCGGCACGACGCCCAGTATGGGCAGCGCTGAGAACTCCGATCAGACGGCAGGGCAGGAGACCATACCGCTGCAGTGACGAAGGCCTCGGCAAGTACCGTCTAGCCGTCCGACTCCGGCAGGTTTTTCTCCAGAGCCATCAGTCGCAATCCCGTCAGCCTCGGTACGCCGTAGCGGGGATCCTGCGGGAAACTCCGGTAAATGTCTGTCGCACGGTACCCGCGACGGGCGTAGAAGGCGAGCAGCTCTGCCCGGCAGTCGATGACCCAGAGCCGCATGACACGGCTGCGCCAGCGGGCCCGCGCCTCTGCCTCGGCACGACTCAGGAGTTGGCTGCCCAAGCCTTTTCCCTGTCGATCGAGGGCTACGGACAGCATACCCGTCTCCGCTACCGCTTCACTGCAGTCCTGCAGATGACAGGCGGCGCAGATCCGTCCCGTCTCGCGCTCTTCCAGGAGCAGGAAAAAACCGGCTGGTGATTGCTGGAGCGCCTGCAACATCTCCAGATCGCAGCGCTGTCCGTCGATGATCTGGGCTTCCGTGGTCCAGGCCCGCGCCGCAGCGGCGGGACCGCGGTAGACTCCGTTGACGAGGGCTACCAGCGACGGCAGATCTTCCGTGCCGGCCAGACGTGCAACGACCGCCGTCATACCGGCGTAGCGGCCCATTGCGCGGCGCGCGTTCCCACCAGTGCGTCGATCTTTTCCACTCCGCGTGCCAGCAGCAGCTCCGGTAATTGCGTGGTGATGCGCCGGACCAGGCCGGGACCTTCGTAAATCAACGCGGTGTAGAGTTGAACCAGACTGGCACCCGCCTCTATCTTGGCCAGTGCGTCCTCCGCCGTGAATACGCCACCCACGCCGATGATGGGCAGCCGTCCGCCGCTGGCCTGATACAACTGGGCAATGATGCGATTGGCGCGCACCTTCAGCGGTTCGCCGCTGAGTCCACCGTTCTCGTGGGGTGCGGTCCAGTCGGCTGGCCGGCTCAAGGTCGTGTTGGTGGCGATGAAGCCGTCCAGCAGCGGTTCCGGCTCCTGCGCCAGGGCGGCCAGGGCGGCGACTTCGCTGGGCGCGAGGTCGGGGGCAATCTTCAGCAGCAGCGGCGGCTGGCGCTGCAGTTTTTGCCGTTCCTCCCGTAATTCCTGGAGCAGGGGGCGGAGATTGAGGGGATGCTGCAGTCGGCGTAGATCCGGGGTATTGGGGGAGCTTACATTGATGCTGAAATAATCGGCAAAGGGCCCCAATTGACGGATGAGCGCACGATAGTCGGCTACCGCGGCGGCCAGCGGCGTCTCGCGATTCTTGCCGATGTTGATGCCGAGGGGCACGGGCAGGCTGGGCAGGGCGGCCAGACTTGCGGCTATCGCTGTCGCTCCCCGGCTGGGGAAGCCCAGTCGGTTGATGACGGCACGCTGCTGGGGGTAACGGAAAACGCGAGGGCGGGGATTGCCGACCTGTGGACGCAGCGTGACGGTCCCAAGTTCCAGAAACGCAAAACCCATGCTGGCGAGACTGATGAGGGCCTCTCCCTCTTTGTCGAAGCCGGCGGCGAGTCCGATGGGGTGGGCAAAGTGCAGGCCCCACAGTTCCTGAGCTAGGCGCGGATCCACGGCTTGGGGCGGCCAGATATGTGCGCGGGTCTTGGGCATGGCATTGAGTCCGCACAGCAGACGCAGACCGAGCGCGTGCGCACGCTCCGGTTCCAGTAGGAAGAGCCAGGGTCGCCAGGATGCAAAGCCCACGGCGGCTTAGACCCAGTCCCGAGGGGTGAGGAAGTCGGTCTTGAGTCGGGCTTCTGGGCTATCCGGCTCGCCCTGCCAATCGTATTCCCAGGCCGCCAGGGGGGGGAGGGACATGAGGATGCTCTCGGTACGGCCTCCCGATTGCAGACCGAACAGCGTGCCACGGTCGTAGACGAGGTTGAATTCGACATAGCGACCGCGCCGAAGCAGCTGCCACTGACGCTCCCGCTCGCCATAGGGAGTGTTGCGACGGGTATCGGCGATGGGCAGCCAGCTGTCCAGGAACACACCCGCGAGATCCTGCCACAAGGCCTGGATGACTGCAGGGTCCCCGTTGAGGTCATCAAAGAAGATACCCCCCACCCCGCGCATTTCCTGGCGGTGGCGAATATAAAAGTAGCGGTCGCACCACTCCTTGAAGCGGGGATAGTAGCTGGGGCCGTGGCGATCGCAGGCGGTCTTCAGGGTGCGGTGAAAGTGGCGGGCGTCCTCCGCAAAGCCGTAGATGGGAGTGAGATCGGCACCCCCACCAAACCACCAGACGCTGCCGGCATTGAAAAAGCGGTAGTTCATGTGGACGATGGGGACGTAGGGATTGCGTGGATGCAGGACCAAGGACACGCCCAGAGCGGTGAAGGCCTGGCCCGCCAGTTCCGGTCGGTGGGCCGTGGCCGAGGGCGGCAGATTCTGCCCGAAGACCCGAGAGTAGTTGACCCCGCCCTTCTCCAACAGATCGCCTTCCTGGATGACCCGGGTGCGACCGCCGCCACCTTCGCCCCTCTCCCAGCGATCTTCTCGGAAACTGGCGCGGCCGTCGCGTTCTGCCAGAGTCGTACAGATGCGGTCCTGCAGATTCAGGAGGAAGGTCTCGAGGGTGTCCACACAGGGGATCTGGGTCACGGTCAACTCCTGAGTATGCGTCCGCTGGCAGCGTCCACGATGCGACTGGGCCGGCGCTGGCCACCCAGGCGGGCCGGCAAGGCCCAGACGCGTGCCCCGAAATATCGCCTTAGGGTGCGCAAATCCCGCGCAGCTTGCAAGCCCGAGGGATTGGCGCTGGTGGAGACGATGGCGCTGCCAAAGGACCGGCACAGACGTTGGCTCGCCTCGTGTCGGGTCACACGGATGGCGATACCACCGTGCCTGCCGCGCAGCCAGGGGGCCGCCGCCCTCGCCGCCGGCAGCACCAGGGTGGTACCGGGCCAGTAGCGGTCGAGGAGCTGTGCATCGACCGTCTCGAGCATGGCAAAACGGGCGGCCTGGATCCGCGTGGCGGCGATCAGCAGCACGCCCTTTCCCTGCGGCCGTTTCTTGAGCCCGAGTATGCGGCGCAAGGCACGCCGACGACGGGGGTCACAGCCAAGGCCCCACACTCCCTCGGTGGGATAGGCGATGACCTCGCCACGCCGCAGGCGCGCTACCGCTTGGCGCAGATCCTGACGGCGTGGGTTGCGGGGCAGCATCGATTCAAGCGCGTGCGCGCCAGCCGATGTCGCGGCGAAACTGCATCCCGGGCCAGGAGATCTGCTGGACGATATCGTAGGCGCGCCGCTGCGCCGCGGCGACATCAGCGCCGAGCACGGTGACACCCAGTACCCGCCCGCCCTGGGTGTAGGTGGTCCCGTCCCGCTCGCAGGTGCCGGCCTGGAAAATCTTGCTGTCGGCGGGCAGCGCTGCTGGCAAGTGGATGGCGTCCCCTGTCCGCGGCGCATCGGGGTAGCCTGCGGCCGCGAGCACGACACAGAGAGCGGTGCGCGGATCCCATTGGATCTGCGGCGGGAGCGGTTCGCCGCGGGCCGCCGCCAGCAGGAGCGGATAGAGGTCGGAACGCAGCCGCAGCATCAGGGGTTGCGTTTCCGGATCCCCCAGGCGGCAGTTGAATTCCAGGATGCGGGGTCCGTCCCGGCCAATCATGAGGCCCGCATAGAGGAAGCCGCGATAGGAAATGCCCTCGGCCATGAGTCCGCGCGCCGCCGGCACCATGATCTCTCGTCGCACGCGCTCGGCCATGTGGGGATCCAGTACCGGCGCCGGCGAGTAGGCCCCCATCCCGCCGGTGTTGGGGCCCTGATCCCGGTCCAGGAGGCGCTTGTGATCCTGTGAGCCGGCCAGCCCCAGAACCTGCCCGTCGGCGACGATGGCGATATAGCTCGCCTCCTCACCCTCCAGGAACGACTCGATGAGGATGGGGCCCTGGCGGAGGAATTTGTCCACGGCCTGCTCTGCCTCGCTGCGGCTGCTGGCTACCACCACTCCCTTACCCGAGGCCAGACCATCGGCCTTGACGACGATGGGCAGGTCCTGCTGGCGCAGGAAGGCGCGGGCTGCGTCGAGCTCGGTGAAGCGGCCATAGGCGGCTGTCGGCAAACCGTGCCGGGCCATGAAAGCCTTGGCGTAGAGTTTGCTGCCTTCCAGGCGGGCGCCATCGGCGTTAGGGCCAAAAACCGCAACACCCGCACGGCGCAGGCGGTCCGCAACCCCGGCCACCAAGGGCGCCTCGGGACCGATCACTACCAGGGAGATGGCAAGCCGGTGCACCGCCTCGACGAGGCCTGTGTGGTCGTCGCTGGCCAGATGCAGGTTCTGCACCTTGGGCTCATGAGCCGTGCCCGGATTGCCGGGGGCGCAGAATACACGCTCCACTTGGGGCGACTGTGCGAGTTTCCAGGCGAGGGCGTGTTCCCGCCCGCCTTGACCCAAAACCAGGACGCGATCCATGGCCTGCTCCTAACCGTGGCGGAAATGACGGACCGAGGTGAAGACCATGGCGATGTCTGCTTCGTCGGCAGCGGCGATGACTTCCTCGTCGCGAATGGAGCCGCCCGGCTGAATGATGGCGCGCACGCCAACGGCAGCGGCGGTGTCGACGCCGTCCCGGAAGGGGAAGAAGGCATCGGAGCCCAGTACCGATCCACGCAGATCGAAACCCAGTGCCTTCGCCTTCTCCGCGCCACAGCGGGCGGCATCGACGCGACTCATCTGGCCGGCGCCGATACCCAGGCTCTGCTTCTGGGCGACATAGACGATGGCATTGGAGCGCACGTGGTGGGCAAGGGTCCAGGCAAAGGCCAGATCATCCAGCTCCTGCGGGCTGGGCGCGCGGCGGGTGACGACCCGCCACTCCTCCGGTGGCTCGCGGCGGATGTCGCGATCCTGTACCAGCAGTCCGCCACAGACCCGCTTGAAATCCAGGCCCGGCTGTTGCCAGGGGCGAATGTCGGGGATGCGCAGCAGGCGTAGATTCTTCTTTCCCTGGAGCAGTTCCTGAGCGGAAGGGTCCAAGTCCGGGGCCAGAATCACTTCCACGAAGACACCGGCAAAAAAGGCGGCGGAATCTGCATCCAGCGGACGATTGCAGGCGACCACACTTCCAAAGGCCGACACGGGATCGGCGGCCCAGGCCCGCTGAATGGCGCTGTGGAGAGTGTCGCCCAGGGCCACCCCGCAGGGGTTGCCGTGCTTGACGATGACGCAGGCGGGAGCGTCGAATTCAGCAATGAGAGCGAGAGCTGCGTCGCTGTCGCTCAGATTGTTGTAGGAGAGCTCCTTTCCCTGAGATTGCTGGAGGGCAGCCAGACCTGTGGCCTCGTCCTCGCGATAGAAGGCGGCGCGCTGGTGCGGATTCTCGCCGTAGCGCAGTTCCTGCACCTTGTGCAGCTGCAGGGTCAGAACTTGCGGAAAGCTTGCGGTGGCACCGTCGCTGCCCTGGCGGGACAGGTAGTCGGCGATGGCTCCATCGTAGCGGGCGGTGTGGGCGAAGACCTTGGTCGCCAGCTGAAAACGCAGCTTGGCACCCACGCCGCCTTGACTCGACGCCATTTCCTGAAGGACGCGCGGGTAGTCCTCGGGGTCCACGAGGACGGTCACCCCCTCCCAGTTCTTGGCGGCTGCGCGCAGCATGGTGGGACCACCGATATCGATCTGTTCCACGGCCTGCGCCAAGGTCACATCGGGCCGTGCCACCGTCTGCGCGAAAGGATAGAGGTTGACGCAGAGGAGGTCGATGGGCGGGATGTCCTGCTCCGCCATCTGCTGCTGATGGTCGGCGTCGTCGCGTCGCGCCAGCAGACCGCCGTGGATGCGTGGGTGCAGCGTCTTGAGGCGGCCGCCCAAGAGTTCCGGGAAGCCCGTGTAGTCGCTGACGTCGATGACGTCGAGTCCGGCCTCGCGCAGGGCGAGGGCCGTTCCTCCCGTAGAGAGGATCTCGACCCCGAATTCGCGCAACTGCCGAGCAAAATCCACCACGCCGCGCTTGTCCGACACACTGATGAGTGCGCGCCTGATTTCCCCCATGTTCGTCCTCTGCGATAGCGTCGCCTGGGGCAAGGGCTCCAGCGACGATGGAATTAAAAAAGGTACGATCAGGAAACCTGTCGTACCCAAACCTCCTGATGGAGGGAGCGTTCACTTCGATGCGGCCTGAGCCGATCGGATGGATGAATAGTAGCCGAGAACGCGGGGCGGCGCAATGGCCCGACGGCGATTACCGTGGGCACCTGTGCTCCGAGTCTTGGGGGTGCCGCGGAATCTAAGGGACGATCCATTTTGCAGAACCGACCGGTTGGTATATATTGGCTACCTTGAGTTGGCGGCCTTGGGGCGCCCGGCCAGGTTTTCCGTGCGAGCGCATCTCGCACCTCAGATATTGCGGAGGTAGCATGCAGAATTTTTCCTTCTACAACCCGACAAAAATCCTCTTCGGCCAGGGTCAGATTGCAGCTCTGTCCGAGGAATTGCCCGCTGGTGCCAAGGTTCTGCTCACCTACGGCGGCGGCAGCATTCACCGCAATGGTGTCTACACCGAGGTCACGGCAGCGTTGTCCGGTCATGCCGTCGTGGAATTCGGCGGTATCGAGGCAAACCCGCGGTTCGAGACACTGATGCGCGCCGTGGAACTGGCGCGTGCCGAGCAGGTGGATTTCATCTTGGCCGTCGGCGGTGGTTCCGTCATCGATGGCAGTAAGTTCATTGCCGCCGCCTTTTATCACGAGGGCGATGCTTGGGCCATTCTGGCAGACCATGCCCCAGTGCGGCAGGCCCTGCCCCTGGGCACCGTCCTTACCCTGCCGGCGACGGGCTCAGAGATGAACGCCTTCGCCGTCATCACCCGGGCATCGACCCACGAGAAGTTGCCCTTCAGCAGCCCGCTCGTCTATCCGCGTTTTTCGGTCCTGGATCCAAGCAAGACCTTCACCCTGCCGCCGAGGCAGATCGCCAATGGCGTGGTGGACGCCTTCACCCACACCGTCGAGCAGTATCTGACTTACCCCGTGAATGCCCCCCTGCAGGATCGTTTTGCCGAGGGCATCCTCCAGACCCTGATCGAGGAAGGACCGAAGACGCTGCGGAACCCTCAAGATTACGATGCCCGGGCAAACATGATGTGGTGCGCCACCATGGCCCTCAATGGTCTCATCGCTGCGGGTGTACCACAGGACTGGGCCACACACATGATCGGTCACGAGATCACCGCCCTGCACGGTCTCGACCACGCGCAGACTCTGGCAGTGGTGCTGCCGGCGACGCTGCAGCGCCAGCGCGATGGCAAACGCGACAAGCTCATCCAGTACGGGCGTCGGGTCTGGGGCCTCAGCGGTGAGGACGATCGCATCATCGATGAAGCCATCGCCCACACGCGCAGCTTTTTCGAGTCCCTGGGCGTCAAGACGCATCTGCGGGATTATGGAATCGGCGCCGACGCCATCCCAGCCCTGGTGTCGCAGTTGGAGAAGCACGGCATGGTCCAGCTCGGGGAGCGTGGCGACATCACGCCGCAGCGCAGCCGGGAAATTCTGGAACTCTGCGCCTGAGCAGCGCTCTTGCCGTCTGCTGGACACGACCTGCACGGCCCGGAGTCCTGCTCCCGGGCGTGCCCCGATGCGCCTCGACGGCGAGAAGGCGCAAGGCGGCAGTGGGGATCGATAGCCGATAGCGCCGCTTGCGTTCCAGCTTATATTCGGTGTTCTTATATCCAGTGCCCTAGTCTTCCCCGGGGGTTCAGACGACCTCCAGGAAACGACGCGGCAACTCAGATGTTGAACAGCAATTGTGGCCGCAACTCATTGAGTAAAAAGTTCGCTATGCTGATCCGTCAAAAAATATACTCATGTTTGTACTCAAAAAAACAGTCGTGAGTACGTTCAACCGTGATCTGGCGCCATTGCGGCGGCTCGAATTCAGCGTTCCATGCGCCGGCGACAGGCGTCAACGGTGGATTTTATCTGTTGCGCCAGCATCTGCCTAATTGGAGCGCGCTCAAGCCGCTCACCCAATGAGCTTGCCTGCAGCAACATCCGGTCGATGACCTCTTCCGCCCGTTTCGTTGGGACGCCTCCTTCGTCCGCCAGACGCAATAGATGCCGGCGTTCGATGGCGGTACCTTTGCCGCAAACGTCCAGGTGATGCTGGCCCATCGGGCCTTCACTGAAGGTCAGATCGAATGCCGGTGCCAGACGCCAGCGCCGGTCAGGCCCGAGACGCCAGGCGAAGTTCTTGGGATGGTCGTCCCGGTTGTGGAAGAGCACATTGAAGACGGCTCGTGCGTAGGCCTTCTCCACTTCGCGCTCGTCGCGCGTCAGGAAACGGGTAACACGCAGGAAGGCGGTGTAGTCGGTGGCACCGGGCAGGCGAAAATCCACTTGCAACAATCCAGCCAGACTGTGCACCGGGACGCGTTGCCCCCCCTCCCGGTCGAAGCGCGCGACGCCGAAGGCGGCCAGTTCGGGGCCAAGGTCGAACCAGCGACTTTCGGGCACTTCCAGTCCGCAATCCCGAGCCAACTCGGCATAGAGTTGCTCGATGACGCAGACCTCCTTGTGTTCGTTCTGCGCCGGAAACTTGACCAGCCAGGGACTGCCGGGCGCATCCGGACGGGTGCTGACTTGCCCGGTCGCTGCGTCGTACTGCACTAACGCTTTGGGTCGGGCCCCTTGCGGCGAGCCGCCGGTGAGCGCGAGTTCGCGCAGGGCGACACTTGCCTCGCCCGCGAGCGCGAGACGGCTTTGCTCGGCCAGCGCCAGCAAGGACCAGTCGGGCTCCCGGATGTCGGCGTCGCTTGCCGGAACGAAGCGTAACGCGCCCATCGCGCGCTCACCAATGAAGGCCAGCCGGTCCAGTGGCCCGGGATGGCGCAAGCCGTGTTGACGGAACAGGCGATCCATCAGCAGCAAACCCCAGCCGTCCGGCAGACTGTCGGCGATCAGGCCCGGAAGGCGATGCAAATGGGCCGGAAAACTTCCGTAGGCATCTGCACGCAGCTTGAGGTGCAAGGGCGACAGTTCCAAGCCCTGAGACAGGGCTTCGGGAGAATATTCGAAAAGCAGGGATTGACCGTCATCGGCCAAGCGTCCCAACCGCCAGTCTTCTCCCCAGCCGCAATAATGCACGGTAAGCAGCTTCATGATGCCTTCTTGCGCGGCGCACGCTTGCGGCGGCTGACAAGGTCCACCTGCTCCATCTGGGCGATGGATTGCCGCTTGAGCACGAAAAGATCGTCCAGCGCCTCCAACAAACCAAGCGCCTGCACGACGTGGACCAGCGTTTCCAGCGAGCATTGGCCGTCGCTTTCGAGTTTGCGCAACGCCCCCAACGACAGTCCGGCCATTTGCGCTAGTTCACGCTGCGTGAGCGACTGGGCAAGTCGCTGCTCGCGCAGACGAGCCCCCAGTTCCTGCAGGATCTCAGCGGAAGTCGAGAGATGAAAAATCATTTTTATGATCCTTGATTACTAAAAAATATTATAAGTGACATTATAGTGTACTTTATCTGTTCTTGAAAGCAGATGGCTGCGATAGCTACTGCGAGCGATCAGGCAGTGACTGTTAATCAGCACGCAACGTCCTCTTGGCGCTGGCGGAACAGGCCGCAGCGGACGTGGGTGGCGAAGAACTGCTGGAGGGACTGATGTTTCACCTGACAGAAGCCGTTGGTAGCAATGCCGCCTCGCCGCAAGGTTGGCAGCGGCTGGAGCCGATTCTGAGACAGGCTCTGGAAGCGGGCATGCCCCCAGGCGACATTGCACGCTTAATCGAAAGGCACCTACAGAACAGATAGCCAGACCGCTTCCTGTTCGAGCGCCAGTCCGGATCGGCGCATTTGTTCGGTTAACGGGCCCAGATAATCAGGTAACTGCAGAGCAGCACTGGTGAACTCTCGAAACGTATCCTGCCATAGCCGCTGGCTGCCATAGCGTGCCAGCTTGCTTTGCCAGTCGGGCATCAGCCAGCATTCGCAAACATCGCCCAGCTGTGCATAAAGCCGCGCGAAATTGGCCAGCCCCACACCGTCATAGTCCGGGAACAGTACGACACGGCTGGCACGCGGACGCTGCCCCAGCCAAGCGAGAAGCCGGCCATCGAGCTGTCCGCCGTAGTACAGCACGGTGGCTTGCGTTCCCACTGGCAGCCAGTCCGTGCGGTCAAACAGCGCCTGGTTCTCCACCAGCCAGAGCGGCTGCTCGCTTTGCCAGGTGTCTCTCGTTTCGATGCGCAGGCTGGCAGCCCCGAAGCGGTGCGTGAGTTGGCTGAGTGGTAGTTCGTTCCTGTGTTCGCCTTGCTGCCAAAGTACCTTTTCACCAACGGCCTTGAGCAAGGGGTAGTAGCGCTCATGCTGATGATTGCGCGCTTTGCTGTCGCGGGCATGGGCGATATGTTGCGCCCGCAGCGGCAGGTCGTCCGCGGCCAGTATCCCGACCTCGGGGGAGAGTGCGCTCAGATGGATATCGAATAGTCGCGGATCGCTGACACGGTAAACATCACCGCGCCCCTGACGCTGGCAGATTACCGCTCCTGTCTGCCGGGCAAAGCGATCCAGAGCGCGGCGCTGAACGGCGGTGAAATGGCTGGCCGGCAGGGTTTGTTGGCCATGCAGCTTGAGCAAGGCTGCGCGCAGGGTTCGATCCATATTCAGGCATCCAGCGGTTCGATGACCTGCCAGCTACGGCGGCTGATCTGGTTGCTACCGTTGCGCGTGTGAATTGGCACACAGTAGCGCACGGTCGTCAGCGGCGCGGGCGAGGCAAAAATCAACGAGAAACCGAACTCCGCCGCCGTCTCGATCAGGCTGCGCTGATTGCGGGCGTCCAGGGCCAGTGCCTCGTCCAGGTAGCAGATGCCCTGGATGGGGCGACGCTGATCCTGCATCAGATGCAGCATCGCCAGCCCCGTCACCAGTTTGGCCATCAGCACGGTGCCATTGGAGGCGGCACTGTCGAGGTCATCGAAGGCTTCCGGCTCGCGATCTGCCTTGCCGACCCAGAAGCGCAGGCGAAACAGGTCGGCCACACGCAGGCCATGGCGGGCGTTACCCTCTTCGATCAGCAGAGTCTTGGCGCGATTGAGTTGATCATCTTCGAGCACGCTCTGCTGGTTGAACAGTTCGAAGGTTTCGCCACTGTCCACCCTGGCGGCGGTACTGATCAGCAGCTGAATGGCCTCGACCAGAATGGTTTCGTCTTCGGGTTCGATCTTGAACACGGCCAGATCGGAAAGTTGCCGGCCGCTGATCTTGCGGTTGAACTCGCGCATCCGGCGCTTGAAAGCAAACAGGCCGTCGCGCAGTTCGCGCAGGCCGGCGGCCACATTCACCACCGCCGAGCGTACTTTTTTTTCCAGGGCTTCGGCTTCCTGCGCCAGGTGATGGGCGAATTCAACGAGTCGAACAATCTCGCTTTCCGGTTCGCCGACAAACTGATACTTGGTCAATCCGCCGGTATGGATTTCACCCAGCAGATGGCGAATCTGCTCATCCAGCTCCAGCAACTGGCGACAGTCGGTCAGATAGGTCTGCAGCCGTTCGGCCAGTTGTTCCGGCGCGAACTCGGGCTGGGCCAGCCAGGGGTGGTGTGGCAGCTCGGCCAGCCAGGTGAAGGGGCCTTCGTGGTCGATGCGCTGATGACGGCGTTGCTCGATCTGCTGGTGTTGCTGCTGCAGGTTCGCCAAATCCTGCTGACGTTGCTGACGCTGCTGATCCAGTGCGTAGTGCCGCTGTGCCGACTGGGCCAAATGGGTGCCGAGTTCTGCGAGCCTTCCCTCCAGTGTCTGCAGCCGCGTCTTGCGCTCGGCCTCGCTCTGCTGCAGATCCTCCATCTGCGCGTAGTCTCGCAGTTCGGCATCCAGCTGTGCCAGTTGCTGCTCCAATGTCTGGCGCTGTTGCTTGACCTTCTCCAGGGCTTGGGCGGTGGCCAATTGTTCTTGCAGTTGAGCCTGCTGTTGCTGTAACTCCTGCTGCAATTCACCCAGTTCCGCCAGGGTCCGTTGCTGATACTGTGCCGGCAAGCCTTTCAGCCGCAGTTGCAGGCCAGGAAAATTGAGTTGCCCAGCATTGGTATCGGCCAAAGCCGCAAGCAGTGCCTTGTCGTCGAGTTGAAAGTCCTCTGTGCCCAAGGTCAGAACTGGCCTGGCCAGCACCTTGTTCAGCGCGTTGAGTTGTTCCGTAGATACGACACTGGCCAGTTGCTGAAAGAGGTTCTGCCCCTGGGTGCGCGACTCCTGATCCAGCTGCGCGGATTCCCGTTTGATCCGCGCCAACTCGCGCTCGATGGCCGCTGGCGTGCGGCTCTGTGCCTGGCCGATCCGTACGACCAACGCATCCCGTTGCGTCAGCAACTCGTGGCGGCGCGCCTCCAGCAGGGCGCGGTCGGAGATCAAGGCAAAACGCTGCTGCAACGCACGCAACTGTTCGCTTTGTTGGCGGAGCTGCTTTTGTTCCAACTCGCACTCTTTTTTCTCGCCAGCCGACTGCATATCCTGTTCGCGCAGGCGCTGTAGCTCGACATCGCACTGCGCCAACTCATGCTGCAAGGTTTGCTGGCGGGTCTCGTAATGCTGTTGCCACTGACCCAGTGCCGTGTCGATCAAGGGGCGCCAGCATAGCAATTTGCCGCGCAAGACCAGGCGGGCTTCCTGCTTCTGCTCCAGTTCGCCCAAGGAGGCTTGCAGCCGCACGGCGGCCAAGTACTGGCTGCGCTCGGCGTTGAGGTCAGCAAACGCCTTGTCCCATTCCGCCTTGAAGTCGATGCTGGCATCCGGCAGGTCGCGGCGGAAAATCTGCAGCAGATAGTCTTTCACCTCGCTGGAGCACAGCTTGTCTAGGCGCAGCGTGCGGGTGAGCACACGCTGGAAGACGCTGGCGTCACCGGCGTGCTCCAGCCGGAAAACGCAGAAATCCTGCTGACTGGCGAGCTTGCGGCTGCGCCCGCCATAGATCATGTCGGCGAATTCGCTACTGCTGTAGCTGAATACCCGGCGCCCAAAGCTCGCCAGATGGCTAGCCAGCTGCGGTTGTGCCACCAAGTTGCCATCCTGCAGGCAGAACTCTTCGACCTCCAGCGGCCCAGCATAGGCGAAATACTCGTACTCGAAGCTCACCCCTCTGCCCACGCATCCCAGCACCACGGTGCCGGACTCCGGCAGCGACACCTCCAGCAGCACATAGGCGCTGTTGTTGGGGAAATAGAAGCGCCGGCTCTTATCCACATCGTGCGCACCAAAATCCATGCGGCGGCGGTCGATGATCAGCAGAAACTGCAGGGCATTGATCAGGCTGGTCTTGCCGGTATTGTTGGGCGCCACCAGAGAGACCGCACCATCGAGCGGCAGCTCGGCGCGCGAGTATCCGGCACTCCCCAGCAGGACCAAACGTTGGAAACCGTACTGCATCAGGTGTTCTCCTCGTCGTCTGGTGCATCCGCAGTCCAGTCCTCCGCTGCCGGCGTGCTCTCTTCGTCCCCATCGGTCTTGGCCGTCAACGCCAGGCTTTCGAAATGATCAAGGTAGCGACATACAGCGGGCAGCAGTCGCCAGCCTGTCGGCTCGGCCACGGCAAAGCCGAGGTTGCAGGCGCGACCCAGCAGCTCCAACAGAGCGTCGGGGTTGAGGCCCTCGGCATCCAGCAGGTCTTGCTGTTGCTTGTAGACCTCGGCCAGCCAGGCGCTGTCGATCAGCCAATCGGTAAAGCGCTGCAGGGCCTTGCCGGCGCTGGCCTGGGCATCGAAGATCACCATGAACAGCAAAGCCAGCTGGCGGCTGATCTTGCCGATGTTGCTGTTGGCCTCGCTGTTGTGAAACCAGGCAAAGCCCCTGGCATCCAGGCGCAGTTCGAATCCCAGCGCGGCAAACAAGCTGACATAGCTGGTCTCGTGCTGTTCCAGCTCCGCCCACAGCGCGGGCTCGGCCACGCGGTTCAGGTGTTTGCCGGAGAGAAACAGGCGGAACAGCTCGGCCAATGCCGGCATCTGTGATAGCGCGGCTGCCAGAGCGTGTCGGATCGTCATTGCGGGATACGCACGCGGTGAGGGTGATGCAGGACGCGAATCGTCTGCAACGTGGTTTTTTCAGGCCGGCTGGCGGCCTCGAAATGCCAGCCGGGCTCATGTTGCAGGTCATGGAACAGGCGCAGCAGGGTGGCATCCTGCAGGTGGGCGTAATGGCGGTGCAGCCAATCGAGCAGATTTTCCACAGGCAGGCTGCGGGCCAGATGCGCGCGAATAGCGGCTTCGTCCACCTGCTCCAGCAACGGAACGTCATCGCCGGGCTCATCCTGCGGAAAGGCCACCGCCTGTGGCTGGTATTGGCGCGCGACAGCCATGACCGTCCGTACCTCATCACCCAGTTGCAGTTTGAATCCGCGCTCATTGCGCCAGACGGGGAGTGCGGTCTTATCCGCCGGGCGCGACAGTGCGCGACGCAGGCCGCGTTTGCGCACCTGCCCCAGCAGCAGGCTAATGGCACTGGTCAGTGCGTTGTGCTGACGCAGCTCTTCGCGCAAGGGCAGCAATGTGTCGGCGCACTGTTGCGCCACCAGCCGGCCAAAGCGCCGCAGCTCCTTGGCCTGGTGTGCCACCTGACGTAACTGCAGGCGATGTAAGTACAGTGCGCCCTGCACCGACAATTGCTCTAGGCTCAAGTCGAGCGCACGCTCTGCTTCTTCCAGATAGCGGTAGAAGGTGCCCTGCGAGCCGCTGTCCATCATCTGGTTCATCGGCTCCACATAATGATCGTAGGCTTCCAGAACCTGGCGGTAGCGCTGGCTGATCGGCATGCTGCTGTCGACGCTTTTGGCGTTTTCCGCCAGCTCAAAGAGCGCGTGCCGGTCCTGATCGAGCTGCAGACTGATCTGGCGGAAGAGTTCTGCCAGCTTGTTGGCGGCTCCGCGCACGCGATCCATGTCGGCCCCGAGCATCCCTTCATTGAGTGCTTCGGTGGCTTCACGGATCGCAGCAACACGCGCCTGCAGTACGGCAGCCAGGCCCAGTTCATGTTCACGGGTGAGGCCGCGCACGAACTCCAGCACGTAGGCATTGAGCTGCAGATCGCTGCTGCGCGGCAAGGTTTGCAGGATGTCCGCATTGACCAGGGCACGCAGCACCGCGCCCTGCGTTTCGGCATCCCGTTGCCCGGATACCTTGGCAATACCGTTCAACACCTGATCGCTGGTCAGCACGGCAAACTCGCGCGACAGCCGCACCAAAAGCTCCACGGTGTCCCAATGGGTGTAAAGCGCGTAGACCAGCGAGCGAGGGTTGGCCATGTCAGTTCAGTCTCCCTCCACCGAGCAGGCATGCCCTGTGCGGCATGCTCTCATCCGCCAGCCGCACAGGGCGGCAACCCGGCGCATGGCCGCAGCGGCGTTTCATACGGTGCAGGCTGGACGCATCGACCATTCGTTGTCCCCACGCCGCCGCGCCCGATTTCTGGCGAAATCGAGCCCAGCGGCCACATTCTTTGTGCTCTCGCGAGCCACCACAAAGAATGTGCTCATCGTGCTGGGGACAAGCGACTTTTGGGCTGCGTCCCGGCCGGAATGTGTCAGGCATGGTGGCAACACTGTGTGCACAAGGTGGCGTCAATGTGGTGAACAGCGTGGCAACATTGTGTTGAACATGTCGGCAGCATTGTGGCGACATGTGGGTCACAGTGTGGCAACAAGGTGGCGCTGACAGCTCAAGCGGTCGCATGGATGAAAGCATTCAGTGCCGCCGCGATGCGTTTACGGCGCTCTTGCAAGAACGCCTTGTAGTGATCCAGTGCCAGCAGTTCCTCCTCCACCGGGATGCACTGTGCGGCGAATGGTGCTGCACCGTGCTGCGCCACCAGCGGCAACAGGTAGGTCACAGGCGCTTTGTCGCTGATCGCGCGATTGGTCTTGCCGCCGATGAAAGCCAGGTTGGCGATGTCGTCGGCCTCGCGAGGGGTGTAGCTGCCGCGCAGCAATGCCTTGGGGAAAATGTGATGAAACTGCAAGCGGTGCTGACTGCCTGAGTGGTCCAGAGCAATGGCCAGGTGGCTGCGCCAATCCTTGGCACCTGCCGCACGAAATGCCAGGAACATGGTCTTGAACAGCGCACTGCGCTGGTTGCGCCCCTCCAGCTCTTCCGGCGTGATGTCAAGGCGGCCGAACTGCAGACGCAACCGGTCGATCAGTTCATTGACGCCGCCGCCATTGCGGATGGTCGCCAAATCCTGATCCAGAATGGTCTCACTGGAACCCCGCGAGAAACGGCCTTTGGCATTGGCGGCCAAGGCCCAGTAGCGCAACTGCTGCGCATCTTCCGTTCTGAGGGTATAGTCGCGGCGGTGTCCAAAGTAGGCCAGTACCACCAGTAAGAAGGGCGATGACAGCAAGGCAGGGCTGTCGATACCCAGATTGCTGCGTGTGAAATTAAGGGCAAATTCCATCCCCTCGCAGGCTTCTTTCCACGCTTGCTGCAGTACGTCCAGGGTCAGGCTGCCGACGGTCAGAAAACGGGATTGCCCGGTGGCAAAGGCCATCAAATTCTTCAGGTGCAAACCCAGATCAAGCTCGAAGCCGTTCTGGGCGCAATTACTCTGGAAGTCCAGGAAGGTCTGCAGCGAGTGCCGCCATTTGGCCGTGATCTGCGCCAGAGCCAGATCGGAGCTGCGCAGCTTGGCGCCCAGCGAGTTGACCCGTACAAAGATTTCCGTGACCTCGTCGTAGGACAGCGTTCGCTCCAGCACGTCCATGCGGTACACGTACTTGCGGATGCCGCGTAGCCGGGCTAGGCGCTGGCTGTATTTCTCGTAGCGTGGATCATCAAAGCCACTGATGCCCGCACGTTTGAGGAAAGGCGCATCGCTGTCGGTCTTGAAGACTTCGGATACCTTCACCCACTGCGGCAACTGCTCCAGCTTCCGGGTCGCCACCACGAAGGTCATTTTGTTGAAGCGCGTCAGCAGTTCGTCCTCGCTGGCGTCGGCCTCGTCGCCGCCTAGCTCGCTTTCCTCATCGACTTCGGCGTCACCGCCGTTCTCATCCACTTCGGTCACGACGGCCAGTTGGTCGGGATGCTCCAGATTGAACAGCAAATCGATGGGCCGACGGCGACCGCGCACCGACACCGGCTCGCCACGAATGACGGCAGATAACGAGGTCAGACGCTGTTGTCCATCGAGCAGCAGGCGGGTGCTCTGATAAGGGTTATTGCTTTGGCTGACGGCGAAGCTTTGCAGGGGCACGGCCTCATCGGTTTCCCACAGCAGGATCGCTCCCGAGGGATAGCCCCGATACAGAGAGTCGAGCAAGTCGCGCACGCGCGTGGAGCGCCAGACATACTGCCGCTGCATTTCCGGTAAGCGCAGCTCACCGCGCTCGATCATCGAGACCAGTTCTTCAACGCTGGCTTCAGCCTTGGCCATGGTGCTTCCTTATCCTCTCAATCTCATTCAACTGCTGCGGGCGGCTCGGCAGCGGGGATGACCAGCAACAGCTCGGAGTCATCCACTAGCCTGTAAAACGGTCGCTTACCGGACAGTCGTTTGAGGTGTCCTGACAATAGTGGACACTATCGCTTCAAGCGGCTGACCTCCAGGAGGACTGGGCAAAGACAGCCGGTCCTTGTTCGACCAATGGGCATCGCCGAACACGCCGTACAGGGTGTCGGGGTTGGCTTTCTCAATCTCGCGCATTGCGCGCTGAAGGGCCGTCCCGAAATTGCTGGCCTTGGTGCGAACATCGTTCCAGTGGCAGTCTTCCGGGATCTGGAAGCGGTGGGACTCCGGAAACCAGGCCAGCTGCTCATTGCCGGTCTCATCAACAATCTCCTGGTACTCTTCGTCCCAGACGTCGCAGATGCGCTTGAAGAACAGCAGCGGGAAGATGTAGGTCTTGAAGTCGGCCGCATCCACCGTGCCGCGCAGGATGTTGGCGGATTCCCAGAGGTGGCTTTCAAGCTGACCGAGGGTGATTGTCGAGGCTGCTTGCGTCATCTGGATGGCGTGCTCTTGACTGGCGTTTTCGCGAGGCCATCGGCGTGCAGATTGTGCGCGCCGGCGTACTCCAGCACCAGGATTTCGATCATCGAAGCCACCGAGCGACGCTCGCGGTCAGCCGCCAAGCGCAAAAGCTGCTTGATCTCAGCGGAGGTGCGGATGGAGAGGGTTTCGTTCTTCAGGCGTGACATGGAAGCGTCTCGTCAGTGATAACACGCAAATGTACTGCATTTTGCCCCACCTCGCCATGATTCTCTTCAGGGCTGGATTCCGTGCTTGAGGCTGCTCGATGACGCGGTACCTTAGCGGCGGTCGGCTTTACAGGGCGCTCCGCGCGCACCGGCCAAACCGGATCGCTGTCGGCTCGCAAGGTGGCGACGGCGAACTCGAACACGGCGGACATGGTGCGCCGTACCTCGGCGGCAACCGTGGGCGCGCCACGCTTTGCTGTTTTCTGCAGGATATCCAGAACATGGGCTTGCGTTATTTCGCGAACCGGCATGCTGCCGAAACTGGGGAACACCACGCGCTCCAGCATATCCAGACACCGGTTCTTGGTGACATCTTCCCAGTCCTTTGTCTGAAGCCACTCCTTGGCGACGATTTCGAAGATGTTTTTTGCTTCGCTGGCTTGCCGGATGCGGTCGAACTGCCTTTGCTGGGCGGGATTGATGCCTTGCTTGACCAGTTTGCGTGCGGCCTCGCTGCGTTCCCTGGCTTCAGAGAGCGTAACGGCAGGGTATTCGCCTAGCGCAGACATGCTGGCCTTGCCATCCAGTGTGAAGCGGTGTCGCCAAGCCTAGACTCCGTTGGGCTTGACTTCGAGGTAGAGCCCGCGCTGGTCATTCAAGCGGTAGAGCTTCTCCTTGGGCTTGGCGTTGCGGCAGTGCGTGTCTGTAAGCATGGTGGCTGACTCCTTGTCATGGCGACAGCGTCACTATGCTCACTTATTCGCACATCCTCCAATGGTTGTACTCACCAGCGTACTCAGGCATGCTCTGGCTGTTCGGGAAACACGAAGCAGCGCCATGAAACAAGAAAACCGCCCAACTGCTCGGTTTTATTGGGATTTCCAACTTTCCTAGTGTTTTATGAAACATCAGGAAAACGGCTCGGCGACTCAGACATTGAAGCGGAAGTGCATCACGTCGCCGTCGCGGACGCGGTATTCCTTTCCTTCCAGCCGCATCTTGCCAGCTTCACGGGCGCCCACTTCGCCGCCGTAATGGATGAAATCCTCGAAGGCGATGACCTCGGCGCGGATGAAGCCGCGCTCGAAGTCGCTGTGGATCACTCCGGCAGCCTGAGGTGCCGTGGCGCCGCGCGGGTAGGTCCAGGCCCGCACTTCCTTCTCGCCAGCGGTAAAATAGGTTTCCAGCCCCAGCAGGGCATAAGCGGAGCGGATGATGCGATTCAGACCCGGCTCTGCGAGGCCCAGATCCTGTAGAAACTCCCGCTGCTCGGTTTCGGGAAGCTCCGCCAATTCCGCCTCTATGGCGGCGCAGACGGGCACCACCCGCGCTCCACGGGCACCGGCCCATGCCTCCAGCGGCGCGCGCCAGGGGCCATCTTCCAGCTGATCCTCGTGGACATTGGCTATCACCAGCATGGGCTTGGCGCTCAGAAGGCAGAGCGGCTGCAGGCGCAGACGTTCCTCTGCATTGAGGCTCAGGCTCGCCGCTGGTTGGCCGCTGTCAAGGTGGGGTTGTAGTTTCTGCAAGAGCGCAAGCTCCGCCCGCGCCTCTGCCTGTCCACCCTTGGCCTGTTTCTGCACGCGCTGCTGCGCCTTCTCGACGGTGGCAAGGTCCGCCAGAATCAGCTCCGTCAGTACGACCTCGAGGTCGGCGATGGGATCCACGCGACCCTGTACGTGCACCACGTTGTCGTCTTCAAAGCAGCGGGTCACCAGGGCGATGGCCGCCGTCTCGCGGATGTGGGCCAGAAACTGGTTGCCCAGTCCCTCACCCTCCGCAGCCCCGGCCACCAGCCCGGCGATGTCGACGAACTCCATGGTCGCCGGTACCACCCGCTGTGGTTTGACGATGGCCGCCAGAGCCTGCAGGCGCTCGTCCGGAACCTCCACGATCCCGACATTGGGTTCGATGGTGCAGAAGGGATAATTTTCCGCGGCGATGCCGGCCTTGGTGATGGCGTTGAAGAGGGTGGACTTGCCGACATTGGGCAGACCGACGATACCGCAGGCCAGGGACATGGTCAGGACTCCAGAGTGTGCAGACGCTGTTGGGCCGCGTCGCTGCGGCCTTGGAGGAAATCCGGCAGGACCGCAAGGGCGCGGTGGATGGCTGCGTCGACCTGCTCGCGATCGTCGCGATCCGGCGCACCCAGTACATAGGCGACCACGCGGTCTTTATGTCCGGGGTGACCGATACCGAGACGCAGACGCCAGTAGGCCGCGGTTCCCAGGGCGCGATCCAGATCGCGCAGCCCGTTGTGCCCCCCGTGTCCGCCGCCGAACTTCAGACGCGCTGTCCCCGGCGGCAGATCGAGATCGTCGTGGGCGACCAAAATCCTTTCCGGGGGAATCCTGTAGAAAGCGGCGATGGCCTGTATCGGCCCACCGCTGCGGTTCATGAAATCCTGGGGCTGGCAGAGCACGAGACGCTGGCCGGAAGCCGAACATTGTGCGAGCTCCGCCTTGAAACGCGCTTCTCGGAGCCACGGACTGCCAGCCTTCTCGGCCACGGCGCGCACGAACCAGAAGCCGACATTGTGGCGGGTGTGGGCATACTCCGCGCCAGGGTTGCCGAGACCGGCCAGAAGCCAATCCACAGCCATGACGAGGGCGCGTCACTCGCCTGCGGCAGGCGCGCCTTCTTCGCTCTCCTCATCGGCTTCCGCTGCCGTGCGGGCGCTGTGCACCGAGACGACTTCCTTGTCATCGTCGTGACCCAAGGGGATCAGCTTTACCCCAGCAGGCACGGCAATCTGGGACAGATGGATGCTTTCGCCGACCTGCAGCTGGGCGATGTCGACGACGATGGCCTCAGGCAAACGGCCCACCGGCGCCTCTACCTCGACCTCCACCAGGGCGCGATGCAGCACGCCACCAGACTTCACCCCGACGCAGGTAGCTTCGTTTTCGAGGTGGATGGGGACGTGCAGGGTCACGCGCTCACCGGCATGGACCCGGAGAAAATCCACGTGCAGCACTTCCTCCTTGTAGGGGTGCATTTGCAGATCCCGGATGAGGGCGGTTTCCTTGCGATCGGGAAATTCCAGGGTAACGACGTGCGTAAAGACGCGCTCGTCCGCCAGGAGTTTGCGCAGAACACGGGCTTCCAGGCTCAGGGGACTGGCGGGCTTGCCGTCACCATAGAGCACGGCCGGCACTTGCCCGTCGCGGCGCAGGCGACGGCTGGGACGACGACCGTGGCCATCGCGTTCCTGGGCGGGAATGGAAAACTGGACTTCTGTCATTGTTTGTACTCCTGTGATGAGCCGAGAGCGGGGCGAGGGTCGACAGCACCTTTCTCCCCTTTGGAAAGGGCGGAACTATAGCCTTGCGCTGCCCCTTTGACAAGCTGTGCTGTCGCCCGGACCGTGCTCGTGGCGGTGGTTGTGGGCGGCGCCAGATAGGACTGGATCACCGCCCGCGCCACGGGCAACGCCTGCCAGGCATTGTGTCCGCCGTTTTCCACGACCACGGCGACGGCAATCCTGGGATGGTGCACCGGCGCCCAGCCGATGAACAGGGAGTCGTTGTTGTAGATGGTCCGACCGTTCTTCCGACCCATGGGGACCTGTGCCGTGCCGGTCTTGCCGGCAATGGAAATGCCGGGGATCTGGATGCTGCGACAGGTGCCCGACTGGACGCAGGCCTCCATCCCCAGACGCACGGCATGCAGGGCTGCGGGCGCGATGTGCAGGTTTTCTGCCTTGGCCTGGGGGATGGGAATCGCGGTGCCATGGTGTGGGCTCACCAAGGCCTTGCCGACCTGGGGCTGCACCAACCAGCCGCCGTTGGCGATGGCCGACACGGCACGTGCCAGCTGCAGCGGCGTCACCAGTAGATACCCCTGGCCGATACCCAGGATCACGGAATCGCCGGTATACCAAGAGGCGTGCAGATGCGCCCGCTTCCAGGCGGGAGTCGGGACGAAGCCGCTGGAAGCGCCGGGAAGATCCACACCGGGCCGATGGCCGAAGCCAAAGCGCCACAGGGTCTGGTCCTGCATGCGGATGCCCATTTTCACGGCGAGCTTGTAATAGAAGACGTCCACCGACCAGGCCAGGGCCTTGGTCAGACCGGTTTCGCCAAAGCCGCCGCGGTTCCAGTCCCAATAGGTGTGCCCGCCCAACTGAAAGTTGCCCGGGCAGTAGGTGTGATAATCCGGGGGAATGACCCCTTGCTGCACCGCTTCGATGGAGAAGAAGGGCTTGGCGCAGGAGCCCGGTGGGTACAGACCATCGTCGGCGCGGTTCACCAGCGGCCGTCCCGGGTTCGCCAGCAGGCTCTGCCAGTGCGCGGCGCTGATACCGTCCACGAACCAGTTGGCATCGAAGCTGGGGCTGGTGACCATGGCCAGCACCGCGCCGTTGTTGGGGTTCAGCGCAACCACGGCGCCGCGGTACTGGTGACTTTCCAGGGCTGCGGCGGCGGCCTCCTGGACCCGCAGACGCAGATGCGTGACCAGCTTGTCGCCGCTGACGGGGGGTTGCTCGTGCAGGGTACCGACCTGCATGCCCTGGGCATCCACCTCTTTGATCTCATAACCCATTTCGCCACGCAGCTGGCGCTCGTACTGGCGCTCCAGTCCCGCTTTGCCGATGTAGTTCCGTCCCAGGTAGCTGCGTGCATGAAAGTGCTGCAGATCGGCCGCGGTGATGGGGCCGACGTAACCGACCACGTGGGAGAAGAGGGCGCCATAGGGATAGTGACGGTGCAGCACGGCCACCACCCGTACTCCCGGGAAATCCTCACTGCGCACGGCCAAGCGGGCGATCTGCTGGGGATCGAGACCGGTCTTCAGCAGCACCGGGTCAAAATCCGGCTTTCCCGCCCGCCGTTTGGCAAAGTTGGCGAGATCCTCCGGCGACAGCTGCAGGAGCTCCTGCAGCCGGACCAGGGTTGTGGCCATGTCCGGGATTTCATCGGGGATGAGCTGGACGGCGTAGGTCGGACGATTCTCCGCCAGCACCTCGCCGTGGTCGGCGACGATAAGGCCACGGGCTGGTGCCACGGGCGCCAGGGCCACGTGGTTGTCGTGGGCGAGACGACGAAAGCGGCCATAATGCCAGACTTCCAGATACAGCAGTCGCAGGAGGACCGCCACCAACAGCAGCAGCATGACGGCGGCCGCCAGCCACAGGCGATTGCGAAAGTGATGGGCCTTGGGAAAGGGTTCGGCAGGGGACATGACGCTGGGCGGACTCCGATTGCAAAAGCCGGGAGGGCTCCGTACACTCGAAGCGTCCGACGCCCTGGGAGCTGACGTGCTGGAGCCGCGATTCGAAACCCTCTTTGCCGATCTGGAACGTATGCTAACCGATTATCGGTCCTTGCGTCGCCAGCTGCCAGAGCAGGGCTCCGAGCGCCAGGTGCTGCGCCACCTGCAGCGGCAGGTGCAAGGTCTGGAGGCGGAAAACATCCTGCTGCGCCAGCGTCAGGAGCTGGTGTGTCAGCGCCTGGGCGAACTCCTGGGTCAGATCGAGGTCTGGGAGGACTCCGAGGATGGCGAACTTCGTGGCTGAGCCATCCCCACCCATGGTCTCCGTAGATGCCCAGCTGCTGGGTCAGCACTACCGCGTTGCCTGTCGTCCCGAGGAGCAGGCACTGCTGCGTGAGGCCGTCGCCTTGCTGCAGAAGCGGCTGGCGGAGGCAGGTCAGCAGGCCACCCGTGGGGTCAGCAAGGAGCGCCTGACGCTCATGGTGGCCATGAACCTGGCGGCGGATCTGTTGCGCGCCGAGGAGGCCCGTGCCGAGCAGTCGGCTACCCTGGAGGCCGTGGCCCAGCGCCTGCAGGCCTTGGTTGACATGGGTAGGGGCGAGGAGTAGCTTCGAAGTTGCTCCCTGCGGGGCACGTGTGGCCGAGATGATTCCTGAACCAACATTGTCTATCCAGGGGATCCCCAGTCATCACCGCGGTGTGCCGCTCCCTTGCGGAGTAGCCTGAAGCGGTGTGTGGATTCCCACCTGAACATCAGGTTCCTGGGATAGCGGGCTATACGACCCAGGCGGGGAGTCTTCCTGATTCCGCCAGCAAATCCGATCTGCGACGTCGCATGCGACGTCTGCGCATGGCACTTGGTCCGCGTGATCTCGCCAGCGCCCAGCGCGCCCTGGCCCGCTACCTCCTGAGTGACCGCAACTTCCGCAAGGCCCGCCGTATCGGTGTCTATTGGCCCGTCTCCGGTGAAATCAGTCCCCTAGGCGTCCTGGGTCACCCGCGTACCCGCCACAAGGTGTTCTACTTTCCCGTCCTGGCAGGTCCCCAAGCACGCATGCTACGCTTTGCGCCCGGGACGCCTACGGGATCCTGGACGCGCAATCGTCTGGGGATACCGGAGCCCCTGGCAAGCGCCAGAGCCCAGCGGTCCTGGCGCCACCTGGATCTGCTCATCGTGCCCTTGGTGGCATTCGATAGTAGTGGCCGGCGCCTGGGCATGGGTGGGGGATTCTACGATCGCAGTCTGGCGGCCCGTGGGCATCGACGCCACTGGCGCAAGCCGCGGCTGGTGGGGGTGGGCCACGCCTTCCAGGAACTGCCAAAGCTCCCCCATGAAGCTTGGGACGTGGCTCTGGATGCGGTCTGTACCGACAAAGGCTGGCGGAGGTAGAAGAAGCTATGACGGTCCGAATTCTGTTCGCAGGCGATGTCATGGGGGCGGCGGGTCGACGTGCCCTGCGGCTGGCCCTGCAGGAGTTTCGCGGCGCAGGCGGGGTGGATGCGGTAGTGGTCAACGGCGAGAATGCGGCCGGGGGCATGGGTATCACCGCCGCACAGTTTGCAGAGTTCCGCAGCCTGGGAGTGGACGTCGTCACCGCCGGCAACCACGTCTGGGATCAGCGGGAGATCCTACAGTTCATCGACACCGAGCCGCGTCTGCTGCGGCCCTACAACGCTCCGCCCGGCACGCCGGGGGCGGGTTGGGTGAGTGTGCCCATGGCCGGCGGCTGGCAGCTCGGGGTCTTGAATCTCATGGGACGGCTGTTCATGCACCCCAACTACGACTGTCCCTTTCGCGCCGCCGATGCAGCCCTGGCGGCGCGTCCGGCGGACTGCCGGGTGGTGGTGGTGGATCTCCACGCCGAGGCCAGCAGCGAGAAATACGCCCTTGCCTGGTATCTGGACGGACGCGTATCCATGGCAGTAGGCAGCCACACCCACGTGCCGACGGCGGACGAGCGTATTCTGCCGGGGGGCACAGCCTTTCAGGCCGACGCAGGCATGTGCGGTTGCTACGATTCGGTGATCGGAGTGGATCGGCACGCCGCCATCCGTCGTTTCGTCCACGCCCTGCCGGGACACGCAGCGCCCGTGGACGGAGTGGCTACCTTTTGCGGTCTGCTGGCGGAAGTGGATCCGGACAGCGGCCGTGCCCTACGTGTCGAGCGGGTACGTCGCGATTATCCGCCCGAGACGGGAGAATCGGCCGCCTGATCTGGATCGAGACCCAACCAGCGCGCACGACGACGGCGGGTCTCGGGGTCGACTTCCGCACGCCAATGGAGAAAGGCGCGATCCGTTGGAGGCTCTTGCGGTACCAGGGACGTTTCCCAAAGACGACCGTCGCGAAAGTAGTGGAGGGTCCTCGGCAACCCGGGAGCCATGGCATCGAGTCGGCCTTGCAGGGTTTCGGCGCTGCAGGCGCAGCGGTCCAGGGCGACGATCCGGTCACCGGGGCAGAGTCCCGCCTTTTCAGCGGCACCTCCCGTCGCTACCCAGCCCAGTTCCACGCCTTGGGCGTGGCTGTGCCATTGCGCGCCCAGCCAGCAGCGCAGAGGCGGCTCTGCCGGCTTGCCACCTTTATCGCTGGGATTGCTTGGCCGGCGCAGCCGCAACTCCAGCCCGACGCTGGCGAGTCTCTCCGACAAGGGTAGGGGTCCGCGCGCGGCCAGCCAAGCATCGACGGTGGCCGCAACGTCCGGACCTGCCCAGGCGGCGAGGCGGGGGAGGAATTCCCCTTCGGGCAACGCCGCACCCTCGCCGCCGGTTTCATGCCACAAGTGCTGCAGGAAGGCATCGAGGCTATAGTTCTCGCCTCGGTCGCGCAAGAGCAGGTCGAGGCACAGGGCCAGCAGTGCGCCCTTGTTGTAGTAGCTCACCTCGAAATTGGCGCTGTTGGGGTGTGGATGATAGAGCTTGATCCAGGCATCCTCGCTGGATTCCCAAAGATTCTGCAGGCCCTGCCCGGGGCGCATGGTCAAGGTGGTGATGTTCCGACCGAGACCTTCGAGATAGGCTTCGACGCTGAGTAGTCCGCTGCGCCGCAGGGCGAGATCGTCGTAGTAGGAGGTGATGCCCTCGAAAACCCAGAGGTCGCGGGTGAGCACCGCTTCCTCGCCCACGGATTCGCGCAGTGCCGCGGGATGAAAGGCCTGTACCCACCAGCTGTGAAAGTATTCGTGGCTGGCGAGACCCAGGAAGCGCTCCCAGCCTGCGCGATCGGCCTCGGTGAGATCGTCGCGGGCGCAGAGTAGGGCGCTGGAGCGCTCATGCTCCAGGCCACCGTAGCCGTTCTCGCTGCCCATGCAGAGAAAGTGGTATTCCGGGAAGGGGCTGCTGCCCCAGAATTCCTGCTGCCAGGTACAAAGGGTGGCAAGATCACGACCCAGGGCGGGTAGATTGGCCTGCTCGTGGCCGGCCAGGACCAAGCGGTGCGGCAGGCCGGCTGCCGCGAAGTGGACGAAGCTCAAGGCACCCATGAGTACGGGATGGTTGCAGAAGCGGCGATGATCCGCAGCCGCGAAGCTGCCCCAGGAGCAGTCCGAGCCGCCGACGCGGGGCATGGCCGTCGCGACCTGCCAGGCATCGGGGCCGGAGAGCTCCAGCCGGTGTTCACCTTGCTCGTGGCCGTGGACTCGTAGGAACAGGGCTGGGCCGTTGAAAAAGCCCAGGCGCTCGTCGAGGTAGGCAGTGCGTACCGAAAGATCCAGGGCGTAGACGGTGTAATGCACCCGCAGCGGCATTCCCCGCGGATGGAGGATCCAGCGGTGATCATCGATCTTGCGCAGACTCAGTGCGCCAGCGTCGTCCGCAGCGTGGATCTCGACGATGTGGCGGGCAAGATCCCGCCGCGTGTAGCTGCCGGGCACCCAGACCGGCATGGCCAATATCTGCTCCTGGGCGTCGGTCGCGGGGATGTGGAGATCGACGATGAAGCGATGGGTGAGAGGATCCGCGTGTACGCGGTAGACCAGTCCTGCGGGCGCTGCATCCGCGACGGCCGCTAGCGCCACTGCGGTGCCAGCTCCCGAAAGGCCGGATGGCGGGCGTCGCCCAGGCTCTCGTAGAAGATGGACTCCGCCGGTGCCACCAGCACGCCGGCCTGGCGCAGACGGGTCAGGGCCGAGTCGCGGTGGCCGGGATCGCGGCTGGCGCAGGCGTCTTCCACCACCACGGCCCGCCAGCCCTGGGTCTCCAGATCCAAGGCCGTCTGCACGACACAGACATGGGTCTCGACTCCGGCAAGCCAGATCTGGCGACGGTCGTCGTGCGCCAGCAGCCAGTGGCGCAGGTCCGCCTGGCCCAGGCAGGAAAAAGACGTCTTGGCGAAGACGGCGGCGCAGGGTGCCGTCCGCTCGGGCGGCAGCGGACCCAGACCCTCGGGATATTGCGCCGTCGCCAGGATGGGAACGCTCAGGCGCTGACACAGCGCGACGAGGGCATCCACCCGTCGCAACAGCAGGTGCCGAGTCTGGGGTGCGAGGGTGTTGAGAAGGCGGTCTTGCAGGTCCACCAGCAGCAGGACCGCCTGCTCGGCTTGGATGTGGGTGAGACGAGGACCTGGCATCAGAACTGAAAGCCGGGGCCGGGCAGGTGGTGCCGCAGTGGCGGAATCTGTGTCTCGAAGAGGCTTTCCCGCCGCAGCACGCCCCGCTCATCCTTCTGCAGACGCAACACCTCCATGACGGCGCCGCTGCCGATGATGGCGATCAGACGCCCGCCCGGACCGAGCTGCTCGAGGAAGATTTCCGGCAGGCGGGGGAGGGATCCGGTGATGCAGATGGCATCGTAGGGGGCGTGAGCGGCCCAGCCCATGGAACCGTCTCCCTGGTGCAGGTGCACGCCTTGGATACCCTCGCTGTGCAGGCGGCCCTCCACCGGGCGGAGGAGATCGGCGCGGTCCTCGACGGTGTGTACCACGCCGGCCAGTCGTGCCAGCAGGGCAGCAAAGTAGCCGCTGCCGGTACCGATCTCGAGTACCCGGTCGCTGCCGTTCAGATCCAGCTCCTGGAGGACACGCGCCTCCATCTTGGGTGTCCACATGACTTCACCCTGCCCCAGGGGAATACAGAAGTCGGCAAAGGCCAAATGCCGCAGAGCGGTCGGCACAAAGATCTCACGCCGCGTGGTCGCCACCGCCTGCAATACCTTGGGATCGAGGACGTCCCAGGTACGGATTTGGGTGTCGATCATGGTCTGACGTAGGGTATCGTAAGACATAGGTGTGGAACATCCTAAAATTTTGCTACATTTAGTCATGGCCGCTGGGTCAAGTCAACGTACCGAGGTTCCTATTGGAAAGCCGTGCCCACGCTCTGGTCGCGCTCGTCTTTTTGGCTGTGCTCGCCGCCGGGCTCGTCGCCGCGGGCCTGTGGATGCACCACAGCGCGCCCGAAGGCAAGGTCTACGATGTCCTGTCCCCCTATAGCGTAAGCGGTTTGCAGTCCCAGGCTGCAGTACGTTTCAAGGGGGTGAAGGTCGGCGAAGTGCAGTCCATCGGCTTCGACCCCAAGAATCCTCGCCTGGTGCAGGTACGCATTCGGGTCGCCCGCGACACCCCCATCACCCGCGCTACCTTTGCAGAATTGCAGCCACAAGGGGTGACGGGGCTGAGCTATCTCTCCCTGAGCGACAGCGGTACCGATTTTGCCCCCATTGCCCATCCACCAGGGGAGCCGCCAGTCATCCCCATGCATCCAAGCTTCATCGAGGCCCTGTCCCGAAATGGGGAGTCTCTGGTCAATCAGGGAAATACCCTGGCTCAGCGGCTCAATGCCGTACTTGACGACAGCAATCGGCGACACTTTGCCCAGACCATCACGCACCTGGATGAGGCGACGGCGGAGCTGGTGACCCTGGAACGCTCGCTCCAGCCGGCGCTGGCAGAGCTGCCAGCCACCATCGCTGCGACCCGCTCCACCATGGAAGCGAGCCACACCCTGCTGCGACACCTCAACGATCTGGCGGTGTCGGCGCGGGCGCCGCTGGCCAGCGTCACCGCAGCAGCACGCTCGGTGCAGGACCTCTCGGCCGCAGGTCTCGACAGCATACAGACCCTGAACTATCAGACCCTGCCGGAGTTGAACCGACTCAGCAGCCAGCTGGCGCAGAGCAGTCAACGGCTTGGAAGGCTTTCGGAAAATCTCGAAGACGCGCCGCAGAGTCTCGTCTTTGGCCGCACGCCACCGCCTCCGGGTCCGGGGCAGCCCGGCTTCGCATCCTCTGGGAGGCCCTGATGCATCCTATCCTGAACGGGGGCCGGGGGCGTCTGCTGACGATGACGCTCTTGAGCCTCGCCCTGTCGGCCTGTGCTGGCGGTCCGGCCGTCTATGAGCAGGCCTACTCCGTCCTGCCGGCGGCTGCGTCTGCGCCCATGAGCCGGCCCTCGACCCAGGTCCTGCCAGTGCTGCAGGTGGCCGAGGTAGAGGCGCCCGCCTGGCTCGACAGCAGCCGCTATCTGTACCGTCTGGATTACCGCGACCCCGAAGCGCTGCGTTATTACGGCCAGGCACGCTGGGCCGCGGCACCGGCGCAGATGCTGCGCGCCGCGGCGGTGACGACCCTGGAGCAGAGCGGTGACTGGCAGGCGGTGCTGACCCGCGGTGACGCCCAGAAGCGTTTTCGCCTGGAACTACGCCTGCAGAACTTCGTGCTGAATTTCTCGGGTCCCGAGCGCGGCGAGGCGGAGCTGGCCTACACGGCTACCCTGGTGGACGCGCGCAGCTACGCGGTGGTGGCGCAGCGGGAATTCCTGCAGCGGGTGCCACTGAAGCAGATTGGCCCACAGGGTGGAGCAGCGGCCATGACACAGGCTACCGCCACGAGCATGGCGGAACTGCGCTCCTGGGCAGCGGCAGCTGCGCGGCAGTCCATGGAGCAAGGGGGTTGAGACGCGCTCTGGCGGTCCCGTGCCGCCGGTGCGAAGGTGCTAGGCCCGGGCCTCTGGTTTGACCACCAGCACCGGACAGTGGGCGTGGTGTACGACATCCGTCGCCACGGAACCGAGCAGCAGGCGTCCCAGCATCCCCTGGCCGTGACTTGCGACGACGATCAGGTCGACGGCGCTGCCCTGCGCCTCCTGCACCAGAGCGTGGCCGATACCTTGGGCACTGTCGATGAGCAGCGTGTCCGTGTCCTTGATCTGCGGGTCGCAGTGGGATTTGAGTTTGGCCATCTCCAGCTCCGCCAGTTTGTGCAGCCGCGTCATCAGATCGAGATCCGGTGGCAGGATCTCCTCCGGCAGCTGCAGGTTCATGGCCTGCGGACTGAAGACGTGGGCAATGGTGAGCCGGGCGCCGTGCAGGACCGCCTCGCGACATGCCCACTGCAGCACCAGCTCTGCTGCTGGCGAGAAATCCACGGCGGCGAGGATATGTCGGATCGCCGTGCTCATCTCAGGATGCTCCCTGCAGCCGCTGCCACAGCTCCTCGGGAGCGAGCAGCTGGTGGTCCGTGTCGCGTCGGGCCCGATACTCCAGCATGCCTTGCGCCAGCAGCTTTTCGCTCACCACTACCCGATGCGGCAGACCGATGAGGTCCAGCGTAGCAAACTGCACTCCGGGTCGTTCGTCGCGATCGTCCAGCAGCGTCGAGATCCCGGCCGCTTCGAGCCGATCGTGCAGTTCCACGGCGGCGGCCAGCACCGCCGGTGATTTGCGGGCATTGATCGCGACGATCCCAACCTGGAAAGGGGCGAGTGCCTCAGGCCAGACGATACCGCGCTCGTCGTGGGATTGCTCCACCGTCGCCGCAACGATGCGCGATACCCCAATGCCATAGCAGCCCATGAGTACCGTCTGCTCCCGACCGCCCTCGTCCAACACCCGCACCCCGAGTTTTTCGCTGTAGCGGGTACCCAGCTGAAAGACGTGCCCCACCTCGATCCCACGGCAGATCTCCAGGTGCCCGCTGGCGCAGCGCGGGCAGGGATCGCCCGCCTGGACGGCGCGCAGGTCTGCCCAGCGCTCCGGCCAGGGCAGGTCCCGCCCCCAGTGTAGGTGCAGCCAGTGCATGTCGCGCCGGTTGGCGCCACTGCTGAAGTCCTGCACGGCGCGTAGACGCAGGTCCGCCAGCACCGGCAGGTCCGGCGGCAAATCCCGGGGGCCGATGAAGCCTACCGGCGCACCGGTGTGTTCCTCCGCTTCTTCGGTCGTGGCCAGGCGCAGATGGGTGCAGCCCAGATGCCGCTGCGTCTTGACGAGATTGAGCTCGTCATCACCGCGCAGGAGGAGGAGCAGGGGGCGCTCGTCGGCCAGGACCAGAATGGTCTTGACGATGCGAGAGGGCTCGATGCCCAGGTGTTCGGCCTGGGCGGCGACCGTGCGGATGCCGGGGGTGTCGACGAGGACAGGGGTTGGAGCGTCGGCAGCGGGGCTGCCGGATGCGGCTTCCTTTTGGGCACTTTCGGCCAGCTCGACATTGGCGGCGTAGTCGCAGTGACGGCAGAAGGCAATGGTGTCCTCACCGGAGTCGGCGAGGACGTGGAATTCGTGGGAGCGCTTGCCGCCGATGGCACCGCTGTCCGCTTCCACAGCCCGGTAGTCCAGTCCAAGCCGCTGAAAGACCCGACCGTAGGCCTCGTACATGGCGCGGTAGCCTTCCTCCAGGGAGGCCTGATCCATGTGGAAGGAATAAGCATCCTTCATGATGAATTCGCGGGCCCGCATGAGGCCAAAGCGGGGGCGAATCTCGTCGCGGAACTTGGTCTGGATCTGATAGAGATTGACGGGCAACTGCCGGTAGGAGCGGATCTCCCGCCGGGCCAGATCGCTGATGACCTCTTCGTGGGTAGGTCCGAGGCAGAAGTCGCGCTGATGCCGGTCCTTGAGGCGCAGCAACTCCGGTCCGTAGAGGTCCCAGCGCCCCGACTCCTGCCAAAGCTCCGCCGGCTGAACGACGGTCATGAGGATTTCCTGGGCGCCGCTGCGATCCATTTCCTCGCGCACGACCTGCTCGACCCGACGCAGCACACGTAGGCCCAGAGGCAGCCAAGTGTAGAGGCCGGAAGCTAGGCGCCGGATGAAACCGCCGCGCAGCAGGAGCTGGTGGCTGACGAGCTCGGCCTCAGCCGGTGTTTCCTTGAGCAGGGGAAGAAAGCTTTGACTGGCGCGCATGGCACTTCCTGAAACGAAAACGATGGGCCAGTGTAAGGAAAGGACTGGCCCTAAGGAAGAGTGGCTGCGCCCACTGCCCTCGGCAAAGCGGCTTCAGTCGTCGACGGTAAGGAGCTCTGCCTCGGCGCCACGGGGAACCGTTGTGCTCTGTTGCCGAAGACTCTGGATGTGAACATTGCGCGCCAGACGAATCATTGGCCGGATCAGCAGGCCGGCACTACCGATGACAAAGAGCCAGACCCCTGAGTACTCCATGGCGGGATAGAAGAAAAAGCAGCTACCCACGAGAAAGAGTATGCCGATGAGCAGATCGTTGGCCGTGGCCGCCGTCTCATAACGGTTGCGGATGACGAGTTCATCGCCTCCCATGGTCAGGCAAAGCCCGGTACCGTCCACCTCAAGATGGCGCGGCTGCTGCTGCTTGGTCATGATGTTCACCTCTCCATAGCGGTTGTGGGTGTGCACGATTCTTCGTGGCCGATGATCCTTGGGGCTGCGAGATGGTACAAAAAGTTCCGGACTGGTGACCTGTGGGGTTCGCGCGTCCTTCCCAGGGCCGCGGTGGATGTGGCGAAAGGATGGCTGGGCTGCATCGCCTCATCGGGACCGTCGTGCCCAGGACAGGGAATGGCGGTCTGCAGCCCGGTGGTGAAGACGTTGCCGCTCAGCGGGCGCGCGGTGAATGGTCGTCCCGGGGAAGCCGCACGGCTCGACAAAGCGGCGTCACCGCCTTAGGATTTGTCAACGAATTTTTGCGGTGGGGGAGACGGTGGGCGAGCACGTAATCCTGGCGGCGGTGGATGGTTCCCAGAACGCCCTCATCGCCGCGGGAGTCGCGGCGCGTTTTGCGCAGTTGCTCGGCGGGCGACTGGGCCTCGTGACCGCACTGCAGGTGCCGAGCATTCCCCTTGGCTTTGGCAGCGGGCTTTTTTCCAGCGACCTCAAGCAGAAGCTGTTGGAGGAGGCACGCAGCGAGGCCGAAGAAAACCTGAGCGGTGTCGCCGCCCGAATACAGGAAGGCTGCGGACTGGCCTTGCCAGAGTACTTCATCGTCCAGGGCAGTCCTGAGATGGAGATCCCCAAGATCGTCGCGGCGGACGAGCGCATCATCATGGTGGTGGTGGGCCAGCACGGCTACGGCACCGAGAGCAAGCCGCGCGGTCTGCCCCACGCCCTGGGCGGGCTGGGTGCCAAGCTCAGTCTGGCCTTACGGATTCCGGTACTGCTGGTACCGGCAGATGCTGCCGAGGGGCAGATCTGCGGCGGCATCCTCGACCTGCGTCTAGGCAAAGCACCCGAAGGGAACTGAGCCGTGGAAATCTTCCTGCCCATCGCCCACATGGATATCAATATCTTCATGATCGTGGCCTTTGGCCTGCTTGTGGGTTTCCTGTCCGGACTCACCGGTGTGGGCGGCGGCTTTCTCATCACGCCGCTACTCATCTTTGTGGGCGTGCCGCCCCTGATCGCCGTAGGCACGGGGGCCGCGCAGATCGTCGGTGCCTCGGCAGCAGGAAGCTATGCACACTGGCGGATGGGCAATGTGGACATGCGCATGGCCCTGATCCTCCTGCTTGGCAGCTGGACCGGTGGCTTGGCTGGCGTGCGGGTGGCGCGCTGGCTGGAGTCCTCGGGGCACTTTGGCTTGGTGGTGACCTTTCTCTATGTGGGCCTGCTGGGTTTCATCGGACTGTCCATGCTCCTCGAGTCGCTCATGGCCATGCGCGGTGCCCGACGGCCAGCCAAGGCGGCGGCGGGTGAGAAAAAGTCCTCTTGGGCTACGCGTCTGCCCTGGCAGATGGATTTTCCCGTTTCCGATCTGCGTATCTCTGTCCTGCTGCCGGTGTCGCTGGGACTCGCGGTTGGCGTGCTCACGGCGCTTATGGGCGTGGGCGGCGGCTTCGTGATGGTGCCCATCATGCTCTACGTGTTGAAGATGCCCACCAAGGTGGTCGTGGGTACCTCGCTCTTCCAGCTGCTCTTCACCACCGCCGAAGTGGGAATCCTGCAGGCCGGCATGAACCACGCCGTCGATCCCTATCTGGCGCTGGCCCTGGTGGTGGGCTCCATCTTTGGCACCCAGTTCGGTGCGCGGCTGGGGGCGCGGATGCCCGGTGAACAGTTGCGCCTGGTGCTGGCCCTGGTGGTGGTGGGGGTGGCGGTCAAGATGGGGCTGGGACTGATCATTCCGCCCGAGCACGTTTTCCAGGTCACGAGGGTCCTATGATCCGACTTGCCCGGCTCGCGTTGTCCCTTCTCGGGGCCGTCGCAATGGGTACCGCGTCGGCCGCTGCCGGGGATATCGGTGGGCAGACGCCGTCGCTCGTGGTAGGTACCGGCATCGATCGGGTGGCGGTCACCAGTCGCTTCACCGGTCGGGAGCTGTTGGTTTTCGGTGCGCTTTCTCATCCGGGCTCTGTGGTGGTGGTGCTGCGCTCGCCACCCAGCGCTCTGGCCATCACCCAGAAGGTTCAGACCGGCCCCATATGGCTCACAGGGCAAAAGGTCACGGTTGAGAAACTACCCGGAGTCTATGAGATCGCCGCCTCGGCACCGCTGGATCGCCTGCTGCCGGCTGGCACCCGGCAGCAGTTGGGTCTGGATCTGCAGGATCTCATAGCCAAGGCGCAATTCGAGCCGGAGCCTCAGGATCGTCCGCGTTGGGAACGAGCGGTATTGACGGCGAAGGAGCGCTCCGGGAGCTTCGTCCTGCGGGACCATGCCGTGAAGATCACGGACGGCCGACTCTTCTCGGCGCGCCTCGATCTTCCGGCCTCGCTGCCTCTGGGACATTACACGCTGAAGACCTACCTGATCCGCGATGGCAGGGTCCTGGCCCAGAGTGACGAGAGCATCGATGTGGAGCAGGTGGGGCTCGAGCAGTGGGTGGCCGATGTCGCCGAGCGTAAGCCCTGGCTCTTCGGTATCGGTCTGACCTTGCTGCTGGCCATCCTTGGTCTGGGTCTCGGCATCCTCATGCAGCGCCGCAGCGGCAGCTGAAAAATGCGCAAGCCCTGTCCATAAAAAAGGGGGCCGAAGCCCCCCAGGACGAGCGAGTTGGATGGCTCGGTCGCGAGTCTTTCTCAGTGACTCTCGTAGCCTGCCAAGTGGGTCAGGCGATGGCGGAAGACCCAGATCTGATAGGCGTTGTACATGATCATGACGGGAACGAAGCCGGTCATGAACAGGGTCAGGATGGCCAGATCGTTGGCCGGGTTGGCGCCAGCGGCAATGGTCCAAGTCTGGGGCACGATGTAGGGGAAATTGGTCGCCCACATTCCGCCCCACATCAAGACGACAATGGCCCCGCACCAAAGCAAGGCGGGGAAGTCCCGGTGTGCGGCGTGGGCCATCATCATGCGGAAGGCCGAAAAGAGTATGGCCAACAAGAGGATCAGCCAGCCTATCCAGCCCGGTCCCGTCCACTTGGCGGCGTCGGGCATGATGGCGTAAGACCAGACCAGGGTGACCACTACCGCCACCAACGCCAAATAAGAAAAGGTCGTCGCCCAGGCGTAGGCCTTCTGGTAGATGGGGTCATCCTGCTGGAAGCGGGCGCAGAGGTAGAGGGTGCCCGCCAGGCCACCGGCGATGACGGCGGCAATCCCTGTCCAGAGACTGAACGGGCTCAGGAAGCTCAGGGCGTTGCCGGAAAAATGCGGGACCGTGTTGACGAAAGGATCGTTGGCCACCTGGATGCCCTGGGCATTGCCCTTGGACATGGGGAATCCCAGCAGGGTTGCACCGAGAGCCACGCCGGCGAAGAAGGCGGCGACCAGACTGCCCAGACCAAACATCTTGCCCCAGAAGGCCTTGCTGCCTTTGGCGTGGACGTGGAATTCAAAGGCCACAGCGCGGGAGATGATGCCCCAGAGGGCAAACATCAAGGGGATCATCAGATAATTGAAGGTAGAACCGTAGACGAGCGGGAAGGCGCCAAAGATCACGCCACCGGCGACCACCAGCCAGGTCTCGTTGGCATCCCAGGTTCCGGCCATGGAGGCCATGACGGCGGCGCGGTCGTTCTCGTTTTTGAGCATCAGGGAAAAGACCCCCGCGCCGAGATCGGCACCATCCAGAACGATGTAGATGACGAAAAAGAGGCCCAACAGGATCCACCAGAAGGTCCCGAGGGAGCTGTGTATACGTAGGATTTCGTTGATTCCATCCATGATCTTCTCCAAATGTCGCGGGACGCGCCGGTCCCGCGATGCCATGAACTCTAACGCGTCTTTTCCAGAGTGGGCTTGGCAAAGCTCGGCTGCGCCAGACCGCCGCCGCTGGCCGTTGCCTCGGGACTGCCCACCACCGGGCTGTCCACATCCGGGCCTTTCTGGATGATGCGAGAAAAGAAGTACCAGGCGCCGCCCCACACCATCAGTTCGAAGACGATATAGCCGGCAAACCAGAGACTTTCGGCACTTACGCTCATGTGGCTGACACCCTGCCAGGTGCGCATCAGGTCGTAGACCACCCAGGGTTGACGCCCGATCTCGCGAGTCCACCAGCCGGTCCACACCGCGAGGTACGGGAGAAAGCCGCTGAATACCATGAGCCGCAGAAAGTTGGGATGGCGACGCAGCCTATCGGCTGTGAACTCTCCGCGCAGTCGCAGGAGATTGCCCCATAAGGCCATGAAGAACAGGAAAAAGCCGATGGTTACCATGATCCGGAAGGCGTAGAAAGGCACCCAGACATTGGGGCGATCCTTTACGGGAAAGTGATCCATACCCGTTACCACGCCATTCCAGGTGTGGGTCTCGAGCAGGCTCAGGACGTGCGGGATCTGAATGCTGAAGAGATTCTTGCCCGCCGCGACGTCGGGGATGGCGATGAGATTCCAACTGGTATCCGGCTTGCCATTGGCAAGGTAGGTGTGGAAATGACCTTCCATGGCCGCCAGAGAAGTGGGTTGGTCTGCCGCCACTTCCCGACCCAGCTCGTCGCCGATGAAGATCTGCAAAGGAGTGATGACGATGAGCGCCAGCAGGGTGGGCTTCAGCAGGGTGGTGAAGAGATCGGCATGGCGGTTCTTGAGAATGAACCAGGCAGACACGGCCGCGAAGAAGAACAGAGCGAGCTCCAAGGTCGCAATCCACATGTGCGGGAAGCCGATGTCGAAGTTTGGATTGAAGATGGCGGTCCACCAGTTGGTCACCTGAAAGAGACCGTTCTTCAGGACCACGCCCGTGGGCGACTGCATCCAGCCGTTGGCGACCAGGATCCACATGGCCGAGAGGCTGGACGAGAGGGCGACGTTGAAGGTGGAGAAGAGGTGCATGCCTTTGCCGATCTTGCCCCAGCCGAAGATCATGAGACCGATGAAGCCCGCTTCGTACATGAAGGCGGTGATGGTCTCAAAGCCCAGGATATTGCCGAAGAAGGGTCCTACGGCCTGGGAGAAGGGACCGTAGAGGATGCCGAAGGCCATCTCCATGGTCACACCGGTGGCTACACCGGCACCGAAGTTGACGATGAAGAGCTTCTCGAAGAAGCGCTGTAAGCGGTACCACTTTTCGTTCCCCGAGCGCAGCCAGGCCCACTCCAGAAAAAAGAGGAGCCAGGACATGCCGATGGTCACCGGCGTCCAGAGGATGTGCATGGACGTGATGAAGGCAAAGTCCAGACGACTGAGCAGAATGGGGAGGGTGTTCTCAAGAATCATGTTGTTTCCCTCGTTAAAAAGCCAAGGATGTTTTGCGGTAAGCAAAAAGGATGAAAGCAGCTTTTGTTCCTGAGAGAAACGCTCGGATTATAATGCAATATTATCACATGGTTATCTGTTTATAGTGTAGCTTCTACTGCGGAGGGTGGTGCATATGCACCGATCTGGGTGGTGGATATACACCGGTGTGGTGTTTTTTTGGGGCGCGGGGCGCTCTTGCGGGCGCCGTGGCGCCGTCTCTCGCTGCTACCTGGGCTCGTTTCAGGCGGACGGTATTGCCGTTATCCGCGTATGCAGGCGGATAACCCGCAGTTTCCAGGCCTCCGGAGAGGGCGGCACAAGCCTGGCGAGGCGCTCACCCAGCAACTTCCGAAAAGCCGTCCGGGTAGCTGGTGAGGTGGCCAGACGCTCGAGCTGTGGATAGGAGAGGAGGGTGTTGGTGACGATGGCCTCCACCGAACTCTGTGACAGGATGGGTGCCGGGGTTCCTGCCGGGCCGCGGAGCTCGGCCAGCGGCTGGATCTCCAGGGCGCGGAACTGACCGCCGATGCGGACGGTGGCGCCGTAGCTGCCAAGGGCGATGGTGCGTATCTGCTGGGTCGGTTGGGGTGGCTGGGGGGTGGGCGTGGGCGGTATCGAGCGGTGACTCAGAAACAGTAGCCCGGCCCCCAGGAGCAGTGCCAGCAGAACGCCAAGCCAGAATCCGCGGTGGGATGCTGCGCGCGTCTTTTTTCTGGCCATGGCTTCCTTCCCCTGCCGTTTGTCTCGATGCAATCGAGACTTTATCATGGGAACAGAAGGGAAGCCCAAACATTCCCGGTGATCCAGCCGCAAAGAGGATCGAGGAGGGAGCATGGCGAGTGTGGGTCAGTTGCGCCGCGAGGGCGGCAAGTTCGGGCTGCTGTATGCAAGCCTCGGTGCCATCGTCGGGTCGGGCTGGTTGTTTGGACCTCTGCACGCTGCGCAGACGGCGGGGCCTCTGAGTCTGTTTTCCTGGCTCATCGGAGCCCTTGCCATCCTGTTGCTGGCCCTGGTGTATGCCGAGTTGGGTCCTCTGATACCGCGCAGTGGTGCCATCGTCCACATCAGTCACCTGGGTAACGGCTCGCTCCTCGGTTGGATCTGGGGCTGGATCCTCTTCTTTTCCTACGTCACCATCGCGCCGGTGGAGGTGACGGCGGTGCTCACCTACGCCAACAACTATCTGCCGGGCTTCCTGGAGCCGGGCAATCAGGGGCTGCTGAGCGGCCGTGGCTTCCTGGCTGCGGTGCTGTTGTTGGGCGTTTTTGTGGCCTTCAATTTTCTGGTCATCCGCTGGGTGCTGCGCATCAACAGCGTGGCGACCTGGTGGAAGCTACTGATACCGGCAGCGACGGTCTTCGTCCTGTTGTCCTTGTCCTGGCATCCGGAAAATCTGCGCCTGGTACCGAGCCACGGCGCTCTCGAGGGCATGTTTGCGGCGGTGGCCACCAGTGGCATCATCTTCAGCTTTTTTGGTTTCCGTCAGGCCATTGACCTCGCCGGAGAGAGCAAGGATCCGGGACGCAGTCTGCCCATCGCCGTCATCGGCGCGGTGCTCATCAGTGCCCTGCTCTATGAGGCCCTGCAATTCGCCTTTCTGGTATCGGTGAATCCTGCCGACCTCAGTCACGGCGGATGGGCAGGAGTGGATTTCCCGGGGCTTACGGGGCCCTTCGCGGCCTTGGCGCTGGCCGTGGGCGCCGGCTGGTGGAGTACCGTGCTGTATATCGACGCGCTGGTGTCGCCCGCCGGAACCGGCTTCATCTATGTGACGTCCGCCGCCCGGGTGAGCATGGCCGCTGGCGAAATGGGGGTGTTTCCGCGCTTTTTTACCAGCATCAACCGCTTTGGCGTGCCTTGGCGTGCCCTGTTGCTGGTCTACTTCGTAGGTATCCTGTTTTTCTTTCCCTTTCCATCCTGGCAAAAGCTGGTGGGCTATATTTCCTCGGTGACGGTACTGTCCTACGCCTTGGGGCCCATCGTCCTGCTGCAGTTGCGCCGGGCCATGCCGCAGACGGCGCGACCCTTCCGCCTGTGGGCGGCGCCGGTGCTCGCGCCTTTGGCCTTCATCGTTTCCAACTGGATCATCTTCTGGGCGGGGCTGGAGACCCTGAGTTTCACCTTTACGGCCCTGGCTCTGCTCCTCGGGCTCTATCTGCTGCGTCGGCTGTTCATCCCGTCGGAGCAGCGCAAGCCCCTGGGATTGCGTCATATGTGGTGGGTGTTCCCGTACTTCGGCCTGCTGTGGCTGTGCAGTTATCTCGGGCCAAAGGCCTTGGGTGGCTTGGGTTACATTTCTTTCTTCACGGACATGGGCATCGTCGCCCTTCTCAGTCTGACGGTGCTGCGCGCGGCCATGGCCTTTGCCGTCCCGGATCGGGAGATCCTGCGTTATATGGCCGAGATCAATGAGGGCAAGGCCGCGGTCGGGCCCTGAGAATTCCGAACAGCGTGTTGATCGCGGCGCCCGGTTCGCGGGTGCGAGGCCTTGGGCGCTTCGGTGCTCGGCCTGTGGGGCAGCGTCCCTCAGTCGCGGTAGCGGAGGGAGAGGTCGAGGCTCTGGACGTCGCGGGTGAGACTGCCCACGGATAGATAATCCACGCCGGTGGCGGCTACTTCGCGCAGGTTGTGCAAACCGAGATTGCCGGAGGCCTCTAGAGGCACCCGGCCTTGGACCAGTTCCACGGCGCGGCGCAGGTCGGCTAGGGAGAAATTATCCAGGAGGATCATGTCCGCTCGCTCGGCCAGCGCTTCCTCCAGCTGGTCGAGGTTCTCCACTTCGATCTCGATTCGGGTGAGGGCGGGGACGAGAGCGCGCGCGGCGCGCAGGGCTGGGCCAATCCCGCCGATGGCGGCGATGTGGTTCTCCTTGATGAGGATACCGTCGAAGAGCCCCAGACGGTGATTGTGTCCGCCGCCCGTGCGGACCGCGTACTTCTGCGCCAGCCGCAGGCCGGGGAGGGTCTTGCGGGTATCCAGGAGACGTGCAGGCAGACCCTCCAGGAGTCGGACGTGCTGCCGTACCCGAGTGGCCGTGCCCGAAAGCAGCTGCAGGAAGTTGAGCGCCGTGCGTTCCGCCGTGAGCAGGGGGGCCGCCGGACCTTCCAGTTCGCACAGGACGGTATCGGCCGCCAGTTCCATCCCTTCCGCGACCCGCCAATGGCAGTGGATTTCGGAAGAGCAGTGTCGGAACACGGCCTCGGCGTAGGGGCGGCCACAGAGGACGCCCGGCTCACGGGCGAGGATATGGGCGCGTAGCTGCCGAGTGGGTGCGATAAGGGCGGCGCTGAGGTCACCGCTGCCGATATCCTCCTCCAAGGCGCGCTGGACACTGAGTTCAAGATCGGCGGGAAGCAGGGTCATGGGCGGGCAAGTCTCCCTTGGAGCGTGCTGCGGCGGGCCGCCGCTGACGATGCTGGGCGATAGGAGCACATGGGATGGGAAAGCGGCCGTCAGGCCAGCTGGCGCAGGCGTTCTTCCTGCTCGGATAACTGCGACAGGGCGTTCTCCAGCTCTTTCAGGCGCTCTTCCTCCTTGATGACCACCGCCGCAGGGGCGCGCTCGCGGAAGTTCTCCTGGGCCAGTTTGCTGCGGGTCTTCTGGAGGTCCTGTTCCAACCGCCGCCGTTCTCGCTCCAGCCGCCCGCGCTCGGCCTCAAGATCGATGACGCCAGCCAGAGGCACCAGCAGCCGCAGGTCGCCCACCAGAGCCAGTGCGGCGGGCGGCGCTGCTTCACCGTCGTCCAACCAGTGCAGGTCCTTGAGCTTGCCAAGACTGAAGAGCCAGGGAGAAAACTCCTCGACCCGCTGCCGATCTTGCGCCTGTCCGCCCTGCAGGAGTAGAGGCAGGGGACGGGCCGGTGGGATGTCCATCTCGCCGCGAATGGAGCGCAGGGCGTTGATCACGGCCATGAGCCACTGCACCTGCGCGTCGCTGTGCGGATCCACGCGCTCAAGCTCGGCCTTGGGATAGGTGGCCAGGGCAATGCTGGGCCCGCCGCGACCCAGCATGGGTGCCACCCGCTGCCAGAGGGCTTCGGTAATGAAGGGCATGAAGGGGTGGAGCAGGCGCAGGCCGGCCTCCAGAACGCGCAGCAGGGTCCGCCGGCTGCCGCGCTGCTGGGTGGGAGTGAAGGCACCCTCGCCGCGCAGTGCCGGCTTCGCCAGCTCGATGTACCAGTCGCAGTAGTCGTTCCAGAAAAACTGGTAGAGGGCCTGGGCGGCGTCGGCAAAGCGATACTGGTCGATGGCCTCATTCACCGCCGCCTCGGTCTCCTGCAGGCGGCCGATGATCCAGCGCTCCGGTGCCAGCAGCTCGCTCTCGCCCTCGAGATCACCGACGTGCTCCACCTGCATGGTGGCAAAGCGGGCGGCATTCCAGATCTTGTTGCAGAAATTGCGCGAGCCTTCCACGCGTTTGAGGTCGAAACGAATATCTCGACCCTGGGTGGCCAGGGATGCGAGGGTAAAGCGCAGGGCATCGGTACCGAAGGCGGGGATACCTTCCGGGAACTCCTTGCGGGTGGCCTGCTCGATCTTTTGGGCCATGTGCGGCTGCAGCAGTCCCTGGGTGCGTTTGGCGACCAGGGCTTCCAGATCGATGCCGTCGATGAGATCCAAAGGATCGAGGACATTGCCTTTGGATTTGCTCATTTTTTGGCCTTCGCCATCGCGTACGAGGCCGTGCACGTAGACCTCGTGGAAGGGTACTTCGTCCATGAAGCGCAGGCCCATCATGACCATGCGGGCTACCCAGAAGAAGATGATGTCGAAGCCGGTAACCAGGACGCTGGTGGGGTAGAACTCCCGCAGGTCGGCGGTCTGCTCCGGCCAGCCCAGAGTAGTGAAGGGCCAGAGCGCCGAGCTGAACCAGGTATCGAGCACGTCGGGATCCCGCTCCAGGGGAACGGTCATGCCGTAGTGCCGCTGGGCCTGCGCTGCCGCCGCCGCTTCGTCCCGGGCGACGAAAATGTGGCCATCGGGCCCGTACCAGGCCGGTATCTGGTGACCCCACCAGAGCTGACGGGAGATGCACCAGTCTTCGATACGGCGCATCCAGTCGAAATAGGTCTTGGTCCAGTTCTCCGGCACGAAGCGCAGGCGACCCGTCTCTACCGCGGCAATGGCCGGCTCTGCCAGGGGGGCGACCCGTACGTACCACTGATCGGTGAGAAAAGGCTCGATGGCGGCACCGGAGCGGTCGCCCCGCGGCACCGTCAGGCGGTGTTCATCGGTGCGCTCCAGCAGGCCCTCGGCCTCCAGTTGGGCGACCAGTGCGCGCCGTGCGGCGTAACGATCCAGACCCCGCAGGGTCTCAGGGATGGGGGCGGGCCAGTCGGCGCCGAAGACCTCGCCCTCGGCGCGGATGCGGGCATCGGGCGTGAAGACGTTGACCAGCGGCAGGTGGTGCCGCTGACCGACCTGATAGTCATTGAAGTCGTGGGCGGGGGTGATCTTCACACAGCCGGAGCCGAACTCGGGGTCGACATAGTCGTCGGCGATGATGGGAATCTCCCGTCCGACAACGGGCAGGCGCAGGCGGCGACCGACGAAGCGGCGATAGCGCGGATCTTCCGGATGCACCGCGACCGCCACGTCGCCCAGGAGCGTTTCCGGACGGGTGGTGGCCACGATCAGATGACCGTCACCCTCTGCCAGGGGATAGCGGATATGCCAGAGCTTGCCCATCTCCTCTTCGTTCAGCACCTCGAGGTCGGAGACGGCGGTCTGCAGGACGGGGTCCCAATTCACCAATCGTTTACCGCGATAAATGAGACCTTCCTCGTAGAGGCGCACAAAGACCTCGGTGACCGCCTCGGAGAGACCACTGTCCAGGGTGAAGCGCTGCCGACTCCAGTCGCAACTGCTGCCGAGACGGCGGATCTGTCGGACGATGCGGTCTCCCGATTCCTCGCGCCAGCGCCAGACCCGCTCCAGAAAGGCGGAGCGGCCCATGCTCCGCCGCTCCAGACCCTCGCGCTGAAGCTGTCGCTCCACCAGCATCTGCGTGGCGATGCCGGCGTGGTCCGTGCCCGGCTGCCACAGCACGCGCTCGCCGCGCATGCGGTGGGTCCGCACCAGGACATCCATGAGGGTATCCTGGAAGGCGTGCCCCATGTGCAGGGTGCCGGTGACATTGGGCGGCGGCAGCATGATGCAGTAGGCCGGACCGTCCCCGCTCGGGGCAAAGACGCCGTGCGTCTCCCAGCGTCGATAGCAATCGTCCTCAATCTGTGCGGGGGCGAAGGGGCGGTCAAAGAGTTCCGTCATGCCTGTGGGCCTTGCTTGGGATCTTCGTCGGAGATATCAGGGTGAAGGGCCTGATCAAAACCCTCGTGCAGGACCTGCTGCAAGATCTGCGGCAGGCTTTCCTGCAGTTCCTTGCTGATGCTTTCACGCAGGCGGATGCCCTCGAGGGAGAGGGCGCGCAGCACGGCGATGCTGACCTGTTCCTTCCACACCTTCTGCAGGTGCTGGGTGAGGCGTTCTTCCAGTTCGCTCAGCACCCGCCGTTCGACCTCTTGGAACAGTAGGGTTTCGAACTCCTGCAGGAACTGCATGTCCAGCGCTGGACCCGCGGATTCCGGCGCGGGCGTGGAGCTGCCAGGGGCCGGTGCTTCCTCCGCTGGAGAAGCGCCGTAGTGGAAGGAGAGATTGCGGATGCGCTCCAAGGCTTCAGCCAGATCGGCTTCTTCCATGCTTGCGGCACCCTGCTCGCGGCGATCCTCCACGGCCGGCTTGGGCTCGGATGAACCGGTATCCGCTGGGCTAGTCGTATGCGGCGCGCGGTCTTCGCCACGCACGCCTTCTGCGAGAAGGGCGCGGTCCGCAGATGCGGGTTCGGCTTCCACCGCGGGAGCGACGGTGGTCTCGTCAAGTATGGCTGCCATTGCGGCGTTGGCCTCGGGCGACGCCTGCTCAAACACGGACCCTGGGAACGCATCCGCCACTGCTTCATGCTGCCCGACGACCGGCTCTTGCATGGGCTGCGCTGCAGCCTGTCGATCGTCGGCCACCTCGTGCTGGTCCGCAGAGTTGCGCGAACCATGCCACAGGGGCGGCGGCAGTCCCTCCCGCACCAGCTTGGTGAGCAGGAGCGGCTCCACGTCCTCCGGGAGGTCATCGACGGCGAGAATGGGTTCTTGGCGCGAGGGGGATGACATGGCTGAGCTCCGTCAGGCTTCCAGGGTGTAGGTCTGCATAGTGTAGCCCGCCTCGCGCAGCAAGCGATAACGCTGGCGAGCGTCCGCCGTGCTGGCTTCGTCCGGAGGAATGAAGTCCAGCAGGCGCGCATCTTCCGGCAAGGCCTTGGGCAGCGTACGCAGTCCAACCAGCGCCAGGGCTGGTGCCGGTCGCAGCGCCGTGGCATCGCTGCCGACGTAGAGGCAGACCGGCTCCTGCGGGTCGCGTCCGTGGGGGGTGAAGGCGCCTGCCTGGTAGGTCCAGAGGAGGTCGTCCAGGCTCTGCGCCAGCTCCTCATCGCTGCAGAGGATGTTGACCCGCCCTACCACCTGCCAGGCCTTGGCGATGACCCGGCACATGGCTCGACGCTGCTCCACCGCCGTGAGCAGGTTGGGCGGCAGGCGATAGAAGCTGGCGCTGGGCAAAGGCCGGACCTCAGCGCGGATGGCCGGCGCGCCGCCGCAGGTACTCCACCAGCAGTGGGACGGGACGGCCCGTCGCTCCTTTGTGCTCGCCGCTTTTCCAGGCGACTCCGGCGATGTCCAGATGCGCCCAGGGAATATCCTCGACGAAGCGCGACAGGAAACAGGCGGCGGTGATGGTGCCGGCAGGGCGGCCGCCCACATTGCTGAGATCGGCGAAGGGGCTTTTCAGCTGTTCCTGATAGACCTCAAAGAGTGGCAGTTCCCAGGCACGATCGAGACTCTGCCGACCCGCCGCGAGCAGATCCTGGACCAGTGCCTCGTCCGTACCGAGCACCGCTGCCGTCTGATGTCCCAGGGCAATGATACAGGCACCGGTGAGCGTGGCCATGTCGATGATGGCCGCGGGTTTGAAGCGGCGCGCGTAGGTGAGGGCATCGGCGAGGATGAGGCGGCCTTCGGCGTCGGTATTGATGATCTCTACGGTCAGGCCCTGCATGCTCTTGTGAATGTCTCCGGGTTTGGTCGCCTTGCCATCGGGTAGATTCTCGGAGGCCGGGACCACCACCGTGAGATTCAGCGGCAGCTTCAGATCGGCAGCGGCGCGAATGGCGGCCAGAGCCGTTGCCCCGCCGCACATGTCATACTTCATCTCGTCCATCTTGTCCGCCGGTTTCAAAGAGATGCCGCCGGCGTCGAAGGTAAGGCCCTTGCCCACCAGCACCAGGGGGGCGGCATCCTTCTCACCTCCCCGGTAGTGCAGGACGATCAAGCGCGGTTCCTGCCGCGAACCCTGCGCGACCCCCAGCAGGAGTTGCATGCCCAGCGCTTCCATCTGTGCCGGGCCGAGGATGTCGGCCTCGATGGCGCGGCTGGCCGCCATGGTCTGGGCCTGTTCCGCAAGCCAGGTGGGGGTGCAGACATTGCCCGGCTCATTGGCGAGATCCCGAGCCCAGGCGGTAGCCTCGCTGGTGATGCGGGCGGCCGTGGCGGCGGCGAGAATGGTCTCGCCCTGGGGGGCGAGGCGATCGTCCAAGGCCAGGGTCAGGGTCTGCAATTCCCGCCGCGGTGTTTCTGCAGGCGCCTTGTAGCGATCGAAGCGATACTGACCGTCGGCGATGGCCTGCACGGCGATCTCCGCCAGCGCCGCCGGATCGCGTTGGGGGACGGCGAGCTCCAGACCGAAGAGCGCGGCTTGGGTTACCCCCCGGTCGGCCAGAGCGCGGCCTACCGCCAACAGGGCCTTCTGATAATTCAGGTCGGAGATCTTGGTCGATTTGCCGAGACCCACCAGCATGAGCCGGGCCGCCTGGACACCTGGGACATGGTAGAGGGTCAGAGTCTGGCCGCAGTCGGCGCGGAAGTCGCCCTGCTGCATGAGCTGCTTCAGAAAGCCGGATCCGGCCTGGTCCACCGCTGCCGCTGCCTGGGGAAGTTCGCCGTCGGAGAAAAGGGGAAGGATGAGACAATCCAGTGGGTCGCGGCAGGGGTCGATGGTGCGGACTACTATCTCCAAGGCTTCTCTCCTGTGGTAATCTCTGCCGATAGATGCCGGCGGGGGACAGCAACATGGGCAAACATAAGCCGTGAGACGCAGCGGATCAAGTTTGCAGGGCAACGGGCCCGGTGGGGGCTGGTGGTGAGCCGTATCCACGGTCGAATCCTGCACGATCTGCTGCGGACCTTTGTCCTGGGCTGTCTGGTGGTGCTGGGCATCCTGGCCATCGGTCAGTTGAGTCAGCTCCTCAGTCAGGTGGCGTCGGGACGGCTGCCGCTGGGGGTTACCTTGCAGCTGCTGGGGCTCGCCACTCCGACCTTGCTGGTGACGGTACTGCCGCTGGCCTTTTTCTTCTCGGTGTACCTGGTGTTCTCCAACCTCTATCGCAGCAATGAAATGATCGCCATCCGCAGCGCGGGCTTGAGTCTGTTGGACCTGCTGCGAGCCCTGTTGCTACCGATCCTGGCCATCGCCATCCTTGAAGCCCTGCTGTCGCTGTCCTGGTCGCCCGCAGCCCAGCGGCAATTGCAGGCGGAAAGCCTGCGGCTGGCCAACGCCGCCGCCCAGGCCCTGATCCAGCCCGGCAGCTTTGCCCGTATCGCCGGCGGGCGCATCCTCTATGTGGGCGAGTCGGCCCCAGGTTCGGAGCACCGCTATCGGGAGATCTTCGTGGATCTCGGTGGCAAGGGCGGGCCGGATATCGCTACCGCCGCCTATGGCGAGATTCGGAAAGACAGCGATGGCGGCATCGCTCTGGTGCTGATTCAGGGGCACCGATATCTGGGGCAACCGGGTACCGCCGGCTTCAAGATCCTCAGTTTTGCCCACTATCGCATCGCCTTGGCGGCACCTGGACAGGGTGCCTCGAGTGGGGGCATACACTGGGCGGCACTGAGCCTTCCCCAGCTGCTCCAGGCCCTGCACGAGCCGCAGCAGGCGCGGCATGCCCTCAGCGAACTGGAGTGGCGGCTGATCTGGCCTCTGCTTATTCCCATACTAGCTTTGCTGGCCATCCCCCTGGCCTTCGGCGGGCCGCGCGGGGCGGGCCGGGCCACGGGTGCCCTGCTGGGAATCCTGACCCTGCTGGCCGCCAACAATCTGCTGGTGTTCTTGAAGGAGGGTATTGCTCAGGGGCGCATCGGCGGCTTCCCAGGGCTCTTCTGGGTGCTGCTCCTGCTGGGTGCGCTGGCGGGCTACGCTTTCTGGCGACGCCAGGGCGACCGTCCGGTGCTGCCCGCCTGGTTGGGACTGCTGCGGCCGTGAAGCGCGCCGATCGACTGCTCTTTCGCGGCATGCTTGGTTACAGCCTGCTGGTGCTACTGGTGTTGCTGGCGCTGATGTTTGTGGCCAACCTCATCGCCAAGTCCGGTGGACCGGGCCACGGTAGCTGGGGCATGGGCAAGCTGGTGACCTATATCGCCCTGCAACTGCCCGACCTTGCCTATAATCTCGTCCCCCTGGCACTGCTCCTGGGCGCTCTGATCTGGGTGAGTCTACTCAATAGCCATTCGGAACTCGTGGCGCTGCGCATGTCCGGGTGGTCTCTGTGGCGCCTGCAGAGACCACTGCTCTGGGTGGGGCTGTTGGGAGCGCTGTTGACCTTTGCCTTGGGCGAGTGGGTGGTCCCCTACACCTCGCCGGCGGCGGAGGCCATCTGGGCCAACGACGGCCAGAGCGGCCAGTTTCAGGCCCTTCCCGATGGTGGGGTTTGGCTGCGCCAGGGACGGCAGCTGATCCAGATCCGCGCCATCGCCGCCGATGGCCGTCGCCTCGACGGCCTGCGTATAGTCGTCACGGCACCGAGCCTCGATGCCGTCACCCGCATTCTGGAGGCGAAGGAAGCGCTCTACCGCAATGGTGCCTGGCAGCTGCGATCGGTCCAGAGCCATAGCTTGAGTGCGCAGCAGATCGTCTCCAGCGATACCTCCGAGGAGCCCTGGGATGTGCGTCTCGATCCTGAGACCTTGCGCAGCTTTTCGCATCCGACCCGCACCATGACCCTGCCGGCCCTTTGGGAGAGCTACCGGAATCTCCAGGGCAGCGTGCTCAGCATGAACCGCTTCGCGCTGGCTTTCTGGAAGCGGGTGACTTACCCCTGGGTCGGACTCGTCATGATCTGGCTGGTGGTCCCCCTGGTGACGCGTAACCCGCGTGGAGGAGGGCTTGCGGGCCGGATTTTGGCGGGCCTCGTGCTGGGTCTGGCCTTCCATTTTCTGACGGAGATGTCCGGTTTTATCAGTATCTCGGGAGGGATCCCTCCGGTCTTTGCCACGGTCTTCCCTTTGGCTCTGTTTGCCAGCGTGGCCTGGGGACTGCAGCGCTATTACCGCTGAGGATCTCGTTGCGGGAAGTTCAGAGATGGTTTTTGGGGATTTATTGCCTAATTAAGCGAGGACTCGAGTACGGGCTGGAGCGCAGCATGCCAGACCAAAGGAACGGAACATACGGCCGAAAGGGGCCGTTTTACGGGAGGGTTCGATGGAAAAGCCGCTGTTGATCTACAGGTTGCAGGAATATCACCAATGGCGGCAACACATTGCAGCGGCCGTCCAGGAGATGGCGCGATTCAGTCTGAGTCTGGAGCTGCTCCCGAGCGGGACCCTCCTGCGGATGGAGAATCTGGCTCAGGAAATACTGGATGACCAACTCAAAATATCCTTTTATGGCGAATTCGCCCGAGGTAAATCGGAGCTCATCAACGCGCTCTTTTTCCACGATTATGGAGCACGGCTCCTGCCTTCGGGCCCGGGTCAGACCACCATGTGTCCGGTGGAGATCCGGGCGACTTCGGGCCAAGCTGCCAGCCTCGAACTGCTGCCTATCCGTTCCCGGAGCCTGCGTGGTTCGGTAGAGCAACTCAAGCGTTCGCGCGAGCTGTGGACGGTACTGCCCCTGGACAGTGAAGCGGCGCAGGCCGCGGCCATGGGGCAACTGACCGAGACACTGTGTGTGGGACTGGGCGAGGCACGACGTTGGGGGCTCTGCCCGCCCTTGGATGGCGCCAAACCCGAGCAGAGCCAGTGCCCCTCCTGTGGCGATGGCAAGGTCCGCATACCTCGCTGGCGTTATGGGCTCCTGCGTCTGGACCATTCCGTCCTGCAAGCGGGCCTGGTCATCCTGGATACCCCCGGCCTCAATGCCCTGGGCAGTGAGGGGGATCTCGGCCTCGAGCTGGCGCGCGATGCCGATGCCGTGATCTTCGTGCTGGGGGCCGATACCGGCTTGACCCAGAGCGACCTGGAAATCTGGGAACAGGCCTTGGGGCGCAGTCCGCTGCTCAACCAGCTGGTGGTGCTCAACAAGATCGATACCCTCTGGGACGAGCTGAAGCCCGCGAGTGAAATCGATGCCATGGTGGAGCAGCAGAGCCAGAACGTGGCCCAGCGCCTCAATTTGCGCCCCGACCAGGTGGTTGCCGTATCGGCCCAGAAGGGGCTGGTTGGGCGCATTCGCAAGGACGAGGCGTTGCTGCACCGCAGTGGCCTGGAGCGTCTCGAACGTGCCATCGCCGAGGTCCTGTTGCCGGGCAAGCGCAAGGCCATCGAGGAGAATACCGGCCGGCTGCTGCGGCGCGTGCTGGTGGATCAGCAGGTGCTCCTGGACGAGCAGATCCAGAATCTGCGCGCGGAGATGGAGAGCATGCGCCGGCTGCAGGCACAGACCGGAGAGCAGTTGCCGCGCTTACTGGAGCGGCAGCGGAAATTGCTGGAGAGTTTCGCGCGCGATCGCAGCGGCTTTCTGCGCCGGCAGCAGGAATTCCTGGAGCTCTCCCGCACCTGGCTGCTGGAACCTCTGGCCATGGAAGGCCTGGACGGTCTGATCGAGGAGGCTCGGGCAGAACTCCTCGCTGCCTGGACCACCGTTGGCATCTACGATCGATTCACGCGCTTCTTCGCGGAGACCATCGCCCAGTTCGACCAGGCCCTGGAGCATGCCAACCGCCTGTCGGTTATGATGATGGAGGCCTATCAGGGGCTGGAGCAGCAGTATCTGCTGCCGCGTCTGGATACCGTTCCCTATGCGCTGCTGCCGCGGCGTGCCGAGCTCCTGTCCTTGGCCGACAGCTACGAGCGCTTCGGCAAACGTCTGGAAATTGCCGCGAAACCTCAGGGGGTAGTGGTCCGCAAGGCCTTCTTGAGTCTCGCGACCCAGATTCGCCGCTTTGTCGAGGCCACGCGCCGGGATCTGACGGCTTGGGTGGAGGAGGCTCTGGAGTTGATGAACCGACAGCTGATGATGTACGCCGAGCAGTCCGACGAGAAACTGCGCGCGCTGGAGTCCATCGTCGAGTCTTCCGTCAACATTCAGCCCCGGATCGAGTCCCTCATGAGCCGAGAGCAGACGCTACAGCGTCAGGCCCAGGAACTTCAGGCTCTGCGCGACCGTCTGCAAGGCCTTTTCCGCTGGACGGAGGAAGATCATCAGGGCCTTGCTGCCCTGCGTATGTCCTCCCGATGATGACCGGCGCGGCCGTGCGGGTCCTCGGCTGCGCCGCTGTCAGTGGGCTTGTGCCGCCTTCTGGCGGATGATTTCCTCGTCGAAGGCGCGATCCAGAGTTTCCGACAGCTTCAGCACCTTGCGGAACAAGACCGGATCGGAATCGTCCGCCTGGCTGCGCAGGCGCAGGGCCGCCAGACCATCGAAGCTGCGGGCGCGATCCACGGTGGCGTCGATACTATCGCAGCCGTTACCGGAATAGATGGCCATCAGGATTTCCTGCGCCAGCGGATCGGTCATCGTGCCGGCCTGGGCGGCGGCAAGCGCACCCTTGAGATCCTGTCCCGCAGTGAGGCTGTAGCCCAAGTGGGTGTCTAGAAACTGGATCAGTTCGGCGTAGGTCATATCTATTCTCCTGGAGGCTTGCGCGTGTGAAGGGATGCTCAGGTCGCCTGATGGGTGTATCGGTCTGCTTCCAGACCACTGTCCAAGGACAGGCCACAGAGGCTGGCCACTCGCTGAAAATAATACAGAAGGTCGATGGGAACGGTCACCCCGTCGAGAAAACGCAGGGCGTGAAAATCGGCCGTCAGGACGATGTCGATGAGGCTAGCATCACCCAGATAGAACTTTCTCTGCGCCAGGATGCGGGACAACTGTCGCAGGCGACCCAGGCGCTCCAGCTGTTGATAGGCGCCGTAGCGATCGTTGGCCAACGCCTCCGGCCCTTGGCCGAAGCGCCGCTCGCACTCCTGCCGGTACCAGTCGAAGTCCTCGGGATCGGCAGAAATCTCCGGATAGAGGGGGAGGATGGGTGCCAGCAGGCGCTGGCGTAGCGGCTCAAGTTCGGCGCGCCAGGCCACGAAAGCCGGCCATTCGGCCGCCAGCGCCGGGGGTGGGGGAGCGGTGTTGATTCGCGCGTCCAGTTCCGGTAGAGATTCCACGTCCCCGGTCCAGCACCGGTCGTTGGCGTCCACCAGCACCGGAAGGTCCGCAAAACCGAGATCGAAAGCCGTAGTCAGGTCCCGCAGCGGGCGCGGTTCCAGGCGCAGGGTCAGGCCGCGCCAGGCGCTGAGGAGCCGCAGGCGCAGGCCAGCCGAATCGGCGTAGCGGAAGTAAAGCACCGCCTCAGACAAGAGTCACCCGGGCGAGCACGGCCTGCCACTCGCTCTCGCTGATAGGCACGATGGACAAACGATTGCCCTTGCGCACCAAGGGGTTGTCGGAGAACTCGGGCATCTCCCGCAGCGTCTCCAGAGAGACGGGCGGCTGACAGTGGGCAAGGTAGGCGATGTCCACCAGATCCCAGCGTGGCGCATCAGGACGGGAGGCAGCATCGTAGTAGTGGCTCTGGGGATCGAATTGGGTGGGGTCTGGATGCGCTTCCGTCACGATCCGACCGAGGCCGACGATGGCCGGTGTTGCCACCCGCGAGTGATAGATGAAGACCTCGTCACCCCGGCGCATCTGCCGCAGAAAATTGCGCGCCTGATAGTTGCGGATGCCATCCCAAGGCTCCTGCCCGCGGGCCTTCAGATCGTCGAGGGAAAAGGCCTCGGGCTCGGTCTTGAGCAGCCAGTGGGCCATGACTCAGAGCCGGATCTCGAGCGCACGGCCGAGACGCCGACCGATGAGCGTGCTGAGCACCTCCGCCAGACCTTTGCCGCTTTGCGTATCTTGCCAGCCATGCTCCGTCCGCTGGAAACGCGTCGGACCATCGCTGCAGGCGAGCCAGAGCTGCTCCACCGCCTCCTGCCGGTTGAGGATGATCTTGCTGGCGTCCGGAAGTTCCAGGGTCAGGACACTGTCCACCAGGTCGGCCTCCACCTCGGGGGCGCAGTCCTCCAATTGGCTGAGGACGGTCTCCAGGGTGCGTTCTACCGCGAGGGCGAAGCTTTCATCGGACATGCTGTTCTCCCGTAGGTAACCGCCACATGATGGCCCGAGCCGAAGATCGTCGCAAGCCACGTGCTTGGGTCAGGCCTGCTGCTCTCGCATGAGGCGCAGGAAGTCCTCACCAAAGTTCTCCAGCTTGCGTTCGCCGACACCGGGAATGGCAGCCAGAGCGGCGCGATCCCGAGGCCGGCGCCGATGGATCTCCTGCAGGGTGCTATCGTGAAAGATCACATAGGGCGGTACTCCCCGGGCCCGGGCCAGCTCCAGTCGCAAGGCCCGCAGCTGCTCCCAGAGCTCGTCCTGCGGAGTGCTGCTGCGTGGGTGCCCGGTAGCGCTCTTGGAGGGCTCTTCCGTCGCTGGTGCGCGGATCCAGACCTCCTCCTCGCCGCGCAGGACGGGTCGGGCGCGTGGACCGAGACAGAAGCCACCGTGTCCCTCAGGATGGGGCAGGATCTGCCCGCGCAGGGCCAGGTGGCGAAACAGGCTGCGCCAGGTGTTGGCCGGAAGGTCGCGACCGATGCCGAAGACGGACAGCTCGTGGTGTCCGAAGGAACGCAGGCGCGGATGGTCCCGCCCCATGAGCACGTCGATGAGGTGCTGGATGCCGAAGCGCTGACCGGTGCGGTGCACCGCCGACAGTGCCTTCTGGGCAGCCTCACTGGCATTCCAGACGGCCGGCGGCGAAATACAGTTGTCGCAGTTGCCGCAAGGCTGCTCCCGCAGTTCACCAAAGTAGGCCAGCAGCTCGCGACGGCGGCAACCGATGGTTTCGCACAGGCCGAGCATGGCCTCCAGGCGCTCCAGTTCCAGAGCCTTGTGGGCTGCGTCGGCCTCCGACTGCTGAATCATCTGGCGCAGCTGCACCACGTCCTGGAGCCCGTAGTGGAGCCAGGCATCGGCGGCCAGACCATCCCGCCCGGCGCGGCCCGTTTCCTGGTAGTAGGACTCGAGACTCTTGGGCAGATTGAGGTGGGCGACGAAACGTACGTCCGGCTTGTCAATGCCCATGCCGAAGGCAATGGTAGCCACGACGATACGGACTTCGTCGTTCTGGAACATGGCCTGATGCCGGCGGCGGGTGGCGGCGTCCAGACCGGCGTGGTACGGCAAGGCCGACAGCCCATGCTCCTGGAGCCATTGGGCCGTTTCTTCTACCCGCTTGCGCGAGAGGCAATAGACGATGCCGGAATCCTCGGCATGGTGCTGGCGGATGAAATGCAAGAGCTGCTGGCGACCGCTTTCACCACCACTTTGCAGCCGATAGTGGATATTGGGTCGATCGAAGGAACGCTGGAATACCGGCGCCTGCAGCAGGCCCAGACGGCTGCGGATCTCCTCGCGGGTGCGAGGGTCGGCCGTGGCCGTCAAGGCGACGCGGGGAACCGTGGGAAAGCGCTCGTGCAAGAGCTGCAGGCGCAGGTACTCGGGGCGGAAATCGTGTCCCCACTGAGACACACAGTGGGCCTCGTCGATGGCAAAGAGATTGATCTGCAGACGCGCCAGAAGCCGCAGACTGCGCTCCTGCAGGAGCCGCTCCGGTGCCACATAGAGGAGTTTCACCCGACCTTCGCCCAGGGCCTCCTCGATGCGCTGGGTATCACCGGCGTCCAATCCCGAGTGCAGGGCGTAGGCGGTCACTCCATACTGCTGCAGTGCCTGGACCTGGTCCTCCATCAGCGCGATGAGGGGTGAGATCACCACGGCGGTGCCCGGCAGAGTCAGGGCCGGGACCTGATAACAGAGGGATTTCCCGCCTCCCGTCGGCATCAGGACCAGGGCATCGCCACCGTCCAGAAGCCTGGCGATGACCTCATCTTGAGGCGGGCGGAAGTCGCTGAAGCCAAAGACCTGCTGCAGCACCTCGCGCGCGGACTGCAAGGCGTCGACCATAATCCCGCTCAGGGCTGAAACCCGCCCGCCGCGGGGGAGCGCAGCAAATTGGTGGCGGCCGCGCTCAAGGACGCGAAGACGAAGACCATCGCGGCGCAGAGAAATACTGCGAGATACAGCAGCACAAGGAGTGTTATGAGAATCTTGGCCAGTACCATCGCGCCAAGCAACTTCAGACCAGCGCCCAGGAGGGCCGCCAAGAGGGCAAAAGCAAGACCAAGCACGATGGCGCCCAAAAGGACGAAGAGGCCAAGGACCAGGGGTAGAAACAGCCAGCGCAGGCGATCGCCATAAATGCGTACAGCCAGGCGATAGGCCTCGGCAGGCGAGCATCCGCCACCGGCATACAGGGCATAGGCGTACTGGTACCAAGGGGACACCAGAATACCTAGGAGCACGATCAGGAGATAACCAGGACTGAAAAAGAAGTGGAGTACCTCGCTGGGGGGAGATCCCGGAGGTGGTGTCGGATAGAGGAGGTGGATGATCAAGGCGTATAGCGCGGGGAGAAGTGCGATGAGCCAGGTATTGGAGCGTATCAGCCAGCCGCTGAAGGCAGCGATGCTGGGCCGATCGCCCGCCAGGGCAAGACTGATGGCTCGGAAGAATGCCGCGATCCAGACGTTGAGGGCAAGAAAGAGCATCAGCTGCCAGAGAAGATCCAGACGAGGAAGAAACTTCTGCAGAAGTGCCACGACGATGAGGGGCAGCAGCGCCAGCAGCCCCGCCAGGAGACAGAGCCACAGGAAGGACCAGAAGCGTTGACGTAGCAGGCGCCATCCCAGGCCCATGGCTTCGCCATAGCCGCGCGCGGCGGGAAGATTCAGGGTTTCCACGATCTTTCATCCTTTGCAATAGAGGGCTTGAGCATCAATCCGCGGTCTCTGGCCGGGCGTAGGCGGGGCATGCCACCTGAACGATGGTGATGGGTAGTGGTGCGATGCGTGCCGCGCTGAGCTGCCGACCCCAGACACAGCCGCTGTCCAGAGCCAGCAGACGCGGCTCCTGGAGCAGCCCCTGTGTGGCCCAGTGTCCGCAGACGACGGCGACTTCCGGCTGACGTTCGCGAAATAGCTGGTGCCAGGGCAGATAGTCCGCGTCCGGCGGTGCCTTGCTGGGCCAGAAGAAGCGTCCATCGGGCCGCACCCGCCGGGCACGGGTAAAGACTGCGACGCGGAAGCGCTGCGCATCCATTTCATCGCGACAATCCTGCCAGCGCTCTGGCGCCGGCGCCTCCCATAAGGCCTGGAGAAATCTGCGCCACTGCCGACCCTGCAAAGCACGCTCCACCTCCTGGGCATGTCCCAGAGCCGTCGCCGGCGACCAGTCTGGGTGGATGGCGGCGTGCACCAGCAGCCAGGGTGCCTCCGGCAATTCCCGCAGCAGCGGTGCCTGGCGCAGCCAGTCCATCCAGACGTCCACATCCTTTTCTGCCAGCAATGGCCCAAGGGTATCGCTCTTTTTGGCGGGCACGATGCCGGCCCAGCGCGACAGGGCATAGAGATCGTGGTTACCCAATACGAAAGCCACCTGCTCCCGCAGATCCCACAGCCGTCGCATCACCCCGGCGCTGTCGGGCCCCCGGTTGACGAGGTCGCCGGCGAGATAGAGACGATCCTGTGCGGGTTCGAAGCCCACCGCATCCAACAGGCGCTCCAGTGCGTCGCGACAACCCTGGACGTCGCCCACGGCGTAGACCGCCCCCGGGACCTCAGACAACGCCGCCATCAGTAGGTGATGACCTGATCGCTCATCTTGCTGACGCGCACGAGCTCCTTCATCCCTGCCGAAACCACCCCTTCCAGTAGTTGCCGAGCGGTATCCCGTGGCAGCCACTCGAGGCCGACGGCACGGATTTCACCCCCCAGTTCCCGAATCTCTGCCAGCAGGTCGCGCTGGATGAGGTGTCGCGGGGAGCGGTCTTCACCATCGGCCAGAGCGAGGGGCAGGGCGTCCTGGGTCAGGAATATGCTGATCCCAATCTCGTCTGCCAGGGCGCTGGCCGCCATGCGCAGGGCCTGCAGGACGGGATTGCCATCGGCATCGGGATGGGATTTGATGATGAGGGTCCAGTGCATCCAAGCTTCCTGCGTGGCAACGTCTGTCCCTGTCCCGAGGAAGGACAGGGCGGTGAATGGGCATGTGGCAATGCGGCCTGTGGCGATGACCTAAAGATTAGCATAATCGCCCGCTTCCTGAAGGGCTCCGCGCCCTCCCATGGCGGTCGCCGCCGCGGGTCCTGGGCTCAGCGCTGCGATGGTGGCCTGCACCCATGACGTGCGCCCCCATGGCCGCGTATGCGCTTCTTCGGTTACACTGACGCCGACCCTTTCGACACAGAGCAGGAAATGGCATGGCTGAGCAAGAACCCACCTTCATGATCGAACGCATCTACGTCAAGGACCTGTCCTTCGAGTCCCCCAACGCCCCTGCGGCCTTTGCCATGACCGAGGCACCCAGCGTCGATGTCGGGCTCAACACCAATACGCAGACCGTGGACGAGGCCAATGGACTGACGGAGGTCACCCTGACGGTGACGGTCGCGGCCAAGGGCGGTAGCACCACCTATTTCGCCGTGGAAGTCCAGCAGGGCGGCCTGTTCCGTCTGCAGAACATTCCCGAAGAGCATCTGCCCATACTGCTGGCCGTGCACTGTCCTACCATCCTCTTCCCCTACGCTCGGGAGGTGGTGGCGGACCTCGTCAGCCGCGGCGGTTTCCAACCTCTGCACCTGCACCCTGTCAATTTCGAAGCCTTGTACCAGCAGGCACAACAGGAGCAGGGCCAGCACACCACCCAGTAAATGTCCCACTGGCTCGTCTGCGGGGCGGGACACTGGGGCACGGCGCTGTCCGTCTACACGGCGCGCCGTGGCATCGCCACCCAGCTCTGGGGGCATCGGCGGGAGCACCTTCCCGGCACGGACGCGGATCTTGCGCCGATCTTTCCCGGAGTACCGGTGCCGCCGGGGCTCCGGATCGTCGCCGAGCTCGAGCCTGCCCTGGCGGATGCCGAGGTCTGGCTCATCGCCGTTCCCAGTCACGCCCTACGCGGGCTTCTGCGCCGTCTGCGGGCGGCGGGTGCGCCAGCCCCAAGGGCTCTGTTGCTGGCCAGCAAGGGACTGGAGCTGGACAGCGGCGCCCGTCTCGATGCGGTGGTGCAAGAGGAGTATCCACAGGCGCCGCTGCTGGTCCTCTCCGGACCCAGCTTTGCCCAGGATCTTCTGGCGGGACGGCCCCTGGCCATGACCCTGGCCGGGACGGATCCCGAAATCCGGGAATCGCTCCTGCAGCGTCTGCGCAGCGCCCAGCTGCGGCTTTACCCCAGCGAGGACGTCGCCGGGGTCTGCCTTGCCGGCGCCATCAAGAATGTCCTCGCCATAGCCGCGGGCATCTGCGATGGTCTGGGCCTTGGCGAAAGCGCCCGCGCCGCCCTCATCACCCGCGGACTGGCGGAGCTGGAACGCATCGGCACGGCACTGGGGGGCCAGCACGACACCTTCAGCGGGCTCGCGGGCGCCGGGGATCTGATCCTGACCGCCAGCAGTGATCTGTCCCGCAATCGCCGCCTGGGCGTCGCCCTCGGTCAGGGCCTCAGCCTGGACGCGGCGCGTGCGCGTATCGGCGAAGAGGTGGAAGGTGTGCGCAGCAGTCGCGCGCTGTATCGGGTAGCGCAGGAACTGGGGGTGGAGGCACCCATCAGCGAGCAGGTCTATCGCGTGCTCCACGAGGGGGAGTCGCCGCAACGGGCCAGTGTGGCCCTGATGCAGCGCGGGCTGGAGCGCGTGGCGCCGGTGCTGGCGTCCCGGCCCATGGGTTGACCGTGGCCATATTCCGCCTGCCCGGCGCGACTGGTGCGAACAAGCGCGTCCCTTTCGCTCCTTTCCGCACCATCGGCTTTCTCCTGGTACAGTTCGTGGTCCTCGCCCTCCTGCTCCTGGGGGTGCTGTTGGTGCATACCAACCAGGACCTCGCCACCTTGGACGCCTACACCGCCTATATGACCCAGCTGACGCAGATCGAGGCCGAGGCGAGCCGGACCTGGGCCGATTCCGGCAGTGGTCCGGCTCTGGAACAGTTGCGCCGGAGCCTCGCCCAGATGCCGCCGCAGCTGCTGCGCCACCAGGGCGACCAGCAGGCTTTGGAGCACCTGCGCGCACTGGCAGCGCAGCCTGCCGCCCACAACTTCCCGCAGGTGATGGCGGCCTTGGCAGATCTCAGTCTCAGCGAACACCGCCGTGGCTGGCACCTGGTCCTGGCCGCTGGCCGCGATGCGCGCTATACCCTCATAGGCACGGGTGTCGCCCTCCTGGCTTTCATGATCTTTGTGCTGGTCACTCTGGCCTTTTTCCGACTGCGCATCCTGCGACCCCTGCGTCGCCTGCAGGAGGCCATGCATTCCCTGGAGGTAGGTGCTTTCGCGCGGGTTGCGGAAGGCCAGGCGGATCCCGGCATCAGTCCGCTGCTGCATTACTACAATCAGATGGTGGGTCGCCTGGAGGAGTTGGAGCGGCAGCGGCGGCAGTATCTCCAGGATCTGCAGCGCGAGGTGCATCAGGCCGCGCATACCCTCATTGCCCAGCAGGCCGCCATGGCGCGCTCCGAGCGTCTCGCCGCCGTGGGCGAAGCGGCGGCGGCGCTCGCCCACGAACTGCGCAATCCACTGGCAGGTCTGCAGGTGGGGTGCGCCAATATCCGTCGGGAGATCGAGGATGCGGAAATCAATGAGCGTCTCGGGCTCATGGAAGAAGAGCTGCGCCGCGTCAGTCGCCTCTTGGACCAGCAGTTGCGCGGAGCCCGCCAGGCGCAGGAGAGCGGCCAGTGGGTAGAGCCTGCCGCCACCCTGGAATCCCTCATCAACCTGCTGCGCTACCAGGTGCCGGGCAATATCCGTCTGATCCTGCGGGCAGATGCCACCGGCCCTTGCCTCCTGCCGTTAGACCACTTTCGTCAGGCGATCCTGAATCTCCTCCTCAACGCCATTCAGGCTCTGGGCAGTGAGGGCGGCGAGATCCAGGTGGCGCTCACGCGGCGCGAGCAGGATCTGGAACTGGCTGTCTGCGACAACGGCCCAGGCTTTCCCGAGGCGCTCCTGCGCGAGGGTATCCGGCCCTTTGCCAGCACTCGCGAGCAGGGTACCGGGCTCGGCCTGTCCATGGTGCGTCGCTTCGTTCGCAGTCTGGGCGGCAGCATTGAGCTGGCCAATGCCGAACCACAGGGCGCCAGAGTGGTCTTACGGCTGCCCTGTCCTGAAAAAACTGTGAAGGAGCCCCTCTGAATGGCCGACCCGCTGCTCATCATTGAAGACGAGATCTTTCTGGGGCGGGAGATGCGTCGCTATTTCGAGAAAGAAGGCTGGGAAGTCCATTGGGTCGAGCGTATCGCCGACGCCGAGCAGATCCTCAAGGAAGGTCTCAATCCCCTGGTCACCCTGGCGGATCTCAACCTGCCAGACGGCAACAGCCTGGATCTCCTGGAAAAAACCCGCGAGCGCGGGGGTGGCGGTGAATGGATCTTCCTGACCGCCTATGGCAGCGTGCCCGATTCCGTCCGCGCCCTGCGCTTGGGGGCCTACGATTTCCTGGAAAAGCCTTGCGAGATGGAACGGCTCGACATGGTGCTGCGCTCGGCGGCGCGCGGTGCGCGGGCTCAGCGGCGGGTGGCGGACGATACCAGTCAGCGCTCCCAGCGCTATCACCCCAACAGCTTCCTGGGGGACAGCCCTGCCGCTCAGCGCGTGCGGGAGATCCTGGGGCGTCTGGGACAGGTCCCCTACAGCGCCCTGATCATCTCGGGCGAAACGGGCACCGGCAAGGGCCTTGCGGCGCGTATCCTGCACTACAGCGGGCAGCGCTCCGATGGTCCGCTGATCGAGCTGAACTGCGCCGCCCTGCCGCGGGAGCTGCTGGAGTCGGAGCTTTTCGGTTACGAACCCGGCGCGTTCACCGGCGCCAGTTCGCGCCACCGCGGGCTCGTCGAGCAGGCGCACGGTGGCAGCCTCTTTCTGGACGAGATCTCGGAGATGGACCTGGATCTGCAGGCCAAGCTCCTCAAGGTCATAGAAGACAAGAGTCTGCGGCGTCTCGGCGCAGATCGCGTACAGCAGGTGGACGTCCGCTTCCTGGCCGCCAGCAACCGCGACCTGGACGCCATGGTCGCGGCGGGGCGCTTCCGCGCCGACCTCTATCATCGCCTCAGCGTCGTCCGCCTCGAACTGCCGCCCCTGCGCGAGCGCAAGCAGGATCTGCGCATCCTCGTTCCCCACTTCATCGGCGAATTCAATGCCCAGGCGGGCAAACGCGTGCGCTACGTGAGCCCGGCGGTCTGGGAAGCCTTGGAAGCCTACGACTGGCCCGGCAACGTGCGCGAGCTGCGCAACGTGGTAGAGCGGGGCGTGCTGTTTTCCGAGGGCGAGGAGCTGCCGCTGGAGTGGCTGCAACTGCCCGGACGTGCGGCGCCATCGTGTCCGGCGCCGGGCGCCTGTCCCGTTCAGGACGAGGGACAGATCGTCCTGCCTATCGATGGCAGCATGGACCTCGACAGCATGGAGCGCCTCATCCTGCAGCGGGTCCTGCAGCGGACCGACCACAACGTGACGCAGGCGGCGCGGATCCTGGGCGTCACCCGCGAGACGCTGCGTTATCGCATCCGCAAGTATGCATTGATGGAAGACGGCGACACCTGACTTTGACGCCGCCCCAGCCGGCGCGCTACACTCCGCGACACGGAGAGATGGCCGAGAGGCTGAAGGCGCTCCCCTGCTAAGGGAGTATGGGGCTAAACACTCCATCGAGGGTTCGAATCCCTCTCTCTCCGCCACTCCGCTCAATGCCTTGGAAGCTCCGCGAGCTCAGTCCAAAAGCTTTTCCGAATCGGTTGGGCGCCTCGGCTCCTGGTCGCTTAGTCTTCACGATACGC
>NZ_JAGDWX010000024.1 GCF_023256195.1 Acidithiobacillus sp.
CCCCAATGTTCCCCCGCTGAGGGAACCAGAGAACCATATATAAATCAAGGCCGTTCCCCCTGTTCCCTCGGTTCCCCCGCAAATATTCAAAGTTCAGATGATTATGACGCGGCAGAGCAGGCGGCGATCCAGTGGGAGGCAGAGCAGCCGCCCTACGACGATCCCACCGGCACGGCTCGCGTGCCATGGCCGGACGAAGCCGCACGATTCCTGCTGATGGTGTTGCGGGACGGTTTGGGCTTGCACCCGCACCTGGACGCTGAGGGCAGGCTTCATATCCCTGGGCTCACCAACCCCCAGGATCGTAACTCAGTTGCCCGCTACAAGGACGCCCTAGTGGCGCTACTAAAGGAGGAAGCACGATGACCGACCAAGAGCTACACCTGCAAGACGCGTTTGAGAGCCTTTGCAACGCACAGGCCGCGCTCGACGGTGGCGATATGGAAGAACTCGCTGCCTGCCTTGCCGAGGCGGGATTCTCGATCTGCTGTGCCCTGCCTGAGCAGTACGCCGAGCGAGCGCCGGATGATTGGTTTGAGACCCAAGGAGGCATTGATGGCTGACAGTAAATTACAGGCGATTACAGGCAAGCGGCTACCACCGAACGCGGGCAAGGGCAGGCCAGCCGGAGCCGTCAACAAAACCACGGCCACCCTGAAAGCAGCCTTGGAGCAATCATTCAGCGAGCTTGGCGGGGTGCGTTGGTTGGTGCAGCTTGCCGAGCGAGAACCGCGAGCCTACGCCGCGCTGTTGGCAAAGCTGTTGCCGACGCAGATTGACGCGGATGTTACCGCACACCCGCCGATCACCAAGATCACCCGCGTGGTTGTGGACCCACAGCACGGCACCGAGACGGAAATACCACCAGCAACACCAGACAAGGAGATGAACTCATGAGCAGATTCTACGCGCTGGAGCTGTACGCGCCGACCGCACAGCAGCAGGCATCGGCCACGGTCACGCTGCCCATTGCGGCCAAGCAAGGCATCCTCCCCAAGCCCAGCCCGACCAGCGGGACCAAGACCTATCCCGGCTCTCCGACAAAGGTCTGGACCAGCCATCCCAACGGGATCTACGACCCAGGCGCCCAGAACATCCAGTTCGACGTGCTGACCTTTGGGCAGGGTATCGGGCAGACCATATTCACCATTCAGGTCGAGGGCGTATCGTTCCAAGACATCCAGCAGCACAACAACTTCCGCGACTACGGCCTGAAGCTCTACGCCGGGATGCTCCCCGGCCTGCCATTGGCCAACCAACAGCCAACCCCGGGACTGATCGTGCAGGGCTATGTTCTGGAAGGCATCGGCAACTGGGTCGGCAACGACATGACGCTCACCTTCGTGGTGAACCCCGACCCATTCACCGAAGACAACCCCGGCAATCTGGTGTTCCAGTGGAAGCCTGGGCAGACGTTGGCGCAGGCGTTGCAGAACATGCTTTCCGTGGCCTACCCCGGCTGGAAGTTTACTGCCAGCATCAGCTCGAATCTGGTTACCAACCATGTTGTGACGCACCGGGCCGCGACGCTTTCAGACTTCGCTAGCTGGCTGGAGCAGTACACCCGGCATCGTCTGGGGCCGAAGTATCGCGGCGTGGAGATGTTCTTCCGCCAAGGCCATATTGTGGCCACCGACTACACGCAGACGCCCACGTCCACCCCGCCATCCATCCGCTTTGACGAGCTGATAGGGCAGCCTGTCTGGTCGGATGCCGCGCAGATGGACCTCATGGTGGCCCTGCGCGCAGACGTCCGCGTGGGTGACCAGATCAAGCTGCCGTACACCGAAGCCGCGCCAGGGTTGCAGGTGGAGTTGCCGCAGACCAGCAACGCATCGCTGGACTATCAGAAATCCTTCAATGGCACGTTCATCGTGAGCCACACCCGCCAGCTTGGAGACTTCCGAGGGGAATCTGGCCAGGACTGGATCACGGTCATCCGCTGCTACGCGACGACGGTTGACGGACCAGGCGAGGCGTCCTAATCTTCTAAGCATGGTGCTAGTAACACCTACAGGCGGAAATCCGCCCCGTCAGACATGCGGGATTTTTTATGCCCAGCGTTGGGCACGTCCTCAATGGCCGGGGGTGGGCGAATACAATACCTTCGGGAAATCAACCCGGTGTTCCTGTAGCACTTTTCAGCCCCTGGCCGCCTGCCGCCGTTGGCAGGTACTCAGCTAGAGGGCTAATCACATGCATTTTTCCCACCTACACAACGGAATCTATAACGCCAAGGAAATGGCCGCCCACCCGGAGCGGTACACCAAGGCTGAAATGCGGAGCGAGGCGGACGAACTCGGAGTAGTTCTGCACGGCCTGTTGGACTTTATCGGGGTGCTTGGTCAGGTCATGCACTACACCGGAGACAACGGGGATGCGTGGCAGGGACGTAACCTTCGCACCGTCGGAGAAGCGCTGGCATCCCTGGCGGACCTGGCAACGGGTATTGACGATATTCGCTTTGACCTGTTGAACCCGTCTGTGGCCAAGTCCGACGACTGATAGACCGCATCGTCAGCACCAGCCCCCGCCCTGGGGGCTTTTCTTTGCCCTGAGAGCGACGATCAGGACGCGGGTGGGGCATGTGTACTGCCGAGGCCGGAGAATCGCTCAGAGGGCAAATCTGGCCTGCGCCAAAGCGAGTAGCCATCGGAAGGAAGGGCGCGACACCACCGTCAGGAGCGGGCCGATTTTGTCCAGTTTCTTGGCCGAGTGTAACCGGTAATGTAACCGGTAGATGGTGATGGGCAGATTACTGGCTCTGTGACTAGTTTATAACTGCTTGATTTTATTGGTCGGGGAGACAGGATTCGAACCTGCGACATCCTGCTCCCAAAGCAGGCGCGCTACCAGACTGCGCCACTCCCCGATGGCGCCAAGCATAGCGGCCCCGGGGAGGTGGGTCAATCCAGACGGGCGAGCTTGCGGCGCAGGCGATCCAGTTCGCCCCGTGCCATGGCTATGCCATCGTTGAGGCGAGCGCGCTCCTTTTCCGAGAGCTCCTTGCCTTTTTCCACCAGTTCCTCGCTGTAGATGGCGATGGTGTCCAGCAGTTCCTCCACCCGGGCGTTCATGCGCTCCCGCGAGGCAGCCATGCGGTCCCAGGCCTTGTTGGCCTGACGGCGCAGCTGCTCACGGGTACGCTCGCCCGCCTGCGGGGCAAAGAGCAGAGCAACAGCGGCTCCCGCCAGCGCACCGGCAACGAGTGCCGTGCCCAGTGCGCCGTATCCCAGACCGCGATCTTCGTCGTCATATTCCATGGTGTTTCCTCCGTGGTTCAGGTGATGACCGTAGGCTGTGTACGCCCCGACAGCGCTTGCAGACGGCAGAGATCCCGCCCCAGCCCGATGAGATCTTGCAGCACGCGCTGCGGATTCTGCATCTGTCGTTGGCTATCCCTTACCTGCGTCTCGTGGTAGATGCGCAGAGTCGCCCCCGAGGTCCCGGTTCCCGAGAGACGAAAGATCAGTCGAGCACCATCGTCGAACAGGATCCGCAGACCTTGATGCAGGCTGTGGCTACCGTCCACAGGATCAGTATAGGCGAAATCGTCGGCCAGCCGCACTTCCCGTCCTGCGAGTTTCTGTCCGGCAAGTACCGGCAGTTGGGTGGCGACGGCGGCTATCAGGTCGGCGCCCACCTGTGCCGGCAGATCCTCGTAGTCGTGCCGGGTGTAATAATGGCGACCGTATTCCTGCCAGTGCTGGCTGAGAATTTCGGCCACGCTCTGGCCGCGGGTAGCAAGGATGGAGAGCCAGGCCAGCACGGCCCAGAGACCATCCTTCTCACGGACGTGATTGGAGCCGGTGCCAAAGCTCTCTTCGCCGCAGAAGGTGATGGCGCCGGCGTCCAGCAGATTGCCGAAAAACTTCCAGCCCGTGGGCGTCTCATAATGGGGGATGCCCAGGCGCTGGGCGACGACGTCCACCGCCTGGCTGGTGGGCATGGAGCGGGCGACGCCGTTCAGGCCTTCGCGATAGGCGGGGATGCAGGTAGCACCCGCAGCCAGTACGGCCAGAGAATCGCTGGGTGTGACAAAGATGCCACGGCCGAGGATCATGTTGCGGTCACCGTCCCCGTCCGAGGCCGCACCGAAATCCAGCTGCTCGCCGGAGAGCAGGGCATCCGCCAGATCCTTGGCGTAGACGAGATTGGGGTCGGGATGTGCACCGCCAAAATCCGGCAGAGGGTCGCCGTGCACAACGGTACCGGCAGGCGCCCCCAGGCGCTTTTCCAGGATCTCGTGGGCATAGGGCCCGGTGATGGCGTGCAGGGCATCGAAGCGCATGCGAAAACGGCCGCGCAACAACCGCGACAGAGCATCGAAATCAAAGAGACTTTCCATCAGCTCGGCGTAATTCTGGACGGGGTCGATGACCTCCACGACCAGATCGCCCAGGCGACTCGTGCCCAGTCGGTCCAGGTCGGGGTCCTGGACCTCTGTGAGGATGCGGTAGCCATCGATGACCTTGCTGCGCGTCCAGATGGCCTCCGTCACGGACTCCGGCGCCGGGCCCCCATTGCTGACGTTGTACTTGATGCCAAAGTCCTGATCCGGCCCGCCCGGATTGTGAGAGGCCGTCAGGATGATGCCGCCGTAAGCCATGCTGCGACGGATCAGGGCCGATACCGCCGGCGTGGAGAGCAGACCGCCGCGCCCCACCAACACCCGGCCCCAGCCGTTGGCCGCCGCCATGCGCAGGATGACCTGAATGGCCTGCCGATTGTAATAGCGGCCATCGCCCCCCAGGATCAGCGTTTTACCCTGCCGATCCGGCAGCACATCGAAAATCGCCTGGACGAAGTTCTCGAGGTAATGCGCCTGCTGAAAGACGGTGACCTTCTTGCGCAGGCCAGAGGTGCCCGGACGCTGATCCGGGAAGGGCGTGGTCGGGACGGTGGCGATGGGCACGGTGCGCCTCAGTTATCCAGGGGAATGTCGAGAATGGTGGATTGGCGCGTGGCGTCGGTGCGCACCCAGAGGGTGTATCCGCCAATCTGCCAGGTAGTGACGACGGTGGCGCCACTGTCGATGGCCTGGCGGCTGGCGGCGGCGAGGTCTTCGTCCATGCTCTCCTCCCAGTCGCCGGTGACGTGGCGGCGAAGGATCTCCTGAGGGTCCACGTTGCCGGCCTCGAAGATGGCCCAGGCATCGGGAGAGGCCAGGATCTGGCCCAAGGGGAAAAGCATGGGCTTGGAATCGCTCATAGGGAAAAACCTTGGCTGCGGAGAAAATCTCGACTGGGTGCCGCGCACTCGTTCATGAGCTGTCGCCGATGCGGGTTATGCCGCACCCGCCGCGCCAGCAGCACCGGCTCTGCGAGACCGGCAGCGGCATAGACGTTGGCCGAGGGGAAGAAACAGCTCTGCAAAAACTGGTGGATGACCCGCCGCAGCAGCGGGCTCAGCAGGCGCTTCTGCCAGGAACTGAGCCGACGGCTGCGCTCTTGGATGGTGGCACGGGCAAAGGCCATGTGCCGAGCCTCCTCCCGCATGTGGATCTGGGTGATGGCGAGTACCGCGGCAGGCAGCTTCTTATCTGCAAAGATCCGCCGATTGAGGCGGTCTGGGATGTTCTCCCCCACCAGAATGGTGGCCCAGAAGGCCGCCGAACTCTCCGGCGCAAAGCGCGCAAAGGCACTGGCCAATCGTGGCCGATCCCGGGCACCGGACATGAAAGGAATCTGGGCGCGCCGTTGCAACTCCAGAAACATCAGACTGTGCCCGATTTCTTCGCGCATCTCATGGAGCTGATAGCGGTAGGCGGCGGCATCTCGATACATCTCCGCCAGCCGGTTGCGCCCGAGGCGCTCTATGAACAGGGCCTCCAACCATAGACCCAGTTCACAGAAGGCCACGAATTCGGCGTGGGAAAGGCGGATCCGCTCTTCCGCGCCAAGGGCGTCGAACTCCGGCAGGCCATAGAGCGACAGCAGCGGTTCCGGGAGCCAGAGCTCATCAAAGCGCAGACTGTCCCACGGCACGGCCGCGACCGGATCGCGATAGTGGCTGCTGTGCTCGTTCAGACGCAGCAGCAGGGCCTCGTGATGATGCCGAACGACAGCGGACGACGGAAGCGGTTCGGGACGGTTCATGGCCGCATTCTGCCACGTTGCGGCAGGGTCTCCAAGGCCGGTGGATGCCCGTCTCTGGTGAAGCAACGCACGGACTGGCAGCTTGGTTCCAAGATCGGACTTTGCGCGCGCACCGCAGCTGGCGCACAATATTGATGTCCAGGGGGTTCCATGTTCGACAATCTCACCCAGAAGCTCAGCCAAAGCTTCCGCAACCTGCGCGGTCAGGGGCGGCTCAGCGACGACAACATCCGCGATGCCCTGCGCGACGTGCGCATGGCCTTGCTCGAGGCGGACGTCGCCCTGCCCGTCGTCAAGGATTTCATCCAGTCCGTGCGGGAGCGGGCGCTGGGCGAGGAAGTCAGCCGCAGCCTGACGCCGGGGCAGGTCTTCATCAAGATCGTCAACGACGAACTGGTGGCGCTCATGGGCGCGACCAACGACCGGCTGGATCTGCAGGTGCGGCCACCTGCCGTGATTCTTCTGGCCGGCCTGCAAGGGTCCGGCAAGACCACCACGGCCGCCAAGCTCGCCCTGTGGCTGACGGAGCGGGAGAAAAAGCGGGTACTCCTGGTCAGTACCGACGTCTACCGGCCGGCGGCCATGGACCAGCTGCGCAATCTGGGCCGCGACATCGGCGTCGAGGTCTTTCCCAGCGATCCCAGCCAGGCCCCCCTGCAGATTGCGCGGGACGCCCTGGCCGAGGCACAGCGCAAGGTCATGGACGTGCTCATCGTCGATACCGCCGGTCGTCTGCACGTGGACGAGGAGATGATGGCCGAGGCCAAGGCCCTTGCCGCCGCCGTCCGGCCGGCGGAGCTCCTCTTCGTGGTGGATGCCATGACCGGCCAAGATGCGGTCAACACCGCCAAGGCCTTCGATGCCGCCCTGCCGCTGACGGGTGTCGTCCTCACCAAGGCAGACGGTGATGCCCGCGGCGGCGCGGCCCTTTCCATCCGCGCCATCACCGGCAAGCCCATCAAGTTCATCGGCGTGGGCGAAAAGGTGCGCAAGGGCCTCGAGCCTTTCTACCCCGATCGCATGGCCTCCCGCATTCTCGGCATGGGCGATATCGTCAGCCTTGTGGAGCAGGTGCAGCAGGACGTGGACCACGAGCAGGCCCGGCGCATGACGGAAAAGCTGCGCAAAGGCAAAGGCTTCGACTTGGAGGATTTCCGCGAACAGCTGCGTCAGCTGGAGCGCATGGGCGGCATGGCCAGTCTGATGGACAAGCTTCCGGGCATGGGCGAGCTGCCGGCCGAGGCGCAGAGCGCGCTGTCGGATCAGAAACCCATGCGCCGTCTGGAGGCCATCATCAATTCCATGACGCCCCAGGAGCGCCGCCACCCCGAGATCATCAAGGCCTCGCGCCGCCGCCGTATCGCCGCCGGCTCCGGCACCACGGTAACGGAGGTCAATCGGCTCCTCAAACAGTTCGAGATGATGCAGAAGATGTTCAAGAAGATGGGAAAGGGCGGCAAGGGCCTGGGACGTCTGCTGGGGATGAATCCCAAGAACCTGCTGAAGGGCGGTCTGCCCTTTTCCTGAAAGCGCGCCTGAAGTCTTTCAATGGCCGACATTTTTGGTTACGATACGCGCCTTTCCCAGCACGCGTGAGTGCCTGCGGGTAGTCCAAGGAGAATCTATGGTAGTCATTCGTATGGCAAGAGGCGGCGCCAAGAAGCGGCCTTTCTACCACATCGTGGTGGCCGACAGCCGCTTCCGGCGGGATGGACGTTTCATCGAGCGCTTGGGTTTCTACAACCCCATCGCCAATCCCTCGGAGCTTCGTATCGACAAGGAGCGGGCGGCGTATTGGTTGGCGCAGGGCGCGCAGCCCTCGGACACCGTGGCGCGTTTCCTCAAGCAGGAGGGCGTGAGCGGGGCAGGTGCCACAGCCTGAAGATGCCTGGACCGTCCTCGGACGGATCTCGGGAGTGCACGGTGTGCGCGGCTGGGTCAAGGTGTTTTCCTTTACTCAGGAGCGCGACGGGATCCTCGACTACCCCCACTGGTATCTCGGCAGCGAGCACAGGCCGGTTCGGGTAGTGGAAGGTCGCCTTCAGGGCGGTGGCGTGGTCGCCCGTCTGGAAGGGATAGAGGACCGCGACCTTGCCTTGGGCCTGGTCGGGCGTGAGATCGCGGTGCCCGCGTCGGCCCTGCCAGCCTTGCCGGCCGGAGAATATTACTGGTTCCAGCTGCAGGGGCTGGCGGTGGTCAATCTCTCCCAGGAGTGCCTTGGCAGAGTGTCCGGGCTCCTGGAAACCGGGGCCAACGACGTGCTGGTGGTGCAGGATGAGCAGGGTACGGAGATCCTCATTCCCTGGGACGCGCGTGCGGCCGCAGGGGTGGACCTGGAACAAGGGCGGATCACGGTGGATTGGCAGCGGGATTGGTGATGCGCTTTGACGTCATCAGCATCTTTCCGCAGCTCATCGAGCAATACCTGCAGGAGGGGGTGGTTGGGCGCGGTCTGGCGCAGGGCCATTTTCGACTGGGGCTGTGGAACCCGAGAGACTTCAGTACCCTTGCGCATCGTCGCGTAGACGATCGTCCCTTTGGTGGGGGGCCGGGCATGGTGATGATGGCGCCGCCACTGTTGGCGGCCATCGCCGCCGCCCGGGGTGAGAATCCGGGGGCGCCGGTGATCTATCTGTCGCCCCAGGGGAAGGTGCTCCATCAGGCGGCGCTGCAACGCTTTGCCGACCTGGAAGGCTTGATACTGCTTGCCGGGCGCTACGAAGGCATCGACGAACGGGTCATGTCGGCGGTGGATGAGGAGTGGTCCATCGGCGATTACGTGCTCGCCGGCGGCGAACTGCCGGCCCTGGTGCTCATGGAAGGGGTAGCGCGCCTGCTGCCGGGGGTGCTGGGGCATCCCGATTCGGCCGGGGAGGACAGCTTTGCCCGAAACGGCCTGTTGGACTGCCCGCACTACACCCGGCCGGAGCGTATCGGCACGCAAGAGGTGCCGCCGGTGCTGCTGTCGGGAGACCATCGGCGGATCGCCCGCTGGCGCCTGCGTCAGGCGCTGCGGCGCAGTCTGGAGCGCCGCCCGGATCTGCTACAGGCCCGGGGTCTGAGTGCCGAGGAGCGCGCTCTGTTGGAGCAAGAGGAAAACTGAAACGAGCGGGTAGGTCGGATTTTTTGAGGAGTGGGTCATGAACGTCATCGATGCGATCAATAAAGAGCAGATGGGTGCGGAATTGCCGGCCTTTGGTGCTGGCGATACCGTAGCCGTGCACGTCAAGGTCAAGGAAGGCGACCGCGAGCGCGTCCAGGTTTTTGAGGGTATCTGCATTGCGCGCCGCAACCGCGGTCTGCACTCGGCCTTCACCGTGCGCAAGATCTCCAACGGCGAAGGGGTAGAACGGGTGTTCCCCGCGCATTCTCCTGCGGTGGTCAAGGTGGAGGTGAAGCGGCGGGGCGATGTTCGTCGCGCCAAGCTCTACTACCTGCGCAACCTGTCTGGTAAGGCCGCGCGGATCAAGGAAAAGCTGGGCTGATGTCGGGCCCGGACCCGGAGCCCATATCGCGGCTCCGGCCACGGTTGCCAGGGTCGGCCTCGGAACAGGATAGCTGCTGGGCCGATCCGCAGGCGGCCGCTTCCCTCCGTCGGGACCTGTGGCACGCCATTCTGGGACGCTGGCAAGCGTATCCGGACGACGTGGCGGTGCTGGAAGGCGTGGTGGAGCAGCTCAGCTGGCTACAGGAAGCCCCTTCCATGGCCGGTTCCTGGGCGCTGCCTTGGCTGGAACGTTGGCTGGGTCCCGGCAGAGCGGAAACTGCCACCGCCGCCGAGATCATCGCCCATCACCACGCCGATCGGGCACTCCCGCTGGATATGGAAGGGGAGGAGTTCGGTCGTCGTCTGGCAGCACGTGATCCCGACGCACTGATGTCCCTTCTGCTCAGCATGGCAGAGGACGAACGGGCGCGGGAGCTGGTCGTGGCCGGTCTTGGTCTCAGCATGGCCGCCGATGCCGAGGCGGGTGGCTTGCGCTGCCGCTTGGCGGCGGCCTGGGCAGCGCAGGCAGCGACCTTGGATAACCAGGATTTTGCCGCCTCGGCCTGGCTTCTGGCACGCAGCCACTGGTCCCTGCCGGCCTCCTGCGCCGTGGTGGTACCCGAGAGTGTGTCGCCCAGTAGCACGGGGGATGAAAAACCTCTGCTGGAGAGTCTGCGCCAGCGAGATCTGCCCGCCTTCATGCAGCACCTGCGAGCCATGGGCGACCAGCCCTTGGCAGCCTTGCGGCAGCTCTTTCTCAGTACCGGCCTTGCCATCCTGGAGTGTGCGGAGGATGCGCAGCGGCGTGAGCTCGCTCGACTCTATCTGTGGATGGGAAGCAGTCTGCAGTTGCCCCACCGCAGCCGCCAGCAGAGCCGGCGCCTGCTCTTCGGCGTCGCCGCTGCCCTCTTTACTCAGGCCGGCTGGCAAAGACTCGACGGGGTACCGAGCTTTCGGGAAGTGCAGAGCTACGGTGAGGCTGTGCGTGCGGGTACAGCAGGCCCACCCACCCATCCATGGCAAAGCTGCCTTGCCGCGACCCAGGACGGTCAGCCGGAACACGAGGCGCGGTGGTGGCAGCACACGGCTCTGCAGTATGCTGCCTCGAGTGCGTGCGAGCGACCGTATTTTTTTGCGCTCTGGCACATGGCAAAAACGGCGGGTGCATTAGGCGGAGGTCCCTTGACGTGGATACATCCCCTGGTATTCCAGGCGCTGCATCGACCCTGAATGCCTACCACTGGCAGCCGGGCTGGGGCTGGATCGAAGCACAGTTCCAGGACGGTGCTCTGATCCGCCTGGCCTTTGCCGACGCGCCGTCCCTTGCGGACCCATCACTACCATCGGTAATACCTGCGCCGGCATCGCTGCGCGAGCTTTTGGATGCTTATTTTTCGGGCCGTCCCATCGCGGCGCGGGATGCGCTGCAGTGTCTCCCCATCCGCCTGCAGGGCACTCCGTTCCAGAAGCGCGTCTGGGCCGCCTTGACGGAAATACCCTACGGAAAAACGACCCAATACGGCCTTCTGGCTCAGAGTTTGGGAAGTGCACCGCGGGCTGTGGGTCAGGCCTGCAAGGCCAATCCTGTCGCCATTCTTGTCCCCTGCCACCGCGTTCTCGCGGCCACGGGCCTGGGTGGGTATGGCGGCTTGCGCAGCGGACCCGCATGGAGCCGCAAGGAGGCCCTGCTGCATCTGGAGGGCGCCCTTTGACAGTCGCCGAGGGTGAGGCTGTGGCGCCGCTTCCGGGTGGAGAGGATCTGACGCGTTTTCTCGATCACCTCTGGCTGGAGGGCAACTTGGCCGCCAACAGTCTCGCGGCCTACGGGCGCGATCTGCGCTTGCTGGAAAGCTACTTGGCATCCCGGGGGCGGCGATTGCGCGATGCCGACGCCGCCGATCTGTCCACCTTTCTCGCCCGGCGTCTGCAGGACGGTGCGGCCCTGCGGAGTATCGCCCGGCAACTCTCCAGCTTGCGGCGTTTTTATGCCTATGCGCAACGGGAAGGTTGGCGCGGCGATGATCCCAGCGCGTCTCTGCAGCACCTGCATATGGGTCGCCACCTACCTGCCGTACCCAGCGAAGGGGAGGTGGACGCCCTGCTGGCGGCGCCGGATCGCAGTACCGTTCTCGGCCTGCGCGACGCCGCCATGCTCGAGCTCCTCTACGCCACCGGTCTGCGAGTATCGGAGCTGGTGGGTCTGCTTCGTGCGCAGCTGGATCTCGAGGCCGGTGTGGTGCTGACCTTGGGCAAGGGCAGCAAGGAGCGTTTGATTCCCGTCGGTGAGGTGGCCATGGAAGTCCTCGACCGCTACCTGCGGGAAGCGCGACCGCAGCTGCTCGGGCAGAGGCAGAGTCCGGCCCTGTTCCTGAGCGTTCGCGGCGAGGCCATGAGCCGCCAGCGTTTCTGGCAGACCATCAAGGCCTACGGCGCCAAGGCCCAGATTCGCGCCGCCTTTTCACCCCACAGCCTGCGTCACGCCTTCGCCACCCACCTTCTGGACCACGGTGCCGATCTGCGCAGCGTGCAGCTCATGCTCGGCCACGCCCAGCTGAGCACCACAGAGATCTACACCCACATCGCCCAAGCGCGCCTGCAGAGCCTGCATCGCCAGCACCACCCCCGCGGTTGACAGCGGGCCCCGCCCGCAATGGGGCGGGCCTGCCACCATCCCCCGGGCGACAGCAGGCCTGAAGCGGAAGCGGTCTCAGTGCTTGGGCAGCGTCACGACCACATAGATGCTGGATGGACCCTGACGGACCAAGACCGGAATGGGTGTGTCGGCGGGCAGCCGGCGAACGATCGCCTCCAGTTGTTGAGGTGTGGAGACATCCTGTTGAGCGATCTGCTGGAGGATCATGCCGGGACGAATCCCCGCCTCCGCCGCCGCACCCTCACCCACATCCGTGATCACCACTCCATGGTGGATTTTCAGACGGTCCATCAGCGCCGCGTCCAGCGCCCGCACGTGCACGCCGAGGCGCGGAATCTCCAGGGCACTGGGCTTGGCCGCCTTGCTGCTGACGGTCTCGTCGGTTTTTTCCGGCTTGGGCAGGGCGCCGACGGTGACCTGAAGGGTTTCGGGTTTGCCGTCGCGGAGAATGCCCAGGGCGGCCGTGCTACCGGGTTTGCTGGATCCGACGAGCAGCGGTAGCTGTCCGACATTGTAGACGGGCTTGCCGGCAAAGGTGACGATGACGTCGCCGGGGCGCAGACCGGCATGGGCGGCAGGACCATTGCTCATCACCGAGGCCACCAGGGCACCCACGGGCTCCTTGAGGTGCAAGGCTTGGGCCATTTGCGGTGTCACGCTCTGCACCTCGACCCCCAAGTAACCGAATTCGATGGGCTTGTGCTCCTTGAGATCCCGCACCACCTGCATGACGGTGTTGATGGGGATGGAGAAGGATAGCCCCATGTAGCCGCCGCTATTGGTGTAGATCTGGTCGTTGATGCCGATGACCTGGCCCGCCATGTTGAACAGCGGCCCGCCGGAGTTGCCGGGATTGATGGGCACATCGCTCTGGATGAAGGGGATATATTCGTCGTCCGGCAGGGGCCGGTTGGTGGCGCTCACCACCCCTTGAGTCACGGTATTGAAGAAGCCGAAGGGGGCACCGACGGCCAGCAGCCACTGTCCCACCCGCAGGTCGTCGGAATTACCCAGGGGCGCGGTGGGCAGACCCTGGGCGTCTATTTTGAGGAGAGCGGTATCGTAGCGCACCGACAGGCCCACCAGCTTGGCGGGATAGGCGTGGTGATTGGTCAGGGTGACGACGATGTGCTGCGCGCCGCGGACGACGTGAGCGGCAGTGACGATGTAGCCGTCGGAGCTGAGAATGAAGCCGGAGCCCAGCGACTGGATTTTCTCCTGCGGGCCTGCGCCGTGACCTCCCTGAGAACCACCGAAATGTTTGAAGAAACGATAGAAGGGGGAGTCTGGCGGGAAGGGATTGTGTTCTTGGGCGAGGGCCTTGCTGCTGGTGCTGCTGATATTCACCACGGTCGGTCCGTAGCGATCGATGATCGGGGTGAAGTCCGGGAGATTCACCAGCGGCTGTGCCGGTCCTGCCTGAGCCGGAACCGACAGGGCCGCGGTGTTGGCCGCGGGCGTCGCCTGGGCGCATCCGCTGAGACCAAGAGTCAGGGCGAGAAGGGCAGTCCCCATGGCCTGGGACAGGGGAAGGCGGTTTTGCGGGGCGTGTCGGCTCACGGATGGAATCTCCTTGTGGTTGGACCTGAGGTCAGGCCGTAGGGTCGGGCGGCGGGTTTGGGCTGAGCCGGTAATCCGGACCGCCGGAGCGTGCCTGATCCGGAGTGGGGTCCGGGGCCAGGCGTGGGGCCACTGCGGCGGCACCGATCAAAAAAGCTGCAGCCTTTCGTTCAGTATAAGGTTCTCGCCAAGCGAGTGCGATACTTTTCCACGAGGGGATGGCGGGCCCCCAGTACCGTGAAGATCTGCAGCAGCGTCCGCCGACCGAGATCGTCGCCATACTGCCGATGGTCGCGTACCAGTTCCAGCAGCTCTTCCATGGCTGGCTCCTCCTGTCCCTGCAGGAGGAGGCGCAGCGCGTGCAGGTAGAGTGCCTGCGCCCGCTCGTCGCCCTGCGCTTCACGCAGGCGCCGCTCCAACTCGGCCATGGGGGGAGCGCTCTGGACAGCCTGGGAGAATTCCAGCAGGGCCTTCAAAGCCTGCACCTCATCTTCCAGCTGAAAGGCCGGACTCATGGCGGCGATGTCGGCGTTGACCTCTTCCCAGCGTCCTTGGGCACTGTGCAGGCGGGCCAGGCTCAGGCGAGCCGCATCGTTGCGGGGGTTGGCCGTCAGCGCTTCGCGAAAGAGCTTCTCGGCCTCGTCTTCCCGTCCTGCCTCCATGGCCGCCAGCGCTGCCTGGCGCAGATCGTCTCCGGGGGGTGGAACGATCCCCTCCAGAAACTTGCGCACAGCCGACTCGGGCAGGGCACCGGTGAATTCGTCTACCACCTTGCCGTCGCGGAAGGCTTTCACAGCGGGAATACCGCGTACCTGAAAGCTTCGCGACAGTTCTGGATTCTCATCGGAGTTGACCTTGGCCAGGAGGAAGGCACCTGCCATTTCTTCTGCCAGCTTCTCGAGGACGGGGCCGAGGGCACGGCAAGGCCCGCACCAGGGCGCCCAGAAGTCCACGACTACCGGCCTCCGCTTCGATTCCTCGAGGACCGCGGCGGCGAAATTGTCCTCACGGACATCGATGACCAAAGCTTGCGCCGTCATATGTACTCCCTGAAAACGATGGCATGTCTCACTGCATGACTGAGCCGATCATGGTAGGACCTCCGTCGGTGATTCTCAATGCATGGAGCGGATGGCGCGATGGCGGTCGCCGTCATTGCGGCCGCAGTCTTGCCAATTCGTCCAGAATGCCCTGCAGTAGCTGCCGGGCGTTGGCGCTCATACCCCGCGCCAGCCGGGCGTAGTCTTCTTGGCCGCGTGACAGTGGCCCGAGGGCAGCGCCAATACGCGCCATGTCGCCCCCGGCCCGCTCCATCTGGCTGGCCATCTGCCCAAGCCAGGCCAGCGCTTGGCTATCGCCCTGGCGCGCGGCGTGTACTACGCTGGCAATACCGGGAGCGGCAAGACTGGGGTCTGCGCCCTGATCCAGGGCGGGCAAGCTGTGCCGGTCCTGCAGTCCATTCAGGATGCTCTCAGTGATGACCCGGTCTTCTTCGTCCAGGCCCTCCAGCAAGGCGGGATCGCGTTGCCCGGCGAGGATCCGCCGCAGGATCTGCACCAGCTCACCCCAGCCGTTGCTGGCTGCCGTCTGTAGGTGTGGCTCCAGCGCCTTCTGCTCCGCCGGGTTCTGGCAGGCAGCCACCACCATATGGATCAGGCGGGCGTGGGCGCGCCGTATCTGTTCGCGACGCTCGGGCAAGCTGGACATCCTTCCTCCGCATTGATCGGCCACCGTTGCCGCGCCACGGCCAGGTGGTGTGTGCGCCGGGATGGGCGGCACTTAAGCTCTTTGAGTTTGTAGCCCGCCTTCTCTAGAATGTCAAAGCTAGCAAGGCTGGGGGGTGCACCTTGGGGTGGCAGTGGGTCAGTAGGATGGTGTCCTGGGTCGAGGGTGGCGCGGCCATCGTGGCAGCGCGACCGCGCGCCTGGGCACTTTTTGCCCTGTCCGCCGTGGCCGTGGCGGCCATTCCCTTCCCCAGCTGGCTCATGGATGCCATCGCTCCCATCGGGCTGCTCCTCGGGCTGCGTCTGGCCGGCCGCTGTGAGGGAGAGGAGTACAGCGCCACGCAGCTGCGCCACGCCCTGGAGGTAGCGGTGCTCTGGGGTATGTTGTTGGCCGTCTTCGGCATGCTGTTCAGCTTTGGTCAGGAGACGGTTATCCTCGCCGCCTTGCTCGCGGGCGTGGATGGGCACTGGCAGATGCCGAGCTCCGGCGGTTTTCTGGATTGGTGGTTCGGTCTTGGGGAGCGCCTTTCCGATCTGGCCCTGATGCCCTATTTCTGGTTCTCTCCGGCCTTTTTTGGAGTGGCCCTGGCGTTGCACAAGGGACACGGCTGGATCGAGTCGGAGGTGGAGACGACTCTGGCGCTCATTTTCCGACCCGAGGTTCGCGATCCCCTCATCGCGCTATGGGCCATCGTGCTTTTGAGCAATCTTTTTCTCCCCCAGTTTTCCCAGGTCTGGTTGGGACTGCTGGTGTGGGTGCTCGGCCCGCCCGTGGTCTTTGTCGCCTATCAGGATATCTTTGCCAACAAGCGCAAGCCGCCGCGCAAACGGGAACCGGCGCGCAAGGCCTCGGCCCTGGCCCAGCCGGTTCTGCGCCCAGTGCGGGCCAAAGGTTGAACGCGGATCTTGTTGCCCGCGGACATGAAAAGAATTCACGACGAGGTGCAAAAAAACGCCCTTGTCCTGCCGCAGGCCATCCGCTAGTGTGGAGGCCAAAATCCATCATCGAGGAGCTCCCATGTTTTCCAAGACCCTGAATCTATCGCAGTTCGACCCCAGCCTGTGGGAGGCGATGCAGCACGAATCCCAACGTCAGGAAGACCACGTCGAGCTCATCGCCTCGGAAAATTACGCCAGTCCGCTGGTCATGGCCGCGCAGGGATCGGTGCTTACCAACAAGTACGCGGAGGGCTACCCGGGCAAGCGCTATTACGGCGGTTGCGAATACGTCGACATCGCCGAGCAGCTGGCCATCGATCGGGCCCGCACCCTTTTCGGCGCCGAGCACGCCAATGTCCAGCCACACTCCGGCTCCCAGGCCAATCAGGCGGTCTTCTTTTCGGTCCTGAAGCCCGGCGACAAGATCATGGGCATGAGCTTGGCCCACGGCGGGCACCTCACCCACGGCGCCAAGGTCAATCTCTCGGGCAAGCTCTTCGAGGTGGTGGCCTATGGGGTACGCGAGGAGGACGGTCGCATCGATTACGATGCCCTGGCCGAACAGGCCGAGCGGGAGCGCCCGCGCATGATCATCGCTGGTGCCAGCGCCTATTCGCGGATCATCGACTTTGCCCGCATCGGCGAGATCGCCCGCAGTATCGGGGCCTATTTCCTGGTGGACATGGCCCACATCGCCGGTCTGGTTGCCGCTGGCCTGCACCCGAGCCCCGTGCCCCACGCGGATTTCGTCACCACCACCACCCACAAGACCCTGCGCGGTCCGCGGGGCGGTTTGATCCTCTGCAAGGAGGAGTATGCCAAGAAGGTCAACTCGCTGATTTTCCCGGGTATCCAGGGCGGACCCCTGATGCACGTCATCGCTGCCAAGGCCGTCGCCTTCCTCGAGGCGCAACAGCCGGAATTTCGCCAGTATCAGCAGCGGGTCATCGCCAATGCCCAGCGCCTCAGTACCGTGTTGGCCCAACGCGGCTATGGGGCGGTTTCCGGTGGTACCGACAACCACCTCTTCCTCCTCAATCTGGGTGAGCGGATCACCGGCAAGGATGCCGAGACGGCTTTGGGTGCGGCGCACATCACGGTCAACAAGAACGCCGTGCCCTTCGACAGCCGGCCCCCGGCTGTGACCAGCGGCATCCGCATCGGTACCCCCGCCGCCACCACACGCGGCTTCGATCTGGGGGAAATGGATGTACTCGGAGCCGCCATCGCCGACGTGCTGGATCATGCCGAGGATGAAAAGACCATCGCCGAGGTACGGGAGCGCGTCGTCGCCCTGTGCCGGCGCTTTCCGGTCTACGGCTGACGGTGCACTGCCCTTTTTGCGGTTTTGCCGACACGCGGGTGGTGGATTCGCGGTTGGCGGATGAGGGTGAGGCGGTCAAGCGTCGGCGTGAGTGTCCCTCCTGCGGCCAACGCTTCACCACCTATGAACGAGCAGAGCTAGGGTATCCCATGGTGGTCAAGGCCGATGGCCGTCGGGAAGCCTTCAATGCCGAGAAACTGCAGCGCGGCCTCACCCGCGCTTTGAGCAAGCGGCCGGTGGCCACGGAACGGGTAGACGCGGCGCTGCGCGATATCGAACGGCAGATCCGGGCCAGTGGTGAGCGGGAAATTGCCGCTCGCACCATCGGCGAGCTGGTGATGCGGGCCCTGGGAGATCTTGATCCTGTGGCCTATGTGCGTTTCGCCTCGGTATACCGACGCTTTGAGGACGTCGATGCCTTCAGTGCCGAGATCGCTCGTCTCAAGGCCAAGGATGACAAGGCGGACGCCGGTGACCCCGTCCAGGAATCCTGACGCCCGATTCATGGCCGAGGCCTTGGCTTTGGCGGGTCAGGGCATCTACTCGACGCATCCTAATCCGCGGGTCGGTGCCGTGGTGGTGCAGCAGGGAAAGATCATCGGGCGCGGCGCGCACCTGCGGGCAGGCGAGGCCCACGCCGAGGTCTTTGCCCTGGCCGAGGCCGGTGATGCGGCCCGCGGCGCGACCCTCTACGTCACCCTCGAGCCCTGTTGCCACCATGGCCGCACGCCGCCGTGCACCGAGGCGATACTGGCCGCTGGTGTGGCCCGCGTCGTCATCGCCACGGCCGATCCCAATCCGCAGGTGAGCGGTGGGGGTATCGCCTTGCTGCGCCAGCATGGCATCGAAGTCGAGTTGGGCTGTCTGGCGGAAGAGGCGACGGCTCTCAATATCGGCTTCATTCGACGCATGCGTTCGGGGCGACCCTGGATCCGCCTGAAGCAGGCGCAGAGTCTCGATGGCTGCGTCGCCCTCGCCAGCGGCGAGAGTCAATGGCTGACGGGTACGGCGGCGCGCGCCGATGTGCAGCGACAGCGCGCGGCAGTCAGCGCCATCGTCGTCGGCATCGGTACGGTGCTGGCCGATAATCCGCGCCTCGCGCCGCGAGTGGACTTTCCCCTGGTCCGCTATCCGCACAAGGTGATTCTCGACAGTGCCCTGCGCACGCCCCCGGAGGCCGCTCTCTGGGATACTCCGGGAGAGACCTGGATTTTTCACCGACAGGATGCGGACCCAGGGCGTCGCGCGATTCTTGCCGAGCGCGGCGCTCGATTGCGTAGCCTGCCGCCGGGATCCGCCGGTGTCGGCATCGATCTCGCGTCGCTGTGGACGGCGCTGGCCCAGGACGAATGCAACGAGGTCCTGGTGGAGGCGGGTCCGGGGCTCGCCACCAGTCTCCTGCGCGGCGGCTGGGTGGACGAGTGGCTGCTCTACCTTGCCCCCGTGGTGTTGGGTGCGGGGGCCCAAGCTTTCGCCCACCTGGGTCCCTACGCCCGGCTCGATAGGGTGCCCCGTTGGCATCTGCGGCGAGCCGACGCCCTGGACGGGGATGTCAAATTGCAGCTCCTTTCTGCGGAGGGACAATCGTGTTTACAGGAATCGTTCAAGCCTTAGGGCGGCTGCGGCAAAAGCAGGCTCAAGGTGGGGATTACCGCATGGTCTTTGATGCCGGGACCCTGGATCTCGGCGATGTCGCCTTGGGCGACAGCATCGCCGTTTCAGGGGTCTGCCTCACGGCGGTGGCACTGGCCGCGCCGACCTTTGCCGTGGATGTGTCGCGGGAAACACTGGAACGCAGCATTCTGGGCGATCTGGACATCGGTGCTGCCGTCAATCTGGAGAAGGCGCTGCGCCTGTCGGATCGTCTCGGCGGACATCTGGTGGCCGGCCACGTGGATGGCGTCGGCACAGTGCGGGAGGCAGTGCCATCCGGCCGCTCCATCGTCTTTCGCATATCGGCACCGGCGGAACTGCGGCGCTACATTGCCGCCAAAGGCAGCATCTGTGTGGATGGCATCAGCCTCACCGTCAACGCCGTCGAGGGCGAGACCTTTTCCCTCAATCTCATTCCGCACACCCTGGAGCAGACCACGGCGCGGGATTGGCGAGCGGGCCAGCGAGTCAATCTGGAGGTGGATCTGCTGGCGCGCTACCTCGAGCAACTCATGGTCAGGGATGGTGCAGACGGTGTAGAATCTCGTATTACGCCGCAATGGTTGGCTGCCAAAGGATTCCCGCAATGAGTGAAGCCCAGATCAGTCCGACGGAAGAGATCATCGCCGAGATTGCAGCCGGGCGTATGGTGATCCTGATGGACGACGAGGGGCGGGAAAACGAAGGCGATCTCATCATGGCCGCCGAGTTCGTCACGCCCGAAGCCATCAATTTCATGGTTCGGCACGCCCGGGGATTGGTCTGTCTGCCCCTCACGCGGGAGCGCTGCCAGCGTCTGCGTCTGCCGCAGATGGTCAGCCACAACACCACACACCTGGGCACGGCCTTTACGGTATCCATCGAAGCGGCGCGCGGTGTCAGCACCGGCATATCCGCTGCCGATCGTGCTACCACCATCCTTGCGGCCATTGCCGACGATGCCGGCCCCGAGGACATCGTCATGCCCGGACATATTTTTCCTCTGGCGGCGGAGCCCGGTGGCGTCCTGGTCCGCGCCGGACACACCGAGGCGGCGGTAGACCTGGCGAGTCTTGCCGGTTGTAAACCGGCCGGCGTTATCTGTGAGATCCTCAACGAGAACGGGGAAATGGCGCGGCTGCCCGACCTGCTGCCCTACGCCGCCCGGCACGGTCTGAAGATCGGCACCATCGCCGACCTCATCCGCTACCGGCTGGAGCGTGAGCACATTGTCCAGCGCGAGGCCAGCGGTCCCTGGTCGTCGCCCTACGGCACGTTTACCCTGCACCTCTATCGTGACCGGATCCGTCGGGAGACCCATTTCGCCCTGGTGCACGGCGACCTGGCGCAGCGCACGGAACCCATCCTGGTGCGGGTACAGGTAGGCAAGACCCTCACCGATCTCTTCCTCGGACCCGATGGACCCGTAGCCAAGGCCATGGAGCGTCTGGCCAGAGAGCCCGCCGGTGTGCTCGTCTACCTCGACCACCGCGAGGATGGCGACGAACTCCTCGCCCAGGTGCAGGCCCTTCCCAATCCTCCCAAGGGGCCGGGCCAGGCGGGCGATTCCGGGCGCATCCTGCGTACCTTTGGGGTGGGGGCGCAGATTCTCACGGATCTCGGTGTACAGCGAGCCGTCGTGCTCAGCGACAGTCAATTTCAGTATCGCGGTATCGGCGGTTTCGGTCTCGAGATCGTCGGTCAGCTTCCCTTTTTGGAGCAGGGTGCAAGCCATGATTGAACGTATCGAGGGACATTGGCGGGTGGACGATCGGCATCACTTCGTCTTGCTGGTCAGCCGTTTCAACAGCTTTATCACGCAGCAGCTGGAGCAGGGGGCCATCGATGCCCTGCGCCGCCACGGGGTCCAGGACGAGCGCATACAGGTAGTCTACGCCCCCGGCGCCTACGAGATCCCGTTGGTGGCGCAGAAGCTCGCGCGCAGCGGACGCTATGCGGCGGTTATCTGCCTCGGGGCGGTGATCCGCGGCGGTACACCCCACTTCGACTACGTCGCCGGGGAGGCGGCCAAGGGGATCGCCCAGGTTTCCCTGGAAACGGGCGTCCCCGTCGTTTTTGGCGTGCTCACCACCGACAGCATCGAGCAGGCCATCGAGCGGGCCGGAACCAAGGCTGGCAACAAAGGTTTCGACGCGGCACTCACCGCTCTGGAGATGGTGCATCTCCTGGCGCAGATCTGAACCGTGGCGGTCAGCAGACGACGATTGGCTCGCGAGGCGCTGCTGCAGGCCCTCTACCAATGGCAGTTGAATCCCGCACCTTGCAGCGAGATCGCCCGCCAGTTTCTGGAGGATGACGAGCGTCTGGTGGGAGCGGACCGGAGCTTCTTCGAGGAGATCTGGGCGCGCCTGTGTCCGGCGCTGGATGCCCTGGACGAGACCATTGCCGCCGTGATCCTGGATCGGCGCTGGGCGGATGAGGTCAGTGAGGTGGAGCGCGCCATACTCCGTCTAGGTGCCTTCGAACTGCGGGATGAGCGGCAGACGCCCTATCGCGTGATCATCAACGAGGCTGTGGAACTCAGCAAGGCTTTCGGCGCGGAGCAGGGACACCGCTTCATCAACGGGGTCCTCGATCGCCTGGCCCATCAGTGGCGCCAGAGCGAGCTGGAGAGCGACGGCAAGAACCCATTGCAGAGCCGCAAATAAGTTCTGGCAAAGTCTGAAGCACTTGTTGTAAGCTACTGTGGCTCAAGGTAATTGCTGTCACATTGGAGGGTCGATCACATGCGCGGGTCCCGGCATCGCACAGAATGGATGAATCGTTGTCTCGGTTTGGGCCTTGGCGTTCTGCTGGCTTCTGCCAGCGCCACGGCCTGGGCACAGGCGCCAGTGGCCAAGGCAGAGGTGGAGGACAATGCCAGCACGCAGCCGGCCAACCTCACCACCGCCAAGCTCGAGAATAGTATCGGTACGCGCTGCGCCCTGGGTGAGGGTGTGCCCCAGGATTATGCCCTGGCCGCGCAGTGGTTCCGCAAGGCCGCGGAACACGGCTATGGCAAGGCCGAATACAATTTGGGTATGCAGTACTACTTCGGTCAGGGTCTGCCCCAGGATTACGCCCTGGCGGCGTACTGGTGGGAGCGTGCGGCCAACCAGAACATTTCGGCCGCTCAGTACAACCTGGGCAATCTCTACTTCATGGGCCAGGGTGTAAGTCGGGATTACCAGAAAGCCGCGTACTGGTGGCAAAAGGCCGCTGCCAGCGGTAACGCCGACGCCAGCCGGAATTTGGCGGTCCTCGCCAAGATGGAACCCGCCGTGCTTCACAGCACGCCGCTGGCGGGTCCGGTGGCGACCAGCGCGGCTGCGCCCCAGGGGTAAACGGACGCAAAAGAGCGTGTCAGTGCTCGGCGCTGCTGTGGCCGGCCTGCGCTCTCATGCTCTCGGCGCGCTCGATTTCCAGTTGGGCGCGCTTTCCACGTTCAGCTGCCAGATCTGCCTCGACCTCAGCAATACGCTTCTCGTGTCGGCGAATCCGCCAGCGATTGCGCAGGTGCGTCGGTAAATAGACGATCAGTGCCGCCACAAAACCCGCCAGGAAACCAATGAGCAGGACCACGCCCAAAGACTGCTGAAACTCCCAGCTCAGGAAGGTCACTTTGGCCGGAGCGTTGTTCTCCACAGCGAAGAGCACCGCCAGGGCGCCGATGATGAAAGACAAAACCATCCACATAACGATCTCCCTCCCTAGATTTTCCCACGAAAGAATACACGGCGCAGCCACCAGAAGCCTAGAGCAGAAAGCACGGGTAGGCCGATCAGCCACAACCACACCGGCAGACCCAGCACATCGCGATAGAGCTCGTGCTCCAGGGTGGCGACAATGGCCAGTCCAATGAACAGAAAGGCTGAACTCGTGCTGATGGCAAGCCGTCGGAGACCATTGCGGAGTTCCTGGCGGATGCCGGCGAGGTCCGGATTTTCCACCTGCAGGGGCAGTCGACCCTGGTGCGCCTGTTGCATCAGGCCGTGCAGTAGTACAGGCATCTCCGGTAGGACCAGCCCCCACTGCGGAAACTGTTGCCGCAGCGCATGCCACCAGGCCTGAGGCCCGCGTTGACGGTTGAGCCAGTCGCGCAATAGCGGTGTGGCAATCTCCCAAATATTCAAGGACGGGTTGAAGTCTCGGGCAATGCCTTCGACATTGACCAGGGTCTTCTGCAGCAGTAACAGCTGAGGTTGGGTCTGCATCTGGAAGGTGCGCGTGGTCTGGAAGAGTCGCAGCAGCAATTGGGCCACGGAGATTTCGTTGAGCGGTTTTTCAAAGATCGGCTCCGCCAAGGCCCGGATGGCCGTCTCGAAATCTTGGATGTTGGTGTCGGGTGGCACCCAGCCTGCCTCCACGTGTGCCTCAGCGACCCGGCGATAATCGCGGTTGAAGAAGGCCACCATGTTCTCTGCCAGGTAGTGCTGGCTGGCTTCGTCGAGGCTGCCCATGATGCCAAAGTCCACGGCAATGAATCGCCCATTGTTGGGATCGACGAAGATATTCCCCGGGTGCATGTCGGCGTGAAAATACGAGTCGCGGAAGACCTGACGGAAAAAGATCTCGGCCGCCCGCCGCGACAGCTGGTCGAAATCGATTCCGGCAGCCCGCAGAGCTTCCCTGTGGCCGATGGGAATACCGTAGATGCGCTCCATGACCAGTACCTCGGAGCTGCAATAGTCCCAGTAGATCTCAGGAACATAGAGCAGCTCCGGCTCCGCCAGGAAGTTGCGCCGCAATTGGCTGGCGTTGGCCGCTTCGCGCAACAGATCCAGTTCCCCCCGCAGGGTCTTCGCGTATTCGGCGACCACCGCGCGCACACGCAGTCGCCGGCCTTCCTGGGAGTAGCGCTCGGCAAATTCCGCCAAAGACGCTAGAATGCCGAGGTCCTGCTCAATGATCCGACCAAGCCCCGGTCGTTGGATCTTGACCGCTACGGCGCGACCGTCCAGCAGCTCGCCGAAGTGGACCTGCGCAATGGAGGCCGCCGCCGCAGGTTCCGTGTCCAGATGTTTGAAGACTTTGCCAAGCTCGGTTCCGAGGCTCGTCTCTATCCGCTGGCGTGCCTCTGCCCAGGAAAAGGGCGGCACCGCATCCTGAAGACGCGCCAGTTCTTGGGTGATGGCGTCTGGCAGCAGGTCCCGCCGGGTCGACAGCATCTGCCCGAGCTTGATAAAGGTGGGACCCAGACTTTCCAGGGCCATACGCAGGCGTACCGGAAAGTCGCCCGATGGCTTCGGCATGATCCACAGCAGCGGATTCAGTTTGAGAATGGCCTGATAGGGTTTCAGCAGGGGCAGAAAATAGAGGACCTCGTCCAGACGATAACGGACGAGCACCCGAGTGATAACCAGAATTCGCAGGAAACGCAGGTAGGATTGGCGCATGGCTGCGATTCTAGCACGGAAACTGCCAGCGACGATGTGGAAATCCACAAGCAAATGGGCCCAGAAGGGCCCATTTTTACAGCGACCTAGACACTATATTTACTGCTGAACGGTCTTTTCCACCTTGATGCTGGAGTTGATCTCGACCCGCTGGTTCAAGAAGCGTCCCTCGGGGGTAGCGTTGCTGGCCACCGGATCGTTGTAAGAGTGACCCTTCAGCACCATCCGATCGCGCGGAACGCCATGACGCTCCAGGTACTGAGCGACGCTTTCGGCGCGCAGCTTGGAGAGCTTCAGGTTGTAGGCGTAGGTACCCACCTTGCTGCAGTAGCCGTTGACGTCCAGCACCGCATCCGGGTGTTCCTTGGCAAAGTCCGCGACCTGGTCGAGGACCTTGATGTCCCGATCCAGAAGCTTGTAGGAGTTGAATTTGAAATTGATGCCCGTGATCGTGATCGGTTTACTTACCAAAACCGTCTTTTCCACTGGCGCGATCGGCGCGGGTGCCGGAGCGGGCGCTGGGGCCGGAGCCGGCTTAGCCGCCACCTTGGGTGCACAGTAGGCTGGCGTTGCGCCGTCGGTCACCGGACGGCCACCACGCACACATTGGCCGGTACCGGTCACGACCGGCTGTCCCTGCCCATTGATGGCGTAGCCTTCGTAGGCGTTTTCCGCCAGAGCTGCGGTACTGACGAGCCCGGCGGCAAGCCCTGCGATCAGTGCCACTCTTTTGTTCTTGATCATGATTTAACCCTCCTCTTGTCAAGCCGCTGCCCCGTTTGCTCAGCGGAGAACCGAAACAACCTCCGAAGAATGTTGTAAACGGGCAACGATGTCAAGGGATACGGTTGCCGACGCCCTTGCAGCAGGGTCTCGAGCTGTGGCATTTTGTCGGCTTGGCAGTCGTCGTCATGCGCACGCGGCTGGCCGGGCTTTCTTAAAATCCTCAACCCAGACAGCGGGAATCGCACACGCAGATTCCCGCGGCCGCCTTCTACTTGACACTGCACGGACCCGCGCCCATAATTCGCCGCTACCGTGGGAGGGGTTCCCGAGCGGTCAAAGGGATCAGACTGTAAATCTGACGGCTCTGCCTTCGGAGGTTCGAATCCTCCCCCCTCCACCATAACTGTTTGAGTTGTTTCGGCTTCGGTCGTGCGGGTGTAGTTCAATGGTAGAACCTCAGCCTTCCAAGCTGATGGTGTGGGTTCGATTCCCATCACCCGCTCCAAGTACAGGCCCACATAGCTCAGTCGGCAGAGCACTTCCTTGGTAAGGAAGAGGTCACCGGTTCGAATCCGGTTGTGGGCTCCATTTTTTCGGTCGATCTTGGGTCTTGCTTTTTTGGAGAAAGTCTGATGTCCAAAGGAAAGTTTGAGCGGACGAAGCCGCATGTGAACGTGGGGACGATTGGTCATGTGGACCATGGGAAGACCACCTTGACGGCGGCGCTGACGAAGGTGTTGTCGGCGAAGTTTGGTGGGGAGGCGCGGGCCTACGACCAGATCGACAATGCGCCGGAAGAGCGGGCGCGTGGTATTACGATTGCGACGTCGCACGTGGAGTACGAGACGGAGAACCGGCACTACGCGCACGTGGACTGTCCGGGGCATGCGGACTATGTGAAGAACATGATCACGGGTGCGGCGCAGATGGACGGTGCGATTCTGGTGGTATCGGCGGCGGATGGTCCGATGCCGCAGACGCGGGAGCACATTCTGTTGGCGCGTCAGGTGGGGGTGCCCTACATCGTGGTGTTCATGAACAAGGCGGACATGGTGGACGATGCGGAGCTCCTGGAGCTTGTCGAGATGGAGGTACGGGAGCTGTTGTCCAAGTACGATTTCCCGGGGGACGACATTCCGGTGGTGATCGGATCGGCGCTGAAGGCTCTGGAAGGGGATCAGAGCGACATTGGTGAGCCGGCCATCATCAAGTTGGCGGCGGCCATGGACAGTTACATTCCGATGCCCGAGCGGCCCATCGACAAGACCTTCCTGATGCCCATCGAAGACGTCTTCAGTATTTCCGGGCGTGGTACGGTGGTGACCGGGCGTATCGAGCGCGGTATTGTCAAGGTGGGCGATGAGATCGAGATCGTGGGATTGCGGCCGACGAGCAAGACCACGGTGACGGGAGTGGAGATGTTCCGCAAGATTCTGGATCAGGGTCAGGCGGGGGACAACGTCGGGGTGCTGCTGCGCGGCACGAAGAAGGACGAGGTGGAGCGTGGTCAGGTGCTGGCCAAGCCTGGCAGTATCAAGCCGCACACGCGTTTTGAGGCGGAAGTGTACGTGTTGTCCAAGGAAGAGGGGGGTCGGCACACGCCCTTTTTCAACGGATACCGGCCGCAGTTCTATTTTCGGACGACGGACGTGACGGGGGCGGTGGAGTTGCCGGAGGGTGTGGAGATGGTGATGCCGGGGGACAACATTCAGTTCAAGGTGACCCTGATTGCGCCCATCGCCATGGAAGAGGGGCTGCGCTTTGCGGTGCGTGAGGGCGGTCGGACCGTCGGCGCCGGCGTCGTGTCCAAGGTGGTGGAGTAGTTACCGTAGGAAATAAAGCGTTGGAAGACGGCGGCAGATTCCGCCGTTTGCCGTCTGCAGGGCAGTAGCTCAATTGGTAGAGCAGCGGTCTCCAAAACCGCAGGTTGGGGGTTCGAGCCCCTCCTGCCCTGCCATTTTTAAAGGTGCAGCGTTCATGTCGGAGAAAGTGAAACTCTATTCCGCGGCAATCCTTGCCGCCTTGGGGGTGTTCGCCTACTTCCTGATCCCGCTGCACCTGGGTACGCTATATCCCAGTCTGGCCTTGATCCTTGCCTTGGCGCTCGCGCTCCTGGTGTTTGCCACCAGTGCTGCTGCCAAGGCGCTCGTCGTGTTTTTCCGCGAAGCCTATGTGGAGCTGCTCAAGGTCGTCTGGCCGTCGCGCAAGGAGGTATTGCGCAGCACGGGCGTCATCTTGGCCTTGATCATCGTCATAGCGATCTTTCTCTGGCTTGTGGATATAGCCTTGCTGGCCATTGTGCGCTTTGCCTTGGGGGGCGTGGGATAATGACGATGCGATGGTACGTGGTACACGCCTTTTCGAGCTTTGAGAAAAAGGTGCAGGCAGAAATCCGCGAACGTGCGAAGCGGGAAGGATTGGAGGATCAGTTCGGCGAGATCCTCGTCCCCGTCGAAGAGGTCGTGGAGATGCGCAACGGTCAGAAGACCAGTTCCCAGCGCATGTTCTATCCGGGCTACGTGCTCGTGCAGATGGAGATGAACGATCAGACCTGGCACCTGGTCAAACACACGCCGCGGGTGACGGGTTTCGTCGGCGGTTCCGTGGGCAAGCCGCACCCCTTGAGTGAAGCCGAGGCCAACGCCATCCTCGATCGTATCAAGGAGGGGGTCGAGAAGCCGCGTCCGAAGTTCAGCTTCGATCCTGGCGAGCAGGTCCGGGTCATCGATGGGCCCTTCAAGGACTTCAGCGGGGTTGTGGAAGAGGTCAACTTCGAGAAGAGCAAGCTGCGCGTCTCGGTCACTATTTTTGGACGTTCCACCCCGGTGGAGCTGGATTTTGGTCAGGTAGAAAAAATCTGACCATCTGCGACGAGGGAGCCTTTTCCGGCGTTTGCACCTCATGGAGAGTTGAATGGCAAAGAAAATCACGGGTTACATCAAACTGCAGGTGAAGGCTACCCAAGCCAATCCCAGCCCACCCATCGGCCCCGCTCTGGGTCAGCGCGGTCTGAACATCATGGAATTCTGCAAGGCCTTCAATGCCCAGACCCAGGGTATCGAGCCGGGTCTGCCGCTACCGGTCATCATCACCGTGTTCGCCGACAAGAGTTTCACCTTCGAGGTGAAGACGCCACCGGCGCCGGTGCTGTTGATGAAAGCAGCGGGTCTGACCAAGGGCAGCGGACGGCCCAACACCAACAAGGTGGGCCAGGTGACCGAGGCGCAGATCGAGGAGATCGCCAAGACCAAGATGCCGGACCTCAATACTCAGGATCTGGAGTCTGCCAAGCGCAGTATTCGTGGCACCGCCCGCAGTATGGGCATCACGGTGGAGGGCTAGCTCATGGCCAAGGTTTCCAAGAGAGAGGCTGCCTTGCGGCAGCTGGTGGATCGCAGCAAGCGTTATGCCGTCGACGAGGCGCTGGCGCTGGTGAAGCAGGGCGCGACGGCAAAGTTCGACGAGTCCGTGGACGTGGCGGTGGGTCTCGGTATCGATCCCCGCAAGTCCGATCAGGTAGTGCGTGGTGCCGTGGTCCTGCCCAAAGGCACCGGCAAGACCATGCGCGTAGCGGTCTTCGCTACAGGCGACAAGGCCAATGAGGCGCGCGAGGCCGGTGCGGATCTCGTCGGCATGGAGGATCTGGCAGAACAGGTCAAGGCCGGTCAGATGGATTTCGATGTGGTTATTGCCACTCCCGACGCCATGCGTGTGGTGGGTGCGCTGGGGCCGGTGCTGGGCCCGCGCGGCCTGATGCCCAACCCCAAGGTGGGGACGGTAACCGCAGACGTGCGCACGGCCGTGCAGAACGCCAAGGGCGGCCAGGTGCGCTACCGTGCCGACAAGGGTGGTATCGTCCACAGCAGTATCGGCAAGGCGTCCTTCAGTGTCGACGATCTGCGCGAGAATCTGCTGGCACTCATGGATAGCTTGAAGAAAGCCAAGCCGGCCACCAGCAAGGGCATCTACATTCGCAAGATCAGTGTTTCGCCCACCATGGGCCCGGGCGTGCCCGTGGACCCGTCTGGGCTCTAAGGTTTCGTCCTCGGTGACGAAAGGTCGGCGCAAGCCGGCGTTCAAAGACCGCAGGGGGCTTCGGCCTTAAACATCCCGCCCTGCGTAGGCGACGGCGCGCCAAGAATTTTTGGCCGCCTCTGTCCAACTGGAGGTAGCAGTCCAATGAGTCTCAAGCTCGCAGAAAAGGAACAGGTAGTCGCTGCACTGCAAGCGAAGCTCGAGGGTGTGCAAGCTACCGTGGTAGCGGAGTATCGGGGCTTGACGGTAGCGCAGATGACGGAGTTGCGCGCTGCCGGACGCAAGCAGGGTGTATGGATTCAGGTGGTGAAGAACTCACTCCTGCGTCGCGCCCTGAAAGACAGCCCTTTCCTGGTGATGGATCCCCTGCTCAAGGGCCCGCTGGTCTTTGCGGCCAGTGCGGATCCCGTGGCCATGGCCAAGCTCTTCACGGACTTTGCCAAGCGTTACGATAAGCTGGTCATCACCGGCGGTGCTCTGGGGTCTCAGCTCATGGATCCGCAATCCCTGGCGCAGCTCAGCAAGATGCCCTCGCGCGAGGAGTTGCTGGCCAAGCTCATGGGTACCATGCAGGCCCCCATCTCTACCTTCGTGCGCACACTCAACGAGGTTCCCGGACGCTTCGTCCGCACCCTCGCCGCAGTGCGCGACCAGAAAGCAGCGTAATTCATTCATATTTTCATAGGAGTATAGATCATGGCATTGTCCAAGGCCGAAATTCTGGATGCCATTGCTGGCATGACCGTCCTGGAGCTCTCCGAGCTGATCAAGGACATGGAGGAGAAGTTTGGTGTTTCTGCCGCGGCCGTAGCGGTGGCGGCTGGCCCCGCCGCCGGTGGCGCGGGTGGTGGTGAGGCGGCGGCTGCGGCTGAGGAGCAGACGGAGTTCGACGTCATCCTTACCGCCGCCGGTGCCAATAAGGTCAACACCATCAAGGTGGTGCGTGCCATCACCAATCTCGGCCTGAAGGAGGCCAAGGATCTGGTGGACGGTGCACCCAAGCCGGTCAAGGAAGGTGTCTCCAAGGCCGAGGCGGAGAGCATCAAGGCGCAGCTGGTCGAAGCTGGTGCCCAGGCAGAAATCAAGTAAAAGCAGTATCTTGGCTTTACCGGCTGGCGACGCTGGACGTTGCCAGCCCCTTATTATTGGCGGTAGTCACCGCTTTTGTCGGATCTCTTCTTAGCGAGCGTCGCGCGGAGCACTCATGGCCTATTCTTTTACTGAAAAGAAACGGATTCGTAAAGACTTTGGCAAGAGCCAGAGCATCCTGCAGGTGCCCTATCTGTTGGCCACCCAAATGGATTCGTACCGGGATTTTCTGCAAGCCGAAGTGCCGGCCGCTGCGCGCAAGGAGGTCGGACTGCAAGAGGTGTTCCGCTCGCTCTTCCCCATGGAGAGCTACTCGGGCAATGCCAGCCTCGATTTTGTCTCGTATCGGCTGGAGAAGCCCGTCTTCGACGTGGTGGAGTGCCGCCAGCGCGGCTTGACCTACTGCGCTGGTCTGCGCGTGCGTCTGCGCCTGGCACTCTACGAAAAGGACGACAGTACCGGTGCCAAGCGCATCAAGGATGTCAAGGAGCAGGACGTGTATATGGGGGAACTCCCCCTGATGACGGAGCACGGTTCCTTCGTCATCAACGGTACGGAGCGGGTCATCGTGTCGCAGCTACACCGCTCTCCGGGGGTGTTCTTCGATCACGATCGGGGCAAGACCCATTCCTCGGGTAAACTGCTCTTCAACGCGCGGATCATTCCTTACCGCGGTTCTTGGCTCGACTTCGAGTTCGACCCTAAGGATCACATTTACGCCCGTATCGACCGACGCCGCAAGTTGCCGGCGACGACCTTGCTGCGCGCCCTGGGTTACAGCACCGAAGACATCCTGGCCATGTTCTTCGAGACGGATACCTTCCGTATCGATGGTAAGCGTATCTTTTACCATCTGATTCCGCAGCGTCTACAGGGTGAGACGGCGGTATTCGATATCGTGCACCCCAAGACCGGTGAGGTGGTCGTGGCGGCGGGCAAGCGCGTGACGGCGCGTCACGTACGCCAGCTCAGCGACCTGGGCGGAGAGCAGGAAGTGGAAGTACCGGAGGCCTTTCTCCTCGGTAAGGTGCTCGCTCAGGATCTGGTGGATGAGAGCACTGGCGAGCTTATCGTGGCGGCCAACGAGCCTCTCGACGCGGAGACCCTCGAGCGTCTCTACGCCCTTCCGTCCCGCAGTCTGCGCACGCTCTACACCAACGAGCTGGATCGCGGCGCCTACATCTCCGAGACCCTGCGCATCGATACGGCGCGGGACGCGCACGAGGCGCAGCTGGAGATCTACCGCCTGATGCGTCCGGGTGAACCGCCCTCCAAGGATGCCGCCCAGAATCTTTTCCAGGGTCTCTTCTTCAGTCCGGATCGCTACGATCTGTCCGCCGTTGGTCGGATGAAATTCAATCGGCGGGTGGGGCGGGAGGAGATCACCGGCCCCGGAGTGCTCAGCAACGAGGACATCATCGATGTGCTCAAGGTGCTTGTGGCCTTGCGCAACGGCCAGGGCGACATCGACGACATCGATCACTTGGGCAATCGCCGCGTGCGCTCTGTGGGTGAGCTGATGGAAAATCAGTTCCGCCTGGGTCTGGTGCGGGTCGAACGGGCGGTGAAGGATCGCCTGGCCCTGGCCGAGAGCGAGGGGCTCACGCCCCAGGATCTCATCAACGCCAAGCCCATCGCGGCGGTGGTCAATGAGTTCTTCGGTTCCAGTCAGCTCTCGCAGTTCATGGATCAGACCAATCCCTTGTCGGAGGTCACCCACAAGCGTCGTGTGTCGGCCCTGGGGCCGGGCGGACTGACTCGCGAGCGGGCGGGATTCGAGGTGCGCGACGTGCACCCCACCCATTACGGGCGCATCTGCCCCATCGAGACGCCGGAAGGGCCGAACATCGGTCTCATCAACAGCCTTTCCTGCTACGCCCGCACCAACGCCTACGGTTTTCTGGAGACCCCCTATCGGCGGGTGATCGAGGGCAAAGCGACGGATGAGGTGATCTATCTCTCGGCTATCGACGAGGGCAACTACGTCATCGCCCAGGCCAACAGCACCTTGGACGAGGACAATCGTCTCGTGGATGAACTGGTGTCCTGCCGGCACCGCAACGAGACCATTCTGGCCACTCCGGATCAGGTGCAGTTCATGGATATCTCGCCACGGCAGATCGTGTCGGTGGCGGCCAGCCTGATCCCCTTCCTGGAACACGATGATGCCAACCGCGCCCTCATGGGCTCCAACATGCAGCGCCAAGCCGTACCGACGGTGCGCTCCCAGGCGCCGCTGGTGGGCACGGGGATGGAACGGGTGGTGGCCATCGATTCCGGTGCTGCCATCAAGGCCGAGCGTGGCGGGGTGGTGGACAGTGTGGACGGAGCTCGCATCGTGGTACGGGTCAATGACGAAGAAACCCTTCCCGGAGAGCCCGGCGTCGATATCTACAATCTGGTGAAGTACGCCCGTTCCAACCAGAACACCACCCTCAATCAGCGTCCCATCGTCAAGGTGGGAGACGTGGTGGCGCGCGGCGATGTGCTCGCCGACGGCCCCAGCACCGAAATGGGCGAGCTGGCCCTGGGGCAAAACATCCTGGTGGCCTTCATGCCTTGGAACGGCTACAACTTTGAGGACTCCATCCTCATCTCCGAGCGGGTGGCTGCGGAAGACCGCTACACCACCATCCACATCGAGGAATTCTCGGTCTTTGCCCGCGATACCAAACTGGGGCCGGAAGAGATCACCCGCGACATTCCCAACGTGGCCGAGGGGGCGCTGCGCCACCTGGATGAGTCCGGCATCGTTGTCATCGGCGCCGAGCTGGCGCCGGGCGACATCCTGGTGGGCAAGGTCACGCCCAAGGGTGAGACGCAGTTGACCCCTGAAGAGAAGCTGCTGCGCGCCATCTTCGGCGAGAAGGCCTCGGACGTGAAGGACAACTCCATGCGCATGCCGGCAGGCATGTACGGGACCGTCATCGACGTCCAGGTGTTCACCCGCGACGGTATTGAAAAGGACGCCCGGGCCAAGGCCATCGAAGAAGAGCAGCTGCGCAAGATCCGCAAGGACGTCAACGACGAGTATCGGATCTTCGAGCAGGATAGCTTCCAGCGTATTGAGCGTCTGCTGCTGAACAAGGTGGCGGAGGGTGGTCCCCAGGGGCTGGCGGCGGGTGCCAAGATCACCAAGGCCTACCTCAAGGAGCTACCGCGCAGTCAGTGGTTCGACATCCGCCTGCGCAGCGAAGAGAGTAACGCAGCGCTGGAGCAGATCCGGGCGCAGTTGGAACAGCAGCGTGAGCGTCTGGACGCGGTCCTGGAAGAAAAGCGGCGCAAGCTGACACAGGGCGACGACCTGAGCCCCGGCGTGCTGAAAATGGTCAAAGTCCACGTGGCGGTGAAGCGGCAGTTGCAGCCCGGCGACAAGATGGCAGGTCGCCACGGTAACAAGGGTGTGGTGTCCAAGATCGTGCCGGTGGAAGACATGCCCTATCTGGCCGACGGTACCCCGGTGGATATCGTCCTCAACCCCCTGGGCGTGCCTTCGCGCATGAACGTCGGGCAGATTCTGGAGACGCACCTGGGCTGGGCCGCCAAGGGGCTGGGCCGGCGTATCGAGGAGATGTTGGAGAACCAGCGCCAGGTGACGGAGATCCGCGCCTTCCTGAAGGAGATCTACAACCGTTCCGGCAAGAAGGAAGATCTGGATCTGCTCAGCGATGAGGACATTCTGGATCTCGCCCAAAATCTCCGCCGCGGTGTGCCCATGGCAACCCCGGTCTTTGACGGAGCCTCCGAAGAGGAGATCCGCGACATGCTGGAGCTCGCCGGGCTGCCGCGCAGCGGTCAGGTCACCCTCTACGACGGACGCAGCGGCGAGGCCTTCGATCGACCCGTCACCGTCGGCTACATGTACATGCTGAAGCTCCACCATCTGGTGGACGACAAGATGCACGCACGCTCCACCGGCCCCTACAGCCTGGTCACCCAGCAGCCTTTGGGCGGCAAGGCGCAGTTCGGTGGTCAGCGCTTCGGCGAGATGGAAGTCTGGGCATTGGAGGCCTACGGTGCGGCCTACACCTTGCAGGAAATGCTCACGGTCAAGTCCGATGACGTTTCTGGGCGCAGCAAGATGTACGAGTCCATCGTCAAGGGCGACTTCCGCATGGATGCCGGCATGCCCGAGTCCTTCAATGTACTCCTGAAGGAATTGCGGTCGCTCGCCATCGACATCGAACTGGAACAGTCCAACTAAAGGTCCACAGGCGGACAAGGAAGGGTGCCTTGAAAGATTTATTGAAGCTGTTCAAGCAGAACGATCGGCAGGAAGAGTTCGACGCCATCCGTATCGGCATTGCCTCGCCGGACAAGATCCGGTCCTGGTCCTACGGTGAGGTGAAAAAGCCCGAGACCATCAACTACCGGACCTTTAAGCCCGAGCGGGAAGGGCTGTTCTGCGCCAAGATCTTTGGTCCCATCAAGGACTACGAGTGTCTCTGCGGCAAGTACAAGCGTCTGAAACACCGCGGTGTCGTCTGTGAGAAATGCGGCGTCGAAGTGACCCAGGCCCGGGTCCGGCGCGAGCGCATGGGGCACATCGAACTGGCAAGTCCCGTCGCCCACATCTGGTTCCTGAAGTCCCTGCCGAGCCGCATGGGCATGATCCTGGATATGGCGCTTCGCGATATCGAGCGGGTGCTCTATTTCGAGGCCTACGTCGTCGTGGATCCGGGTTTGACGCCCATGGATCGCGGGACGATCCTCAGCGAGGATCAGTACCTGGACGCCCTGGAGGAGTATGGTGACGAATTTGTCGCCAAGATGGGCGCCGAGGGTATCCGCGATCTGCTGCGGGCCATTCCCCTCAAGGAAGAGATCGAGAAGACCCGCAACGAACTGCGCGAGAGCAATTCCGACACCAAGACCAAGAAACTGGCTAAGCGTCTGAAGATCCTCGAGGCCTTCGACACTTCCGGCAATCGTCCCGAGTGGATGATCATGGAAGTCCTACCGGTGCTGCCGCCGGATCTGCGGCCCTTGGTGCCCCTGGATGGTGGTCGTTTCGCTACCTCCGATCTGAATGACCTCTATCGTCGAGTCATCAACCGGAACAATCGCCTGAAGCGCCTATTGGAGCTCAAGGCTCCGGACATCATCGTGCGCAACGAAAAGCGCATGCTCCAAGAGGCCGTGGATGCCCTCCTGGACAACGGTCGTCGCGGTCGCGCCATCGCCGGTCCCAACAAGCGGCCCCTGAAGTCCCTCGCGGATATGATCAAGGGCAAGCAGGGACGTTTCCGCCAGAATCTCCTGGGTAAGCGGGTGGATTACTCCGGACGTTCGGTGATCGTCGTCGGCCCGGAACTGCGGCTGCACCAGTGCGGACTGCCCAAGAAGATGGCCCTGGAACTCTTCAAGCCCTTCATCTTCAACAAGCTGGAGGAGCGTGGCCTGGCCACTACCATCAAGGCCGCCAAGCGTCTGGTGGAGCAGGAGAAGCCCGAAGTCTGGGATATCCTCGAAGAGGTCATCCGCGAGCATCCGGTCATGCTGAACCGAGCGCCGACCCTGCACCGTCTGGGTATCCAGGCCTTTGAGCCGGTACTCATCGAGGGTAAGGCCATCCAGCTGCATCCCCTGGTTTGTGCCGCCTACAATGCCGACTTCGACGGCGACCAGATGGCCGTGCATGTGCCCTTGTCGCTGGAGGCCCAGCTGGAGGCGCGCACGCTCATGATGTCCACCAACAACATCCTGAGCCCTGCCAATGGCGAGCCCATCATCGTGCCCTCCCAGGACATCGTGCTGGGTCTCTACTACGTCAGCCAGGAGCGCGCGGGGGCGCCTGGTACCGGCAGTGTCTTCGCCGATACCGCGGAGGTGCGCCGCGCCTACGACACCGGTCAGGTGGGACTGCACGCCCGAATCACGGTACGTTTCCGCGGTGAGCGGGTAGAGACGACGGTGGGCCGTGCGCTGCTGGGCGATATCCTGCCCGAAGGTCTGCCCTTCAAGGTCATCAACCGGGTCCTGAAAAAGAAGGTCATCGCCGAACTCATCAATACCTGCTACCGCACCCTGGGCGTGAAGGATACGGTGATCTTTGCCGATCAGCTCATGTATACGGGCTATCGCATGGCTACCCGTGGCGGTATCTCCTTCGGCGCCGGCGATATGGTGACGCCGCCGGAGAAGGAGACGATCCTGGCGCGGGCCGAGGAAGAGGTCAAAACCATTCAGGAGCAGTACACCTCCGGTCTCGTCACCGAGGGCGAGCGCTACAACAAGGTAGTGGACATCTGGTCGCGGGCGACCGATGAGGTCGCCAAGGCGATGATGGATCTGGTGAGCAAGGAAAAAGTGGTGCTTGCCGATGGCAAAGAGGTCCAGCAGGACTCCTTCAACTCCATCTTCATGATGGCCGACTCGGGAGCCCGTGGTTCGGCGGCACAGATTCGCCAGTTGGCGGGTATGCGCGGTCTCATGGCCAAGCCCGACGGCTCCATCATCGAAACGCCCATCACCGCCAACTTCCGCGAAGGTCTGAACGTCCTCCAGTATTTCATATCCACCCACGGTGCCCGTAAGGGCCTGGCGGATACCGCACTGAAGACGGCCAACTCCGGCTACCTCACCCGCCGTCTGGTGGACGTCACGCAGGACCTGGTGGTCGTCGAGCACGACTGTGGCACCGAAGAAGGCCTGCCCATGATGCCCCTGGTGGAGGGCGGTGAGGTCATCGAGGCCTTGCGGGATCGTGTCCTCGGACGGGTCACGGCGGAGGACATTCAGCACCCCAACAGCGGTGAGGTGGTGATTGCACGCAACACTCTGCTGACGGAGAAGCTGCTGTCGACCCTGGACGAACTGGGCATCGACTCCCTCAAGGTGCGCTCGCCGCTCACCTGCAAGTCGCGTCACGGCGTCTGCGCGCTGTGCTACGGCCGCGACCTGGCCCGCGGCCACCTGGTGAACATCGGTGAGGCCGTCGGCGTCATTGCCGCCCAGTCCATCGGTGAACCGGGCACACAGCTGACCATGCGTACCTTCCACATCGGCGGTGCCGCCAGCCGCGCCGTGTCCCAGAGCAGCATCGACATCAAGCAAGGTGGCGCCATCCGTTACCAGCCCAATCTACGACTGGTGACCCACCCCAGCGGTCGTCACGTGGTCGTGGCTCGCAACGGCGAGATCACCGTCACCGACGAGCAGGGTCGCGAGAAGGAACGCTATAAGGTGCCCTATGGTGCCACCATTCTGGTGGACGATGGTGCCACGGTCACGGCGGGCAAGCGGATTGCGGAGTGGGATCCGCACACACGGCCCATCGTCAGCGAAATCGGCGGCCGCGCGGTGCTCAAGGATGTGGTCGAGGGCGTCAGCGTCCAGGTGCAAAGCGACGATATCACGGGGCTCTCCACCTGGATGGTGCTGGACGCGAAGCAGAGGCCGGCGGCGGGCCGCGACCTGCGGCCCATGATCACCCTGCAGGACGAGCAGGGTCAGGACTTGAAGCTTCCCGGCACGGATCTGCCGGCGCGCTACTATCTGCCCGCAAGGGCGGTATTGGCGGTGCAGGAGGGCTCGACGGTCCAGCCCGGCGACATTCTCGCCCGTTTGCCCGTCGGCACCAGCAAGACCCGCGACATCACCGGTGGTCTGCCGCGGGTTGCGGAGCTCTTCGAAGCGCGCCGCCCCAAGGATTTCGCCATCGTTGCCGAACACGACGGCATCGTCAGTTTCGGCAAGGATACCAAGGGCAAGCAGCGGCTCATCATCACCGACGAGCACAATGAGCAGCACGAGTACCTCATTCCCAAGGGGCGCCACGTCACCGTCCACGACGGCGAGCGTGTCAGTCCCGGCGAGCCTCTGGTGGAAGGCCAACCCGTTCCCCACGATATCCTCCGGGTGTTGGGAGTACAGGCGCTCGCCAACTATATCGTCGATGAGGTGCAGGACGTCTATCGCCTGCAGGGTGTGCGTATCAACGACAAGCACATCGAGGTGATCCTGCGGCAGATGCTACGTAAAGTGGAGATCAACTACGCGGGGGACAGCAGCTTCATCCCGGGTGATCAGGTGGATCGCGCCCGTGTCGAAGAAGAGAACGCGGCGCTGGAGGCCGCCGGCAAGGAGCCGGCGCGCTTCACCCCCATGCTGCTGGGTATCACGAAGGCCAGCCTCTCGACGGAGTCCTTCATTTCCGCGGCGAGCTTCCAGGAAACCACGCGTGTGCTCACGGAGGCGGCGGTGGCCGGCAAGGTGGACGATCTGCGTGGGCTCAAGGAGAACGTCATCGTCGGTCGCCTCATTCCGGCGGGTACCGGGCTCGCGTACCACGAGCATAGACGCCGGCGCAACCGCGGAATTCCGGCGGTGCTGGACGGGGAGAGTGAGCCCAGCGAAAGCACGGTAGCCGAGCTGCAGTAACTCGTTTTTCGCCAAGACTTTTCTTGACACCCTGGGCGCGCATCACTAAAATGCGCGCTCTCGCTAGCGGCGCATTCCGGCCGCTTTCTGACTTTGGAGATGGTAGATGCCCACACTGAATCAATTGGTGCGCAAACCGCGCAAGGCGCCGACGGCCAAGAGCAAGGTGCCCGCCCTGGAAGCAAATCCCCAGAAGCGCGGCGTCTGTACCCGTGTCTACACCACCACCCCGAAAAAGCCCAACTCGGCTCTGCGTAAGGTGGCGCGTGTGCGTCTCACCAACGGCTTCGAAGTCAGCAGCTACATTCCGGGTGAGGGACACAATCTGCAGGAGCACTCTGTGGTCCTTATTCGTGGCGGCCGTGTCAAGGACCTCCCCGGCGTGCGCTACCACATCGTCCGCGGCACCCTGGATACCGCGGGCGTCAAGAATCGTAAACAGGCCCGTTCCAAGTACGGTGCCAAGAGGCCCAAGTAAAGGCCGGTCGTAGCCTATCCGCATCGAGGAGTTTCGAGAGTCATGCCAAGACGTCGTGAAGTGCCCAAGCGTACGGTCCTGCCGGATCCAAAGTACAAGGAAGAGCTGATCGCCAAGTTCGCCAACGTGATGATGCGCGATGGCAAGAAGAGTACCGCAGAGAAGATCGTCTACGGCGCTCTTGAAATCGTTGGTGAGAAAGCCAAGACGGATCCCATGGAGGTCTTTCGCAAGGCCATAGACAACGTCCGTCCGGTTGTGGAGGTCAAGAGCCGTCGTGTCGGTGGCGCCACCTACCAGGTACCGGTGGAGGTGCGCTCCGATCGCCGCATGGCTCTTGCGATGCGTTGGCTGCGCGATTCGGCGCGCAAGCGCAATGAAAAATCCATGGGCAATCGTTTGGCGGCAGAGATTCTCGAGGCGGCCGAAAATCGTGGCAACGCCGTGCGCAAGCGCGAAGAGACGCACCGAATGGCCGAAGCGAACAAGGCCTTCGCCCACTTCCGCTGGTAACTCCCACCGTTTTCAACGACAAGGACCGAACCGTGGCGCGCACAACCCCCATCGACCGCTATCGCAACATCGGCATCATGGCTCACATCGATGCCGGCAAGACGACTACCACCGAGCGTATCCTCTTCTACACCGGGGTCTCGCACAAGCTGGGTGAGGTGCACGAGGGCACCGCGACCATGGACTGGATGGCCCAGGAGCAGGAGCGCGGCATCACCATCACTTCCGCGGCAACCACCTGCTTCTGGAAAGGGATGGACGGCTCTCGCCCCGAGCACCGCATCAATATCATCGACACGCCCGGACACGTGGACTTCACCATCGAGGTGGAGCGTTCTCTGCGCGTGCTGGACGGTGCGATGGCGGTATTCTGCGCCGTCGGCGGCGTGCAACCGCAGTCGGAGACGGTGTGGCGGCAGGCGAACAAGTACGGCGTACCCCGTATTGCCTTCGTCAACAAGATGGATCGTCAGGGTGCCAACTTCCAGCGTGTGGTGGAACAGATCCGCACGCGTCTTCGTGGCAATGCTCTGCCGATCCAGCTACCCATCGGTGCTGAGGACAGCTTTCACGGCGTCATTGATCTCTTCAAGATGAAGGCCATCATCTGGGACGACGCCACTCAGGGGATGCGATTCAACGAGGAAGAGATCCCGGCCGAGCTCAAAGAGGCGGCGGAGGCTGCCCACCACGCCATGGTCGAGGCTATCTGCGACACCGACGAGACCCTCATGATGAAGTATCTCGAGGGTGAAGAAATCTCCCTGGATGAGCTCAAGGCCGCGCTGCGGCGTGCCACCATTGCCAGCGAGCTGGTCCCGGTACTCTGTGGTAGCGCTTTCAAGAATCGGGGCGTGCAGGCAGCCCTGGATGCGGTCCTTGACTATTTGCCCTCGCCGGTCGACATCCCTCCGGTAGTCGGTACCGACCCCAACCAGGGTGGAGAGGTGCAGCGTTCCGCGGACGACAACGAACCCTTTTCGGCCCTGGCCTTCAAGATCATGACCGATCCCTTCGTCGGTCAGCTCACCTTCTTTCGGGTCTATTCCGGTGTGCTGCAGGCCGGATCCACGGTCCTGAATCCGGGCCGTGGTCAGCGCGAGCGCATCGGTCGCGTCCTGCAGATGCACGCCAACGAGCGGCGCGAGATCAAGGAGGTTTACGCCGGTGACATCGCCGCGGCCGTCGGTCTGAAGACCGCCTACACCGGTGACACCCTCTGCGACATGAACAAACCCATCCTGCTCGAGCAGATGGAGTTCCCGGAGCCGGTGATCCACGTCGCCGTGGAGCCTAAGACCAAGGCCGACCAAGAAAAAATGGGCATCGCCCTGGGCAAGCTCGCCCAGGAGGATCCTTCCTTTCGGGTGCGCACCGATCAAGAGTCGGGCCAGACCATCATTTCCGGGATGGGCGAGTTGCACCTGGAAATCATCGTCGATCGCATGAAGCGGGAGTTCAATGTCGAGGCCACCGTGGGTGCGCCACAGGTAGCCTACCGGGAAACCATCCGCAAAACCGTGGAGTCGGAAGGCAAGTTCGTCCGTCAGTCTGGCGGCCGCGGCCAGTACGGTCACGTGTGGTTGCGCCTGGAACCCTTGGAGCCCGGCAGCGGATTCGTCTTCGAGAACGGCATCGTCGGCGGTGTCGTACCCAAGGAGTACATTGGTCCGACCCAGAAAGGCGTTGAAGAGGCCCTGGAAAATGGTATAATCGCCGGCTTCCCGGTGGTTGATGTGAAGGCGACCATCTTTGACGGCTCCTACCACGAGGTGGACTCCTCGGAAGCGGCCTTCAAGATCGCCGGCTCCATGGCTTTCAAGGCGGGTGCGGCCAAGGCCAACCCGGTGCTGCTCGAGCCCATCTTCGCGGTCGAGGTGGTCACGCCCGAGGAGTACATGGGCGACATCATCGGCGACATCAATAGCCGTCGCGGGGTGATGCAGGCCATGGAAGACGAGGCGGGCGCCAAGGTGATCAAGGCGGAAGTGCCGTTGGCGGAGATGTTCGGGTACGCCACCACCTTGCGTTCGCTCTCCCAGGGACGCGCCACCTACACCATGCAGTTTGAGAAGTATCTGGAAGTTCCGGGCCACGTGGCCGAAGCCATCATCAAGAAAAGTCAGCGCTAGTCGTTAGGAGAGTGGAGAATGTCCAAAGGAAAGTTTGAGCGGACGAAGCCGCATGTGAACGTGGGGACGATTGGTCATGTGGACCATGGGAAGACCACCTTGACGGCGGCGCTGACGAAGGTGTTGTCGGCGAAGTTTGGTGGGGAGGCGCGGGCCTACGACCAGATCGACAATGCGCCGGAAGAGCGGGCGCGTGGTATTACGATTGCGACGTCGCACGTGGAGTACGAGACGGAGAACCGGCACTACGCGCACGTGGACTGTCCGGGGCATGCGGACTATGTGAAGAACATGATCACGGGTGCGGCGCAGATGGACGGTGCGATTCTGGTGGTATCGGCGGCGGATGGTCCGATGCCGCAGACGCGGGAGCACATTCTGTTGGCGCGTCAGGTGGGGGTGCCCTACATCGTGGTGTTCATGAACAAGGCGGACATGGTGGACGATGCGGAGCTCCTGGAGCTTGTCGAGATGGAGGTACGGGAGCTGTTGTCCAAGTACGATTTCCCGGGGGACGACATTCCGGTGGTGATCGGATCGGCGCTGAAGGCTCTGGAAGGGGATCAGAGCGACATTGGTGAGCCGGCCATCATCAAGTTGGCGGCGGCCATGGACAGTTACATTCCGATGCCCGAGCGGCCCATCGACAAGACCTTCCTGATGCCCATCGAAGACGTCTTCAGTATTTCCGGGCGTGGTACGGTGGTGACCGGGCGTATCGAGCGCGGTATTGTCAAGGTGGGCGATGAGATCGAGATCGTGGGATTGCGGCCGACGAGCAAGACCACGGTGACGGGAGTGGAGATGTTCCGCAAGATTCTGGATCAGGGTCAGGCGGGGGACAACGTCGGGGTGCTGCTGCGCGGCACGAAGAAGGACGAGGTGGAGCGTGGTCAGGTGCTGGCCAAGCCTGGCAGTATCAAGCCGCACACGCGTTTTGAGGCGGAAGTGTACGTGTTGTCCAAGGAAGAGGGGGGTCGGCACACGCCCTTTTTCAACGGATACCGGCCGCAGTTCTATTTTCGGACGACGGACGTGACGGGGGCGGTGGAGTTGCCGGAGGGTGTGGAGATGGTGATGCCGGGGGACAACATTCAGTTCAAGGTGACCCTGATTGCGCCCATCGCCATGGAAGAGGGGCTGCGCTTTGCGGTGCGTGAGGGCGGTCGGACCGTCGGCGCCGGCGTCGTGTCCAAGGTGGTGGAGTAATGGCCAGCTCCAAGATTCGTATCCGGCTCAAGTCCTATGATTACCGGATGCTGGATATTTCCGCGGCGGAAATCGTCGAGACGGCGCGCCGTACGGGCGCACGGGTCTGTGGGCCTATCCCCTTGCCTACCAAGATCGAGCGCTTCACCGTATTGCGCTCGCCGCACGTCGACAAGAATGCACGGGATCAGTTCGAGCAGAGGACGCACAAGCGCCTGTTGGACATTCTGGACCCCAACGACAAGACCGTGGATGCCCTGATCAAGTTGGATCTGGCCGCCGGCGTCGATGTCGAAATCAAGTTGTGAGGGAATGATCATGGCCATCGGCTTGGTTGGACGCAAAATAGGTATGACCCGGATTCAGAGTGAAGACGGGCGAGTGGTGCCGGTTACGGTGATCCAGGTGGAGGCAAACACTATTACCCAGATCAAGACCCTGGAGCGTGACGGTTACGAAGCCATCCAGGTGACGACGGGAGAGCGGCGGCCGCAGCGAGTCACCTCGGCGCTGGCCGGTCACTACCGGCGCGCCGGTGCCCAACCGGGGCGGCTGTTGCGTGAATTTCGTGATGCAGGCCTCGCGGACGCCCAACTGGGCCAAGAGCTGGGTCTCGACATGTTCAATGCCGGGCAGCGCGTAGACGTGACCGGAGTCAGCAAGGGAAAAGGTTTTGCCGGCGCTATCAAGCGGCACAACTTTCGCAGCAACCGGGCTAGCCACGGTAACTCGCTGTCCCATCGGGCACCGGGATCCATCGGCTGTCGGCAGACGCCGGGCCGAGTGTTCAAGGGTAAGAAGATGGCGGGACAGTTGGGCAACGAGCGTGTCACTACCCTCAACCTTGAGCTGGTACGTATCGATACAGAGCGTCGCCTGCTCATGGTCAAGGGCGCGGTGCCCGGGGCCAATCAGGCTGACGTGATCGTCCGGCCGGCCGTACGGGCTTAGGAGCAGGCAATGCAGGTCAACAGTGTAGAAGTGAGCAGCGGCAAAGAGATGCCGGTGGAACTGGCGGATGCCGTATTTGCCGTTCCTTACAACGAGGCGTTGCTGCATCAGGTGGTGGTGGCGCAGTTGGCAGGATTGCGCAGCGGTACAGCCGCCCAGAAGAACCGTGCCGCGGTGCGTGGCGGCGGACGCAAGCCCTGGAAGCAAAAGGGCAGTGGTCGAGCGCGGGCCGGAAGCATTCGCAGCCCGCTCTGGCGCGGCGGTGGACGGGCTTTCCCCGGTGTCACCCAGAACTACGCGCAGAAGGTCAACAAGAAGATGTGGGCCGGAGCCATGCGCACGGCGCTGGCGGAGCTGCTGCGGCAGGGGCGCCTGCAGATCGTCGTGGTTGAGGATTTTGCCGAGCCCCGCTCGCGCCTTGCCCGGGAGTGGTTGCGCAAGGCCGGTGGCAGCGATCTCCTGCTGGTGATGGATGAGGTGCCGGAAAACCTCTTTCTCGCGCTGCGCAATTTTCCACAGGTCGGCATCGCCGGTTGGCAAGATATCGGGCCAGCGGATCTCCTGCGCTACGGTCGGGTGCTGATGGATGCCCAAGCAGCTGAAAAATTCGGTGAGGTGTACGGATGAATCCGGATCGGAAATATCTGGTGCTGTTGGCACCGATCATCAGTGAAAAAAGCACTATGGTGCAGCAGAAGTCCAACCAATACGTCTTCCGTGTCGCCCGTGATGCCAAGAAGCTGGAAATAAAGGCGGCCGTGGAAGCCATGTTCCGAGTGGATGTGCTGTCCGTACAGACCTGCAATTACGCTGGCAAAGAAAAGCGCATGGGTCGCCACGTTGGACGTCGCCCCGCCTGGAAGAAGGCCTATGTGCGTCTGGCAGACGGCGCCAGTATCGACTTTGGCATTGCCTGAGGACTCAAGACATCATGGCTCTCGTAAAAACCAAACCGACCTCTGCAGGACGACGCTTCGTCATTCGCGTAGTGAATCCGGACCTGCACAAGGGCGCGCCCTACGCCCCCTTGGTGGAGCCGCAGAGCAAGTCCGGTGGGCGCAATCACTATGGACGGGTGACCCGTCGACATCAAGGTGGCGGTCACCGGCGGCACTACCGCGTGGTGGATTTTCGGCGCGACAAGCTGGAAATTCCGGCGCGGGTAGAACGGCTCGAATACGATCCCAACCGGAGCGCGCACATTGCGCTGCTGTGTTATGCCGATGGTGAGCGCCGCTACATTCTCGCTCCCAAAGGGCTCAAAGCCGGGGATACCGTGCTGTCTGGTAACGATACCCCCATCAAGGCGGGTAACTGCATGCAGTTGCGCAATATTCCCATCGGTTCCATGGTGCACAACGTGGAATTGCGCCCGGGTAAGGGTGGGCAGATCGCTCGCTCGGCGGGCGCCGGTGTCCAGCTCATGGCTCGGGAAGGGGACTACGCCCAACTGCGTTTGCGCTCTGGTGAAGTTCGGCGGATTCATGTATCCTGCCGCGCCACCATCGGTGAAGTCGGCAACGATGAGCACGGCTCGCGCCAGCTGGGCAAGGCCGGCGCGACGCGTTGGCGCGGAGTGCGTCCCACGGTGCGTGGTGTGGCCATGAACCCCGTAGATCATCCCCACGGTGGCGGTGAAGGACGTACTTCCGGTGGACGTCATCCCGTGTCTCCCTGGGGTCAGCCCACCAAGGGGTATCGGACTCGGAAAAACAAGCGGACGAGCAATATGATCGTTCGTCGTCGCAGCAAATAAGGCTAGAGGATTCGCCGTGCCACGTTCCGTCAAGAAAGGACCATTCATTGACCTGCACCTGGATCGCAAAGTTCAGGAGGCTCAGGCCAGCAACAGTCGTCGCCCCATCAAGACCTGGTCGCGGCGCTCTACCATCACCCCGGACTTCATCGGGCTGACCATCAGTGTTCACAACGGTCGCCAGCACATTCCCGTCGTCGTGAATGAGAACATGGTAGGCCACAAGTTGGGCGAGTTTGCACTGACCCGTACTTTCAAGGGTCACAGTGCAGACAAGAAAGCCAAACGCTAAGGGGACGAGAGAATGAGATCCAGCGCGGTACTCAAAGGATTGCAGATGTCGCCACAGAAGGCGCGACTGGTGGCCGACCTCGTGCGCGGACTACCTGTGGCCAAGGCTCTGGAGATCCTGCAATTCACCAACAAAAAGGCGGCTCTGCCCATTCGTAAGTGCCTCGAGTCGGCGGTGGCTAACGCAGAGAACAACGAAGGGGCAGACGTTGACGCCTTGGTTGTGGAGAGCATTCAGATCGATGGTGGTGCCGTGCTCAAACGTTTTGCGGCGCGAGCCAAAGGCCGAGGATCGCGGATTCTCAAACGCACCAGCCACATCACCATTGTCGTTGCTGAACACTGAGCGGGGATTTCATGGGACAGAAAACTAATCCAATCGGACTGCGTCTGGGAATCATTAAGAATTGGAATTCTCGCTGGTACAGCAAGGGCGATTTCAAGGACAAGCTCATCGAAGACATCCGTGTGCGCGAGTTCATCCGCAAGCGCCTCGGTGGCGCCGCCATTTCGCAGATCATTATCGAGCGTCCGGCGCGCAGTGCGCGGATCACCCTGCACACCGCCCGACCGGGCGTAGTCATCGGCAAGAAGGGTGAGGACATCGAGAAGTTGCGGCTGGACGTCCAACGGCAGATGGGCGTACCGGTTCACATCAATGTCGAAGAGATTCGCAAGCCGGAGTTGGACGCGCAGCTTGTGGCCGAAAGCGTGGCCCAGCAACTGGAGCGGCGCATCATGTTTCGCCGGGCCATGAAGCGGGCGGTCACCAACGCCATGCGCTTCGGCGCCAAGGGCATGCGGATCAATTGTGCGGGACGTTTGGGCGGCGCAGAAATTGCCCGCACGGAATGGTATCGGGAAGGGCGAGTCCCCTTGCACACCCTCCGCGCAGACATCGACTACGGTTTTGCCGAAGCCAAGACGACCTACGGTATCATCGGCGTGAAAGTGTGGATCTTCAAAGGCGAGATCCTGGAGTGGAGCACCGCCCAAGGCGGTAGCTCTCAGCAGAAGTGACGGGAGCAACCAGACATGCTGCAACCTAATCGCACCAAGTTCAGAAAACAGCACAAGGGCCGCAATCGCGGTATCGCTACCCGTGGCAACAAGGTCAGCTTCGGCGAGTATGGGCTCAAGGCGGTGACTCGCGGTCGGATCACGGCACGCCAGTTGGAGGCTGCTCGGCGGGCCATCAGCCGGCACGTCAAGCGCGGCGGCCGTATCTGGATTCGCATCTTCCCGGACAAGCCCATCAGCAAGAAACCGGCAGAAGTGCGTATGGGTAAGGGCAAGGGTAATCCGGAGTACTGGGTAGCGCTGATCCAGCCCGGCAAGGTGTTGTACGAGATGGAAGGGGTATCCGAGGAAGTGGCGCGGGAAGCTTTCTCTCTGGGTGCAGCAAAGCTGCCGGTACAGACCGTCTTTGTCAGTCGTCGGGTGATGGGATGAACCAGTCAGAATTGCACCAAATGAGTCTTGTGGAATGCCGGCAGCGCTTGGAACAGTTGCTCGAGGAGCAGTTCAAGCTGCGCATGCAGCACGGTACCGGGCAGCTGGGTAACACGGCGCGGCTGCGCAGTGTACGTCGCGATATTGCGCGGGTGCGGACCTTGATGACGGCGAAGGCGAGGAGTGAGGGATGAGTGAAGAAAAAAAGCCGCGCAGCTTGGTCGGCAAGGTCGTGAGCAATCGCATGGACAAGACCATCGTGGTTACGGTGGAACGCCGCGTCCAACACCCGCTGTACAAAAAATACATTCGGCGTAGCAAGAAATTTCACGCTCATGATGCGGAGAATCTCTGCCGCATCGGTGACACCGTTCGCATCGAAGAGTGTCGGCCCATGTCCAAGACCAAGACCTGGCGTTTGGTGAAGGTCATCAGCGAAGCCATCGAGGAAGGGGTGCAATCATGATCCAGATGCAGAGTCGTCTTTCGGTAGCCGACAACAGCGGAGCCAAAGAGGTCATGTGTATCAAGGTGCTCGGGGGCTCACACCGGCGCTACGCGGACATCGGTGACGTCATCAAGGTGAGCGTCAAGGACGCAGCACCGCGCGGCAAGGTCAAGAAGGGGGATGTGTACAATGCCCTCATCGTGCGTACGCGCAAGGGTGTGCGGCGTGAGGACGGCTCCGTCATCCGTTTCGACAGCAACTCCGCTGTGTTGCTGAACAATCAGATGCAGCCCATCGGCACGCGTATCTTCGGTCCCGTGACGCGTGAACTGCGCGGTGCGAACTTCATGAAGATCATTTCCCTGGCGCCGGAAGTGCTGTGAGGAATCGCTGATGAGCAAATTACGAAAAAATGATGAAGTCATCGTCCTGGCGGGCAAAGACAAGGGTAAGCGCGGCAAGATCCTGCGCGTTCTCCCCGATGAGTCGCGCGTCGTGGTGGAAAAGGTCAATATGATCAAGCGGCACACGCGTCCGGATCGGATGGGTAAGGCTGGGGGCATCGTCGAAAAGGAAGCGCCTATCCACATCTCCAATGTCGCCGTGGTGAACCCGGCCACCGGCAAGGCGGATCGAATCGGCCTACGGTTTCTGGAGGATGGTCGTAAGGTACGTTTTTTCAAGAGTAACGGCGAAGTAGTGCCGAGTCATTGATGGGAGCCGTCGATAACATGGAAGCGCGCTTGTACCAAGTTTACAAGACCACTATCGTACCGCGATTGATGCAAGAATTCGGCTTCAAGAGCGTGATGGAGGTCCCGCGCCTGCAGAAGATCACTCTGAACATGGGAGTGGGTGAGGCAGTGGGCGACAAAAAGGTTCTGGAAGCGGCTCTGGGCGATATGACCAAGATCGCCGGTCAAAAGCCGATTGTGACCAAGGCGCGCAAATCGGTGGCGGCGTTCAAGATCCGTGATGGTTACCCTATCGGCTGCATGGTGACCCTGCGGGGGGCGCGCATGTATGAATTCCTGGATCGCCTGGTCACGGTGGCGATCCCTCGTATCCGCGACTTTCGCGGGCTCTCTCCGCGCTCCTTCGACGGACGGGGTAATTACAGTATGGGCGTCAAAGAGCAGATCATCTTTCCCGAAATCGAGTACGACAAGATCGATCGTTTACGGGGCCTGGATGTCATCTTCACGACGACGGCCAAGAACGATGCCGAGGGCCTTGGGCTCTTGAAGGCTTTCAATATGCCTTTCCGGTCCTGAGGGAGTTAATCAGCCATGGCAAAAAAATCTCTGATCGCAAAGTCCGAACGTACACCGAAGTTTCAGGTGCGCGCGTACCACCGCTGTAAGTTGTGCGGTCGCTCGCGCGGTTACTATCGGAAGTTTGGGCTTTGTCGACTTTGTCTGCGTAAGCACGCATCCAGCGGGGCCATTCCTGGCGTCGTCAAGAGCAGTTGGTGAGGGTTGATTATGAGCATGACAGATCCTATTGCAGACATGTTGACCCGCATCCGCAACGCGCAGCAGGTGGGTAAGGCTTCCGTACAGGTGCCGGCATCCAAGTTGAAGCGCGCCATTGCCAGGGTGCTGTTGGACGAGGGTTATATCGCGGGCATCGCCGATGACGAGCTGGGCGGTCACCCGAGTCTTCGGCTCACTCTGAAATACTATGCTGGTGAGGGCGTGATCGCTGAGATTCGGCGGGTCAGTCGTCCCGGTGTGCGTATCTACCGGGGCGCTCAGGACTTGCCACGGGTACGGGATGGTCTTGGCATCGCCATTGTATCGACCTCTCAGGGCATCATGACGGATCGCGCGGCCCGTGCCGCCGGGATCGGTGGTGAAGTCCTCTGTGTCGTATCGTAAATCGGGGGGATCATGTCGCGCATAGCAAAATATCCGGTGCAGCTGCCCAAGGGGGTCGAGGTGACCGTGGGCACGGGCGAGGTCTCCGTCAAAGGCCCTAAGGGCCAGCTTTCCACCGCCATGGTGCCGGGGCTATCCCTGGTGGTGGATAATGGTACCGCTACCGTATCCTGGGACGCAGGCCAGAGTCATCATGCCGGTACCCTGCGGGCCCTGTTGAACAACATGGTGGTCGGAGTCTCCCAAGGATTCGAGCGCAAGCTGGAGATCATCGGGGTGGGTTACCGCGCGCAGGCCAAGGGCAAGACCCTGAGTCTCAGCCTGGGATTTTCCCATCCCGTGGAATACCCGGTGCCGGACGAAATCACCATCGAGACGCCGACGCAGACCGAAATCGTCATTCGCGGCGTGGACAAGCAAAAGGTCGGGCAAGTGGCGGCGGATATTCGCGGATATCGCCCGCCAGAACCCTACAAGGGCAAAGGCGTTCGCTATTCCGGCGAAAATGTCCGACGCAAAGAAGCCAAGAAGAAGTAGGAGCCTGAGATGAAAGACAAAAATATCGCTCGGTTGCGGCGAGCCCGGAAAACCCGGATCCGCATCGCCGGTCAGGGTAAACCCAGGCTGTGCGTGTTTCGCTCAGGTCGGCACATCTACGCTCAGATCATCGACGACGCCAAGGGCCGGGTACTGACGCAGGCCTCGAGCGTTGAGAAAGAGACGCGCAGCGTCCACGGTCTGGGTAATGACGTTGCGGCGGCGGCGGCCATAGGCGAACGGGTCGCCCAGAAGGCCTTGGCGATCGGTATCAAGGAAGTGGCTTTCGACCGTAGCGGCTACCGTTATCATGGCCGCGTCAAGGCGCTGGCGGAGGCCGCACGCGAGGGCGGCCTGTCTTTCTGAGGGAGAATTTCTAGATGGCAAGAGAAAACCGCGACAATCAGCAGTCGGCCGATGGGATGCAGGAAAAGCTCATTCATATCAACCGGGTATCGAAAGTCGTGAAAGGTGGCCGGCAGTTTGGTTTCGCGGCGTTGATGGTGGTCGGGGACGGCGACGGCAAGGTCGGCTTTGGGCGTGGCAAGGCCAAAGAGGTACCTGCCGGCATCCAGAAAGCGACGGAGCAAGCGCGGCGCTTTCTGACGCAGATCCCGCTGATGCGTGGAGGTACCATTCCACACCCCGTGGAAGGACGTCACGGGGCGGCACGGGTCATCCTGCGCCCAGCTCCTGAAGGTAGCGGCGTGATCGCCGGTGGCGCCATGCGCGCTGTCTGTGAGGCCGTTGGCCTTCGCAACGTGGTGGCCAAGTCCTTGGGGTCCAACAACCCCATCAACGTGGTGCGGGCGACCTTCAATGCCTTCGAAAAGCTGTCCAGTCCACAGGCGGTGGCCATGAAGCGTGGCAAATCGCTCAAAGATATTCGCGATGGGGGTCACGATGACTGATCGGGTGCGTATTACCCTGGTGCGGAGTTTGATCGGAATTACCAAGAAGCACCGGCAAACGGTACGAGGCATCGGTCTCCGACACACGGGCCACACCGTGGAAAGGGACGACACCCCGGAACTGCGCGGGATGTTGGCGAAGATCCCCTATCTCTTGCGCTGGGAGGTGCAGCGATGAAACTCAACACGATTAGCCCCGCCGAGGGCTCCAAGCAAGAGCGTCGTCGGGTTGGCCGCGGAATCGGCAGCGGCTTCGGCAAGACGGCCGGCCGGGGACACAAGGGTCAGCATGCCCGCTCCGGTGGTTATCACAAGGTCGGATTCGAGGGCGGCCAGATGCCCTTGCAGAGGCGTATCCCCAAGCGCGGTTTTCGCAATGCCATCGCACCGCGGGTCGCCGAGGTGCAACTTGGTTTGTTGGCCAGTGCGGCCATTGCGGGGGTGGTGGATCTTGAGGCTTTGCGGCTACGTCGGCTGGTGCGCGGCAAGCCGGCGGCGGTGAAGGTCATCCTTGGCGGTGAGCTCACGGAGGCTATCACCGTGAAAGGCCTGCGTGTGAGCGCTGGTGCACGTGCGGTCATCGAGCAGGCCGGCGGTACGGTGGAAGCCTGATGTCCGGCTTGCGGGCCATCGGCAATGCCGCCCAGGGCGCCGGGAAGATCACGGAGCTCCGTAACCGCATACTGTTCCTTTTGGGTGCCCTGCTCGTGTTCCGCATTGGTGCCCACATCCCGGTACCGGGAATCGACCCCGCTGCCATGGCGGCGTTCTTCAATCAGCAGCGTGGAACCATCCTCGGCATGTTCAACATGTTCTCGGGGGGTGCGCTTTCGCGCCTGACGGTATTCGCCCTGGGCATCATGCCTTACATCAGCGCGTCCATCATCTTCCAGCTGGCGGGCTCCGTCGTGCCGAAGATCGAAGAACTGAAGAAAGAGGGCGAGGCCGGGCGGCGCAAGATCACCGAATACACCCGCTATGCCACGGTAGTACTGTCGCTACTGCAAGGACTTGGTATCGCCGTGGCCATTGAAAAGATGCACGCCGGCAACCTTCCGGTAGTCATCGATCCTGGCATCGGCTTTCTCTTCACCACGACTATATCCTTGGCCGCTGGGACCGTCTTCCTCATGTGGATTGGGGAGCAGATCACCGAACGGGGTATCGGCAACGGTATTTCCATGATCATCTTTGCCGGTATCGTGGCGGGCCTCCCGGAGGCTATCGGCACCACCTTTGAACTGATGCGTACTGGCCAGTATCAACCCCTCTTCGTGCTCCTGCTCTTCATATTGGCGCTGGCGGTACTCGCGTTCGTCGTCTTCATGGAAAGCGCGCAGCGGCGCATTCCCATTCAATACGCCAAGCGGCAGGTGGGTAGGAAGATCTATGGTGGTCAGAGCACGCACATGCCGCTGAAGGTGAACATGTCCGGCGTGATTCCGCCCATCTTTGCGTCCAGCATCATCCTGTTGCCGGCCACCCTATCCGGGTGGTTCGCCAACGTCCCCGGGATGGAATGGTTGGCTCGCTTTGGGCAGGCGCTGAGTCCCGGTTCCACCCTCTACGTAGTGGTCTTTACCGTCGCCATCGTCTTTTTCGCCTTTTTCTATACGGCGATGGTGTTCAATCCCCGAGAGACGGCAGATAACCTGAAAAAATCGGGCGCCTTCGTGCCCGGGATTCGGCCCGGTGAACAGACCGCGAAGTACATGGATCGGGTCCTCAGTCGTCTGACACTCTGGGGGGCGATCTATCTGACCTTGGTCTGTCTGCTTCCGGAGTTTTTGATCGTCCATTACAACGTGCCTTTTTACTTTGGCGGTACCAGCTTGCTCATCGTCGTGGTAGTGATGATGGACCTCATGGCGCAGATCCAGAGCCACCTGCTCACGCACCAGTACGAGGGGCTGCTGCGGAAGAATCCCGCGGGCCCGCGTTGATGACGGAGCGGGGTCACATCATTTTTCTGGGCGCGCCGGGAGTGGGTAAGGGCACCCAGGCCAAGCTGCTATCTCGCAGACTGGGCTTGCCTCATGTGTCCACCGGTGATATGCTCCGCGCCTCTGTTCTTGCCGGTACCGAGATGGGCCGTCGCGCCAAGGCCGTCATGGACAGTGGCGCCTTGGTCGGCGATGACATCATTCTGGGTATCGTGCGCGAGCGCTTGGCAGAGAGCGATGCGAGCTCCGGTGTCCTGTTCGACGGTTTTCCGCGGACATTGGCACAGGCCAAGGCTCTGGACGCGATGCTGGCGGAGTCGCCGCTGGGTATTCGTGCCGTACTGCATCTTGTCCTGGCGGACGAAGAGATCGTGGAGCGTCTGTCGGGCAGGCGCGTCTGCGCGCAGTGTGGGGCCATATACCACGTGCGTTTTCAGCCACCGAAGCAAGAGGGTGTCTGCGATCGCTGTGGCGGTGCTCTGTTGCAGCGGGATGACGATCGGCCCGAGGTGATTCGGCATCGCTTGGAAGTGTATCGTCGGGATACGGAGCCGCTTATCGCCTACTACGCGGACCGTCCCGGATATCGGGAGATTTCGGCAGAAGGTGATACCGAAACGGTGTCGAAGCGTATACTTGAGGAGGTAGGCGAAGCGCATGGCTAAGGAAGATACCCTGGAAATGCAGGGAGAGGTCATCGAGAATCTGCCCAGCGCCACCTTCAAGGTGCGGCTCGAGAATGGTTTTATTGTGAATGCACACATATCGGGGAAGATGCGGATGCACTACATCCGCATCCTTCCCGGGGACAAAGTGACGGTGGAGATGACGCCCTACGACCTCAGTAAGGGCCGAATCATTTATCGCGCCAAGTGAGGGCGCTTCGTAGGGGGTTGAGATGAAGGTTCGCGCATCGGTTAAGAAGCTGTGTCGCAATTGCAAGATCATTCGCCGCAATGGCGTGGTGCGCGTGATTTGCGTCGAGCCGCGGCACAAGCAGCGTCAGGGTTGATGAGTTTGAAGTCACGTAAAGCTGTAGAGCCTTTGGAGGAGTAGCGGATGGCCCGCATTGCTGGTGTCAACATTCCCAATAATAAGCAGATAGAGACGGCGCTGACCTATATCTACGGTATCGGCCCCTCGCGATCCAAGCAGATTCTGGCGGCAGCCGAGGTTCCCTCCGATATTCGTGTGAAGGATATCAGCGAGGCGGAATTGGAGCGTATCCGCACGGAAGTGGGCAAGTTTCTGGTGGAAGGCGATCTGCGCCGTGAAGTCACCATGAACATCAAGCGCCTGATGGATCTGGGCTGCTATCGCGGGATCCGTCATCGCCGCGGTCTTCCGGTTCACGGGCAGAGGACGAAGACCAATGCGCGCACGCGCAAGGGTCCGGCCAAGGCCATCACTCGCTGATTCTGAAGGGTTATTCTTATGGCTAAGACGCAAAGCAGCAATCTTCGGGTGCGCAAGAAGGTCAAGAAAAACGTCGTCGATGGCGTGGCGCATATCTATGCCTCCTTCAACAACACCATCATCACCATCAGTGACCGTCAGGGTAATGCTCTGGCATGGGCAAGTTCGGGCGGGTCGGGATTCCGTGGTTCGCGCAAGAGCACGCCCTTCGCCGCCCAGGTTGCGGCAGAAAATGCCGGGCGCAAGGCTCAGGAATACGGCGTCAAGAATCTGGATGTGGAAGTGCGCGGTCCTGGGCCCGGCCGGGAGAGTACCGTGCGTGCCCTCCACTCTGTGGGTTTTCGCATCACCAGTATCCGTGACGTGACACCTATCCCTCACAACGGTTGCCGTCCGCCCAAAAAACGGCGCGTTTAATTTCTGCTGGAGGTAGTCTGTGGCTAAATATACGGGACCCAGTTGCCGGCTTTGCCGACGTGAGGGTGGAAAGCTCTTTCTCAAGGGTGAGAAGTGTTTTTCCGATAAATGTCCGGTGAGCATCAAGGCCTATGCGCCGGGACAGCACGGTCAGCGGCGCGGGCGCGTGAGCGAGTACGGCACCCAGTTGCGGGAAAAGCAGAAGATTCGCCGCATCTATGGGGTGTTGGAAGGTCAGTTCCGCCGCTACTTCGAACGTGCCAGCCAGACGCGGGGAGTGACCGGCGAACTGTTGCTGCGCTTTTTGGAGCTGCGCTTGGACAATGTGGCCTATCGGCTGGGCTACGGTTCGTCGCGAGCTGAGGCCCGGCAGGTGGTGCGTCATGGGCACGTGACCGTCAACGGTCGGCGTGTCGACATCCCTTCCTACCAGCTTCGTGCGGGCGATGTCGTGGCTGTCGCCGAGTCGGCCCGGCAGCACGCGCGCATTCAGGCGGCGGTAGAGGCGGCTGCGGCTCGCGGTTTCCCGGAGTGGTTGAGTGTGGATAGTGCCAATTTTCAGGCGACGGTCAAGGCAGTGCCCGTGCGTGAGGATATGGCTCCGGATTTGAACGAACAGGTGGTGGTGGAGCTCTACTCCAAGTAACCCCTGTATTGAGGACTGACTATGTCGGAAATATCGGATCTGTTGCGTCCAGAGCATTACGATCTCGAAGTGGTGTCGCCGCGGCGTGCACGGATTTCTTTGGGTCCGTTGGAGCGGGGTTTCGGGCACACTCTGGGCAATGCTCTGCGGCGCGTGCTGCTGTCCTCGCTGAAGGGCGCGGCGGTGACCGAGGTGGAGATCGAGGGAGTTCTGCACGAATATTCCAGCATCGAAGGCGTGCAGGAAGACGTCGTCGATATCCTCCTCAATCTCAAACAATTGGCGGTGCGCGCGCAGGGTCGTAATGAGGTCATGGTGACACTGCGCAAGCGCGGTCCAGGGGTGGTGACCGGTGCGGACATCATTGCCGAGCACGGTATCGAGGTCGCAAATCCGGAGCAGGTGATCGCGACGTTGACCCGCGATGTCGAGCTGGTCATGCATTTGCGTTTTGATACGGGCCGAGGCTATGAGCCGGCAGCGACCCGCCGGCAGAGCCATGAGAAGCGGATCGGCGTACTGGCGTTGGATGCCAGCTACAGTCCGGTACATCGCGTCAGTTTTCAGGTGGAAAGTGCCCGCGTCGAGCAACGTACGGATCTCGACCGCTTGGTGCTGGACGTGGAGACCAATGGCGTGGTGGAACCGCTGTGGGCCGTTCAAGAGGCCGCACGTATCTTGCGTCAGCAGCTTGCGGTTTTTGGCGGGGCAGAATTGCCAGCAGAGCGGGAATCGCAGCCGGCGCCGGTGCGGGAAGATCTGCTGCCCTTGCTGTCGCGCCCGGTGGACGATTTGGAGTTGACCGTTCGTTCGGCCAATTGCCTGAAAGCGGAAGATATCTTCTACATTGGCGATCTGGTCCAGAAAACCGAACAGGAGCTGCTCAAGGCCCCCAATCTGGGCCGCAAGTCGCTCACGGAAATCAAGGAAGTTCTGGACAAGAACGGCCTGTCTCTGGGAATGCGTATCGAGAACTGGCCGCCGGATAACCTGCCGGCCGTGCCGGGGCGCACGGCGGTGGATGTCGGTCGGGGCGGCTAGGAGCAATCGTTCCCTTTAAGCTTAGGGTGGGAGAGAGAGGATCATGCGGCACGGTAACAGTGGTAAGAAACTCAACAGGAACAGCAGCCATCGTAAGGCGATGTTCGCAAATATGATGGTCTCGCTCTTTCAGCATGAGCGGATCGTGACGACCTTGCCGAAGGCCAAGGAGCTGCGGCGCTTTGCCGAGCCCATGATCACCCTGGCGAAGGAAGCCACGGTGGCGCGCCGTCGTCTGGCCTTTGCCCGGCTCCGGGATCGGTCGGCGGTGGTCAAACTCTTTGACGAGTTGGGCCCGCACTACCGCAGTCGGCCCGGCGGGTACCTGCGCATCGTCAAGAACGGTTTTCGTGCCGGCGACAATGCCCCCATGGCGATTGTCGAGTTGGTCGATCGGGAAGGGGCGCGGGCACAGGAAGAGACGGCGGCCTAAGGGTACGGGTCGGGCGCTCTCGCTCTGTCGGTAGAGAGAGGGGCGGCTAGCGGGGATACCGCCTCCTAAGAGCCTGAGATCAAAAAAACCAGCACAGTGAAACGGCCTTCGGGCCGTTTCTTTTTGGTAAAGTGTCGCGTATCAGGGGACGGATCCCTGACCCAGGTGGCGCGCGAGGTAACGACCGGTGTGCGAGGCGGCGTTCTGAGCGATGCTTTCCGGGGTACCCTCGGCAACGATCCGTCCGCCCCCATTGCCCCCCTCCGGGCCCAGATCGACAATCCAGTCGGCGGTTTTGATGACATCCAGGTTGTGCTCTATGACGACTACGGTATTGCCGGCATCCACGAGTTTCTGGAGTACGTCCAAGAGCTGTGCGATGTCGTGGAAGTGTAGGCCTGTGGTGGGTTCGTCCAGAAGGTAGAGGGTGCGTCCGGTGTCGCGGCGGGAGAGCTCCTTGGCGAGTTTGACGCGCTGCGCCTCACCGCCCGATAGGGTGGTTGCGGACTGGCCCAGGCGCAGATAACCGAGACCGACGTCCAAGAGGGTCTGAAGCTTGCGCGCCACGGCGGGGACGGGATCGAAAAAGCTGCGGGCCTCTTCTATGGTCATCTGCAGGACGTCGTGGATGCTCTTGCCCTTGTAATGGACGTCCAGGGTCTCGCGTTTGTAGCGTTTGCCGCCACAGACGTCGCAGTCGACGTAGATGTCCGGGAGAAAGTGCATTTCGACGCGGATCACGCCATCCCCCTCGCAGGCCTCGCAGCGGCCACCCTTGACGTTGAAGCTGAAGCGGCCTGGTCCGTAGCCGCGGGCACGGGCTTCGGCCGTGGCGGCAAAAAGCTCGCGGATGGGAGTGAAAAGGCCGGTGTAGGTAGCGGGATTGCTGCGGGGCGTGCGGCCGATGGGACTCTGGTCGATGGCAATGATCTTGTCGAGGTGCGCGAGCCCTTCGAGGCTGTCGTGGGGCGCGGGCGTGGCGCTGCTGCCCATGAGCGCGCGGGCGCAGACGGGGTAGAGCGTATCGTTGATGAGGGTGGATTTGCCCGAACCGCTCACCCCGGTAATGCAGGTCAGCAGACCCAGCGGCAAGCGCAACTCCACGTCTTGCAGGTTGTTGCCGCGCGCGCCCTTGAGTACCAGCTGCTGTTCGGATCGTGGCGGGCGGCGGCGTGCGGGTATGGCGATGCACAGCTCGCCCGATAGATAGCGTCCCGTAAGGGAGTGGGGATTCTGACGAATCGCTTCGGGATGCCCCTGGGCCACTACTTCGCCCCCGTGCAGGCCGGCGGCCGGGCCCATATCCACCACGTAATCGGCGGCGCGGATGGCATCTTCGTCGTGCTCCACGACGATCACGGTATTGCCCAGATCGCGTAGGTGCTTGAGGGTACCGAGGAGGCGGTCGTTGTCGCGCTGGTGCAGCCCGATGGAAGGTTCATCCAGTACGTACATCACGCCCACCAGACCTGCGCCAATCTGCGACGCCAGACGGATGCGCTGCGACTCGCCGCCCGAAAGGGTTTCTGCCGAGCGATCCAGACTCAGATAATTGAGGCCGACATCCACCAGAAAGCGCAGGCGACTGGTGATCTCCTTGAGAATGCGCTCGGCGATGACAGCGTCCTTACCCTCCAGGGCAAGGGTGTCGAAATAGCTGTGCGCTTCGGCGATGGACAGCGCGGAGGCTTCGTGGATGGCCAGCTGTCCTACGCGCACCATGCGAGCCTCCTCCCGCAGGCGACTGCCGTGACAGACGGGACAGCGCAGGCGCCCCATGTAGCGCAGTATTTCCTCACGGATGAGGCTGGACTGCGTCTCCCGCAAACGACGCTCGAGGCTGGGGATGATGCCCTCAAAACGCTGCGGCGTCGTCTTGCGCCCTTGGCGCATGGGAATGGGCTCCTTGCTGCCGTGCAGGAGAATGTTCTGCACGGATTCCGGCAGTTCTTGCCAGGGGGTGTAGAGGGAAAAACCCAGATGCTCGGCCAGGGCGATGAGGATGGGCGTGTAGTGCTCCTGGTGGCGGCGGTTCCAGGGCACGATGGCGCCGTCGGCAAGGCTCAGGGCAGGGTTGGGGATCAGCAGCTGCGGGTCAAAGAAGGTGACTTCCCCAAGACCATCGCAGCGCGGGCAGGCGCCGGCGGGATTGTTGAAGGAGAACAAGCGTGGTTCCAGGGGCGGAAAAGAGCGTCCGCACTGGGGACAGGCGTGCTGGGCCGAGAAGAGCCGCTCTTCTTCCAGGTCCGGTCCCATCAGGACGACAATGGCCTGATCCTCCGCCAGGCGCAGCGCCGTCTCCAGGGATTCCGCCAGGCGGGTGGCTGAGTCCGCGCGCAGGACCAGGCGGTCGACCACGGCCTCGATGCGATGCTTGCGCTTGGGGTCCAGGGGAGGAATGGCGTCCAGCTCCAGCAACTGACCATCCACCCGTGCGCGGATCAGCCCGCGCGCCCGCAGTCCGGCGATGAGCTCCTCATGACTGCCTTTGCGATCCCGCAGCACCGGTGCCAGGATCATGAGGCGCTGGCCCTCGGGCAAGGCCGTGAGACTATCTACCATCTGGGCGATGCTCTGGCTCTGGATGGGCGCCCCGCAGCACCAAGGCGTGCCCACGCGGGCGTAGAGCAGGCGCAGATAATCGTGGATTTCCGTGACCGTGCCGACGGTGGAGCGGGGGTTGTGGGAGGTGGCTTTCTGCTCGATGGCGATGGCGGGCGACAGACCCTCGATGGCATCCACATCCGGCTTGCCCATGAGGGATAGAAACTGCCGCGCGTAGGCCGACAGGCTCTCGACGTAGCGCCGCTGGCCCTCGGCGTAGAGGGTGTCGAAGGCAAGGGAAGACTTGCCCGAGCCCGACAACCCCGTGATGACGACCAGACGATCTCGCGGTAGAGTGAGGCTGATATTCTTGAGGTTGTGGGTGCGGGCGCCGCGGATGTGGATGTGGTCCATATTCGTCTTGGCTTTGGCCTTGGAGAGAATGGGTTAGTATAGAGTTTTTCGGGGCGTTCGTCCCTGGCACAAGGAGGAAAATATGGCGGGAGTGAATCGGGTCATCTTGTTGGGACACTTGGGTCGGGATCCGGAGATGCGCTATCAGCCCAGCGGCGGCGCCATTGCCACCCTGAATCTGGCCACCTCGGAAACTTTCAAGGACCGGGAGGGCAACCGGCAGGAGCGTACCGAATGGCACCGGGTGGTTTTTTTTGGGCGTCCCGCAGAGATCGCCGGGGAATACCTGCGCAAGGGCAGCATGGCCTACGTCGAAGGCCGGCTGCAGACGCGCAAGTGGACCGATAAAGAGGGCCAGGAGCGCTATACCACCGAGATCGTTGGCGACCGTCTGCAACTGGTCGGTGGGCGCAGCGGCGGCAGCGCCAGTCTCGATGACGATGGACCGCGCAGCAGCGCGAGCCCCAGTGCCAGCTCGGCGCGCAGCAACCGCGAGATGCCGCCGGCCCCGCAGGAAGACTTTGACGACGATATTCCCTTCTGACCCGAGGACTTCCCAGGGAGGGTCTGCGGAAAATCCCGATGCCCTGGGCCAAGACCCCCCCAGGGCTCCCCGCATCCTCGCCACGTAAGGGCGGGGTTCAGTGACCCAGAATTCCCACCAAGAATCTTCCGCGGCAAGGCGCACCCTAAGGCGCTGGAGCCCGAAAAGCGAAGCAAACGATGGCACAGAACGGTACGGGTAAACAGGCAGGCACCCTCGGCTTCGAGGCCGAGCTTTTCAAGGCCGCCGACAAACTGCGCGGCAACATGGAGCCTTCCGACTACAAGCACGTCGCGCTGGGCTTGATCTTCTTGAAGTATATCTCCGACGCCTTCGAGGCCAAGTACCAAGCACTGCTGGCCGAAGACGCCCAGGCCGCCGAGGACAAGGACGAATACCTCGCCGACAACGTGTTCTGGGTGCCCAAAGAGGCGCGCTGGTCGCACCTACAAGCCAACGCCAAGCGGCCCGAGATCGGCACCTTGATCGACGAGGCCATGCGCGCCATCGAGAAGGACAACGAGTCGCTCAAGGGCGTGCTGCCCAAGGACTACGCCCGCCCCGCGCTCAACAAGGTGATGCTGGGTGAGCTGATCGACCTCATCTCCGGCATTGCGCTGGGCGAAGAGGGCAGCCGTTCTAAAGACATCCTCGGCCGCGTGTACGAATATTTCCTCGGCCAGTTCGCCGGGGCCGAAGGCAAGCGCGGCGGCGAGTTCTACACCCCGCGCTCGGTGGTGCGCGTCTTGGTGGAAATGCTCGAACCCTACTCAGGCCGCGTTTACGACCCCTGCTGCGGCTCGGGCGGCATGTTCGTGCAGAGCGAAAAGTTCGTTCGGGAGCACGGCGGGCGCATCGGCGACATCGCGATTTACGGGCAGGAGAGCAACTACACCACCTGGCGGCTGTGCAAGATGAACCTCGCGGTGCGCGGCATCGATGCCGACATCCGCTGGAACAACGAGGGCAGCTTCCACAAAGACGAGCTGCGCGACCTGAAATTCGACACCATCCTCGCCAATCCACCCTTCAACATTTCCGACTGGGGCGGTGAGCGCCTGCGCGAGGACGTGCGCTGGAAATTCGGCGTGCCGCCCGTGGGCAACGCCAACTACGCCTGGCTGCAGCACATCTACCACCACCTCGCGCCCAACGGCACCGCCGGCGTGGTGCTGGCCAACGGCTCGATGAGCTCCAACCAGAGCGGCGAAGGCGAGATTCGCAAGGCGATGCTGGATGCCGACGTCGTGGACTGCATGGTGGCGCTGCCCGGGCAGCTCTTCTACTCCACGCAGATTCCCGCCTGCCTGTGGTTTTTGGCCCGCAACAAAAACCCTGGCAAGGGCTGGCGCGACCGGCGCGGGCAGGTGCTGTTCATCGACGCGCGCAAGCTGGGCGTGCTGGTGGACCGCACCCGGCGCGAACTCACGGACGAAGAGATCAAGAAAATTGCCGATACCTACCACGCCTGGCGCGGTGAACAAGGCGCAGGGGAGTACGCCGATGTGGCGGGCTTCTGCAAGTCGGCTTCGATTGAGGAGATCCGCAAGCACGGTTACGTGCTGACACCGGGGCGCTACGTCGGCGCGGCGCAGCAGGAGGACGACGGAGAGCCTTTCGAGGAAAAAATGGCGCGGCTCTCCAGCCAGTGGCGCGCGCAGCGTGAGGAAGCCGGCAGGCTCGATGCGGCGATCGAGGCAAACCTGAAGGAGCTTGGGTACGAATGAGCTACGTTTACGCCGATCAGATTGCAGATTTCTTGCCTGATGGATGGTCGATCCGTCCGTTCGAGGAGATGGTGTTCTTCCAGGAAGGTCCCGGTATCCGCAATTGGCAGTACGTGCCCAAAGGCATACCGTTCGTAAATATTCGATGCCTTGTTGACGGTCGCTTGGATCGTTCAGCGATGAGCCATATCTCTGAGGAGGAAGCGCTTGGCAAGTACAAGCACTTCCTGCTTGATCCTAAAGACTACGTAGTCTCCAGCTCTGGAACGCTTGGACGAATTGCCACCGTAGAAAATTCTGATTTGCCCTGCATGCTCAACACAAGCGTCATACGCATGCGGCCAAGAGGGGCCGACCTTGACAGGCGCTTCCTAAAGTACTTTCTGATATCGCATTACTACCAATCGCAGATACTTTCATTTGCGACGGGCAGCGCTCAGCTTAACTACGGCCCGATGCACTTGCGGCAAATGTTTATTGTTACACCCCCCCTCCCCGAACAACGCGCCATCGCCCACATCCTCGGCACGCTGGACGACAAAATCGAG
>NZ_JAGDWX010000005.1 GCF_023256195.1 Acidithiobacillus sp.
AGATCTGGGCACCCGGCCAAGGACCAAACTCTGCCGGCCGCTGGGACAGTACGCGTTCGGGACAAGTCACGGCCCATGCCGACGCCGAACTCAGCATTGTCCACATCAGCACCCCAGCAACACCAAAGGATAAGCGGCGCATAATTTCCTCCTTGTATGGGCAAGAAGATAAAGGACTCGCGGTATTCAGGCAATCATCGGCGTGACCGCGGAGGGATGGAAGGAACTTGTCGCTCGCGGGGACGGTATGCGGGAGCCCCAGGCTTCCGTGATACGGCCAGACCCGCTCCAAAAAAATATGCCGTTTATTTTGTCGTAGCGCTCGATTTTGGGCAGCGGACGGGCAAACGTACCTCAGAGCGGAAATGCCGCGTGACGGGCGCGTATCGCTACGGATTTTCGTAGATCATTGATTTTGTTAACCCGTGCTATTGGTAAGGGTCGGCCAGATCGTGGCCCTATGTTCAACACAGGGTCTTTCGAAACAAGGGCTCATCCCATCCGCTTTGCCAGATCCTCAGCCCGCAGGTGTGTGTATCGCTTGAGCATCTGCAATGTCTTGTGGCCAGTGATGCTCGACACTTCCATAGGGTTGAAGCCCTTCTCAAAGAGGCGGGACGTGGCCTCATGGCGTAGGTCATGGAATCGCAGATCCTCAATGTCTGCACGGCGGCAGGCCCGCACAAATGCTTGGTGAATACCTTCATACGTGGTGCCGAACACCCGACCGTCCAAGGTGCGCGGCAGACTATCTAGCACGGCCACAGCACGGCTGGACAAGGGCACAGTGCGAGCATCGCCGTTCTTGGTCTTGGGCAAGTGTGCAGTGCGCCTTTTCAGATCCACATCCGACCATTGCAGGCCGACACTCTTTTTCACCTGCTTGCCGGAGTTTTTATCAAGCTCCCACTTCTCCAACATCTCCCCGGCCCGCATAGCCGTTTCGATCGCGAAGATGACACACGGGCGCAGCCACGGGTTGCGCGATTCGGCACATGCGGCCAACAGCCTTTCCTCTTCGTCATCGACCAAACGGCGATCTCGCGCGGAAGGCAGAGAAGGCTTTTTCACCATGGCGGTAGGTATCCCCCCAGGCAGCGCAATACCCCATTCCATCGTGGCCATTTTCAACGCCCTCTGGAGCAAGCCTAGCTCGTGTTTGACCGTCTGGGCACAGACAAGCCGACCCGTCTTTGGACTGATCGTTGAAAGCCGCTTGTCTCGGTACTTTGCGATCATGGATGAATTTAGTGCTGCCAGCGAATATGCGCCAAGGCCAGCTTGTAGGGCTTTGATCCGCGATTGCTCACGATAGCCACCCTTGAGAGTGGGAAGCACCTCGCTTTGGTACCGTTCCAGCAAGTCCTTTACCGTGGTTTGTTCGGATTCGTTGCGCTGGACGAATACCCCGCGCAGCATCTCCGCCTCGGTGATGGTGGCCCAATGTGTGGCCTCTGACTTGGTTCTGAACGTCTTGACAACCAAGGGGAAGCCCTTGCGCTTGATCTGCGCTTGCCAGCCGATCACGATGCCGTCTTGATCTTTTCTAGCGCGAATCGTCGCCATCCTTGCCACCCGTTTTCGGACTCAAGTATGGCATTAGGGTGGCATAAACTCTTTATGGCTTCAAGAGTGATTCCTATCTTATTGTTTTGTTTGGCGCGCCCAGCAGGAATCGAACCTGCAACCTACGGCTTAGAAGGCCGTTGCTCTATCCGGTTGAGCTATGGGCGCTCGGGCACCATTCTATTATCGGATGCACAGCGGAGCAAAAGTATTTCGATGTGGGTGGGGCCTGTGTATCCTGGGGACCGTGGGTCCGTGGAGGGAGATATGGAAAAAGCTCTGAGTTTGGAAAGTGTTTTTCCGCCCTGTGGAGACCAGCCTGCGGCCATCGCCGAACTGGTGGAGGGCTTGGCGGCGGGGGAGGCCTTCCAGACCCTGTTGGGCGTTACGGGTTCGGGCAAGACCTTTACCATGGCCAATGTCATCGCCCGCACGCAGCGGCCGGCCATTGTCATGGCTCCCAACAAGACCCTGGCAGCACAGCTCTATGCGGAGCTCCGGGCCTTTTTTCCGCACAACGCGGTGGAATATTTCGTCAGTTACTACGATTACTATCAGCCCGAGGCCTACGTGCCTTCCTCGGATACCTTCATCGAGAAGGATGCCTCCATCAACGACCACATCGAGCAGATGCGGCTGTCGGCCACCAAGGCGCTCCTGGAACGTCCCGACGTCATCATCGTCGCGACGGTGTCGGCCATCTACGGCTTGGGCGATCCCGCCGCCTATCACAACATGATCCTGCACCTGCGCGAGGGGGATGCCATGGATCAACGGGCCATCCTGCGGCGGCTGGCGGACATGCAGTACAGCCGCAATCCATTGGAGCTCAAGCGCAGTACCTTTCGGGTGAACGGCGATGTCATCGACATCTGGCCGGCGGAGAGTGAGGACGAGGCGGTTCGGGTAGAGCTCTTCGGCGATGAGATCGAGCGTATCTCCCTGTTCGACCCCCTCACGGGCAAGACCATCACCCGCCTGCCGCGCTACACGGTCTACCCCAAGAGCCACTATGTGACGCCGCGCGAGCAGATACTCACGGCCATCGAGCAGATCAAGGACGAGCTGCGCGAACGTTTGGAGGCGCTGCGCCGCGATAACAAACTGGTGGAGGCGCAGCGTCTGGAGCAGCGGACCCGCTTCGATCTGGAGATGATGGCGGAGCTGGGCTACTGTTCGGGCATCGAGAACTACTCCCGCTATCTGTCGGGGCGGGCGCCGGGTCAGCCGCCGCCGACCCTCATGGACTATTTGCCCGCCAATGCCCTGCTGTTCATCGACGAATCCCACGTCACCGTGCCTCAGTTCGGGGGCATGTACAAGGGCGATCGTTCGCGCAAGGAAACCCTGGTGGAATACGGTTTTCGCCTGCCCTCGGCGCTGGATAATCGGCCCCTGATGTTTCCGGAATTCGAAGCCCTGATGCCGCAGACCATCTTCATCTCGGCTACCCCCGGTCCCTACGAGTTGGCGCGCTCTGGGCGCATCGTGGAGCAGGTGGTGCGGCCCACCGGATTGGTGGACCCGGAGGTGGAGGTGCGCCCGGCCAAGGGGCAGGTGGACGATCTGGTGAGCGAGATCCATGGAGTCATCGCCAGCGGATGGCGGGTACTGGTGACCACCCTGACCAAGCGCATGGCCGAGGATCTCAGCGATTATCTGCACGAATTGGGCATCCAGTGCCGCTACCTGCACTCGGACATCGAGACGGTGGAGCGGGTGGAGATCATCCGTGATCTGCGCGCGGGGGTCTTCGATGTCCTCATCGGTATCAATCTCTTGCGCGAGGGTCTGGATATGCCCGAGGTGGCGCTGGTGGCCATACTGGATGCCGATAAAGAAGGCTTTCTGCGTTCGGAGCGTTCCCTCATCCAGACCATCGGTCGTGCTGCCCGCAATCTCCACGGCCGCGCCATTCTCTATGCCGATACCATCACGGGCTCCATGGCCCGTGCCATGGAAGAAACGGAGCGGCGTCGCAACAAGCAGATTCGATTCAACGCCGAGCATGGCATTACGCCCAAGGGCATCGTCAAGCCGGTGGCGGACATCATCGAGGGAGTCTATCGCCGCAACGGCAGTGGGCCGCGCCTCAAAGCGGCGGAGCCGGCCCCGGCCTACGCCGGTGTCCAGAATCCCCAAGCCTTGGCCAAGCGTATCCGAGAGCTGGAGGAACAGATGCATCGCCACGCCCGTAACCTGGAGTTTGAGCAGGCGGCGGCATTGCGCGACGAGATCCGGGTTCTGGAGGAGAAGATCCTGGGTCTGGACGTGGAGGTGGATCTGTTGGCCGATTGACGCGCGGCGGAGTCGGAGCAGTCGGAGGTTCAGCAACCCTCGGCGTGAAAGGGCAGGGTGACATATCGGGGCGCGGAAGCTGCCAAAATGCGTCACGTTCCAGCACTCCGTTCCGCGGAAGGTCACGGTCCCTAGCCTGATGATGTACAGATCCAGGCCCTGTGGCGGGATCGGACTCCGGCTCTTTTCCAATTGTGCCGGAAGCCTGAATTGGCTACCATGCGTCGGTCTGTCGGGGCTGTGGCGAGGCGCATGAGCAAGTACATTTTCGTCACCGGGGGTGTGGTCTCTTCCTTGGGCAAAGGCGCAGCGGGAGCGGCCCTGGGCGCCCTTCTCGAAGCCCGTGGCCTCAAGGTCACCATGCTCAAGCTGGACCCCTACATCAACGTCGACCCCGGTACCATGAGCCCCTTTCAGCACGGTGAAGTCTTTGTCACCGCCGATGGCGCCGAGACCGACCTCGACCTGGGTCACTACGAGCGCTTTCTCTCCAGCAAGATGAGCAAGCGCAACAATTTCACCACCGGCCTCGTTTACCAGACGGTTATCGAGAAGGAGCGGCGCGGCGACTATCTGGGGCGCACCGTGCAGGTCATCCCCCACGTTACCGACGAGATCAAACGGCGCATACGCCTGGGAGCGGGCGATGCGGACGTGGCGCTGGTGGAGATCGGCGGCACGGTGGGCGATATCGAGTCGCAACCCTTCCTGGAGGCCATCCGTCAGATGGCAGTGGAGGAGGGCAGGGGCAATAGCCTCTTCATGCACCTGACCCTGGTGCCCTACCTGCCCTCGGCGGGAGAGATGAAGACCAAGCCGACGCAGCACTCCGTGCGCGAGCTGCGGGCCATCGGTATCCAGCCCGATGTGTTGCTTTGTCGTGCGGACCGTCCCATTCCCGCCGATCATCGGGCCAAGATTGCGCTCTTCTCCAACCTGCCCGAGCGGGCGGTCATCTCTGCCATCGATACCGACAGCATCTATCGCATCCCCTTACTATTCCACGATCAGGGCCTGGATGACCTGGTGGTGGAAGATCTCGGTCTGCAGACGCCACCGCCGGATCTATCCGTCTGGCAGGGTATCGTCGACGCCATGATGCACCCCCAGGGGGAGGTCTGCGTGGCCCTGGTGGGCAAGTATGTGGGCCTGACGGAGTCTTACAAGTCGCTGTCCGAGGCGCTGCTGCATGCGGGTCTGCGGGCGCGTCGGAAAATTCGCTTCCTGTATGTGGATGCCGAGGATATCGAAAACCGCGGCGCTCGGGATCTGCTGCAAGAGGCAGACGCGATCCTGGTGCCGGGTGGTTTCGGCGGCCGCGGTACGGAAGGCAAGATCGAGGCCATCCGCTACGCGCGCGAGCAGAAAGTTCCCTACCTGGGTATCTGTCTGGGCATGCAGCTGGCGGTGGTGGAGTTTGCCCGTCACCGGGCGGGCCTGGCCGAGGCCAACAGCACCGAGCTGGATCCGCAGACGCCGGCCCCGGTGATCACCTTGATGACCGAGTGGACGGATCCGGAAGGGCGAGTCACCTATCGCGAAGCCGGGGGTAACCTCGGTGGGACCATGCGTTTGGGCGAGCAGACCTGTCGTCTGCTGGAGGGGAGCCTCGCGGCGCAGGCTTACGGGACGACAGAGATCCGCGAACGTCATCGTCACCGCTTCGAGTTCAACAATCGCTACCTCGCCCCGCTGGCGGCGGCGGGGTTGCGCTTTACGGGGCGATCGGTGGATGGCGAGTTGGTGGAAGTGGTGGAATTACAGGACCACCCCTGGTTCCTGGGTTGCCAGTTTCATCCGGAGTTCACCAGCAATCCGCGCGCGGGTCACCCTTTGTTCGACGCTTTTCTGGCGGCGGCCCAGCACTACGCCAAGGAGCGTCGCCCATGAAACTCTGTGGTTATGAGGTCGGTCTGGAGCGGCCCTTCTTTCTCATCGCCGGCCCTTGTGCCATCGAGAACGAATCCCTGGCCCTGTCCACGGCGGAAACGCTACGGGACATCTGCGCCAAGCTCGACATCCCATTCATTTACAAGAGCTCCTACGACAAGGCCAATCGTTCCTCGGGCAAGAGTTTTCGCGGGCCAGGCCGGGACGAGGGCTTACGTATTCTGGAAAAGGTCCGCAGCGAACTGGGCGTGCCCGTGCTGACCGATGTCCACGAAAAAGAGGATGTGGCGGCCGTGGCGCAGGCGGTGGATGTACTACAGACCCCAGCCTTTCTGTGTCGGCAGACAGACTTCATCCAGGCAGTCGCGGCAGCGGGTAAGCCCGTCAATATCAAGAAAGGCCAGTTCCTGGCGCCCTGGGACATGATCCACGTCGTGCGCAAGGCACAGGAGACAGGCAACCGGCAGATTCTGGTCTGCGAGCGCGGCGTGAGTTTCGGCTACAATAACCTCATCTCTGACATGCGTTCCCTGGCCGTGATGCGGCAGACCGAGTGCCCGGTGGTTTTCGATGCCACCCACTCGGTGCAGTTGCCCGGCGGCCAGGGGGACCGCTCCGGTGGCCAGCGCGAGTTCGTGCCGGTCCTGGCGCGGGCGGCGGTGGCGGCGGGCGTCGCCGGCCTCTTCATGGAAACCCATCCCGATCCGGCCTGCGCCCTGTCCGACGGTCCCAACGCCTGGCCCTTGCAGCGCATGGAGACGCTGCTGCGTGTGCTGAAGGACTTGGACCGCGCCGTCAAGGCCCACGATTTTCCCGAAAACCATCCCGAGGAGTTGACATGACCGCCATCGTCCAGATCCACGCCCGCGAAGTCTTGGATTCCCGTGGTAACCCCACGGTGGAAGCCGAAGTCACCCTGGAAAACGGGGTGGTCGGCCAGGCCATCGTGCCGAGCGGTGCTTCCACCGGCGAGCGCGAGGCGGTGGAGCTGCGCGATGGGGGCGAGCGCTACAACGGCAAGGGCGTGCGTCGTGCCGTGGAACACGTGCGTGGGGAGATTCAGGACAGTCTGCTGGGCATGGAAGTGGAAGATCAGGAGGCCATCGACACCGCCCTCCGCGCTCTGGACGGCACGCCCAACAAGGCCCGCCTGGGTGCCAACGCCATTCTGAGTGTGTCCTTGGCCTGTGCCCAGGCGGCCGCCCGCAGCCTGGGGCAGCCCCTTTACCGCTACATTGGCGGTCTTGGCCCGCTGCTCTTGCCGGTGCCCATGATGAACGTCATCAACGGCGGTGCCCACGCCGACAACGACGTGGATATGCAAGAGTTCATGATCATACCGGCGGGGGCGGAGTCCTTCTCCGAGGCCCTGCAGATGGGGGTAGAGACCTTCCATTCCCTGAAGGCCGTGCTGCACGGGCGGGGTCTGGCCACCACCGTGGGCGATGAGGGCGGCTTTGCGCCGGATCTGCCGTCCAACGAGGCGGCCTTGGAGCTGCTGCTGGAAGCCATCGAGCGCGCCGGCTATACGGCTGGCGAGGATATCTGGTTGGGCATGGATGTCGCGTCCAGTGAGTTCTATCGCGACGGTCAATATCACCTGGCCAGCGAAGGTCGCAGTCTCGACAGTGCCGGTTTTGTGCAATATCTGGCCGATCTCGTGGAGCGTTATCCCCTCATCAGCATCGAGGACGGCATGGACCAGAACGATTGGGATGGCTGGGTCATGCTCACGGATCGCGTGGGCGATCGCATCCAGCTGGTCGGCGACGATATCTTTGTGACGAATGTCGATATTCTGCGCGAGGGCATCGATCGCGGCGTGGCCAACAGCATTCTCATCAAGCTCAATCAGATCGGAACCTTGAGCGAGACCCTGCAGGCCATCGAACTGGCGAAGACCCACGCCTATACCGCCGTGGTCTCGCACCGCTCCGGTGAGACCGAAGATACGACCTTGGCCGATGTCGCCGTCGCCACCGGCTGCGGTCAGGTCAAGACCGGATCGCTGTCCCGCACCGATCGTGTGGCCAAGTACAACCGTCTGTTGCGCATCGAAGAAGCGTTGGGGGATAACGCGCGGTTTCCCGGACTCGGCGCTTTTTACAATCTCGACTAAAAAGCGTATAAACGCAGTCGTGCGCTCAGTGAGGCGAGATAACCCGTGGCCATCGCAATATCTTCCCGAAAATTGGAGACCGACCGGATCATCGGGCTTTGGCGCGCGCTGGATTTTAGTCGCGTGGATATCGTCCTGCTCCTCGTGCTACTGCTGCTGCAATACCCCCTGTGGTTCGGAGCGGGAAGCTGGTGGAACGTGGCATCGCTGCAGAGCCAATTGCACCAGCGTGAAGCCCATCTCCAGGAATTGGAGCAGCGCAACGCCAAGCTGGCGGCGCAGGTCCAGAGTCTGGAGCACGGTGACGGGGCCATTGCCGACCTGGCGCGTCGTCGCCTTGGTCTGATTGGCAAGAACGAGATATTCGTTTGGGTCATTCCCCACGACGCCCCCACGTCCCACCCGCATAAATCCTGACGCTGTTCAGGTCGTCACGATGGCTTTGCTGTAGGGGGCGAGGGACAGCGCCGCTAGGCGAAGGTGTTGCCAGGCAAAGGGAATACCGATGATGGTGATGGCACAGAGCAGGGCGCTGATGAGGTGTCCCAAGGCAAGCCACCACCCCAGGAAAACGGCCCAGATCACATTGCCGATGAGCCCGATGCCGCGACCGAGGTCGGAACTCGGACGATCGACGATGGCGCGACCAAAAGGCCAGAAAGAGAAAGCGCCGATGCGAAAGGCGGCAATGGCGTAAGGAATACCGATGATGGTGATGGCCGCCAGGATACCGGCAAGCCACCAGCCCAAGCCCATCACCACTCCGCCCAAAAGGAACCAGAGCAGATTGGCGAGGAACCGCAGCACGGGGGACTCCCCTCAGGCCCGGTCGACGTAGCTGCCGTCGGAAGTATTGACCCGGATCTTTTCGCCCGCATTGACGAAAGGCGGCACCATGACCGTGATGCCCGTTTCTACGCGGGCGGGTTTGTAGGAGCTGGTCGCCGTCTGTCCCTTGATGGAGGGCTCCGCTTCCACCACTTCCAGGACCACCACCGGGGGAAGTTCCACACCGATGGGCCGATCGTTGTGCAGATTGACCTGAATCTCGGTATTGGGCAGCAGATAGCCCGTCTGGCCTTCCAGCAGGTCCTCCCCCAGGGTGATCTGCTCGAAACTCTGGTTGTCCATGAACACATAGCCGCTGCCGTCGGCATAGAGAAACTGCATGGTCCGTGGCTCGACCACGGCTTTTTCCATTTTCTCTTCGGAGCGGAAGCGCTGGTTGGTCTTCGTGCCCGTTTCGATGTTTTTCATCTCCACCTGCATGAAGGCGCCACCCTTGCCGGGCTTGACGAAGTCTGTCTTGAGCACACGCCAGAGGCCTTTTTCGTATTCGAGAATATTGCCGGGGCGGATGTCGAAAGCAGAGATTTTCATGTGTGATCCTTGCGAAGCATTCCCTTTGGGAGCGACGGATTGTACCCTAGGGCATCGAACCCTGGCCAGTGCAAGTGAGAGCCCCATGTCCGAAACCCGCACGCAACCCACCGAACTGCGCCCGCTCACCATCAGTCGGGTGCTGGAGATCGACTGGGCCGATGGCAGCACCAGTCGCTTGTCCTTTGAGACGCTGCGGGTGGAGTGTCCCTGCGCCGAGTGCAAGGGACACACCCCGGAGCAGGCTCAGATCATCACCGGCAAGGAAGACGTGAACCTGACGGACATCCAGGCCGTGGGCAACTACGCCGTGCAACTCTTCTTCAGCGACGGCCACAGTACCGGCATCTATACCTGGGAGTATCTGCGTTTGCTGGCCGACCGCGCAGGGTCGGCCTGAAGGGGGCAACGAGGGCTCATGGGCGTTCCGGCGCAGACCGCGAGTGACGGCACCGAGATCCAGGAAGAACCTTTTGACCTCAAGGGCTTCCTGCGCACCCTGGGAAGCCAGCCCGGGGTTTATCAAATGCTGGCGGCGGATGGCCACATTCTCTACGTCGGCAAGGCCCGCAATCTCAAGCGCCGGGTCAGTTCCTATTTCCAGAAAACCCGACACAGTCCCAAGACCCTGGCGATGCTCGCTCAGGTGGCGCGGGTGGAGGTGCTGGTCACCCACACCGAAACCGAGGCGCTGGTGCTGGAAGCACAGCTCATCAAGAAGCATCGGCCGCACTACAACATCCTGCTGCGCGACGACAAGAGCTATCCCTACCTCTACATCGATACCAGCACCGCCTTCCCGCGCATGAGCCTGCACCGCGGTGCCCAGCGCGGCAAAGGTCACTATTTCGGCCCCTATCCGGCTGTCTCGGCCCTGCGCGAGAGTATGGTTCTACTGCAGAAGGCTTTCCGCCTGCGCACCTGCGAGGACAGTGTTTTCCACAATCGCAGTCGGGCCTGCCTGCATTACCAGATCCGCCGCTGCAGCGGACCCTGTGTCGGGCACATCGACACGGCTGCCTACCAGCGGGATCTACAAGATGCCCTGCGCTTTCTACAGGGCAAGAGCGACGAGGCCATTCGTGCCCTGCAACAACGGATGCTGGCGGCGGCGGAAGCCCTGGATTTTGAAGAGGCGGCCCGGCGTCGCGACCAGATCGCGGCCCTGTCCAAGATTCAGGAGCGGCAGTACGTCGCCCAGGCCGGTGGCGGAGACTTCGATGTGCTGGCCGCAGTGGAGGAGGGCGGCCAGTGGGTGGTCTTCGTCACCTTCATCCGCCACGGACGTCAGCTGGGAGGGCGGGCTATCTTCCCGCAGCATCCGGACACCGCCCGCGGCAGTGAGGTCATGGCTGCCTTCCTCATGCAGTATTACGGGGAGCGCGAGATTCCCGGCAATCTGCTCGTGAACGTTCTGCCACGCGCGGCGGCGAGCCTTGCCGCGGCCCTCGGCCAGAGTGCCGGACGCAAGGTACTCCTGGAGCAGCCGCAACGAGGACCGCGCAAACGCTGGCTGGCCATGGCCGTGGCCAACGCCAGCGAGGCGCTGCGCCAGCGTGTGCAGCGCGCCGATGGTGGGCGACGGCGCATGCGCCTGCTGCAGGAGCTCTTTGCTCTGGACCACCTACCGGAGCGGGTGGAGTGCTTTGATATCAGTCACACGCGCGGTGAAGCGGCGACTGCCTCCTGCGTGGTTTTCGGTGAGGAGGGAGCGCTCAAAAGCGAATACCGACGCTTCAACATGCGGGACATTACCCCGGGAGACGACTACGCCGCCATGGAGCAGGCCGTCCATCGTCGTTACGGACGCCTGCAGCAGGAAGGCCAGAGCCTGCCCGACATCGTTTTTATCGACGGGGGACCCGCCCAGGTGGCGCGGGCACAGGCCGCCCTGGATGACCTGGGGATTCGTGAGATCCTGCTCTGCGGTGTGGCCAAGGGCACGAGCCGTCGCCCCGGTCTCGAGTGGCTGCACACCTCGCTGTGGGCGCAGCCGCGGCAGCTTGTTGGCAACGATCCGGCGCTCCTGATCATTCAGGAGATCCGCGACGAGGCACACCGCTTTGCCATTACCGGGCATCGGGCACGGCGCGCCAAGGCCCGACAGGAGTCGGAGCTGGACAGCATCGGTGGTATCGGCCCGAAGCGGCGGGTGGCCCTGCTCCGGGCCTTTGGCGGTCTACGCGGTATCCGTGACGCCGGAGTCGAAGACTTGCAGCGGGTGGAGGGGATCCACGCCCAACTGGCGCAACGCATCTACGCGCATTTTCACGCGCGAGGCAAGAACGGATGATGGCACGTATCCCCAATCTCCTGACCATCCTCCGCATCCTGCTGGTGCCGGTCTTTGTGGCCCTTTTCTTTCTCGGTGGCACCTTGCGGACCTACGGTGCCACGGCGGTATTCGCCATTGCCGCCATCACCGATTGGGCCGACGGTTATCTGGCCCGCCGCTATCGCGGCGTATCGCCCTTCGGCACCTTTCTGGACCCCGTCGCGGACAAGATCATGGTGGCAACGGCGCTCATCCTCATCTGTGCGACCCAGGAGATGCCGGTGGTCCTGGCGGGAATTCTCACCAGCATCATCGTCGGACGGGAGATTACCGTTTCGGCGCTGCGGGAGTGGATGGCAGAGGTGGGTCAGCGCCACCGGGTGGCCGTATCGTGGCTGGGCAAGCTCAAGGCTACCCTGCAGATGCTGGCCATTCTCTTTCTGGTCTATCGCGAACCGCTGGGGCCCATTCCGACGCATCGGGTGGGAATCGTCCTCCTGGTCGTGGCGGCGGCGCTGACGCTCTGGAGCATGGTGGGTTACCTGCAGGCGGCCTGGCCCAGTTTGCTGGGGCAGGCGAGTCATCTTGACAAGGAGAGCTGATATCCGTACCTTTGTCATCCGACGCGGGAATAGCTCAGTGGTAGAGCACAACCTTGCCAAGGTTGGGGTCGCGAGTTCGAGCCTCGTTTCCCGCTCCAGTTTCTTGGGGAAAGCAGGTCTTTCCCCTTTTCCTTTACGGCTGGGTGGCAGAGTGGTTATGCAGCGGCCTGCAAAGCCGCGTACCTCGGTTCGATTCCGGGCCCAGCCTCCATACCTTCGTGAGCTTTCGGTTCGGTCAGACGCGCTGTCGTTCCGAAGCCATCACGAACGGGAACCCCGATGATCGTGCTCCCCTTTCCACTGGTGGCCACCATCAGTCTTGCCCTGACCCTGGCCGTGGCGAGCTCCGGTTCTCTGTTTCGGCCCGACGCCTGGTACGAACGCTTGCGCAAGCCCAAGCTGATGCCGCCGGGCTGGGTCTTTCCGGTGGTCTGGACCGCACTCTATGTCCTCATGGCTCTCGCCGCAGCAGAGGTCTTCGTCCACTACGACGCCCGCCTGCGCTCCTGGGCGCTAGCCCTCTATGCCCTGCAGCTCGTCGCCAACGCCGCCTGGTCCTGGCTCTTCTTCAAGCTGCATCGCCCCTTGTGGGCCCTGTGGGATCTGATCCTGCTCTGGATTCTGGTGCTGGCCTGCATCCTCATCTTTGCCCAGATCGAAACCCTCGCGGCCCTGCTGCTCGTTCCCTACGGCTTCTGGCTGCTGATCGCGCTCTATCTCAACGCCGCCACCTGGGCCCTGAACCGACCCATACGCCGGTAATACTCCTCTCCCGATCGCGGAAAGTCTGGTTGCCAAGCCCGCCCCAGCGGCGCGCGTCTCTTTCCCGACGAAAGCTACGTTTGTCATAAAAATGTGAAGAAATCGTCATAATATGGTCACATTGCCATGGTAGGGTAGAGGCTACAGTTGGGTGGGCCTCGTCACGCCGAGCTCCTGGATGGATACGGCTTCCGGGATGCTGTTGCGCCTGTGGCTATGCCCAGGCGATCGGCGTCGTCCGTGCTGCCTCGAAGCTCAGCTGGACATGGCGAGAGCGGTCTTTGCTGCGTTCTCGCGGAAAGTTTGATTCCAATGGCAACGATCCATCGCAGGGGGTCGCCGCGACGCCCCCGGGATCTTAAAAAAGGAGCCGCATCTCGTGCCTGTTCGTCTTCACGTGTTTAGGATCGCCCTGGGGGTTGCTGCTGCCCTGGAGTTTGCGCAAGCTTTTCAGGGCGCTGAGGCTTCGCCCGTCGTTCCGGTCTATCACAACGCCGGTAGTATTACGGCCGAAAGCCTACTGCCCGAGCGCGATACTCGCGATATCTTGAGTCCCATTACCGTCAATGCCGCCAACCGCGATTGGGTGACCCACGTCCTGCCCACAGGGCGTGTCGTCTCGCCGGTCGGCACGGTGAACGGTACCCCCAATTTTGCAACCAGCGTCGTGCCCCTTGGCGAGGATCGTGTTGCGGTCCTGGCCAATGGGGCGACAGATGCGCAGACTGTGACCATCTACGATGCGCGGACTCTGCAGGCCCTGGATCAGTTGGCGGCGTACAAAAAGAAGACGCAGCACGAACCGAAGGACACCTCCGCCAACATCCAGAGGCTGGGCCACCAGAGCTTCTACCAGGGGATCGTGTCGGGTCCGGACGGCACGTTTTTCACCGCCGGTGGCGACAGCAACGACGTCGCGATGTTTCGCTATGTGGACGGCAAGGTGCAGCTGGTCCGTCGTTATCCCCTGCAGTGGCAGCCTTTTCCCGAGGATCAGTATCCCTACACCTATCAAGGCGAACGCCGGCCGAGCGCAGCACGTCTCTTCTACCCCGATGCGGTGGTGCTCGGACCGCGGCAGGAACATCTCTTTGTGACGGGTATGCTCAGCAACAGCATCGCGCGCATCGATCTCAAGACGGGCAAGACCCAGTACCGCAATGTCGGTCCCTATCCCTTCGCCCTGACGCTGGCCGACGGTGGCAAGCGGTTGGTGGTGAGCCTGTGGGGCGCCGATGCCGTAGCCGTACTGGATCCGGAATCCTTCAAGCTGCTGGGTACGGTGGCGGTGGGGCCACAGACGGGTCCCGATCACGTGGCCGCGGGTGTGCACCCCACTGCCTTGGCGGCACGTCCGGATGGCCCTGAGGTCTACGTCGCTTTGGCCAACGTCGATCGGGTGGCGGAGGTGAACAGTGCGACCCTCACGCTGACGGCGACTCTGGACGACAGCCCCTATAGCGATGCCCCTCCCGGTTCCTATCCCGACGCTTTGGCCATTGCCGGCGATCGCCTCTTTGTTGCCAATGCCGGTAACAATGACGTCGCGGTCTACGATCTCGACAGTGGCAAGGCCATGGGGCTCATTCCCACGGCCTGGTACCCCACGGGCATGACGGTCGCAGACAAGGCACTCTACGTGGTCGCGGCCAAGGGCTTGGGTACGGGGCCGAATGTGCAGCATCAATGGGTCGGAAACATGATGGACGGTCTGGTGCAGAGGATTCCTCTGGCGGAGATCCAAAACCGACTGCCCCAATGGACGCAGGCCGTTTTGCACAACGATGGCTTCAGCCCCGCACAAAGAGCCACGCGCAGGGAGCAGGACCAGCAGACCGCGAGTTTTCTGCGCAAGCACATCCGCTATGTGGTCTTCATCCTGCGGGAGAACAAGACCTTTGATGAGGATTTCGGTGATTACCGGGCGGCCGGTGCCTGGGCCGATCCCCATCTGGATCTTTATGGCCCCAAGGAACTGCCAAATCTTTACGCGCTGGCCCACCACTATACGCTGTTTACCGACTTCATGGCCGACGGCGAGGTAACGGCTCAGGGCCATCAGTGGACGACCTCCGCCTCCGATTCCGACTTCGTCCAGCGCACCTGGCCGGAGTATTACTCGGGCCGCGGCCTGGTTGGAAATCCGGGTTGGACACAGCCCCTCATTCCTCTCGGAGAACCGGGGAACAGGGATTTTCATCCGAGTTCCGATAATCCATATTCCGACTACGAAAACCTTTCGGCTCTGGGTAAATGGAGCAATCCCTGGATCAGCTACCCGGAGCGACTCTTTTTGTTCAACGATCTGTTGGACC
>NZ_JAGDWX010000029.1:0-11748 GCF_023256195.1 Acidithiobacillus sp.
GCCGGCCCATGCCACTATCCATCTACCAGCGGACTTGGTAGCTGACGCCCGCCCCCACCTCGAATCCCAGGTGGACAAGAAACCGTTGGCCGGGTGTGGCGCCGAGGACCACTACTGCACCGAGTCGTCCACCGGCTCACGCCATTTTACCGCCCCCCGCGCTTGCGCCTTGGCGTAGCACGCCAAGGCGCTGAAACTCTGTCGTAAACCTGCCGAGAAAGTTTGTCCGAGGGGCTGCTTTCCCGAAGTTGGCCATCGTTCACCGGCCGAGATTCTGATGCAGATCTACGCCAATGGTCTGGGCGTGCCAAAGAAGTTTCCATGGATTGACTCCGATCCGACTACCAAGCAAGACTTTTTCACGGTCATCGGTACTCGGGATATCCATATACGAGTGACCGCAGGCTGGCGCTTTGGAAGCGGGGGGAACGGGAAAAGCGTTCCTCCTCCATCCCAAAAGCGCATGCGGGTAGAAAGCTGCGAGTAGGCGTCTCTCCCCATCACAGCTACAAAACGTCGCTAATCGGGCACAAATTCACTCTGCAATTTTGCTTGCGTGAACGCTGAGTTAGAGCGTGGAAGTGCACCTGAGTTGACGAACGCCGACTCAGTGTCGACCATTGGCCACAGGATCGCCGGATGAAGTGTCCACGAGCCGTTGCAAATCGACGCTTGGTCCAACACCCTGCCTTGGCGTGATAATTGCTTGTACTCTGCGGGCAGGTCCGCCGGCAAGGGCGAGCGGACGCTGCCGATAGACCGGGATGCTCAGCTCTCGGAAGGAGAAAAACGATGTTCCGCAAACACCGAATCCTATTCGCAGCGATGCTGTCGACGGGCTTGCTCACGGCTGCGGGAGCCCAAGCGGACCCCCTGGATTTCAGTTTGAACCTGGGCGGGCCTGGGTACAGTGTCGGGTTCTCCAATTACCCCCAATACTACTACCTGGCGCCTCCACAGCCCTACGTGTCCTGGTACTCTCCACCACTCTATGCGCAATACGAACTGTGGTACTACTATCCACAGATCTACTACGAGTACTACCCGGCGCCGCCGCCACCACCACCGCCCGGCGCGCCGCCGCCGCCCGCTCCGCCGCCTGGAGCACCGCCACCACCGCCACCTGGAGCCTTTTTCAGCGCTCTTGGGGTCGCGCCGCCACCACCACCCGCTCCGGGGGCACCGCCGCCCCCGCCGCCAGGGCGGCCCGGGGGACCTGGTGGGCCACCCCCCGACGGTCCGGGCGTTCCCCCTCCCGTCGGACCGGGTGGACCACCCCCCGGCGGGTTCCGCGGTCCTCCCCCGGGTGGTCCTGGCGGACCCCCTCCCGGTGTGTTCGGTGGTCGTCCTCCCGGTGGCCCGGGTGGACCCCCTCCGGGTGCGTTTGGTGCGCCTCCCCCCATGGGTGCGGGAGGTCCTCCTCCCAGAGGTCCGGGCGGACCACCCCCCGGTGGTCCCGGCGGGCCACCTCCACACCCCTGATACAAGGGCCCCTTATGGGGCCCTGCCGTTTAGACGATCCAGTCCTTGAGGCCCGAAAGCCGACGTTCTTCCTGGATCTTTGCTCCATGCTTCCACAACCAATAGATCAGGAGCACTCCCATGGGCACCAGTAGCGAAAAGATGAACGCCAGGTAGAGCGCCACCATCTTCAATCGGCCGCCCAATGGCGTTCGCGCCGTGCCAATGGTACGAAGAATTTCCTTCAGTTCCAGACCGTCCGAATTTTTGATCATGGGTATTCCCCGATGCGCGCACTTGACCCGTCTTGCGTGATTTCCTTGGCAGATTTGCGCAAAGCATGTATCTTGACAAGAGTTGACCGTGTTTGCGGCAGCACCATCCTCAAGGCTCCCCCACCCCAGCGCTTTCCAGCAGACGAAGTATGCACGCGAGCGCGTCGTCGGCAAGGGGATCGACCCTGGCCTGCAGCATCTCGCCGCGCAGCCAGGTCTCCTGGCGTTTGGCCAGCTGGCGGGTTGCCGCAAGTGCCTGCTGTTTTGCTTCATCCAGCCGGATGTCACCGCGCTGCCAGGCAAAGAATTGCCGGTAGCCCACGGCGCGCATCGCCGGCAGATCCTGTGGGCCATAGCGGCGATGGAGCATTTCCACTTCCTCCAGAAAACCGGTGGATATCATGGCCTCGAGGCGCGATGCGATGCGTTGGTGCAGTACCGCTCGCGGCGGGCACAGCGCCACCTTGAGGATAGGTCCCTCCAGTCCCTGCGCCCAACGGCGCTCGGTCGGGCCACCAAAGCGATGGATCTCCAGAGCGCGCTGAATGCGCTGGCGGTCCCTGGGGTCTATGGCCTGCGCCCGCGCCGGATCCAGCGCTGCCAATTCGGCGTGCAATGCCGGCCATCCCTCCCGCTCGGCTCGCGCCGCCAGCGCTGCGCGATATTCGGAGGAGGCTGCGGGAAGCTCCGCAATGCCCCGCTCCAGCGCCCGGAAATAGAGGCCCGTCCCCCCCACGAGCAGCGGTATCCGCCCTCCCCTTCGGGCCTCTTCGATGGCGATCCGGGCATCGCGGCAGAAATCCCCCGCGGAATACACGGCCTCGGGTTCGCGGATGTCGATGAGGGCGTGGGGATAGCGCGCGCGCAATTCCCGCGAGGGCTTGGCGCTGCCGCGATCAAAGTGGCGGTAGACCAGCAGGGAATCCACACTGATGATGCTGACCGGCAGGGTATCCGCCAGGGCCAACGCCAGATCGGTCTTGCCGCTGGCAGTGGGACCCATGAGAAAGAGGGCGGGGATCATCGGCCGCGCAGAAAAAGCCGATCCAGCTCCGCCAACCGCAATTCCACGACGGTGGGGCGTCCGTGGTTGCACTGGCTGTATCGCGGGCAGGCCTCCAGCTCGCGCAGGAGCGCATTCATCTGCGCAAGGCTCAGTTCGTGATTGGTTTTGATCGCTGCCTTGCAGGCCCGTTCGGCAAGAAAGGCGTCACTATCGCCGAGCTGCGCAAAGCTCGTCGTCAGGTAATCCTGAAACAAAGCCGGATATTGCGCGCTGGGGATATCGGCAGGACCAGCCTGGATGTGGATGTGCTGCGGTCCCGTCACCGTCCACCGAAAACCCGCGGCTGTCAGGAGCTCCGTCCGCTCGTCCAGGCGGGCAAAATCCGCCGCGGTCAAGGACAGCACCTGGGGCAGCAGCAGTGTCTGGCTACGCTCACCAGTACGCCGGGCCTTGAGGCGCTCGTAGAGGATGCGCTCGTGGGCGGCGTGCTGGTCCACCAGGATCAAGCCCTGCGCATTGACGGCAACCACAAAGCGCTGATGCACCTGACCGATGGCGTAGCCCAAAGGCGGTGCATCGGCCCCCAACTTTTCCTGGATAGCCGACGCTGCGGTCACATCGACCGCATCTTCCTGCGCTCTGTATACCGGGGCGACCAACTGCTCCCAGTAATGCGCGCCCGGCTCCGCCACCATCGAGGCAGGGGGCTGGATGGGAGAACGGGATGGTGTGGGGCTGACCCCCCGGACAGGCCCAGCGCCCGCATGAACACCCCGACCGCGGTCCCCCGCGACGGCACTCGGAGCGGACGCGGTTCGGGCCAGAGGACGGCTGGGTCGCGTCTCGTGGGCGATGACTTCGCGGATGGCATGGCGTAAAAAATCGTGGATCCGGCGACTGTCGGCAAAGCGCAGCTCGGTCTTGGCCGGGTGGACATTGACGTCCACCCAGTGCGGCGGCATGGTCAGGTGCAGGACCGCCACCGGATGCCGATCCTGATAGAGCACATCGGCATAGGCAGCGCGCAGCGCGTGACTCAGACCAGAATCACGCACCGGGCGACCGTTCACGAAAAAGTGCTGCTCATCGGCGCGGGCGCGGCTGTGGGTCGGTAAACCAAGCCAACCCCATACCTGCAACTCGCCATCTTCTTGGGTAAAACGCAGGGAGTTGGCGAGAAAATCCAGACCCAGGATCTCCCCGACCCGCGCATCCTGCGCCGGTTCCTCAGCGGCAGGAGCGAAGTGCGCCAGAACCCGGCTCCCCTGCAGCAACTCGAAACCGACGGCAAAATGTACCAAGGCCGTCTGGCGCAGCACCCTCTGTATCCGCCCCAGCTCCGTCGCCGCACTGCGCAGAAATTTGCGCCGTGCCGGAACGTTGAAAAAGAGGTCCCGCACCTCCACCGTCGTCCCCGGCGCTCGCGGACCATACCGAGGCGTCCCCAGACGTCCCCCCTCGACCTCGATCTGCAGGGCAGCCGCCGCCTCCGCTGGCCGCGACTGGATGCGTAGACGGGCCACCGAAGCTATAGCTGGCAAGGCCTCGCCGCGAAAGCCGAAACTCTGGATCCGCTGCAGGTCTTCTGCCCGGCGGAGCTTGCTGGTGGCGTGGCGCTGCAGCGCCAAGGGCAGTTCCTCGGCGGGAATGCCGATGCCATCGTCCTCCACCGCCAGCAGACTCATGCCGCCGTCCTCCAGACGAATGCGCAGATGCTGAGCGCCAGCGTCCAGACTGTTTTCCAGAAGTTCCTTGAGCACCGAGGCCGGTCGTTCCACCACCTCACCGGCGGCGATTTGATCGGCCACCGTTGCATCGAGGATACGGATGGGGTTTCGCGTCATGATTCCTCCTCCAGACCCGCCGGTACTGCCTCCACCAAGGCATCCAGCAGACGCTGCCCCACAAGGCCCACGGCGTGAGCCGACAGGGTATGACTCGCGTCGGGCTCGAGGCTCAGAAAACACTCGAGATCCGGTTCCGGCAGTGTCGCCGTCCCACGACGCGGCCATTCGATCAGCCACAGCGCTGGTTGATCCAGGTAATCGCGCAGGCCCAGGAACTCGAGCTCGTCGTCGCTGCCGAGGCGGTAGAGGTCGAGGTGCACGATGCTGCCCAGCGCCGTCGCGTAGACCTCGAGGAGGGTGTAGGTAGGACTCTTCACGAGGCCGCGGTAGCCCGCCGCGTGGACGATCTCCTGGGCCAGGGTCGTCTTGCCGGCGCCGAGGTCACCGTGCAGGTACACGACCGCCGGCAGGGGTTTGGCGGCCACCAGAGCCGTGGCAAAGGCGCGGGTATCCTCGCGACGGCACCAACGCCAGCGCTTCATGATTCCTGGATGAGCGCCCTCAGGATATCGGAGCGGCTGACGACGCCGAGAAGACGACCGTCGACGTCCACCACAGGGAGGGTGTGGATGTTCCGCTTGAGGATCCGATCCGCAAGGTCCTCGACGCCATCCTCGAGCCGCGCCACATCGGGCTTGGGCGTGGCGAGCTGCAGCGCCGTCACCGCCGTCGCCTTGCGCAGTTCCTCCTCGTACTCGCGCCAGCCGGAAATGGGAATGACGCTGTCCAGCAAGGACAGTACCGTGGGCAGGTGGATCTGGCGGTTCGCATCGATCAGGTCGCGTTCGCCGATCATGCCCACCACCTTGCCGTCCTTGTCCACAACCGGCAAGTTGTGATGCCCCGATTCCAGCAAGCGCTTCGCGACCGTTTGGACGTCATCGTCTTGCGCAACGCTGACGACTTCGCGGGTCATGATATCGGCAGCAGTTCTTCCGGTAGCGGTCATCGGGCGCATTCCTCAGCCATGGCTTGATCTAATACCCTCAGGATAGTGCCAATCTCCTCCGCTGTCACCGACAACGGTGGCACGATGACGATGCTGTCGCCCAGGGGCCGAAGGTAGACACCCAGATCCCGAGCTCTCCGGCACACCGCATATTCGCGCCGATCACCATAGGGGAAAGCCGCACCGCTGTGTGGATCGCGCAGGGGGACAGCCGCCATGAGCCCAAATTGGCGGGCCGGTGCGGAATAGGGACGCTCGGCGAAGCGCTCGAGGCCCCGGGACAGCCGCGCGATATTCGCCCGCACCTCGGTGAGCAGACCCGGCTCGGCAAAAAGCTCGAGGCTGGCGAGTGCGACGGCGCAGGCCAGCGGGTTTGCGGTGTAGGTGTGGCCATAGTAAAACTGCTTGGCTTCAGCAAAGGGCGCGAGAAAGGCCTGGTAGATATCCTCACTGGCCAAGGTGGCTGCCAGAGGCAGGTACCCGCCGCTGATGCCCTTGCCAAGGGCCAGAAGATCCGGTTCCACTCCCTCCTGCTCACAGGCGAAGAGGCTGCCGCTGCGACCGAAGCCCGTGGCCACCTCATCGACGATGAGCAGAACCTCGTGTGCACGACAGCGCTGTGCCGCCGCGGCCAGCAGACCCGGCGGATAGGGGAGGATGCCCGCCGCTCCCTGCACTCCTCCCTCCAGAATGAGTGCGGCGGTGCGCTCGCCTTCGCTGGCGAGGAGCGCGTCCAGAGCCTGTAACCAGATCGCGAGCCCGCGCACCGCATCGCCCTGCGTTTCGGCAAGCACATAGGGGCTGGGCAGCCGGCGGGATGGAAAATGCAGACGGCCATAGACCTGGTGGAATAGTGGAAAACCACCCAGCGAACTCGCCCCCACGGTGTCGCCGTGATAGGCATTGTCCAGGGTCAGAAAGAGCGTTTTTTCCGGACGTCCGCGATTGATCCAGTACTGCGCCGCGATCTTGATGGCGATCTCCACCGCCTCAGCACCGTCCTCTGAGAAGAAGACGTGCTGTAGGGAGTCTGGCGTAAGCTCCACCAATGCCCGCGCCAGACGGATGCCGCCGGGGTGACTGGCGCCCAATACCGTGCTGTGGGCAATGCGGCCAAGCTGCTCCACGAGGGCGGCGTCCAGGTGCGGATGCCGGTGCCCGTGGACATTGCACCAGAGGCTCGCGATGGCATCCAAGGCGCATCTGCCCTGGGCGTCATAGACATAGTTGCCGCGACCCTCGACGATGATCCAGGGATCATCGTCCCCCCAACAGGCCATCTGAGTGAAAGGGTGCCAGAAATAGCGGCGATCCCACTGGCGCAAGGTCTCGATGTCCGTCGTCATGCCATGAGCTCGCGCAGGGCCTGGGGGACGTATGCCAGGATATCCGTGGCGATGACGCTCGCCTCGCCCTGGGCACGGGCGGCGAGGTCGCCGGCGCGGGCGTGGACACAGACGGCCAGCTGGGCCGCCTGCGCTGCGTTCAGCCCCTGGGCCATCAGGCCCGCGCACAGCCCGGTCAGTACGTCCCCGCTGCCACCCGTCGCCATGCCGGGATTCCCCAGGGGACAGCGCCACAGACCCATGGCCCCGAGGATCAGAGTCCCCTCACCTTTGAGAATCCAGGTACCGCCGTAGCGAGCCGCCAAGGCGCGGATGGCACCGACTCGATCTTTCTGGACCTCTACCGTGGTGCTCTGCAGCAGCCGCGCCGCCTCCCCCGGATGGGGTGTCGCCAGACGCTCTGCCGGCTGTGACCAGAGCTGGGGGCCAAGACGCGCGAGGATATTGAGGGCATCGGCATCCCAGACCGCTGGCACCGACAAGGTGCCGATTTCCCGCACCAGGTCGTGACTGGCGAGCCCCTGGCCCAGACCGGGCCCTACCGCCAGCACCGCGTTGGCCGGCAGGCGGCGGAAGTGGGCAGGCCATTCCCACCAGGTGGCCTCTGGTAGTTGCGCGGCCAGGTAGATCTGGCTCTGCGCCTGCCCCACGGCGGTGACCAGACCGGCGCCGGCGCGATAGGCGGCGAGACTTGCCAAGGCCAAGGCACCGCCCATGCTGCGCTGGCCGCCTACCACGAAGACGTGGCCGAAATCGCCTTTGTGGGCTGCCGATGGACGTCGCGGCGGCCGCTCCAGATCTGGCCAATGCAGCGTAGATACCATCGCTTCACGCACCTCAAGCCCTCTCGATGTCCGCCTCAGGGTAGGCACCAACGTGGTGGATAGCCAGATCGGGGCCCATGAACTCTGCCTCCGGATCCAGGCGAATGCCGATGAAGCGGCGGATCGCACCATAGACCACCGCACTGCCGGCCAGGGCGATGACGACCCCCAGCAAGGTTCCGGCGCACTGGGCACCCAGACTCACGCCTCCTGCTCCACCCAGAGCGCGCAGACCGAAAATCCCCACGGCGACCCCTCCCCAGACCCCACAGACACCGTGCAAAGGCCAAACGCCCAGGACATCGTCCAGGCGCATGCGGTGCTGCACCAGGGTGAAGAGGTAGACGAAAATCGCGCCGGCAATGCTACCGATGACCAGCGCTCCAATGGGCTGCACCAGATCCGAGCCGGCACAGATGGCCACCAGGCCTGCCAGAGCGCCGTTATGGGCGAAGCCCGGATCCCCCCGACCCAGAGCAAGAGCGGTGAGCATCCCCCCTACCAAGGCCATAAGGGAGTTGAGCGCAACCAGGCCCTGAACCGCCTCCAGGCGTTGCGCGCTCATGACGTTGAAGCCGAACCAGCCGATGATGAGGATCCAGGAACCCAGAGCGAGAAAGGGGATGTTGGACGGCGGCATGGGATGGATGCTGCCGTCCTTGCCATAACGTCCCCGCCGCGGTCCCAGCAGCCAGACTGCCATGAGTGCCATCCAGCCACCCATGGCGTGCACCACCACAGACCCCGCAAAATCGTGGAAGGGCGCGCCGAAGATCTGGGTGAACCAAGCCTGGATCCCGAGGTTACCGTTCCAGACGATGCCCTCATAGAAAGGGTATACGAGCCCTACCAGAAAAGCCGTCGCCAAGAGCTGTGGAACGAAACGGGCGCGCTCGGCAATGCCGCCGGAAATGATAGCCGGCACCGCCGCCGCAAAGGTCAGCAAAAAGAAGAATCGCACCATCTCGTAGCCGTGTTGATGATCGGTGAGACTGGCGACATTGCCAAAAAAACTGATACCGTAGGCGATGTGGAAGCCGACAAAGAAATAGACGATGGTAGAGACGCCAAAGTCGCTCAGTATCTTCACCAGTGCATTGACCTGACTGCGTCGCCGGACGGTGCCGAGCTCCAGAAAGGCAAAGCCTGCGTGCATGGCCAGCACCAGAATGGCGCCCATGAGCAGAAAGAAAACGTTGGCACCTGGTACGCTCGAGGCGGCGTGGGTCATGGCAGAAAGCTCCGGATATTCTAGGATTATTCTTCGAGATCGCGGCGCCCCAACAAGGCCCGGCCCAGGGTACCGCGATCGACGTATTCCAGTTCGCCGCCCATGGGAATCCCGCGGGCAATGCGACTGGTGCGCACCCCCTCCGGAACGTAGCCGGCCAGAAACTGGGCGGTGGCTTCTCCCTCGAGGGTGGAATTGGTGGCAAATATGACTTCGCGCAGGCCGGGCTCGGCAAGGCGCGCCGCAAAGCGGTCCAAATGGAGATCTTCCGGACCGACCCCGTCCAGGGGCGAAAGATGCCCCATGAGCACGAAATAATCGCCGAGATAGGCCCCTGAATCCTCGATGGCTGCCAGATCCACAGGCGACTCCACGACACAGAGCAGCTCGCGCTGCCGTTGGCTATCGCGACAGATGGCGCAGACCTCGGCCTCGCAGAGATTGTTGCAGCGACTGCAGGCACGAATCTGTTCGTGCGCCGCCTGAAGGGCCAAGGCCAGGGCCGGCATGAGTTCGCGCTTGCGCATCAGCAGGTCATAGGCGATGCGTTGGGAGGAACGCGGCCCGACCCCAGGCAGTCGACGCAGCAGTCGGGTCAGGGCGGCAAGGCTCGGGGTCTCGGACATGCCGGCTTAGAAAGGCAGGTTCAAGCCCGGAATATTCATCCCGCCGGTGAGAGCCGACATCCGCTCGGCACTGGTCTTTTCCGCATTGCGCAGCGCATCGTTCATCGCTGCCGCGATGAGATCTTCCAGCATTTCCGGATCGTTTTCGGCGAGGAGGCTGGGGTCGATGCGCACCCGTCGCACGTCGTTGCGGCAGGTGACCGTCACTTCCACCAGGTTGCCGCCGGCGTGTCCCTGCACCTCCACCTGAGCCAACTCTTCCTGTGCCTTCTGCAGACGTTCCTGCAGTTGCTGCGCCTGCTTCATGATATTGCCGAGACCACCCTTCATCTCACCCCTCCGATCCAGTGACTCACGATGTTCTACCCGCGCCCATCTAGGCCGCGCCCCCCGTCCTGCGAACGGCCACCACCCGGGCGCCAAAAATCTCCTGATATTCCACTACCCGAGGATCCTGCCGTACCCGCTCCTGCAAACGCTGCCGCTCCGCTGCCTCGGCGCGCTCGCGAGCGCCCACCACGGTGTCCCCGGCACCCGCATCCGTCATCAGGTCCAGGCTCAGCTGCGGTCTTTGCCCCCAGAGACCTTCCAGAGCCGTGGCCAGAGTATCCAACTCGGCACGCAAAAATTCCAGGTGACCGGCCTCGGCCCAAAGTTCCACACGTTCCTTGTCGCAGCGCGTCGCCCGGCTATGCCCAAAAGACGCCCGGAGCATAGGCCCGAGCGCCAGTTGAGACAAGATCTCGGCCCAGCGGGCCGCTGCATCCTCCCCTGCGGCATCTAGCTGCGCGGCCGGTTCGAACAGGGGCTGCCGCGGTTTTGGTACGGGTCCGGTTGGCATGGACACCGGCGGCGCGTGAAGCACGGGCCCAGAGGGAACCGTGTCCACCGTCCTGTCCGTGACGGCGGGATGCTCCGGGTCAAACCCCCGGGGGGCTGCGGATTCGGGGGCCGAAGCCTGTGTCGCGTCCTTTCCTGCGGCCACCGCGCCGGTACCGCAGCTTGCGCCCGGTGGTGTGGCATCCGGCTGCTGCCCCCCGCCTCCTTCCGCCTCGCGAAAGGCCAGCACCCGCAGCACGGCCATCTCCAGCGCCATGCGGCTGTCCGGATAGAGGTAGAAATCGCGGCGCGCCGACAGCAGTATCGCGTGAAAGGCCTGCAGACTCAGGGCATCGGGCAGAGGCTCCCGATCCCAGGGCGAGGGCAAGGCACGTCGTACTCCCTCGATGTAGCGGGCGAGGCTCAGACGATGCAGAGCCTCGATGAGGGCATCCAGAAGACCGGCGGGATCCTGCCCGAGATCCATCTGCTCACGCAGGATGCGCAGTACCGCTGCGGCGTCGTCGCGCAGGAGTGCCGTCACCAGACTCCAGACCACATCCTCTGCGGCCATCCCCAGCATGTCCTGGACGGCTTTGGCTGCCACACGACCGGCGCCATGGACGATGGCCTGATCCAGGAGACTCAGGGCATCCCGCAAGCTGCCATCGGCAGCACGGGCGAGTATCTCCAGGGCCGCATCCTCCGCCGGGACCCCCTCGGCATCGACGATCCGGCGCAGACGTTCGCCTATGCGCTGGGGATCCAAGCGCCGCAATTGGAGTTGCAGACAGCGGGACAGAATGGTCACGGGAAGCTTTTGCGGGTCCGTGGTGGCCAGCAGAAATTTGACGTGATCCGGCGGCTCCTCCAGGGTTTTCAACAAGGCGTTGAAGCTGTGACTGGAGAGCATGTGTACCTCGTCGATGAGGTAGACCTTGTAGCGCCCTGCCGTCGGGGCGTACTGAACGTTGTCCAGTAGTTCCCGTGTTTCATCCACACGCGTACGGCTGGCGGCGTCCACCTCGAGGAGGTCCACGAAGTTGCCGGCGCTGATGCTGCGACAGGCGCTGCATTCTCCGCAAGGCCTGCTGCTGACCCCCTTTTCACAGTTCAGGGACTTGGCGAGCAGGCGTGCCAGAGTGGTTTTGCCAACGCCGCGTGTACCGGTAAAAAGGAAGGCGTGGTGGACACGGCCCGAGTCCAGCGCGTGTCGCAGCGCCGATACCACCGCCTCCTGTCCGACGAAGTCGTCAAAGCTTTGCGGGCGCCAGCGGCGCGCAAGTGCCTGGTAAGGAAGGGTCGTCACGGACGCAAATGGGTGGCGACGCCGACCAGCCACACCCCGGCACCTGGATCGGCGG
>NZ_JAGDWX010000029.1:11963-13536 GCF_023256195.1 Acidithiobacillus sp.
TTACACCGGCAACCGTGGGCACTTTGCACCATTGGATCGTCCGCTGTCAATGCGGGCCATCGATCGTTGCAGAAGGCAGCATAAGAGTTGACATCCTCGTCGCCGTGAAGGGCGAGGTTTGACGAGCATTTCAATTAAACTAGATCTCAAGCCCTGGCCGCTGGACCACCGTCTCCGGTCCGCGCTGGAACAACACAACTGTCCTGCCCTTATGCTTTACTAGGCCCGGCATAGGCAGAAAGTCGCTGCGATAAACCGCAATCAGACAACCTCGCCGGGCAAGGAAAGCAACAGAGAGATCCTCGCTGAGACTCATAAGTTTGCCATGCAGCTTACCATCCGCAAGGCAATGCGTCCGCATGTCCGAATCCTTATGCCGCGCCAGTCGCTGAGCATCCGTGCCCCGAAAATCCGATTCCTGGCTTTCCAGCGAGGACGATGCTATCTCCGGGATCTTCGGTTTAGCTCCCATTTTTTCGAGGACGTCGATCAGGTTGTAGCGGACTTGCTCGAGATTGCCAACATAGTAACTAAGCGCCTCCACCGCTCTTTTCTCGATCTGCTCTGGTTCTATAAGTCCGCCTCGGTATAGCTCAACAATATCTCGCTGGTCATTATCCGCATAACGACTGACCTTGGTTACCGCCAAATCTACAGGTGATAAAACCCGTATATCAAACACACCATCTGGAGAGTTCGCTACAAAAATCGCTTGATCTTCGGCTTCCGGATGTAACAGACCAAGAACCGGAGCGTAATTTCGATCCCAGGTAATCTGACGTCGCATGCCTCGCTCGTCGTTATAGGTTATGAGTAGTTCTGGCAATACGACCCGATGAGAAAATATGGCATCCACATCGTTGGACGATCGGGTGGGCGAATACAATGCCATAGCGGTACCCCCCGTCAATATCGCCCGAACTTGCTCCTTCATTCCTTTCGGGAAACATGCTTCTGTCTGTCGTATAAGCTCGCGCACCGCCTGAAAAATTGGTCTTTCGGTGTAGAGCCTTGGTAACGACGACTCAGCAGACATAAGGCGGTCTCAGAAGTTTGGCAAGACGATCATACAGCACACCGGATGAAAGCCGCCAGCGCATTACCAGGGAATCTCCGGTTACTCTGCGCGGATCCCCGGGAAAGAATGGTATTTGCTCCAGGATTTTCGGCAAGCTTGCCGATAGTGCATCGATCCGCTCCAGAGCCAGATTCTGCCACGAATCTTGTTGTGGACCGAAAAGACACAACAGGTCTATAAGGTATCCAGCTCTTTGTACCACCGTCCAATCACCCCGGTGCTGAGAATCTGCGATGGAGGAAAGCAAGTTCTGGGCGTTTTCTTCGGGCTTAGCGTGCCGCAGAAAGTAGCCCAAAACCGGCTCCAGATCGCGCATTACCATGTGGTATTCCGGATGGGTCAGCACCCAAAAGAGCTTGGGTATGGAGAGATCGTCGCTCTGACCGAGATAGTGCATCGCGGTCAAGGCTGCAGATTGGCCGTGATCGTCCAGCCGATTTTTCAGCATGATCAGCCTCCATTCCTGAGACGCCCAAATGCCAAGTCTACCTATGG
>NZ_JAGDWX010000003.1 GCF_023256195.1 Acidithiobacillus sp.
CAATGTCATCGTCCCGGTGACGGTACCGCCAGCATCGTCGAGCAGTTGCGGCGTCTCTTTGGCCGAGTACTTCGTTTTCAACTTGACCTCAGGGATATTCCCATCGGGCGCGTTCGTCTCACCGACCGGAAGCCCAATAACGCAAGGGTTCGTGATTGGCCAGGGAACGGCCTTCCGCCCCTCGGAAACCATATTCAATGGCAGAGTGCTACTTCAGGGGTCGGCTAGCCGTAACAGTTCGGGAGGTACCACGGGATTCCCGAACGCTCTGGGCGCTGGTCTACCTTTGGGTGGCCCGGCGGCGTGGAGAACCACGGTGGTTCAATAAGCTCGCGCCATTAACTCCGCGGGTTGAAAACGACTTGCCCGGCATCACTCCAGTGGTGCCGGGCATTCTCTCTTGTCCCCAAAATCACTATGGTTTTTGTGCAATCAATAAGACATCAACTACGATCTCAGTGGTTGTGTGCCACTTCACCCAGTACCTTGAAAACCTGGTTGAAGTCAGCCTTGGCGGTCTCGACGAAGACGCCCACGTGGCCCATGGTGCAGACGGTGTAGTCCCCTGCGGAAACGGCAAAGCCGTGGAAGGGCGCCCAGTGCATCTGGCTGTGCTTGCTGAAGTTTTCGGCCTGCATCTTGCCCATCATGGTGTTGGCAGCGCACATCATGGCGACCATGTGCGCGGTCTCGTCGTCGATGTGGCCTTCCTTGGCCAGCATCTTGCCGTCGGCACTGAAATGTCCGGCAGCCACAGCACCGGCCAGTTGCATAACTTTGTTGAGATCAGCAGACATAAATACCTCCTGGTATAAAAACAATGAAGAGACAACAAGTTATGTCGGATACACCCGACGTCCTGAGAATCGCTTATTTAGGAAATCAGGTCAATCTGTTGGATGGGTGCGCGGGCGCACACCGAAGCGTGTGTGCGCCCCAATAGCCTGCCGCGGTCAGTCAGCGCTATGTGCGCTCAGTGGGGCAGGTGGGCGAGGGCTGCGTCGTAGTCCGGCTCGTCTTCGATCCGGGCGACCATCTCGCTGTGCACGATCTTGCCCTGGGGATCGAGAACGATGACGGCGCGAGCCAGCAGGCCCCGGAGCGGTCCATCAGCGATGGCTACACCATAGTCCTCACCGAATTCGGGATGGCGAAAGCAGGACAGGGTGTGTACCCGCTCCAGACCTTCGGCACCACAGAAGCGCTGCTGGGCAAAAGGGAGGTCGGCGGAGATGCAGAGCACGCTGCAATCCGGGAGCTTGGCGGCGAGCTCGTTGAAGCGGCGCACCGAAGCAGCGCAGGTGGGGGTGTCGATGCTGGGAAAGATGTTCAATACGCGCCAGCCGCTGAAACTGTCGAGGCTTTTATCCTCCAGTTTGGCATTGGTGAGGGTGGCCGCCTTGGCCGTACTGCCGGCCTCGGGAAAATGACCTTTGAGGGGAACCGCTTGACCGTTGAGTGTGGGTTGCATCGCTCGGACTCCTTGGGCAGCACTGTGGAAACCGTCGACCATCCTAACGAGAGGCGGCCGACGCGGTCAAAGCACGGAGGGCATCCTATGTTTTCCCGGGTGCTTCCGATACGGCGTATGCCGTCTCAAAAGAGATTTTTTATGGTCTCGATGAGTTTGCTGCCCGAATCGGTTCCGTCGCCCGCCGCACTCTCGCTGGAGGCCGTTGCGGCCACGGGGGGATAGGCGGCAAGGTAGTCGGCGACACCCACCGGGTTCGCGCTGCTCTCCGTCGGGCCGGCGACATCGGGCGGCCGGAAAAAGCCACCTTGGGGCCGGGTCGAGATGGCCGTGCGCATGTAGTGGATCCAGATAGGCAGCGCCTCGCGCGCGCCCGCCGCCCAACGTCCCAGGCTGCGGTTGTCGTCGTAGCCCACCCAGACCGTGGTGGTGACTTTGGGGGTGTAGCCGTTGAACCAGGCATTGGTCTCGTGGTTGGTGGTACCGGTCTTGCCGGCAATGTCGTTGCGCCCAAGACTCTGGGCGGCGACCCCGGTGCCGATCTTGATCACCTGCTGCATCATCTCGGTCATGAGGTAGGCCACACCCGGCGGAATGGCCGTTTGGTCTGGTGGCGGCGCGTAGCCCAGAGGGCAATCGAGCAGGGAAATCTGGGTGCCACTGGAATTGACGATCTTGCGGATGAGGTAGGGCTTGGGCAGAAAGCCGCCGCTGGAGAACACGGCATAACCGCGGGCCATCTGCAGGGGCGTGTAGTCACCGGAGCCCAGCACCATGGATGGCACCGTGGGAATCTGCTTGGCCGGGAATCCGAAGCGCTGCACGTATTGGGCGGCGTAGGGTATGCCGATGTCCATGAGAATGCGGACGCTGGGCACATTGTGGGAGTAGGCAAGGTTGGCCCAGACCGGGATGGGGGTGTTGGAAAATTTGTTGCTGTAGTTGGTGGGCGTGTAGACCTGGCCATTGGGCAGGGTGATGGACAGGGGTGTGTCGGGAATGAGGCTCTGGGGCGTAAGGTAGTGGTCGTGACCCGCCGCGAGCAGCGCTGGTGCGTCCATGGCTGCGGCGTAGACAAAGGGCTTGAAACCGGATCCCGGCTGCCGGTAGGCAAAGATGGCTCGGTTGAAGTGGCTGAGCTCGTAACTGAAGCCACCCACCAGGGCCGATATGGCACCGGTGCGACTGTCGAGGCTGACCAGAGCCCCCTGTACCTGAGGTATCTGGGTCAGCTGCCAGCCGGCATTGGGGCCTGGAGAGGACCAGACATTGGCTCCCCATTCCTGGCCGGCACCGGCGGTTTGCGCTTCAACGTAGGGGCGCAACCAGATGAGGTCGCCGGGATGGAGCACGGCATCCACGGTGCGCGGCTTGGGTGCACCGTAGCGCGGCCGCGCCCAGCTGACATCCTTGAGGGTCAGGGTCACCGTTTTCTTGCCTTCCAGGGAGACCTGGGCCTGCTGGGCGTTGCTACTTTCCACCACACCCCAGCGCAGATTGGCCGGATCCCGGGCGGGTAGCATGCTGGGTCGCTTGCCCTTGAGGGCATCCTGGAGGGCGCTACCGGAGAGGGTGGCGATGGGGCCGCGGTAGGCTTTGGGGTCGAGGCTGGACAGACCCATGTCGTAGTTCTCGAGGCCGACGGCGACAGCGCGGTTGGCAGCCTCCTGGTCCTGGGGCACGATGGTGGTGTAGACCTTGAGCCCGGAGCGGAAGGTGAAATCGCTGCCGAACTGCTGACTCAGCCAGTCGGCGATCCACTCGGTGACGTAGGGCGCGGAATTGCTGGCGGTGACGTGGTACTGCGAGAGTATGGGTTCCGCCTCGGCTTTCTGTAGCTGGGCACGGTCGATATAGCCGCGGATCTCCATGCGCTTGAGCACATAGGCTCGACGTTTCTTGGCCAGCTCCGGGTTGACCACCGGATTCAGGTAGGAGGGTGCGGGGGGCAGTCCGGCGATGGTGGCCATCTCGCCCAGGGTGAGCTGGTCGACGTTCTTGCCGTAATAGGTGCGCGCCGCCGCCTGTACACCGTAAGCGCCCTGTCCGAGATAGATCTTGTTGAGGTAGAGCTCGAGGATCTGCTTGCGACTGAAATGCTGGGCCAGCTTGTAGGCGAGGAGGATCTCGGCCACCTTGCGGGTGATGGTCTTCTGTGGCGTGAGATAGAAGTTGCGGGCTACCTGCTCGGGGATGGTGCTGGCACCCTGTACCGGGGCCATGTGGATGAGGTCGACCCAGGCAGCGCGCAGGATGCCGGGGAAACTGACCGGGTAGTAGAGGGGGTTGTCGCTGTAAAAACGGGAGTTTTCGGCGGCGATGAAGGCCTCTTGCAGTTTGACGGGGATGCGGTCCAGGGGCAGGGCGAAGCGGGTCTGCGGTCCGACGATCTGCAACAGCGAACCGTCGGCGGCGTAGATGCGCAGCGGCTCATCCGGTCGCCACTCCTTCAATTCGTGGACTGGCGGCAGCGTCTGCCAGATACGGTACACGTAGATCCCCGCCCCGATGAAGATATTGGCGAGGATGAGCAAAATGATGATGACTACCCAACGACCGATATGACGCTTGGGTTTTTGCTGGCGCGCAGCAGGCGTTCTGGCCTTGGCCATGTTTCTCCCTTGGTATCACTGCCTCATCGCGCTCTGCTGCGCGTTGCCGAGGACCCTCCAGCCGCCTATGATACCACGATGATTCAGAAGAGTCGCTTTGCCCCCAGCCCTACCGGATACCTACACCTTGGCAATGCGCGCACGGCGCTCTTCGCGTGGCTGGCGGCGCGCCACGATGGCGGGAGTTTTGTGCTGCGCATCGAGGACACGGACCGTGAGCGCTCGCCGCGCCAGTACGAAGATGCCCTGTTGGAGGATCTGCGCTGGCTGGGCCTCGACTGGGACGAGGGACCGGACTGCGGGGGCGCCCACGGCCCCTATCGGCAGATGGAGCGGCAAGCCATCTATGGCGAGCTCTACCAGCGGCTGCTGGACTCAGGGCTCGCTTATCCCTGCTACTGCACGCCGGAGATGCTGGCGGCGGAGCGGGAACAGCAAAGAGCGGCGGGTCGGGCGCCGCGCTATTCCGGGCGTTGCCGGGATCTGGACGCCTCCGCGCGGGCGGATATGGAAGCGCAGGGTCTGCGGCCCAGTCTGCGCTTTCGGGTGGCGACGACGGGGCGCTTGCGGGTGGCAGACCTCATCTGGGGTGAACGGGAATACGCGCTGGCAGACCTCGGAGATTTCGTCATCCGGCGCAGCGACGGTTCGCCGGCCTTCTTCTTTGCCAATGCCGTGGACGATGCCCTCATGGGGGTGGATCTGGTGCTGCGCGGTGAGGATCACCTCAGCAACACGCCGCGCCAGATCCTGATCCTACAGGCTCTGGGCCTGACACCGCCGCGCTATGGGCATCTGCCCCTGCTGCTGGGGCGCGACGCTCAGCCACTGTCCAAACGTCACGGTGCCGCCAGTCTGCGAGATCTGCGGGAGGCGGGTTTCTTGCCACAGGCGCTGCGCAACTATCTGGCGCGCCTCGGCCACCATTACGCCGAGGAGGACGGCAGGCTCCTCGACGATACGGAGTTACGGCAGAGGTTTCGCCTGGAAGGCATCGGCCGTGCTCCGGCACACTTCGATCTCGAGCAACTGGAGCATTGGCAGGCGCAGGCCGTGCAGTCCATGACCACCGAGCAGCTTGCAGCCTGGTTGGCAGCGGAGCTGGCGGAGCTGGCGGAGCCCGAGGATCGTCGCGCTTTTGTGGAGCTGATTCGGCCCAACATCCATTTTCCGGCGCAGGTCCGTGACTGGCTGCAGCGCTTGCTGCACGATCCGGAACCCGACCCCGAGGCCCTGAGGGTACTCCGGGAGACGCCGGAGGAGTTCTGGGCAGCGGCAGCGCACAGTTTCAGCGCCCAAGCTGAGGATTGGAAGGCCTGGGTCGCGGCGCTGCAAGAGGCCAGCGGACGTCGTGGTCGCGCGCTCTTTCAGCCCCTGCGAGCTGCTCTCACCGGGCGCCTGCACGGCCCGGAGCTTGCGGGCTGGTGCGCGCTGATGGGGTCGGAGCGCTGTCGCCAGCGCCTGGCGCAGGCGGGCCGCTGGGCACAGTCGTCGGCACCGATCTGAGTTTTTGGTTTTTTGAGGTCCGCCATGAGCGAGAGTCTGCCCCCCATCCACATCCACGACAGCATGGAACGGCGCAAGCTGCCCCTGAGTCTTGCGCAGGCGGGCAAGGTCGGCCTCTATGTCTGTGGCATGACGGTCTACGATTACTGCCACCTGGGTCACGCCCGGGTCATGGTGACCTTTGACACCGTGGTGCGCTATCTGCGCGCCCGCGGTCTGGATGTGACCTATGTCCGCAATATCACGGACATCGACGACAAGATCATCCGCCGGGCAGCGGAGCGGGGCGAGGCCTTGGATACCCTCACGCAGCGTTTCATCGCGGCCATGCACGAGGACGAAACGGCCCTGGGCTGCATCCCACCGACCCTGGAGCCGCGGGCCACTCAGCATATCGGGCAAATGCTGGCACTCATCGAAACCCTGGTGCAACGCGGCCACGCCTATGCGCCCGGTAACGGCGATGTCTATTATGCGGTGCGCAGTTTTCCTGCATATGGCCGCCTCTCGGGCCGCAGTCTGGAGGAGCTGCGCAGTGGTGCGCGTGTGGAACCCGGCGAAGACAAACGCGATCCCCTGGACTTTGCCCTGTGGAAGGCGGCCAAGCCCGGCGAACCTGCCTGGGATTCGCCCTGGGGGCGCGGGCGACCGGGCTGGCACATCGAGTGCTCGGCCATGTCTCAGGAGGCCCTGGGCTGTCGTTTCGACATCCACGGCGGTGGCGCCGACCTCCAGTTTCCCCACCACGAGAACGAGATCGCACAGTCCCAGGGGGCGGGATGTGCCTTTGCCCAGCACTGGATGCACAACGGCTTTGTCCGCATCGACGAGGAAAAGATGTCCAAGTCCTTGGGCAACTTCCGGCTGGTGCGGGATCTGCTGCCGGTCTATGGTGGCGAGGTGCTGCGCTTCTTCATACTGAACAGCCACTATCGCAGCCCATTGAACTTCAGCGAGAAGGTTCTGGAGCAGGCCCGCTCGGGACTCACGCGGCTGTACACCGCCCTGCGGGATCTGCCCGAGGGCGAGGCTGCTGCTCTGCCTGAGGCATCCTGGAGCGTGGATTTTCATCGCGCCATGGCGGATGACTTCAACACGCCCGAGGCGCTGGCGGTGTTGTTCGACCTTGCTCGCGAGGTCAATCGCCGCCGCGACGCCGGCGAGGCTTTTTTGGCGCAGGCCAGGCTTCTGCAAGACCTCGGGGCAGTGCTGGGCATCCTGCAGCAGAATCCGGAGGATTTTTTGCGCGGGGATGCGGAGGGTGTGGATGTGGAATGGGTGGAGGCCTGTATCGCTGCCCGGGCTGCTGCGCGACGGGATCGCAATTTTACCGAAGCCGACCGCCTGCGTCGGGAGCTGGAGGGTCGCGGTATCCTTCTGGAGGACGGACCGGGGGGTACGACCTGGCGTCAGACGGGAGGCACCACCGGGGCCGTGTGACGGCCCACGGCAGTGGCCGCACCCGTTCAGGGGCGACGCGCTGAACCCGGCCGTCCGCCGACGGCGGGACGATTGCAGGCAGCGTGGCAAACGGTCCAGCCGGGGGCTGGGTGCCCGCCGGGCTCGTTTCTCAGGTCTGCGAACCCGGAGTTGCGGCACCGTCCTCGGAAAGCTCCCCGCCGCCTTCGACGGATGGCTCCAGCAGCTCCCGCTGTTCGCCCGCGCCGGATTGTATCCTCGGAGCCGCATCCATGGGACTTTCGGGAGCGTGGTCTGCCGCTGTCTCTATCAAAGCATGTGTCTGCGCGAGAGGGATGCTGGCCGGCGCGGCAGCACCATTGACAGCGGCGGCAGGGATCATCATCTGGTGCCAGTCGTCGGCCCGAGGGATCTGGGTGTCGGGATAGCGCAGGGCCTCCTCCACCGGAGTCTCCGGGTCATGGGTGGGTTTCACGGGCTCAGCGGCATCTTTCGGTCGCCGTTTCTGTTGCGGTTCCGCATCCACATGCGGTGTCGTCGCTGTGTCCAGCAGGGCCTCGTCCGTCGCCTCGTCGTCCTTGTCCGGACCCGCTTCCTGACCGCTCTGACGCCGTGCCCGGGCCCGCCGTCCACCGCGGCGCCGGCGCCGGCCACTGCGCCCGGAGTTGGCGGTATCCTCGGCCGACCGGGTTTCCTCATCGCCGCCAGCGGATTCCGCAACGGCGGGCGTCGCCTCTTCGCCCAAGGCACGGGCGAGGAAGCTCTGGGCATCCATGGGCTCGTAGCGCGACACCAGGGCGCGCACGAAACGGGCGAGAATACCCTCGCTGGGGGAGGGTGCTGTCTTGGCCGGGGATTTTTCCTTGGACGCCTGGCTTTGCTGCAGAGGCTTGGGGGGTGGCAATACACTGGGAGGTGGCGGTGCCGTCAGGGGATTGAGGGCAGCCTGGGCCGATGCGTTTTGAGCCCGGGCCGGACGATTGGGCAGATCACGCAAGGGCCGGCCGGCGTTGGTCCGCTCGTTGTGGGCCGGCGTTGCTTCGGCCTTGATCCGCTGGATGTCGTAATGTGGGGTGAGCAGGGAAGGATCGGGCACGATGGTGATCCGAGTATTGCTCTTGGCCTCCAGCTCCAGCAGGGGTAGCCGTTTTTCGTTGAGCAGATAGACGGCGACGTCTATGGGCACCTTGCACTCCACCTCGGCCGCGCCCGCCTTGAGCGCCTCTTCGTGCAGGAGGCGCAGCACGTGCAGGGCTGTGCCCTCGCAGCCACGGATCTGACCGGTGCCGCTGCAGCGCGGGCAGGGCTCGTAGGAGGCCTCTTCCAGGCTGGCGCCAAGACGCTGACGGGACATCTCCAGTAGACCAAAGCGGGAGATGCGCCCCACCTGCACCCGGGCGCGATCCAGTTTGAGGGCCTCCTTGAGCCGGGCTTCCACCTCGCGCTGGTGTTTGGGCGATTCCATATCGATGAGGTCGACGACGATGAGCCCGCCCAGATCGCGCAGACGGATCTGCCGGGCGACCTCCTCGGCGGCCTCGAGATTGGTCTGGAAGGCCGTTTCGGAAATGTCCTGCCCTTTGGTGGACTTGCCGGAATTGACGTCGATGGCCACCAGGGCCTCGGTGTGATCGATGACGATGGCACCGCCCGACTCGAGGCGCACCTCGCGGCTGAAGGCCGACTCGATCTGCTGCTCGATCTGGTAGCGGCTGAAGAGGGGGATGTCGTTGTCGTAGAGCTTCAGGCGGTTCAATACCTTGGGCATCATGGCCGTCATGAACTGCTGGGCCGCCTGGAAGGCACTCTCTTCGTCGATGAGGATCTCACCGATGTCCTCGGAGAAGTGATCGCGCAGGGCGCGCACCACGACATTGCCTTCCTGATAGATGAGGAAGGGTGCAGGCGCCTTGTCCGCCGCCTCGACGATGGCCTGCCAGATCTGTTTGAGGTATTCCAGATCCCGCTGCAGGGCCTCGAAATCCTGGCCGATGCCAGCGGTACGGGCGATGACGCCCATGTTGTCGGGAATGTCCAGCATCTGCAGATGCTGGCGGATCTGGGTGCGGTCTTCACCCTCGATGCGGCGCGACACACCCCCCGCCCGCGGGTTGTTGGGCATGAGCACGAGATAGCGACCGGCAAGGCTGACGAAGGTGGTGAGGGCGGCGCCTTTGCTGGAGCGCTCTTCCTTGTCCACCTGAACGATGACCTCCTGGCCCTCGCGCAGCAGATCCTGGATGCGTTTGCGCCCCGGCTGTTCGGGCTGGCTGAAATACTCCCGCGAGATTTCCTTGAGGGGCAGGAAGCCGTGCCGCTCGGCCCCGTAGTCGACGAAGGCCGCTTCGAGGCTGGGCTCGATGCGGGTGATACGCCCTTTGTAGACGTTGCTTTTTTTCTGTTCCTTGAAGGTGTGTTCGATGTCGAGATCGAGGAGTTTTTGGCCATCGACAAGGGCCACCCGCAACTCCTCAGGATGGGTGGCATTGATCAGCATGCGTTTCATTATGTTCTCTCTTCTCCCGCGCTCGACCCCGTCCCGGGGGAGCGCAGCGTGTATGTATGGGATCGACGGGTGGCCCGACGATGACGACGAGGAGACGGTGCACTCTCACTGCACGGCATCCCGTGTCGAAATATATGTCATAAGAGAATAGAATCGCAAACGCGCGGGGCAGGAGGCAGGTATGGTAGACAATGGCGTGCGCCATTGGCAGGTGACGGCGGAGGAAGCGGGGCAGCGGCTGGACAATTTCCTGCTGCGGGTGCTGAAGGGCGTGCCGCGCTCCCACATCTACAAGATCCTGCGCAGCGGCGAGGTGCGCGTCAACAAGGGGCGAGCGCGTCCGCACTACCATCTGAACCTGGGCGACGTGTTACGCCTGCCGCCGGTACGCAGTGCCGATCCCGCCGCGATTCCGCGGGTCTCGGAGCAGCTCGCCGTGGATCTGCGCGAGCGGGTGCTCTACGAGGACGACCGGGTGCTGGTGCTGGACAAGCCTGCGGGTCTGGCGGTACACGGCGGTTCCGGCATTCGTTTTGGGGTGATCGAGGCGCTGCGGCAATTGCGCCCGGATCTGCGGGAGCTGGAGCTGGTCCATCGCCTGGATCGGGATACTTCGGGCTGTCTGCTCCTGAGCAAGCGCCGTTCGGCCCTGCGCAGCCTGCACCAGGCCCTGCGCGAGGAAGCCGTGGCCAAGCGTTATCTGGCGCTGGTGGGGGGGCGCTGGCGTGAGGCCGAGCGGGTCGTGCAGTTGCCCTTGCGCAAGAACACTCTGCAGTCGGGCGAGCGCGTCGTACGGGTGGACCATGCCCAGGGCAAGGCCGCCCAGACCCGCTTCTATCGGGAGGAGGATCTGGGGCAGGGAACCCTGCTGCGGGCCGAACTGGATACGGGCCGAACGCACCAGATCCGTGTGCACCTGCAGGCCATCGGACACCCCATCGCCGGCGATCCCAAATACGGGGACGAGCCCTTCAATGAGGCCATGCGCGCGCTGGGTCTGCGGCGTCTCTTTTTGCACGCGGCCTTGCTGGCCTTCCCCCATCCTCGCGATGAGCGGATCATCCGGGTGGAGGCGCCGCTGCCTGCCGATCTCCAGGCGCTTTTGGAGCGGCTGCGCGCGGGGGCCAAACCGTGAGTGTTGCGCCCTGCGATCGTCCGGACCTCCTGGTTTTCGACTGGGATGGCACGCTCATGGATAGTATCGCCCTGATCTGCCGCTGTCTGGAGGCGGCTTTCGCCTACGCCGGACTGCCCGGTCGCAGTGAGGCAGACTATCGGAGCATCATCGGTCTCGGTCTGAACGACGCGCTGGCGCGTCTGGCGCCCGAGGCCGATGCAACGGCACGCGAGCGTATCCTGGAGGGCTACCGGCGCTGCTATTTTGCTGCAGATCCCGAGGATACCCCTCTGTTTCCAGGCGTCGAAGACAGCCTGAGGTCCCTGCGGGAGGCAGGTTTCACCCTGGCGGTGGCCACCGGCAAGGCGCGCCGCGGCCTGGATCGCGCCCTCGCCGCCCATCCCTCCCTCGGGTCCCTGTTTGCAGTGACGCGCTGCGCCGACGAGACCCGCTCCAAGCCTCATCCGCAGATGCTTCAAGAGATTCTTGCAGCCACCGGCACCGCCGCTGGGGCGGCCTGGATGATCGGTGATACCGTTCACGATGTGGCCATGGCGCGGGCGGCGGGAGTGGCTGCCCTGGGGGTCTCCTGCGGCGTGGACGATGTCGCTACCCTCATGCGGGAAGGGGCTTTCGCCGTGCTCTCCGGACCGACAGAGCTGCCGCGCTTTCTCCAAGCGCTGTGAGGCTCGGCGGCGGGCGGCCTGCAATCGTCATTGACAGTCATTGACAGAGGCCTGTGGGAAAGTGATCATTTTTGTATATGCATGAACATAGCGCTCCCCTCAAGCTTGGCCGTTTGACCTGGCAATGTTCACGGCTGCTGCCCGAAACCAAGGTGTTGATCCGTTTACGCCTGGAACCGCTGTATTGGCGCTATTTGCCGGTAGGAATGGGGAGTGATGCGGGCTGCAGCGGCGGATCGAGCAGAACGGTGCGCTTGGCGTGAGCGAGACGAGGGCGGCGCAAGGCCTATCGCTAGGCCTCCCCGATGGCGCTGGACGCCTTCCCCTCGCCTTGCTCAGCACCTTGGTCCTGCTGTTCATCCTCGCGCCCTTTTCCGCCTTGGTCTTCATGACGGATTGGCGCCATTTCCACTTCGTTGTGGGGGATCTTCACGCCGCCCGGGTTTCCTTCCTCTACAGCACGGTGGCTGTGGCCGTCGTGGTGGCCTTGGGTACGCCGCTGGCCTGGTGGTTGGCGCATCGCCGCTCCCGCTGGTGGCTGGATGCTCTGGTGTTGATGCCGCTGCTCACACCCCCCCTGGCCCTGGGCATTCTCCTCGCGTCTTTCTACGGCCCGTACTCCAGCCTCGGCATGCAGCTTTCCCATCTGGGCCTGCAACTGTCCAATTCCGTGCCCGCCTTCATTCTGGCGCAGATCTACGGAGCCATACCCTATTTCGTCCTCGCCGCACGTGCCGCCTTCGAGGCGGTGCCGAAAGAGCTGGAAGACATCAGCCGCAGTCTGGGGCGCAATGCCTGGCATACCTTCTGGCGCGTCAGCCTGCCCCTGGCACGATTGGGTCTTGCGGCCGGCATCGCGCTGGCCTGGGTTCGGGCCATGGGGGAGTTTGGTATCGTCCTCATCGTCGCCTATTTCCCTCAAGGGATTCCGGTGAAACTCTGGGTGAACCTTCAGGACATCGGCCTGGAGGCGGTCTATCCCTTGCTCTGGTTCTTCTTTCTCGTGGCCATACCGGTGCCGCTCTTTCTCGGCCTGTACTCCCGCCGTCGTGCGTTCGGCTGATGGTGGATATCCATTACCGCCTGACGCAACCCATCGCCCTGGAAATATCTCTGCGGGTCGAGGGCTTCACCGTGCTGCTGGGTCTCTCCGGTGCGGGCAAAAGCAGTCTTCTACGCGCCATCGCCGGACTCCTGCCGGCGCAGGGTGAGCCCTACGAAGGCTTGCCGGCCCACCGCCGGCGAGTGGGCTACCTGCCTCAGGGCTACGCGCTCTTTCCGCACCTGCGTGCTTGGGAGAACGTGGCCTATCCGCTGCCGCGGCGTGGCGCGCGACAGCGGGCCATGGAGCTCTTGGAGCGGGTCGGCCTGTCGGCCCTGGCGCAGCGCTACCCGGCGGAGCTTTCGGGTGGCCAGAAGCAGCGCGTGGCCCTGGCACGGGCCATGGCCCGTGGTCCGGAGATCCTGCTGCTGGACGAGCCCACCTCGGCCCTGGACGTGCCGACCCGAGACGAGATCCTGGCGGAGCTGCTGCGCGAGGTGCGGGATTTTGCCGTGCCGGTGCTTGCGGTCAGCCACGACCCTCAGCTGTGCTGGTATGCCGATCGGGTAGCGGTGCTGGCGGCTGGACGGATAGCCCAGGAGGGGCCGGCGCAGGAAGTGATGGAGACCCCGAACAGCGCGGAGGTCGGTCGTTTCTTCGGTTATGTCGAGATCGG
>NZ_JAGDWX010000035.1:0-4907 GCF_023256195.1 Acidithiobacillus sp.
TTGTTTTATATGGTGGGCCCGGCAGGATTTGAACCCGCGACCAAAGGATTATGAGTCCCCTGCTCTGACCAGCTGAGCTACAGGCCCGATATTTGGGGCCGATCCGAAGACCGACCCAGAGTTACGCCTATCCCCCTTACGGGATGATGGTGACCTCACCGTCCACAAAGCTGCGCAGGCGTTCGGAGCGCGAAGGATGACGCAGTTTGCGCAGGGCCTTGGCTTCGATTTGACGGATACGCTCGCGGGTCACGTCGAACTGCTTGCCAACCTCTTCCAAAGTGTGGTCGGTATTCATGCCGATGCCAAAGCGCATGCGCAGCACCTTGGCTTCCCGCGGCGTAAGGCCCGTATCCAGGAGCTCTTCCACCACCTCACGAATAGCCGCATTGACGGCCGCATCCGTGGGGGCCGCGACGTTACGGTCCTCGATGAAGTCTCCCAGATGGGAGTCTTCGTCATCGCCGATGGGAGTTTCCATGGAGATAGGCTCCTTGGCAATCTTCAGGACCTTGCGGATCTTGTCCTCGGGCATCTCCATGCGCGCCGCCAGCTCTTCCGGGGTAGGCTCGCGCCCCATTTCCTGCAGCATCTGTCGACTGATCCGGTTGAGTTTATTGATGGTTTCGATCATGTGCACCGGAATCCGAATGGTACGAGCCTGATCGGCGATACTGCGGGTGATGGCCTGGCGGATCCACCAGGTGGCGTAGGTGCTGAACTTGTACCCGCGGCGGTATTCGAACTTGTCCACCGCCTTCATCAGGCCGATATTGCCCTCCTGGATGAGATCCAGGAACTGCAGGCCGCGATTGGTGTACTTCTTGGCGATAGAAATGACCAAACGGAGGTTGGCCTCCACCATTTCCTTCTTGGCCCGCCGCGCCTTGGCCTCACCGATGGACATGAGACGGCTGGCCTCCTTGATCTCAGCGATAGGCAGGCCCGCGCGCTCTTCGATATTGGCAAGATGGGTCATGACGGCCACGATCTCGTCGCGCAGCACCAGCAGCCGGGGGCTATAAGGCCGCGCCGCCGAGATCTGACTATCCAACCAGGCGATATCGCTTTCGTGTCCGGGGTAGCTGCGTACGAACTCCTTGCGCGGGAATCCGGCGCGGTCGATGCACAGAGCCATCAACTCGCGCTCGGCCACACGCACTTCCTCCGTCAGGTTGCGCAGGGCATCGGCCATCAAGTCGATCTGCCGCACGTTCAGCTTCATCTCCAAGAACCGATCGGCCAGCAACTGGCGCTGTTCCTGGTACTCCGGACTGCGGACCTTGCCGGCCTTGTGCAGGGCGAGCAGATGCTCATAGCCGGCACGAATGGCCGCAAAGCGCTCCAAGGCCTCCTCCAGTTGCGGCCCCTTGTCCGCTACGCTGAGCCCTCCGCCATCTTCTTCGTCCTCATCGTCATCGCTGTCGTCGGCGTCGTCGGCCTCTGCGGCGAGTCCCAATTCCTCGTCCTCCGCCGCTTCTTCATTGATAGCATTGGGATCGATGAAGGCGTCCACGACTTCGTCCAGACGCAGCTCACCCTGCTCGACCTTCTGCGCTGCCTCCAGCAGGATGGCGATAGTGGTGGGGCATGTGGAAACGGCACGCAGAACCTGCAGAAGGCCATCCTCTATGCGCCGCGCGATCTCGATCTCGCCTTCGCGGGTCAGGAGTTCTACCGTGCCCATTTCGCGCATGTACATCCGCACAGGATCGCTGGTGCGGCCGATATCCGCCTCCACCACGGCCAGGGCCTCTTCGGCAGCCTCTTCGGCTTCCTGAGCGGCCACGATGGGATTGCCCTCGTTGTCCATGAGCAGGGATTCGTCATCGGGCGCCTCTTCGAAGACCTCGATGCCCATGTCGTTGATCATGGTGATGACGTTTTCCATTTGCTCGGGGTCGAAAACGTCCTCGGGCAAGAGGTCATTGATCTCCCGATAGGTCAGGTAGCCCTGTTCTTTTCCTCGGGCAATCAAACGCTTGAGCTCGGAACGCTGAGACTCGTTGTCCACCGTACTGTCACTCTCTCTCATAGACAACCCACCGACGCGGAAAGCCGCGTATTATATAAGAAAAGCATCGTCGATGAAAAGCCGACCGCAACACTTGGGTACACCGGCCCCGGCATTTCACGACCCCCTTACGATTCCTCAGCCGTCGATCTTCGTCCCTTGGTGATGCGCAGCAGTTCCTGCCGCTCTTCCGGCGACAGGGCAGCCAGGCCGGAGCGATCCGCGGTACGCCCGATGAAGCGCATACGCGCTTGCGCCAACTTCAGATTCACGCGCTCCACACAGTCCCGCACCTCGCTTTGCGACGCTGCATCGGACTGCAGGGACGGTGCAAACTGCTCGCGAAACATCCCGTCCAGATCCCGCCGCGCCGACAGCCGGGCAAAAAGGGCCCGACTCTCTATATGGGTGGACTCGGACAAAATTTCAAGGGCGTCTGCGAGCATCTCGGCGTAGGGATCCTCCTCCGCAAGATACACCAGCAATCTTCGTTCCAGACCTTGCCATTGCAGATCGGAGGGGCACTGCAGCAAAAGCCGCAGCGCCGCCTGACAGAGACTCGGCCGCCCCGTTCGCGGGGCCTTGACCGGCACGGATGCTGGACTCGCGACCGGGGGCGGCAGGCTGACGCTGACACCCACCATCTCCTCGAGACGCTGGCCGTAGACCGCACGCAGGTCTGAGTCCTCGACCTTGGCCAAGAATTCTCGGGCCTCCCGCAAAAATTGCGCCCTTTCGTCGGCCTGGCGCAGATCGTAGCGCTCCTGCAAGACGGCGAGGTAATGGTCCAGGGCAGGGCGTGCCTGCGCGAGGATGTCCTCGAAGGCCGCCGCCCCCCTCGCGCGTACCAGCGAGTCGGGGTCCTCACCCTGAGGCAAAAACAGCACCCGCAAAAGCCGGCCGGGACGCAGCTGTGCCGGCGCAAGCTGCAATGCTCGCCAGGCCGCCGCCCGTCCTGCAGCATCGCCGTCGAAACAGAGCACCACCTCCGGGGCGCTGCGCCAGAGCGTTTCCAACTGCTTTTCCGTCAGGGCCGTACCGCTGGCGGCGACGGCGAAGTCGAGCCCGGCTTGGTGCAGGGTGATGACATCCAGATAACCCTCCACCAGTACCACCTGCCGACGTTGACGGATGCCTTCCCGTGCCAGGTCCAGTCCATAAAGCATCTGCCCCTTGTGGTAGAGGATAGTCTCCGGGCTGTTCAGGTACTTGGGCTCACGCCCGTCCATGCTGCGCCCGGCAAAGCCGCAGAGCTGCCCCCGACCGTCCCGCAGGGGAAAGAGCACACGGCCTCGGAAGCGATCGTAGTAACGACCATCGTCGCGCCGGGAGACCAGACCCGCTCCCACCAGCAGCTCCCGCTGGGCGGCATTCTGGCCCAGACGGGACAGCAGAAACTGGCCCTGATCGGGAGCGTAGCCCAGACCAAATCGCTCCTGCGTGGCGCTACTCAGGCCGCGCTGCTGCCAATAGGCCTGAGCCGGCCCATGATCCTGCAGCGCCTCGCGGTAGAGCCGGGCGGCGGCCTCGAGGATAGCGCGCAGCGGTCTGGGATCGGGTCCCTCCGGCCGCCCCTCCTCCGGAAGCGGTATACCCGCCTCCTCGGCCAGCAGACCTACGGCCTCAACAAAGGAGAGGCGTTCGTAGGCCATGAGAAAACCGATGGCGTTACCGTGGGCGTGACAGCCGAAACAATAGTAGATCTGCTTGTCCGGACTGACGGAGAAGGAGGGACTCTTCTCCTGATGAAAGGGACAACAGGCCCAATAGTCCTTGCCCTTTTTCTTGAGGGGCACACGGCTGTCGATGAGGCGCAGGATATCGCTGCGGGCGAGAACGGTGTCGATGAAGGCCTGGGAGAAACGGGCCATGGCTCAGCGTAGATCCAATTCGCTGACGCCACCACCACCCTGCTCGGGACGCGCCATTCGCCAAGCGAGGACGCGCGCGTCGCTCTGCGCGAACTCCCGGACCATCTCGGCCAGCACTCCGTTGCCGGTGCCGTGCAGCACCTCCACCTGCTGCCGCCCGGCGGCGATGGCACCATCCACGTGGCGCTCCAGCGCCACGCGCGCGACATCCCGTCGCTGCCCGCGCAGATCCAGACGCCAGGGGTGCGATTCGGGCGCGCGGTAGTGGCTGCCACCTCGTTCTTCGGCCAGCGTCGCCCCCGGATCCAGCTGGAACTGTTCCAAGGGTATCCACAGCTGCTTGCCGCGGATCTCGATCTGCAGTCTCTGGCCTGAGGCGTCCACCCGCAGTACCTCCACGGCCTGCCGCAAGGGCAAAAAAAGCCCGCGATCGCCCGCTGCCGGAAGCTTTTGGGGGGCAGCAGTGGCGGCAGGGCGCAGTTCGGCATCCAGCGCATCGAGTCGCGCCGTCGCCGCGGCGGTATCCCGTCCGGCCTTGAGTGCGGCAATGGCCGCCCGCACTTCTGCCCGCGCCCGGGCGAGTAGCGCTTCCCACTGGCGTCGGGCCTCCTCCGCGGCACGCTCCCGCGCGGCGGCGGCCAGCTCCTGCTCCTTCCGCCAACGCGCCTGCAGCTGCTCGGCCTCGGCGCGCAGGCGTTCTGCCTCAAGCCGCTCCTGCTGCGCCTCCTGCAGCAGGCTCTCTCGGCGAGTCTCCCAGAGTTCCCAATCCTCCTGCTCGCTGGCGTGGATCGCCTCGGCTCGATCCAGCACCGAACTGGGCAGACCCAGCCGGCGGGCGATGGCAAGACCGTGACTGGCCCCACCCATCCCCAGCTGCAGGCGATAGGTGGGGCGCAAAGCCTGCACGTCGAAACCCATGCCCCCGAGCAGGATCTCCGGACGCTCCAGGGCGTAGCGCTTGAGCGCCTCCACCATCAAGAGATATAATTATTACAAAAGGACCTATAGACGTATTGGATCAT
>NZ_JAGDWX010000035.1:4917-12434 GCF_023256195.1 Acidithiobacillus sp.
GGGCTCCGCGCTCCAGCAGCTCGCTGCCGATAGCCCGCGCAAGCGCAGCACCCTCCCGGGGGTCGGTGCCGTTGCCGAGTTCGTCCAAGAGCAGCAGGCTGTGCGCGTCGGCCTGGCCGAGCACTCGCCGCAGGCGCTCCAGCTGGGCCGAGAAGGTCGAGAGATCGGCCTGAATATCCTGGGCATCGCCGATCACGGCCAGGATCTGGGTGAAGTAGCCCAGCTGCCCACGGGCCGGCACCGGCAGGCCGAGATAGGCCAGCAGGTGGCAAAGCCCAAGGGCCTTCAGTAGCGCCGTCTTGCCTCCGGCGTTGGGACCGGTGATGACCAGCTGCCGCTGACTCTGGCCCAGGGCCAGGGCGTTGCCGACGACCCGGTCGGGATGGCGCAGGGCCAGCAGCGGGTGGCGCAGGTCGCGCAGGTCGAACTGAGATTCGGCCTGGACCGGCAGCAGCTCACCGCCCCAGGCCGCCGCCAGCTCCAGACCCGCCCGCGTGGCCTCGATCCGACCCATGCACACGAGCGCCGCGCGGATGGCTTCGGCCGCCTGACCTACGCGCCGCGTCAGCTCCTGAAGAATCCGCTCCTGCTCCTCCAACACCGCCCGCTCCACCTCCCAGAGGCGGTTGTTGGCGTCCACGGCATCCAGCGGTTCCACGAACAGGGTGCCGCCACTGGCGGAGCGATCGTGGATGATGGCGCGAAAGCGCCCCTTGAACTGGATCTTCAGCGGCAGCAGGAAGCGGCCGCTGCGCTGGACGACCACGGGATCCTGCCAGAAATCCCGCCAGCGAGGATCGCGCAGGGTCGCGTTCAGCTGCTGCTGCAGGGTATCCCGCGCCCGCCGCAGGTCCTGGCGCAGGCGCGCAAGTTCCGGACTGGCGCTGTCCTGGAGCACGCCATCGGCGTCCAGGGAGCGCGCCAGCATCTGTAACAGGGCGGCATCGGGAGCCACCGACGCTGCCCAGTGCTGCAGGTCGTCGGTCACGGCCTGCAGGTAATCGGCGTAGCGCCCCTGCTCTTCGACAATCCGCAGAATCTGCAGCAACTCCTTACCCGAGAGCACCGCTCCCGGCCGTTGCGCCAGCTGCAGCAGGGATGCTATGTCCGGAAGAGCCGCCGTCGGTGCGCTGACGCCCTGGCGGTCGCGTTCCTGCACACAGAAACTCCAGTGCAGACGCTCTCGCACCTGCGCGAGGCTTACCCAGGGCAGCCGTGCGGTAGCGTCGCGGCGCCCGTATTCGTGCGCGCAGGCTTGGGTCCAGGCATCCAAGAGGGCCGGACCATCGAGCATAAGCCAGGTCGTCCACGCTGGATCGGGCGACCGCTCTGTCGCCTCAGCCATGGAATTCAGGGGGTGAGCAGCGCCTTGACCCGATCGGCGACCTGCGCCATGTCTGCTCGACCCTGCATCTGTGGACGCAGCAGGGCCAGCACCTTGCCCATCTCTTTGGGCCCTACCGCACCCGATTCGGCCACCGCGGCACGGACGGCAGCGTCGATTTCGGCAGCGGTCAAGGGCGCGGGGAGGAAGGTTTGGAGTATCTCGATCTCCCGCTCCTCTTTTTCTGCCAGTTCCGGACGACCACCGTCCCGAAACTGCTGCGCCGAATCCTTACGCTGCTTGATAAGTTTATCAACGATGCCAAGGACATCGGCATCCGTCATCTCTTGCCGCTCATCCACCTCGCGCTGCTTGATGGCGGCCAGGAGCATACGGATCGTCACCAGGCGCTCGCTTTCCCGCGCACGCATGGCGTCTTTCATCGCTTCTTGAATCTGCTCGCGCAGAGACATCAGTACATCCGCACCAGACGCATCTGCTGCCGCCGCATCCGCTTCAGGGCACGCTTGCGCGCCGCTGCGGCCTTGCGCTTGCGTTCTTCTGTCGGCTTCTCGTAGAACTCCCGCCGCCGCACTTCCGTGAGCACGCCGGCTTTTTCGCAGGAACGCTTGAAACGACGCAGGGCAACTTCAAAAGGCTCATTCTCTTTGACGCGAATGGTTGGCATGAAAAGCGATACCTCTCCGTTGGTTAGGCAGGATAATGGGGCCTAGATCATACATGGGGCCATGGATCGAGTCAAAAATCCGGATAGTGATGACCCTTGGCTACAGGTTGTCGCAAAAACTTGACAAAGGCGTGCAAAAGAATCCTAATAATCACACCGTACTGGTTGAAAAATAATGCATTAGCGAATGTTGTTAGACTGGATTCTCCAGGTTCGCAGTCCATTGAAGGAAGACGCCATGCCTGCCCGTGCCAAAGCTCGATCCCACCGTCTACCGAAGGCCTTGCCGCAAGCCCAGGAACCCGATATTCCCCAAGATCTGCTGCCGCTTCAGGAAAATGGCCCCTTCCTCAGCCCGGAACAGGAATCTGCCGTCATCGCCCAGATCCGCAAGGGCGACGAGGGCGCTCGTGCCACCATCGTCTCTGCGCACATGCCACTGGTCCGCGCCATTGCCCGCTCCTACCGCAACAAAGGGCTCAGCCAGGAGGACCTGGTCCAGGAAGGCTACATGGGGCTGATGCGGGCCGTGGACCGCTTTCAGGAGGGAATGGGAACCCGCTTTTCCAGCTATGCTACCTGGTGGATCCGCGAGGCCATGCAAAGGGCACTGATCCGGGCGCGCTTCATCCGCCTGCCGGACTACTTGGCAAAGTCCCTGCACGCCTTGCAGCAGAAATCCCTGGACGAGGTCGACGGTCACGAGGCCCAGCGCGCCCAGCGCCGCGAGGCCCTGGGGGTACGGGACAGCACCATGCGGGCCCTGGACTTTGCCGATGTACGGGTCTGCTCCCTCGACGAGGAAATGGAAGACGGCCCAAGTCGCATCGAGCAGGTGGTGGGCGACGTTGCCTCCCCGGCCCAAGACTACGATCGCGATGCCAGCGTACGCGCGCTACGGGAGCACCTCAAACTCCTCAACGAGAAACAGCGCGAGGTCATGATCTACCGCTTTGGCCTGCACGGCGACGCGCCCATGACCCTGGAGGCCATTGCCGAGCGTCTGGGGGTCAGCCGTGAGGCGGTCCGCCAGTTGCAGGTCCGGGCCCTGCTGCGCCTGCGTCAGGCTTTGAGCGAGAGTGGCTGGGCGGGATAGAGCGCAGCCAGCAGCCCAACCAAGCTCTGCAGGGCCATGGCACGATGGCTGCGTTTTCCTTTGATCTCAGGCCCCATCTGCGCCGCAGTAAGCAGGTCGCCGTGCGGGATGAATATCGGATCGTAACCGAAGCCGCCAGTGCCCAGAGGCTCGTCGGCAATGCTCCCGGACCACAGTCCCTGGGCTACCAGAGGCTCCGGGTCGTCGGCACGACGCAGCAGCACCATGCAGCAGTGATAGTGAGCGGCGCGTTCCGCGCCAAGCAAGCCGCCCATACGCTCCAGCAGCAGGCGATTGTTGGCAGCATCATCGGCATCCTCGCCGGCAAAACGTGCCGAGTGGATTCCGGGAGCACCACCCAGGGCCGGCACGCACAGCCCCGAGTCTTCTGCAAGGGTCGGCAGACCCGTAGCCGCGAACCCCGCCCGCGCCTTGAGCAGCGCGTTCTCCAGAAAACTCTGGCCGTTTTCTTCAGGGCTCGGCAGGTCCAGATCGGCGAGGGTGCGCAGCTGCACCCCGTAGCCTGCCAGCAAGGGCGCCATCTCCGCGACCTTGCCGCGATTGCGGGTGGCCAGTAGCCACAACCGATTCAGGACCAATGGGGAAACTCGGATTTCTGCCGAGCGATGAGCCGATCGATGCCACGCCGCGCCAGCAACAGCATGTCGGCCATCTGAGCCGCGCTGAAGGCAGCACCTTCGGCGGTACCCTGCACCTCGACGAAACGCCCGTCGTCGGTCATCACCACGTTCATGTCCACCTCGGCGGTGCTGTCTTCGGCATAGTCGAGGTCAAGAATGGCTTCGTTCTCGCGGATACCCACGGACACCGCCGCCACCCAGTGCCGCCAGGGATTCTGCTTCAGCACTCCGCGCTGCTGCAGGCCGTGCAGCGCTTCGGCAAGGGCCAGACAAGCGCCGGTGATGCTGGCCGTGCGGGTACCGCCGTCGGCCTGCAGTACGTCGCAGTCGACCCAGACCGTGCGCTCGCCCAGGGCTTCGAGATCGACGGCGGCGCGCAGACTCCGTCCGATGAGGCGTTGGATCTCGTGAGTGCGTCCGCCGATCTTGCCCTTGGCTGCCTCTCGCGGCATGCGCTCCTGGGTCGAGCGCGGCAGCATACCGTATTCGGCGGTGATCCAGCCGCGACCCTGCCCCTTGAGGAAAGGCGGAACCTTGTCCTCGACGCTCGCCGTGCAGAGCACCCGAGTGTCGCCACAGGCGATAAGCACGGAACCCTCGGCATACTTGGTGAAGGAGCGGATGATTTCGATGGGACGCAGAGTCTGGGCATCTCTGCCGGAGGGACGGGGCATGGATTCACCTTCAGAAGAACGACACTTCAGAAATGATATACCAGATTCACTGCGGTGAGGGTATTGAAGTGCCGATACCCGGGCTGGGTCTGGGTGTTGTAGGTTGCGGTAAAGGAAAAGCGCATACCCAGTGCACCGTAGAGGGGACTATCCAGGGCCAGTACCGACTCGTAAGTGTTACCACCGTAAGCGGCGACGACGGCATCCAGGGTCTCTTCCAGTTTGGCGGCCTTGCTGAATTGCCAGCGGTAAGCCGCGTTGAATCGGGCTATGGGCGCGACGCGAGCGAGCCCGCCGATGCGATGGGACTCCCGGGCACCCACGCCCGCTTCCAGGGCCAGACGCATGTCGGGGCCAAAATGCAGGTAGTGTCCATAGCCAGCCGTCTCATCGAGACGATAGTAATAACCGTCGAAACGATTACGCACGTAGCCGATGTTGCCAAAGGCGTACTGCTCGGCTGCAAAAAGGTATTTGGTCTGATTGGCGACGGCCAGCCGATCGGCGCTGGTCACCCCGTCGGAGCGGGAGTAGTTGTAGGACAGGTGGGTGCTGTTGGACCAGGGCCCACGCAACCAGTAGAGCGCGTCCTGCGTGCTGATGTTCAGAGCTTGGCTGGTACCTGTGCTGCTGCTGGCACCCAGACCCAGGTCGCCGCTGAAGCCCTGTGGACGATGATCGGCATATGCCGCGGAAACCGAGAGAAGACCGAGCAGGAGCGACCGAAGGCCCATTCGGGAGCAGGCAGTCGCCACAGCACTCACCACGAATCTATCAGCTTTTTTGCTAGAGCATAGAATCATGTTATGAAGGTTAACACGAGCCTACGCCCAGCGACAAGACGCTGCCGCCACCCGCGACGCAACGACCCGAGGAAATGCACGGCAGCGCCTCCAGGGCGCCCTGCGCGGGGTGGCGATGGCCCTATCGGGCCAGGGCCAACATCAACTGGTTCAGGCGCGCGACAAAGCTGGCCGGATCTTCCAGTTGCCCGCCCTCGGCCAGGATGGCCTGGTCCAGCAGCAAGGCCGACCAGTCGGCAAAGCGGGTTTCATCCGTCTCTTCCGCAATCCGCTCGAGCATCGGGTGCTGCGGATTAATCTCGAGGATCGGCTTGCTGCTCGGCATCTCGTGCCCGGCCTGCTTCAGCAATTGTTGCATGTACAGGGCCATGTCACGCTCGCCGAGCACAATGCAGGACGGCGAGCTGGTCAGACGGTGGGATACCCGGACCGTTTCCACCCGATCCCCCAAGGCAGCGCGGATGCGCTCGACAAGACCCTGCGCGGCTTTTTCCGTTTCTTCCTGTGCCTTGCGCTCCTCTTCCGATTCGATGGAACCCAGATCGAGTTCGCCCTTGGCCACGGACACCAATCGCTTGCCCTCGAACTCCTGCAGATGGCTGGTCAGCCATTCGTCCACCCGATCGCTGAGGAGCAGGACTTCGATACCCTTTTTGCGCAGTAGCTCCAGTTGCGGGCTGTTCTTGGCGGCGAGGAAAGAGTCGGCGGTGATGTAATAGATCTTATCCTGCCCCTCCTGCATCCGCCCGACATAATCCGCCAAAGAGACGTTTTGGACCTCGGTGTCGCTGTGGGTGCTGGCAAAGCGCAGGAGTCTTGCGATCTGTTCGCGGTTGCCGAAGTCTTCGCCCGGCCCCTCCTTGAGGACACGTCCAAATTCGTTCCAGAAGGTCTGGTACTTATCGACCTCGGTGCTGGCCATATGCTCCAGAAGGCCCAATATGCGCTTGGTGACGCCGGAGCGGATCTGCTCGATGACGCGATTACCCTGCAGAATCTCCCGGGATACGTTGAGGGGCAGGTCGGCGGAGTCGATGACTCCGCGGACGAAGCGCAGGTAGCGCGGCAGCAGCTGCTCGGCATCGTCCATGATGAAAACGCGTTTGACGTAGAGTTTGATACCGTGGGTCTGCTTGGGGTCCCAAAGATCGAAGGGCGCTTTGCTGGGGATGTACAGGAGCGTGGTGTACTCCAGCCGTCCCTCGACGCGATTGTGGGTCCACGCCAGGGGCTCACCAAAATCGTGGCTGATGTGCTTGTAGAAAGCCTGGTACTCCGCATCGCTGATCTCCGACTTGGGACGCTGCCAGAGGGCCGAGGCCTTGTTGACGGTCTCCCACTCCGCGCTGGGCTTGCCATCTTCGCCCATCTTGCGCATGCGGATGGGTAAGGGAATATGGTCCGAATATCTACTGATGATGGAGCGCAGCCTCCAGGGGCTGAGTAGCTCCTGACGGTCCTCATCGCGCAGATGCAGCACGATCTCTGTGCCGCGCGCGGGCAGGGTCACCGTTTCCAGGGTATAGGCGCCGGTACCGTCGGACTCCCAGCGCACGCCGTGCTCGGCACCCATGCCGGCCCGGCGCGTGGACAGCGTCACACGGTCGGCGACGATGAAAGCGGAGTAGAAACCGACACCGAACTGACCGATGAGCTGCGCATCCTTGGCCTGATCGCCGCTCAGACGCGAGAAGAACTCCCGCGTCCCGGACTTGGCGATAGTGCCGATATTGGCGATGACCTCGTCGCGGTTCATGCCGATGCCGTTGTCGCGGACGATGATGGTACCTGCCTGCTCGTCCCAATCCACATCCACCCGCAGTTCCGCGTCGCCCTCCAAGAGCGCCGGATCGGACAGGGCCTCGAAGCGCAGCTTGTCGCAGGCGTCGGAGGCATTGGACAGCAGCTCGCGGAGGAATATTTCCCGGTTCGAGTAGAGGGAATGGATCATCAGTTGCAGAAGCTGCTGCACTTCCGCCTGAAAGGGCATCGTTTCTTTTTCGGTGCTCATGTCGTCTCCTGCCTGGGATATCCGTTGGACGCTGGGTCGCAAGTGGGGATGACGGCGACCAAATTCAAGGGGCGATCACCCAGGAGTGATCACCGAAAGGTGATAGACCCCGAGCCATTGACTCTCGGCAATGGCGCCCATCCAGGGACGGCCCAAGGCACCGAATGACGAGGGATGGCTGGGGTGGATCCATGGTGCTGAGGTAGTTGCCAACCGTGGGGGTCGGCGTATCGTGAAGACTAAGCGACCAGGAGCCGAGGCGCCCAACCGATTCGGAAAA
>NZ_JAGDWX010000002.1 GCF_023256195.1 Acidithiobacillus sp.
GAGACAGGCAATCAGAACCGATGAGCGCACAGGTACCTCCCAGTATCGAAATATCCGTATAAATATATCGCACTCGTACGTCTGTCAATACTGATGGTTGCGCAGGGCGGGTTGAGGAGCTTTTCGGCCCGTGGCATGCTGCTTTGATGACGGACATCGCCGTGGTGTGGTTCAAGCGTGACCTCCGCTGCGCGGACCACGCCCCCTTGGCTGCGGCGGTCCGATGCCGCGCGGTGCTCGGTCTCTACGTGCTGGAGGACGAGTGGCTGGAGGCGCCGGAGTGGGACCCACAGCACTGGGAATTCATCCGTCAGAGCCTGCTGGAACTGCGCCGTGCCCTCGCGGCAAGGGGTATGCCGCTGCTCCTGCGGCGGGGGGCCATGCCCGCGGTCCTGGCGCAATTGCGGCGCGATTATCCCTTTACGGAACTCTTCAGCCATCAGGAGACAGGAGCCGCCTGGAGTTATGCTCGGGATCGGCGGGTGGCTGCTTGGTGCCGCGAGCAGGGGGTGCGTTGGCGCGAGTGGCCCCAGTTTGGGGTGTTCCGACCCCTCGCCCGGCGCGACGGCTGGGCGGCGGCCTGGGAGCAGTTCATGGCCAAACCGCTGTTGGCTGCGGTCGACCGTTTCCCCGGTACGATGGCCGAGCTCGACCAGGGCGAGATCCCGACCCTCCGGGCGCTGGACCGGCCAGGGGCGCGACCCATACCACCGGCGGGCGAGACGGCGGCACAGCAGACCCTTGAGAGTTTTCTCAGCGAGCGCGGCAGTCGCTACCTACACACCCTGTCCAGTCCGCTGCTGGCGGAGCAGGGTTGCTCACGTCTCAGCGCGCACCTGGCCTACGGCACCGTCTCCATGCGCCAGGTGGTTCATCGCGCTCGTCAGCGCCTGCGCGAGTTGCGCGAGCAGGGCGGAGTCGAGGCGGTGGAGCGGGCGCGGCACCTTCGCGGATTTCTGTCGCGTCTGCACTGGCACTGCCACTTCATCCAGAAGCTGGAGGATGAGCCGGATATCGAATTTCACAATTTTTCTCGCATCTACGATGGCCTACGCGAGGACGACTGGAACGAAGAACGATTCTCGGCCTGGGCCGAGGGGCGGACCGGTTTTCCTTTCGTGGACGCTTGCATGCGTTGCCTGCGGGCGACGGGCTGGATCAACTTTCGCATGCGGGCCATGTTGGTGAGTTTTGCCAGTTACCACCTTTGGTTGCATTGGCGCGGTACCGGTCTTTTTCTCGCTCGGCAGTTTCTGGATTTCGAGCCCGGCATCCACTGGAGCCAGATGCAGATGCAGTCCGGTACCACGGGCATCAACACGCTGCGGATCTATTCTCCCAGCAAGCAGTGGGCGGACCAGGATCCGCGCGGGGAGTTCGTGCGACGCTGGTTGCCGGAGTGGGGCAGTGCCGACTATCCGCCGCCCATCGTCCCCGAGCAGCAGGTCGCGCGCGCCGCGAGGGAAAAGATCTGGGCCCGCCGTCGTCTGCCCGAGGCGCGTGCCCAGGCCGCTCAGGTACTCCGGCGTCACGGCGCAAGTGCCGACAGAAAGCGCGCGGCAAAGCCCAAGTCTCAACAAAAGCCGCCGCCCGCGACGGAGCAGTTGGATCTCTTCTCCTGAGCCAAGAGCGTCCGACGGAAAGCGCCCGCCCTCTGGCTGTGGATACCCGGGACCCGGGAGAGACTCGCTTGCTAAGGCCGACCTCGCACCCTGAAGGGTCGTACTCGGAGCTTTTTCAGGAATTCAGAGCACTACGGTACGACGTGTTGCGGATATTTTTTCAGCAGAGCCACGTATTTTGGGTTCATCTCCTGCTTGGGAAAGAAGGCCTTCCAGGTGGCCACGGGAAGGAGCTGTTGGGGTGGCGGTGCAAAGACGAAGTCCTGCGTACGCACCAGGGCGTGGCAGGCGATGCAGGAGCCGACCTTGCCAAAGGAAATAGGTACTCCCGAGGGCTTGTAGGCAGCCATGACCCAGTTGCGATCGCTGGCATCGAACCCGGCCACCTTCACCATGGCCGTGACTCCTACCAATTGTTTTTGAAGATTGTAGTTTTCCTTGACGAGCAGGCTGCCATCGCGGTACCGATGGACCTTCATCAGACCACCGGCCTGCTGAATACTGCGTATGGCCGGACCGTTGGCGAGATCCGTGGTCAGAGGATCGACGGTGCGCGAACCGAGTTGGTAAGGGGTACTTTCGGGCATGATGGCGTGGGTCTTCTGCAAGGTCTGGATCTGCCTCCATAAGGTCTCCGGAGTGAGATCGGCAGCCAGTGCCGGCATGGTGACGCTCAGCAGAATCGCGGCGGTGACGGGGTGGAAAAGGGCTTTTTTCATGACGATGACTCCTCGTGTCGGCGGGCCCACCACAGTAGGCCCTCGGTCATAGAGAGTCTCGAGACGGCGCAATTATTCCGTCGGGGCGAGAGTCCTCAACTGCGGATCTGAATCGCCCCTTGCGCATGCAAGGCCTGGGTCAGCAGGGTCAGCGCCTCCTCGGAATGGCTGAGGAGCAGGATGGGGTGATCGCCCTTGCCCCGACCACTGCGCCAGTAGCGATGGCCGGCCTGGCCACTGGGGGGTAGGGCAGTGGGGCTTTTGAACGCCACAATCCAGGCCCAGCCGGGCATCCTGCCGTCGGCTGCCGTCTCCATGAAAAAGCTCCAGTGCCACACGGGTAGCGTGGCTACCTGACAGTCCTTGGCCAGTTGCCAGGTGGCCGTGGCAAGGCGTGTGGGATCAAAACCGAGCGCCGCGGCCGCGGCCTCGGGGTGAGCCATGAGCTGACCACGCAGGCCCTCTTCCCCATTGACATGGCGAAAGGCGTCCTCGATCAGGGACGGGGTCTCCAGCAGTGCTGCCGCTTCCAAGACGGCAGCCCCGGCGCCGCCAGCGAGGGCCGTTCCCAGCAGCCACTGCCAGGGTCGGAAGAAGAAACGGCGACGACCGGGGTCCTCCAGGGGTGCCCTGCCTGGGGATGGCGATTGCTCGGCCTCGGGTACGGGTAAGGAGCGCAGGGCTTGGCGCAGCCGCTGCTCGAAATCGTCAGGATCCGATGACATTTTTTTGCGTATCCCCGCTCAGCGGGCGTGGTTGAAAAAATTGGCGCAGGGCCTGGCGTCCGCGACTGATGCGGCTCATGACCGTGCCGACGGGCACGCCCAGGATCTCGGCAATCTGCGCGTAGCTGAGATCCTCCAGGTAGAATAGGCTGACCGCCTCCCGCTGAATGGCAGGCAGGGTGTTGAGGGCGCGGAGTATGTCCATCTGCAGGTCGGAAATAGGGGCAAAATCGGGATACGGCAGGGTATCTTCCAAGTCCTCCGGGGCGAAGCGCGCGGTTTCCGCCACCGTGCGCCACCACAGCCGACGCTGGATGGTCAAAAGCCACGCCCACTCGGCCTCGGCGACCCGTAAAGCCGAGCGTTTGGGCCAGGCCCGCAGCAGGGTTTCCTGGCTGAGGTCCTCGGCGCGATGATAGTCGCCCGTCCACGCCCAGGCCACACGAAAGAGCCGAGGGCGATAGCGCGCCATCCAGATGCCCTCGGCGTCGGGAGACGGCGCGCGATGGGGCCCGGTCACGCCGTCTCCCCCGCCTTCATGGCGACGGACCGCCGATGGCGGCCAGGGGATGAGGCCCCCTCCCTCACCAAGGCGCCTCCGGGCCGTGCACCTTGGCAACCCGCCAGATGCCTTTGACGCCCTGACCCGAGGTCTCTCCCGGCGCTTTATCGCCTATCCAGGTGTAGAGCGGATAGCCACGGTAGCTCAGTTGTTTCTCGCCGTCGGCCCGTGTCACCACCCCCCAGGGTTTCGACGGGGCTGTAGCGGAGGAAAGCAACTGCGGTGGCCAGAGCTTGGCACACTCGCCGACACAGGCGGATTTGCCCGAACCGGGTACATCTTTCTTGAACTCGTAGAGCGTTTTCCCTTCAGCATTGGCGTAGACCTCGCCGAGCTTTGTTTTTTCGACGCGCAGACCATCCGGCAGGGAATCCGCCTGGGCCAATACGGGGGTAAGGGATGTGGCTACGAGCAAAGCCGTCAGAGAGAGAGCAGAAATCGCATTACGCATGGTTGAACTCCTGAGTTTGCAAAACGGTGTCAATCCCGCCAGCCAAAGCGCGTGAAGATGGCTTTGCCCTGTGGGCCCAGCACGAAACGATAGAACTCCGCCGCCACGGGATTCGCCTTACCTCGCTGCGTCAAGGACAGATCCATGTCCCGATAGAGCACGTGACGCGGTCCGAGGGGTACGATCTCGGCCACCTTGGGGTGGGCGATCTGCCAGATATTGTAGATGATCCAGGCATCGGGAGCGTCCTTGCCGGTCCAGCGCTGCAAGGCATCGGCGCTGTTGGGGGCGTAGTAGACGATGTTGGCACGCAGTTTACGGATGGTGTCCAGGTTGCCATTTTTTCCGGCGATGTCCTCCCACAGGCCCGTCTGTCCTGCCCCTTGGACCACCATGACCGATATCCCGGGCTTCAGCAGATCTTCAAAATCATGGATCTTCTGGGGATTGCCGGGATGCACCAGAATGGCCGCCGGGCGCAGATAGGCGGGAATGATGGTGGCTTCGTCCACGAGCTTGGGCATGGCGGTGAGGAAGTCCGTCATCATGTTCTCCGACCCGGAATAGATGAGATCGGCATTCTCCATGGCCTGCTCGCGCCACTTGGGCAGGGGCCCGGCCACGACCTGAACCTCGACGTCGGGGTGCGCCTCGTGAAAGGCCTGCGCCGTCGCCTGCATGGCCGGAAAGGGTCCACCCGGACCATAGACGTGAAGGACCTCGCCGGCGCAGGCGGATACCGACCACAGCACGGCCGCCACGATACCCAATATCTGTCCGCTATATTTCATGTTTACACACTCCCGTAGATATTTTGATGTCTCAGAATCCCACCTGGAGCTGAGCCTCGAGCGTGTTGTAGATTGCCGCTCCAAAAGGCACGAAGCCCGCACCGGACTGGGCCAGGATATTCTGTGGATGGGAGACGTTGTAACGGAAAACACCGGCATTGCCCATAGGCAAAATATAATTTACCTGGATACGTGCCGCATATGGATCGTTCGGGTTCAGATCGTAATTGAAACCTGCCGTCAGGTTATCCAGCGTCTGACCGGATACGCCGATCCAGCCCTGAACGTACTGCCAGTTCGGGTTGCTGTTGATCTCGTAGTGGTCGAACCGAAAGGTGGGGCTGATATCGTAGGGTAAAACCCCAAGCTTCCTGAGGTTCGCTTTCAGCGCCACATAGGCATCGGAGACATCGTCCCCAGCAACCCCTGCGAAGTTCTGGTTGCGGGTGTACTCCGCGAGGTAGTCCACTCCGGACAGGCCGCCTCGGATACCCACGTTCCAGGTCGTCTCACTGGCGGCCTCCGGTATAAAAAAGCGCCCGAGATGCTTCACCGTTCCGAGTGCATTCGCCCTGTCGCCACTGAGTTCGATGGAGAACAGCGGACTGAAGCGATAGCTCAGCATGCCGGCAAAGAGGTAGTTGCCCGAACCGTTCAGAAAGCCACCCTGGCCGCCCCCAGAGACGGGGGCGAGACCCTCGATGGCATTGATGTGCGCCGCAGAATAGGCATTGGCTGGAGTTGTCGAGGCATTGTTGAAAATTCCCAGTGCGTAGGAGAACCCAGGCACCCCGAGGTCATCTCCATGCAACATGACGCCGATGTCGCGATTGGGGAACAAATCGTTATTCATCGAGCGTTGAATGAACCAGAGGTTGTTCCCGCGTTCACCAAACTGATAGCGCTCCAGTCCCACCGGGACGATGAATTTTCCGACCTGGATCTGAGCCTGCGGCACGATGCGGAAGTTCAGCAGGGCCGTGCTCACCCCCTCGGACGAACCCGCGGGGAAGCCGGGTGTGGCGCTGTTGTACAGGCCGTCCCACTTATACTGAAAAAAGTAGTTGACGCCGGGAACGGCGTTGCCGTAAACACCGAGACGTATGCGATGCCCGCCGAAAACCAAGCCCTCCGGGCCGCCGGTGCCGAACTGTTGCGCCGCCGTGATCTGCGCCAGGCCGAAGAGCACCGGTCCGGTATCGGCGTTATTTGCGCTGGCGAATGCCGGCAAGGAACAGCCGGCTACAACCATGGATACAAGTGTAAAATGTAGCACCTTCATAACCATTCTCCCTAGTCGGCGTTGTCTGATTTTTAGTACGCCCAGCCAAGTGCCCCCGCGAAGATCCTTTATTCCAAAGATGTGCTCGTATTTTTATCGGTGCGCTCAGTGAGGACTCCCCGTGCTCCCGCCGTCGCCCGATAAATGTGAGGTGTTGGGCGCCTCGATCGCGCGCGGCGGTTCCGCCTCCGATGCTCGGAAGCTCGAGAGATGAACGCTACGGGCCGGACATTTGCTTTTCGGGGACCAAATCGCTATAAGGGAGCCCGTCGCCGGAGCGCATGCCCGGCCTCTCCCCTGTACAGAAACCGTGAGGACTTTCGTGCCGCGTTCCATCCGTAACATCGCCATCATCGCCCACGTTGACCATGGCAAGACCACCTTGGTCGATCAGCTCCTGCGCCAGTCCGGCACCTTTGCCGCCCATCAACAGCTGGAGGAGCGGGTGATGGACAGCAATGCCCTGGAAAAGGAGCGCGGCATCACCATCATGGCGAAGAATACCGCGGTACAGTGGGGCGACACCCATATCAACATCGTGGACACGCCGGGGCATGCGGATTTCGGTGCCGAGGTGGAGCGGGTGCTGGGCATGGTGGACGGCGTGCTGCTGCTGGTGGACGCGGTGGAGGGGCCCATGCCGCAGACCCGCTTCGTCACCCGCAAGGCCCTGGAGCTGGGACTGAAGCCCATCGTTGTGATCAACAAGATCGACCGCCCCGGCGCCCGCCCCGATTACGTCATCAGCGCCACCCTGGATCTCTTCGATCGTCTCGGGGCGACGGAAGAGCAGCTGGATTTTCCGGTGATCTACGCCTCCGGCCTGCAGGGTTATGCCGGCCACGACGACAGCATCCGCGAAGGCGATATGCGCCCTCTCTTCGAACTGATTCTGGAGAAGGTGGCGCCGCCTGTGGGCGATCCCAACGGTCCTTTGCAGATGCAGATTGCCGATCTGGACTACTCCAGCTATGTCGGGCGCATTGCCGTGGGCCGGATTCGTCGGGGAACCATGCGACCGGGCCAGGATGTGGTGATGATTCACGGCCCCGAGCAGAAGCAGACCAAGGCGCGCCTGCTGCAGGTGCTGGGTTTCGACGGCCTCAAACGGGTGCCTTGGGAAGAAGCAGTAGCCGGCGACATCGTTGCCGTGACGGGCATCGATGAGCCGTCCATCGGTGCCACCATCGCCGATCCGCAGAATCCCGAGGCCCTGCCCTGGAAGCCCATCGACGAGCCCACTCTCAACATGACCTTTCAGGTCAACACCAGCCCCTTTGCCGGACGCGAAGGCAAGTTCGTCACCAGCCGGCAGCTGCGCGAGCGGCTTTACAAGGAGCTCCTGACCAACGTCGCCCTGAGGGTGGAGGATACCGACAACGCCGACGTGTTCCTCGTCTCGGGACGCGGCGAACTGCACCTGACGGTGCTGGTAGAGAACATGCGTCGGGAAGGCTACGAGCTGGCGGTGTCGCGGCCGCGAGTCATCCAGCGCCAGGTGGATGGAGTCTGGGAGGAGCCTTACGAGGCCTTGACCATCGATGTCGAGGAAGAGCACCAGGGCGCCATCATGGAGCGTCTCGGTACCCGGCGCGGCGAGCTGCAGGACATGCAGCCCGACGGTCGTGGTCGAGTGCGTCTGGAGTATCGCATCCCAGCCCGCGGACTCATTGGTTTCCACACGGAATTCATGACCGCGACATCCGGCACCGGCGTCATCAGCCATATCTTTGACGGATACGGTCCGGTGAAGGGCGCCATTCCTGCCCGCATCAATGGTGTGCTGATCTCGGCGGAGGAGGGCGAGGCCGTAGGCTACGCGTTGTTCAACCTGCAGGATCGCGGTCGTCTTTTCATCGGCCCCGGTGACAAGGTCTATGAGGGCATGGTCATCGGCATCCACAGCCGCGACAACGACCTGGTGGTGAACCCCCTCAAGGAAAAGAAGCTCACCAACATGCGCGCCTCCGGTTCGGATGAAAACATCCTGCTCACACCGCCCATCCGCATGTCTCTGGAGGCCGCGGTGGAATTCATCGCCGACGACGAGCTGGTGGAGGTCACCCCGCAGTCCATCCGTATCCGTAAGCGCTATCTCAGCGAGAACGAGCGCAAGAAGGCCGCCCGCAGCGGCAACTGAGCCGACGCCCCGCCCTCAGGCGGACAGGCTTTTGCGTAGCCGGATGAGCCGGAACCAGCCGCCGAGGGCGGCGGGTGTGTCGCTGATGACCGCAAGGCTCGGCTGCTGCGCCAGAATATCTTCGAAGACGAGATCCGTGTGCGTTGCCAAGGCGGCGGATAGCGGCGCTATGGCGCGGCGCAGCCAAGCCCGTTCACCGGGGCGCAGAAATTTGTCCAGAAGGCGGATCTCGCCGCCCGGGCGCAGCACGCGCACTACTTCTGTCAAAGCCTTGCGGGCGTCCGGCACCACGGCAAGGATCAGGTGCAGGATCACGAGATCGATACTCCCGTCGGCCAAGGGCAGCGCCTCGGCATCGGCTTGCACCAGCCAGACGGCGTGACCCCGTTTCTGCGCCCGACGCAGCATCGCCCGGCTGAGATCCGTGCCGATCAGATCCTTCCCCGCCGGGAGATAGGGCAGATCGAGACCCGTGCCGATGCCGTTGATGAGGATACGCTGGGCGTCTTTCGGCAGTTCCGCCAGACTCTGCCGGCGCAGCGGCGCCGAAAATCCGCTCACCGCGCCGTCGTAGATGGGTGCCCAGACTCCGTAGGCGCGGCGCAGGCTGGATCGGCTCATCGGGCGTCGAGCTCAGTGAAAGACGGTAGCGACGGCCAAGCGAAAGGGCGGAATGGGGCTCTCGAAGCGCTCACCGCTGGCGCTCACCCAGCCGTAACTGCCGTGCATGCTGCCCACGGGCGTGGGCAGGACCGTGCCGCTGGTGTAGCGGAAACGTTCGCCGGGCTTCAGGGTCGGCTGCTCGCCCACCACGCCGGGGCCTTTGACCTCCTGAATCCTGCCCTCGGCATCGGTGATGACCCAGTGGCGATCCAGCAGTTGTGCGGTTTCCGGTCCCAGGTTGTCGATGGTGATCTGGTAGGCGAAGACATAATGCTGTGCGTCGGGATCGGACTGCTCTGGGATATAGCGTGTTTCCACCGCGATCCGGATCTCCGTGGGCGGATGGTCGGGCATGTGGCCTCCTGCTCGGCAGTACGACGAAGTCCCAGTCTAGACTTCCCGGTGGGGACTGCCAAGGGCAGCACGGGCGCGACTCCCCTGCACGCGCCGGACTTTGGAAAGCGGGACACAGGCGCTACACTGGGCCCCGGAATCGGTACGTGAGGTTACCATGGCAGAATTACCCGAAATAGAACTGTTCCGGCAGAAGCTGCGGCGCAACGTCCTGCACAAGCGGCTCGGTCTGGTGCAGATGCGCAACGGCAAGGGCGAGGTCCAGGAGGAAGGTGCGGGCCTCGCCCAGGATGCGCTCAAGGGCCGGGAGATTACCGACCTCTACCGCTACGGCCAGTATCTCTTCTGGGAGCTGGACGGTCGCGAAATCCTGGTGCTGCAACTGGGTGGAGAGCTCAGCGTAGAGGTGGAGCGGGGTACACCGGCTCCTGTCGAGGGCAGTGAGGAGTCGCGCGCGCAGCTCGAGATCCAGATCAATGCCCACATGCGGCTACGCCTGCAGGGCACCCAGCTGGGCAATCGCCTGCGGCTGCTGGACGAAAGCTCCGATGTGGATTTTCTGACCAAACTTGGGCCCGATCCTCTGCTGCTGCCGGAGGGCGCGCGCAAGCACTTGCGCGAGGCACTGGCACGGCGCCGCAGTGCCCTGCGTAACGTCCTGCTGGACGACGCCTTTCTCCCCGGGCTGGGCCCCGTCTGGGCCGATGAGATCCTCTTTCAGGCGCGTCTGCGACCGGACCGGACCGTGCCGACGCTCTCGGAGGAAGAGCGCGAAGGTCTGCTGGAGCAGATTGCCAAAGTCATAGACCGGGCGCTGCGGTCCCAGGCCAAGGTACCGCTTCTGCCCAAGACCTTCCTCACCCGCCATCGCGAAGATGGGCACTGCCCAAGCTGTGGCGGAGCGTTGGAGACCCTGAGCGTGGGGGGGCGCAACGCTCTGTTCTGTCCCAGCTGCCAGCACTGAACCCGCTGGGTCGGCGGCCGATCCCTCGATCGGCCCGCCCATAGGTACTGCCTGTTATTTATGCTTCCAGGGCAGTCCGCTGGCCTTCCAGCCCTCCACCTTGCCGCGCTGGCCGCTGGCGTCCGGCTTGCCCTCCATCCCTCCGAGAATATTGAAGCAGTGTTGGTAGCCTTGTTCCGCCAGGTGCTCCGCCGCTGCCAAAGAGCGCCCGCCGGTGCGGCAGAGCAGGAGTAGAAACTCATCGGGCTGGGCGACGCGGCGGATCTCCTCGTCAAAGTGGGGATTGGCGGTCATGCCCGGATACAGCTGCCAGGGGACGTGGCAGCAGCCCTCGATGAAGCCGGCGAAGTCCAGTTCGGGATGGGAGCGCACGTCCACGAGCTTGGCCTTGGGGTGCTCGCGCAGCAGCTGATGGGCCTCTTCCGGAGTCAAATCGCCGGCGTGCTTCTTGCCTGCCGCCCGGGCCCTCTGGGCGGCCCGCTCCAGGATATCCTGATGTGCCATGGTGATGCCTCACTTTTTTAAGAAAATAGCTGACAGTGAAGTGTAGCACGGGGCAAAGATCTGGAGTCCAACCAACGGAGACGCTATGATGGCCGGATTGCGTGGACCTGGCCGCTCAGGTTTGCGCACGGGCTATGCCGCCGGCGGGGACAGATACCCTGTCGCTGTGGCTGTGGGGTCTAGGTCGGTGAGGCTTTGTGAGGAGAAGACGATGGGATACCGTCCCAAAGACGTGATCAAGTTGATTGAAGAAAAGGACGTGAAGTTTATCGATTTCCGTTT
>NZ_JAGDWX010000013.1:0-14882 GCF_023256195.1 Acidithiobacillus sp.
CCAGATCGCCCTCTGGGCCTAAACCCCACACATCTCCACTCGGTTGGGAAAGAACAGTTGGGAAGCTTTGGGAGCTTCCCGCGCAGCAGCTGTGCTGCGTGGTGAGGGCGCATTATACGCGGGCTCCGAGGGCTGTCAACACCCCCGCCGTACCGGGTTGGGCACCCGTCGCTGCCCAGGCCCACCGCGGGCCGCAGCAGGGCTCAGGCCGGTCGGCGCAGGAGTTCCTCGACGGCGGGGGCGATCTTTTCGGGCGCCACCCGAGGGGCAAATCGCCTGTGGGGCCGGCCCTGACGGTCGACGAGGAACTTGGTGAAGTTCCAGGTGATGCGAGGCCCGAACCAGCCGGGCAGGGCGCTCTTGAGATACTGAAAGAGGGGGGTGGCGCCCGGACCGTTCACCTCTACTTTGGCAAAGACCGGGAAGGTCACGGCGAAGCGACCGTGGCAGGTATCACCGATGGCCTCGGCGCTGCCGGGCTCCTGATGGGCAAACTGGTTGCAGGGGAAAGCGAGCACGCTGAAACCCCGGCTACCATAGGTCTGGTAGAGCTTCTGCAGGCCGGCATACTGGGGCGTGAAGCCACAGAGGCTGGCGGTGTTGACGATGAGCAGCACCTGTCCGGCAAAGTCCCGCAGGCACTGTTCGCGCCCGTCCAGGAGCGGTAGGCAGTAATCGTAGAGCTGCGCTGATTCAGGCATGGTCTGTTTCCTCTCCTTGCAGACAAACGCGCGCGATGTGCCGCTTGCCGAATTGCAGAAGGTGTTCGGTCCCTGCCTCGAGGACGAGGCTGGGCTCTTCGATACGGATACCGTCGAGTTGCACGGCCCCCTCGCGGATCTTGCGCATGCCTTCACTGCTGCTGCGTACCCAGCCCAGGGCCTGCAGACATTTGGCCAGGGTCCGGGGTGGGTCGATACGCAGGGTCTGTGTTGGCAGATCGTCGGGAACTTCGCGCCGCTGAAATTGCGCAAGAAAGGCCGCGCGCGCGTTAACACCCACCTCCTCGCCGTGAAAACGGGCGACCAATTCCTGCGCCAAGTCGAGCTTGCAGTCTCGAGGGTTGAGCGCGCCCGCCTCGGCCTGACGTCGCAGAACTAGCTGCTCCTGCGGCGATTTTGCTGAGAGCAGAGCGTAGTAGCGCCACATCAGCGTATCGGAGATGGACATGAGCTTACCGAACATTTGCTCCGGAGGGTCCTCGAGGGCGATGGTATTGCCCAGAGATTTGGACATCTTCTGGGTGCCGTCCAGGCCTTCGAGGATGGGCATGGTGAGCACTACCTGCGGTCTTTGGCCGTATTCCTTCTGCAATTCCCGCCCGACCAGGAGATTGAAACGCTGATCCGTGCCGCCGAGCTCGACATCGGCACGCAGGGCAACGGAGTCGTAGCCCTGCAGAAGCGGATAGAGAAATTCGTGCACAGCGATGGGCTGTTGCGCCTGATAGCGCTTGCTGAAGTCGTCCCGCTCCAGCATCCGGGCGACGGTGTAGCGGGCCGCCAACTGGATGAGTTCCTGAGGTTTCAGGGCGTCGAGCCAATGCGAGTTGAAGACGATTTCCGTCCGCTGTGGGTCCAGGATCCGAAAAATTTGCTGGCGATAGGTCTCGGCATTGGCCGCTACCGCCTCAGCCGACAGGGGCGGCCGGGTGCTGCTCTTGCCCGTGGGGTCGCCGATGCGGGCGGTAAAATCGCCGATCAGGAACAGTACTTGGTGTCCGAGATCCTGAAACTGACGGGCTTTGTGCAGCAGCACGGTATGACCGAGGTGCAGATCCGGAGCCGTCGGATCCATTCCGAGCTTGACTCGCAGCGCCCGCCCCTCCTGCGCCGCCCGCTGCAGCGCCTCGTCCAAGGCTCCCTCGGGCAGGATATCACTGCTCCCAAAAGCCAGCTGTGCGCTGGCGGACTCGCCATCCATCTCCACCTCTCTACCTCGCCCGTGTCGTCCTTTGGAAAACCCGGTGAGGATACCATCGGGCAGTCTCGCGGAGTAAGTCGAGCAGCTACTCATCAGGGCATCACTATATTGCCGGATACTCAATGGTATGGCCTTAACCGCGCAAAGCCGGCGGGACTCGCCGTGCCCTGTGGTCCAGAAACGGGTCTCGCGCGGACGCGACGGGGCGTCAGTTTTGGGAAATGGAGGGTTCTCGAGGAAATGGCACACAACTTGCTGATACTTGTCACGAAGGACATTATTCCATTACCGCGAGATGACGATCATGCAGAGAATAAACCGCAAAGGCCATGCCCAGAGGATCATTCCGCTATTCCTTGCTGCCTTGGTTTGGACGCCGCTGGCTCAGGCCGCCAACTGGTTTGCGCTACAGGGAATATCGCCTGCCAAAGCGCCGCTCTTCGGCGTATCTGGCTTCATCGAGCCGAGTCTTTACGCGCAGTCGGGCACGGAAGATGCGTTGAACCATCAAATACCACACATCAACCTAGTGGGGCCCAACTTCACGCAGAGTACGACGGCGCAGATCCTGCGGGCGCGGATCATGCTGCGTGGCAATATCAATCCCCATATTTCCTATTTCTTCGGCGGCGAATTCGGTAACAACGGCTTTACCAATATCCGTGGCAAATATCAGCCGGGCCTGATTGACGGTCATTTCACCTTCAGCTATATCCCAGGAGCCCGAGTCGAGGTAGGCCTGATCCGCGCGCCCAGTGCCGAAGGCGCGATGCAAGGATTCATGAGCTACAACTACGTCATCAGCCCGACGGTGGTCACGCAGCTGATGAACCAGACCATGTACGATTCGGGCAAGCCCTATCAGCCAGTCCGGGCCTTGGGCGGCAATTACCTGGTACCAGGTACCGACACCTTGGGCATCAATGGCTTCCGTTATCCTGGCGTGATGCTGTTTGACTGGTTCCGCCACGGTCCATGGGAGTTTACCTACGGCGCCATGGTGGGAATGTACGGCACCGTCGCTGCGGGCAATCAGTCCAATAGCCCGATGGAGGCGGCGCGCCTGCAGCTGGCCTATGTGCTGGGCGGGAAGGGGCCGTTCCGCAGCGATATCCAAGGCGGCCTCTGGTATCAACACGCGCAGCCCCTGCTGGACGGTCACAGCTACAATATGGATCGCTACGGCGTCGATCTGCAATATCTTCAGGGTTACATGCAGCCATGGGGACGGCAGTTGCGCTTTGAATATATCCGCGGCTCGGGCTGGATCGATGCGCCAGCGGCCTTCAGCAGCGCCCCCGGCCTCCCCGCACCCCTGACCAACACCCAGCTTTATCCGGGCCAGGAGAATCGGGCCTGGGGTTATATGGCGGAAGTGGGGCTCTTCTTTACCCACCACATCGAGGCCAACTTGCGCTACGACTATTACAATCGCTTACCCAATAATCCCGCGCAGAATCGCATCTTCAAAACCTTCGCCATCGGCTTGCAGTATCACTTCACGCCGCTGACCAAAGTCATGGCAGGTTACTATTTCCGTACCTTGGATGTGCCGCATCCCAATCCCGTCTCCGCAAGCGTGGCCAATGCCGTGGACAACGTCTTTGCCATGCAGGCCATGATCGCCTTTTGACTTCAAGGAGAGTTTTCATGTCAAGCGTCCGTCTGTCCCGTCTGCTCACTGCTCTGGCCCTGCCGCTGCTGTTGCTTGGGGCTGCTCCAGCCTGGGCCAACGTGTCGATGCTCAAGGACTTCGATTACGCCAAGCCCACTTTCATCCACGATCACCCCTTCGCCATTGCTCACGTAGTGCTGCAGGTGAGCCAGGACAATCCTGCCCGCTGGAATCTGACCCTCAACAATGCTCAGAACCTGCTGAATTACTTTGGTCAGGAAAAGGTGCAGATCGTGGTCGTAGCCTTTGGCCCAGGCATCAAGATGTACCTTCCCTCCAGCCCCGTCGCCAGCCGGATTGCGGCCATCAACGCCGAAGGGGTGGAGTTCGATGTCTGTCACAACAGCATGGAGCAGTTCAAGAAAAAGACCGGTCATCTGCCGCCGCTGGATCCCTCGGTGGTGATCGTGCCGGCCGGCATCGTCCGCATCATGCAATTGGAGTCCCACGGTTTCGACTACGTGAAGCCCTAAGTCGTTCTCAGCCCGCTTGAGGCGTCCTGGCTGCACCAGGGCGCCTTTTTTCTGTGGGGATCTGAACGAGAGCCCGGCCAACCGCAGCTGCAGTCCGGTGATGGAATCTTGCCCGAACCCGGCGAGACGATCTTTTCAGGGTTTTATCTCGCGCCCGATGCCGTATTTCAGACGGCGCACCGGCAGATACCAGATCAATCCGTCCCCCAGCATGAGGATACCCGCGCCCATGAGTAGGTACTCCGTAAAGCTGTAGGGAGTGATCCCGAGCATCTTGTGGATGGCGATACTCAGACCGATGAAGGCGACACCCGTGCGGATGAGGGACAGTCCAGTGCGGGCGCGGGCATAGGAGGTCCGGTGGCTGCTGGCAATGGTGCGCTGCGCCGCCAGCATGTTGCGCTCCCGCGCGAGATAGGTCCGCTCCTTGCTGGCAGGCACCGGCGGAATGATGGAGCAGTAGGGGGGGATGGTGGCGGCAAGTCGTGCCAGGTGGGTGTCGTCCTGCGCCTGGCAGGGTCGTTCGCGCAGATGGTAGCGTTCGGTGAAACGTATGTTGGCCGCCGTAATCTGGATCAGCTCCTTCTGACAAGGGAGATCCATGCGCGATCCCCGCACTTGCAGGTAGTCGAAAAGGCCGATGACGGCCAGCACGACACCGACCACGAGGATGGGCAAGTAGTAGGGGGAAAGCACGCTGTCGGGCAGGTGTGTGAGCACGTGGGCCAAGGCCACCATGGCCAGCCCCCAGCGCAAGAGCTTCATGGAGGTGCGCGCCCGGGCGTGGGCGGTACGGTGCGCTGCGAGCTTGGTTCGCCACAGCGCCATGGTATTGCGCCAGTAGGCGAGCCCCGTACGCTCGATGCCGATGAGCAACGGCGCTTCGGCGTGCAGGTAGTCCTGAATGTACCAGAAGATGTCCTCGCCCAGGGCAACCCGGAATTCGTAGGCAGCCGCGGGTAGGAGTTCGCGTACCTGGGCGCGCATGCTGGGGCTGTCGGGTACGGCGGCCGCTATCACCACGGTCTCGCCCAGCTGGCGCACGGGAAACCAGACCTGCGCCCTGAGCATCTTGGGGTCGAGCCCGGCGAACAGCGCCGTGGGCACCGGTAGGCGCTCGTCGTACTGGACCGCGGGACAGCCATAGTATTGGGAGAGGGTGTCGAGCAGGACGCAGCGAGAGAGCCCGAAATCCCGAAGCAGCACCCGCTCCAGGGGGATCTGACGACGATTGGCGCTGTCCTGGGCCGCCTGCCACTGCGCAGGACTGAGGTAACCCGAGCGGACCAGGCCTTCGTAGGCGGCGCTATCAGGACTCATGGCGGTAGTGCTCCCGAATCCAGGCGCTTTTGGGCAGACGGTAGTCGGCATCGGCAATCTCGAAGTGGGGTGCCACGAAGGGCGAGTGTCGCTTGGAGCGTTCGGCTGGGAGGTACCAGATGAGCCCATCGACAATCAGGTAGAGACCTGCGAGTACCAATCCGGCATCGAAAAGGGTCCACCAAAGGTCTTCCTGCTGCGCGAAGTGGAAATAGATGTACAGGCCCGCGCCTACGGTCATGAGGCTGAAGCCGGTGCGGATGAAGGCCATGCCGGTGCGCGCACGGGCCATGACGGTGCGCAGGCGGGACATGGCGTTGCGCTTGTCCGCCAGAGTGGTGCGCTCCAGGGCGAGGCCGGTGGTAGCATAGACGCCGGGCTGGGCGGCCACACCGTTGGCCTCGACAACGGGATCCACACCCTGTCGGTACAGGCAGGAGGAGGGAAAAATTCGATCCCAGAGCCCGACGTGGTCACGCTTCTTGGCGACGGCAGCCAGGGCGTGATTGCCGGCGTGGCGGCCCGGGTGGTACCAGATGAAGCCCTCGATGAGCATCAGAGTGCCGACGGCGATGAGGGTCCAATCGAAGATGGACCATGGCCCCGGCGGAAACTTGCGGACGAAGGCGATGCCGATACCAACGAAAGCGATACCGGTGCGAGCGAAGGCAAGGCCGGTGCGGGCGCGGGCCATCATCACCCGCAGATAAGCCAGTATGGTGCGCTCCTCCGCAAGATCCGTCCGGTCGTTGGCAAGAAAGCGGCGCCGCTCCACCGGTGAAAGTCCATCCCACCGCTCGCGCAGGGCCTTGGCCGACGGCACAACGGGACTACGGCGAAATCGCCATCTGCCCTCAGAGGTATCCACCTCCAGGGCGCTGTATTCCGGGGGGAGATCGTAGGGCGGATACTCCTGGATCTGTCGCGACTCTTGCCGCGCGGGCCAGTACCAGAGGATACCGTCGATGATGGCCAACACGCCCAGCACCAGTAGTGGCAACTCAAAGAAGAGCAGGGTGCCGCCACCGAAAAAGCGGAGAAAGGCGACGGCGATACTGATGAAGGTCAGACCCGTACGGGCAAGCGCAAGGCCCGTGCGACTTCGGGCGAAACGCGTCCGCTGCGCCGCGTAACGGGTACGTAGACCCGCCAGGTAGGTCCGCACCTTGGCCAGAGGCGTGCGTCCGCCGGATACGGGAAAGTGCGCATTGAGGTCGGCACTGTTCTCGATGAGGCGGACCAGGTCTTCCGGCGTGGCCACGCGAAAACGCAGTTCCGAGACCCCCAGGGCCTCACGGATGTGTTCCACCAGGGCCGTATTCTCGGGCTCACAGACGATGACCTCAGCGCTGTCCTTGCCCCAAGCGATAGGTAGCCACAGCTCGCGCCGCAGGGTATCCACGCCCAGCCGACGCAAGGTGGAAGATGCCGCCGTCAGTCCCTCTTCGTACTCTACCGTAGGCCAAGCGTACTTTGCCTGCAGCTCCTGAAGTCGTTCGTCTTTGGCTAAGGTCTGTGCGCTTATTTTTGGTCACCCCAGATGCATTGCGTGCCGACGGCGCCTGCGCTCGCCATCGGCATCTGTGAGGCCATAGGCTTGGGCGTCACGCGGTACCGGATCGCTGCTATGGGCCGGCGGCTATCGACCTATGAAAAATCCTGCCATTGTACGCAAATCGGCGGCTTTTTTTCCAGTGGGCTTTGGGCTGACGCGCCGCGACTGCGCCGCCTACCAGAGCGGAGACGGCCGGCTCTGGCAGCAGTCCGGACGATCAGGCACCCGGACCGGCAAAACCGTGCGTCAGCGCGGGGAAGAGGGCAGCGAGCCCATTGGCGATGAAGGTCACGGCAATGGAGGCGAGGACCAGACCAAAGATTCGGGTGGAGATATTGATGCCCGTAACCCCGAGGCGTCGCGACAAGGGGCCAGAAAGACGCAGCGCGACGTAGGCCACCCCGGCAATGGCCAGGATATCCAACACCAGAAGACCGCTGGACAACCAGGAACTGCTCTTGTGGTGGGCGATAATGACGGTGATCATGGTGCCCGGTCCGGCCAAGAGAGGGATGGCCAGGGGGACGACCGCGACGTCCTCCTTCTGCATGCCCTCGGCGGCTTCTTCCGGCGTGTGCCGGTAACGACTGGATTTGGCCTGCAGCATATTGAAGGCGAGCAGCATCAGCACCATGCCACCGGCCACCTGGAAGGCGGCGATGCTGATCCCGAAAAACTGCAAGATGTATTCGCCGAGAAAGGCAGACACCAGCAGGACGATGGCCACCGCCCGGGCGGCAAGGCGGGCCGTGGCCAGACGCTGCGGCGGGGTCTCATCGCTGGTCAGGGCAATGAAAATGGGGATCGCACCGACGGGGTTGAGAATGGCGACCAGGGCAATGAAGGTCTGCAAGGCGGCGTGCAACTGATCGGCGACACTCATCGCGACCCCCATCGACGGGGGAGAAAATCGGCAGCGAGCCTCGCGCGAAGGCGGCACGGCAACACGGCGGTTGTCCTCACCTCTTGAAAATCGTGGCCAGTGGACGTATTTATGTTCCAGCAGATTCTGCTGTTCAAGCGTGGAGAATACCACAATGCCAACCTACGAGTATGTATGCAAGGACTGCGGGCATGCCTTGAGCATCGAGCAGCGTATGACCGATCCGCGCCTGGTGGATTGCCCTGCCTGTGGCCAACCAGGTCTCGAGCGACAGCTGGCAGCGGGCGGCTTTGCCCTGAAAGGCAGCGGCTGGTACCAGACGGACTTCAAGGGCGGCAGCAAAGCCGCCAGCAGCGCGTCCAGCGAGCCGGCAACGCCGCCCTGCGCGGGAGGCAGTTGCGCCTGTCATTGACGTCACCGACGGCGCAGGACAACATGTACGGGCCCTTCGGGGCCTTTTTCCTTATCTGGGCCGGACGCACATGCGCACACACTATTCAAATGAAATCGGTACCGACCTCATCGGTTCGGAACTCACACTCTGCGGCTGGGTACAGCGGCGGCGCGACCATGGTGGGGTCATCTTTCTCGACCTGCGCGATCGGGAGGGACTGGTGCAGATCGTCGTCGACCCCAGTCGGGAAGCGGCCTTCGCCGTCGCGGAACAGGTTCGCGCCGAATATGTGCTGCGGGTACGCGGCCCTCTGCGGGCGCGGCCAGCGGGAAGCGAGAATCCGGAACTCAGCAGCGGTGCGGTGGAGCTGCAGGCGGTGACCATCGAGGTGCTCAACCGCTCCGAGCCCCTGCCCTTCCCCCTGGATGAGGACGGCATCAGCGAGAATCTGCGCCTCAAATATCGCTATCTGGACCTGCGCCGACCAGAGATGGCAGCACGCCTGCGTCTGCGCCATCGGGTCACCCGCTATCTCCGCCACTATCTGGACGAGCGCGGCTTCGTGGACGTGGAGACGCCCGTACTGACGCGCTCGACCCCGGAGGGCGCCCGGGATTACCTGGTCCCCTCGCGCACCCAGCCTGGGCATTTCTTCGCCCTGCCCCAGAGCCCCCAGATCTTCAAGCAGCTGCTGATGGTCGGCGGACTCGAACGCTACTATCAGATCACCCGCTGCTTTCGCGACGAGGATCTGCGCGCTGATCGGCAGCCGGAATTCACCCAGGTGGATATCGAGGCCTCCTTCGTCGATGAAGAGGCGGTCATGGCCATTGCCGAGCCCATGATCCGCGGCCTGTTCCGCGAGCTTCTCGACGTAGATCTGGGCGATCCCTTTCCGCGCATGCCCTACGCCGAGGCCATCCGTCGCTATGGCGTCGACCGGCCCGACCTGCGCAATCCTCTGGAGTTGACGGAGCTGACGGACCTGGCTCGGACCGTCGAGTTCAAGGTCTTCCGTGCGGCCGCGGAAATGCCCCGGGGGCGAGTGGCCTGTCTGCGCGTACCGGGCGGGGCAGACCTCAGCCGCACCCAGATCGATGCCTATACCGAGTTTGCTGCCATCTACGGCGCCAAGGGCCTGGCCTGGATCAAGATCAATGCTCTGGATCGGGGCAGCGAGGGTCTCCAGTCGCCCATCGTCAAGTTCCTGCCGGAAGCTTTCCTGCAGACGATGCTGGAGCGCAGTGGCGCGACCGTGGGCGACATCCTCTTCTTCGGCGCCGACCGTGCCAAGATCGTCAACGAGACCTTGGGCAATCTGCGCAACCGCATTGCCGCGGATCGCGGACTCCTGCGAGGGGACTGGCGGGCGGTGTGGATCACGGATTTTCCCATGTTCGAGCAGGACGAAAAGGAAGGCCGCTGGGTGTCCACGCACCATCCCTTCACCGCACCCCAGGAGACCAGCCTGGCCCGCCTGCAGAGCGATCCCGAGCAGGCTCTGGCCAGAGCCTACGATCTGGTGCTCAACGGCAACGAGATCGGCGGCGGCAGCATCCGCATCCATCGACGCGATGTTCAGGAGCAGGTCTTTGCGGCCCTGGGCATCGATCCCGAAGAGGCGCGCAACAAGTTTGGTTTTCTCTTGGATGCCCTCAGCTTTGGCGCGCCTCCCCACGGCGGCCTGGCCTTCGGCTTGGACCGCCTGGTCATGCTGATGAGCGGCGCAGACACCATCCGCGATGTCATCGCGTTCCCCAAAACCCAGAAGGCGGGCTGCCTGCTGACGGACGCGCCCAATCTTGTGGCCGAACGGCAACTGCGGGAGTTGGGTATCCGCCTGCGCCCCGGGGTGCTGGACGATGGCCAAGCTTCCTAAGTCCGTACTCGTGCTGGTACACACCGCCGAGGCGGTGCTGCTCCTGGAGCGCCTGCAGCCCGAAGGCTTCTGGCAGTCGGTGACGGGTAGTCTCGAACCCGGCGAGGACTGGGAGAGTGCGGCGCGCAGGGAGCTCCTGGAGGAGACGGGCTTCTCGGCGCAGGGGCTGGTGGACACCGGGGTGCGCAATCGCTTTCCCATCCGACCGCCCTGGCGCGAACGTTACCCGGCGGACGTGGAGGACAATGAGGAGCACGTATTTACCCTGGCCCTTGCCGAGCCCCGGAACCCCCGGCTGCAACCCACGGAGCATCGTGCCTTTGTCTGGCTGGCCCCGCTGGAGGCAGCCCGCCGCTGCGGCTCGGCCACCAACCGCGACGCCATTCTACGGCAGTTCCATCTGGTTCTTGACGGTCGCAGCCTGGCCTCGTAGCGTGATGCGTATGGCCGCCACCCGTGGCGGACCGGGAGATGGACGATGAGTGTGGAAAGCGTCAGGCTCTATGTGGACCGACCCGGGGTCGCCGCTGCCCTGGATGCGCGGATACGTGCAGCCAAACAGGCCTTGGGCGACCGCCTGGTCATCCTCGGACACCACTACCAGCGGGAAGAGGTCTATCGGCACGCCGATTTTCACGGCGACTCGCTCCAGCTGTCTCGCGCCGCAGCGAATCAGAGAGCAGAATTCATCGTCTTCTGTGGCGTCCACTTCATGGCAGAGGTGGCAGATATCCTGAGTCGCCCGGAGCAGATCAGCATCCTGCCGGACCTCAATGCCGGCTGCGCCATGGCCGACATGGCCAATATCGCGCAGGTGGAGCGGGCCTGGTCCGAGTTGCGCAGCGTACTGGATCCCGACAGCGAGATTACACCGGTCACCTACGTCAACTCTTCCGCTGCCTTGAAAGCCTTCTGCGGTGATCACGGTGGTAGCGTCTGCACCTCCTCCAATGCCCGCAGAGTGCTGGAATGGGCCTTTGCACAACGGCCCAAGGCGCTGTTCTTCCCCGATCAGCACCTCGGACGCTGGACCGGCCATCAGCTGGGCATTCCGCTGAGGGACATGCCGGTGTGGGATCCCGATCTGCCGTTGGGCGGCCTGAGTCCGGAAGAGATCCGTTCGGCCCGTATCCTGCTGTGGAAGGGACACTGCTCGGTGCATCAGATGTTCCAGCCGGCCCACATCCAGCAGTGGCGCAAGGCTCACCCCGAGGGCAAGGTGATCGCTCACCCGGAGTCCGCCTTCGAGGTCTGCGCCGCCTCGGACTATGTCGGTTCCACCGATTTCATCCTGAAGACCGTCAAGGCGGCAGCGCCGGGAAGCGAGTGGCTGGTGGGCACCGAGATCAACCTTGTCAGCCGCCTGGCCGATGAGGTTCGGGACGAGCACAAACTGGTGGAGTTCATGTCGCCCATGGTCTGCATGTGCTCCACCATGTTCCGCATCGATCCCGAGCAGCTGGCCGAGACCCTGGAAGATCTGGTGGCAGGGAAGGTGCGCAACCGTATCCAGGTCCCGGCGGCGACGGCAGAATCGGCACGGCGGGCCCTGGATCGCATGCTGGAGGTCTCCTGAGCACTGGACGTAGTCGGGGGGACTATGGCCCGGATCGGGCCTCGGAATGGAGCTTAAGCCAGCGTAGTCTGCACCTGCTCATTCGCGCCTACGCCCGCTGGTATCAGGGCGCCTCTTGGGAAGCCAGTACCGTCCCCGACACGGGTGCCGCCATCCTCGCCTGCAATCACCTGTCGGTGATCGATCCGCTGCTCCTGATCGCCAGCAACCGTCGCGTCGTATCCTTTCTGGTGGCGCGGGAATATTACGAGGCACGCTGGTTGCGTCCCTTTCTGGATCTCATCCACTGCATTCCCGTGAAACGGGACGGACACGATCTGCAGGCACTGCGCGCTGCCGCCCGGGTTCTGGCGGCCCAGCGGGTCCTCGGGATCTTCCCCGAGGGTGGCATCGCTCGCAACGACGTGCGCCGCGGTCTGGGCTGGCTGGTGCGGGAGAGTGGCGCGGCGGTGGTGCCTGCCAAGGTCATCGGCGTGCACCAATATCCCTCGGACTGGCGTACCTGGTCGGTGCGGCAGCATCCCCGCCTTCGCTACGGCGTCCCGCTGCACTTTCTGGAGCAGGCAGAGCCTTCGGAGATTCTTGGCGCCACCATGAGCGCCATCGCCACCCTGGCATGACGCCCGCGCGCCGGGTGCGCTATGATGTCGCTTCATTCGTGTTGGATACCCGTAGAGCTAGCAAGGAGTTACCATGGCCGGTCACAGTAAGTGGGCCAATATCAAATTTCGCAAAGCGGCCCAGGATGCCAAGAAAGGCAAGATCTTCACCCGTCTGATCCGCGAGATCACGGTGGCAGCCCGCGCCGGCGGCGGCGATGCGGGGAGCAATCCACGCCTGCGTACGGCTCTGGACAAGGCCTATGCCAACAACATGGCCAAAGATACCGTCGAGCGCGCCATCAAGCGCGGCACCGGGGAACTCGAGGGCATCGATTACGAAGAGGTCACCTACGAGGGCTACGGCCCCAATGGCGTGGCTATCCTCATCGAAACCATGACCGACAATCGGGTGCGCACCGTCGCCGAGATTCGGCACATCTTTTCCAAGCGCGGCGGCAATCTCGGCACCTCAGGCTCTGTCGCCTACCTGTTTCAGCGGCGCGGCATGATCACCCTACCGGTGGACGCCGGTGAGGATCGCGTCCTCGAAGCCGCCCTGGAGGCGGGTGCCGAAGACGTGGTGACGGAGGAAGAGCGCATCGTCGTCTACACCGAGGCGACGGCCTTGCACGGCGTTGCCGAGGCGCTGCAAGCCGCGGGGCTCAAACCCGAGGAGGTCGAGCTGACCATGATCCCGGAAACCACCGTTGAGGTCAGTGGCGACGACGCCGACAAGCTCATGCGCCTGCTGGAGGCCCTGGAAGAGAACGACGACGTTCAGAACGTCTACGCCAACTACAGCCTGAGCGACGAAGAAATGGCGCGTCTGGAAGCGGCTTCCTGAAAGTGGCGGGGTCCTTTGCGCATCATCGGGATTGACCCGGGTTCCCTGCGCACGGGTTACGGTGTCATCGAGGTCGATGGGCGCGGGCGTCTGCGCAGTATCGGCTACGGTTGCATGGTCGTGGCCGGCCGGCCTTTTCCGGAGCGTATCGGTGCCATCCACGCGGGTCTCGTGGAGGTGCTGACGGAGTTCCGACCGGAGGCGGCAGCCATCGAGGCGGTCTTCATGGCGCGCAATGCCGATTCTGCCCTGAAGCTGGGGCAGGCCCGGGGAGCGGCGCTGGTAGCCCTCCTGCAGGGAGGATTGCCGGTGCACGAATACACGGCCCTGCAGATCAAGAAGGCCGCGGTGGGAGGCGGCCATGCCGCCAAGGAGCAGGTGCAGCACATGGTGCGGGTATTGTTGAGCCTTGCCGAGGCGCCCCAGGCAGATGCCGCCGACGCTCTCGCCTGCGCCATCTGCCACGCCCACCACGCGGGCACGTCTTCGATCTGGGCACGGGAGTCGTCGCGATGATTGCCTTCCTGCGCGGGCATATCCTGGAGCGCCGCCCACCGTGGCTGTGGCTGGAGGTGAACGGCGTCGGCTACGAGCTGGAGATGCCCCTGTCCGCCTTTTTCCAGCTGCCGGCGGATGGCGCTGTCTTGAGCCTGCACACGCATCTCGTGGTGCGAGAGGACGCGCACCTGCTCTATGGCTTTCGGGAGCGGGCCGAGCGCGATATATTCCGGCAGCTCATCAAGGTCAGTGGGATCGGCGGCAAGGTTGCCCTGGCCTGTCTCTCGGGCATGGATGTCGAGCAGCTGCGCCAGGCCCTGCGCGATGGTGATGTGCGTCGGCTCACCAGCATTCCCGGCGTCGGCGCACGCACCGCAGAGCGCCTCATCGTCGAACTGCGGGACAAACTGGCGGGCGGATCTGCCGGTACCGCGCCGGCAACGGGCGACCCGCGTCAGGAGGCCATTGCCGCGCTGCAGAGCTTGGGGTATAAGGCGTCGGACGCGAGCCAGGCCCTCGCCGGACTCGATGCGGGACTGAGTATCGAGGAACTCATTCGTCAGGGCCTGAAATCCCTCGCACGGCATTGACGGGTGCGGGTTTCTCTTTGCGGATCCATGGGAGAAGTGCAGCAATAGCATGGTAGAGCGCGGCCCCTTGAGTCTCGAGGAAGACGGCAACGACAAGCTCGATCGCGCCCTGCGACCGAGGCATCTGCAGGAGTATCTGGGCCAGCCGCGTCTGCGCGACTCCCTGGCGCTGTTCATCGATGCGGCCCGCGGTCGCAATGAGGCCCTGGACCACGTACTGCTGTTCGGTCCGCCCGGCCTTGGGAAAACCACCCTTGCGCATATCATCGCCCAGGAAATGGGTGCCGGACTCAAGGTCACCTCGGGGCCCATTCTGGACAAGCCCGGCGATCTCGCGGCCATCCTCACCAATCTGCAGCCCTTCGACGTGCTCTTCGTGGACGAGATCCACCGTCTGAGCCCCGTGGTAGAGGAGATCCTCTATCCTGCGCTGGAGGATTACGAACTGGATATCCTTATCGGCGAGGGACCCTCAGCCCGCTCCATCAAGATCTCCCTGCCTCCCTTTACCCTCATCGGTGCCACCACGCGGGCCGGGCTGCTGACCTCCCCGCTGCGCGATCGCTTCGGCATCAGCTTCCACCTCGAGTTCTACAGCGTCGACGAGCTTGCGCAGATCGTGTCCCGCTCTGCCCGCATTCTGCAGACACCCTTCGATGCGGCGGGCGCG
>NZ_JAGDWX010000013.1:14892-87432 GCF_023256195.1 Acidithiobacillus sp.
AGAACGCCCGCCGCTCCCGCGGCACCCCCCGCATTGCCAACCGCCTGCTGCGGCGGGTTCGGGACTACGCCCAGGTGCGCGGTCGGGGCGTCATCGACGAGGCCACGGCACAGGCCGCCTTGCGACTCATGGAGGTGGATGAGTACGGTTTCGATGGCCAGGATCGCAAGCTGCTGCAGGCGGTGATCCAGCGCTTTGGCGGTGGTCCGGTGGGGGTGGACAGCTTGGCCGCGGCCATTGGCGAGGAACGAGGCACCATCGAGGAAGTGCTCGAGCCCTTTCTCATCCAGAGAGGCTACCTGATACGCACCCCGCGTGGGCGCTGCGCGACCCAGCAGAGCTACCTCGCTCTGGGGCTGCCGGCCCCGGACACGGTCTCGACCGAACGCAGCGGGGACCTCTTCGATGTCTGAGGCAGGCTTCCTGGGACGTCACCAAGTGCGCGTATATTATGAAGATACGGATCACGGCGGGGTCGTGTATCATGCCAATTATCTGCGCTTCATGGAGCGCGCGCGAACGGAGATGTTGAGGACACTGGGCTTTTCTCTGGATGCCCTGGAGCGGGACGAGGGCGTGGTCTTTGCCGTGCGCCGGGCCGACCTCGACTACCTGGCACCGGCTCGTTTCAACGATCTGTTAGACATTCTGACCCGCGTTCAGCGACAGAGCCCCACGCGCACCTTTTTTGTGCAGGAGGTGCGCTGTGAGCGGGGTCTACTCTGCCGCGGCGACATCGAGGTCGTTTCGCTGCGCGCCGACAGCTTCCGTCCGACCCCCATCCCCAAGGCCCTGCGCGTGGTTTTTTCCGATATTTCTACTCAGTGAGACTCTATGGACCCCCAACACAGTATTGCCGCCGCCGAATCCCTCTCCCTAACGCACCTGGTGCTCAACGCCAGCTGGGTGGTGCAGGCCATCCTCGTGCTCCTGCTCGTCGCCTCCGTCGCCTCCTGGTACGTCATCTTCCAGAAGGCCCTGGTCTTTGCCCACGCCCAACGGGCACTGAAACGCTTCGAGAAACGCTTCTGGAGTGGTGGTGAGATGGCCCAGATCTACCAGCAGGTGACGGGCAACCCACAACTGGAGACGGGTGCTGGGGCCATCTTCTGTGCCGGCTACGAGGAGTTCCAACGACAGCGCAAGCAGGTACGCGGAGCCGACGCCCTGGATGCGGCCCGACGCGCCATGCGCGGTGCCCAGATCCGCGAGGTAGGTCAGTTGGAGGGGAATCTACCGCTGCTGGCATCCATCTCTTCGGTAGCCCCCTTCGTCGGTCTGCTGGGCACGGTGTGGGGCATCATGACGACCTTCATGAACATCGGCGCCGCCCAGCAGGCGACGCTGGCGACGGTAGCGCCTCCAGTGGCCGAGGCGCTCATTGCGACCCTGGCCGGCCTCTTCGCCGCCATCCCCGCGACCTTCTTCTACAACCGCTTCGTGCACCGGCTGGATGAACTGGACTCCCATTATGAGGTCTTCATGGATGAGTTCACCAACATCCTGCACCGGCAGACCCCGGAGGCGAAACCGTGAAGCGAAGGCGACTACTGGCGGAAATGAACGTCGTCCCCTATATCGACGTCTCCTTGGTACTGCTGGTGATCTTCATGCTCTCGGCACCACTGCTGACCCAGGGCGTGAACGTGAACCTGCCCAAAGGCGTCAGCAAACCCGTACCGGACAAGACCCCGCCCATCGTCATTTCCGTCAGCCGTAGCGGTAAGCTGTTCCTGCAGTATAAGGATACCCACCAGGCGGTGAAACTGGACGATCTGGCGCAGGTCGTGGAACGTTTGAGTCACGGTCATAGTGGCAGCACGCAGGTCCTGGTGGGTGGGGACGCCGCGGTGGACTACGGCAAGGTCATGGCGGTCATGGCTCGTCTGCAGCAGGCGGGGATTGCCAAGGTGGGCCTGTTGACACGCCCGGAGGGACATTGAAACGGGAGCCGCGCACAGCGCCACTGATCCTGGCCATCCTGCTCAATGCCGCGTTGCTCGCGGCCTTGTTCTGGACCTTCCACGTCAATATTCCCAGTGCCGGATCCACACCCATGCAGGCGCAGTTGGTCAGCTCCGCCGCGACCCCGGCGACTACGGCACCGGCGAAAACGCCGGTGAAGCCGACCCCCACTACCCAAGCACAGCCCACGCCGAAACCGGCCCCCACACCGCCGCCCAAAGCGGAACCCAAACCACAGCCTGAGCCAGAGCCGAAACCGAAGCCACAAGTCCAACCACAAAAGCAGGCAGAGGCAGCCCAGAAGCGCCTGGAAGAGCAGAAACAAGCGGCAGAACTGACGGCGCAGCGCGCCGCTGCGGAGAAGCACGCCGAAGAACTCGCCGCCAAGAAACGCGCCGCGCAACGTGCGGCAGAGCGCGAGGCGAAAGCAAAGGCGGCGGAGCAGAAGGCCGCGGCAGAAAAAGCGGCGGCAGAGAAGGCGGCCGCGGAAAAGGCCGCAGCAGAGAAGGCCGCGGCAGAAAAAGCGGCTGCGGAAAAGGCCGCTGCCGAGCGTGCCGCCCAGCTCAGGAAGGAACTGGCCGAACAGGCGGCCAAAGCTGCCGAGGCAGCGCGCGCCAAGGCCCTGCGCGAACGCATGGAGGCGCAGGCCAAGCTCCAGGCGGAAGCCAACATAGCGGCCGCGCGCGCCGCCCAGGCAGCAGAAAACCAAAAGCTCATCGCCCTGTTCAGCCAGCAGGTCCAGAGAAGGGTCTACAGCAAGTGGGACACCAACTTTGCCGCCGCACTCTCCTGTGTCGTGCAGATCCGCCTCAGTCCCACCGGCGCGATCATCGGCTCGCCGCAGATCCTGCGCTCCAGCGGCAATCCTCAGTTTGACCGCGCCGTGGTCAACGCCGTGGAGCAGGCCGCCCCCTTCGTGCCGCCCCTGGGCTTGTCGTACAATCTCTACAAGGAAGTCGACATCAAATTCAACGCTGAGGAACTCAATCATGGCTAGACGTCTGTGGATTCTGCTTCTGACCTTTGGCCTGGGGTTTTTCTGGAATCCCGTGGCGCAGGCCGCACTCACCGTCGACGTGACCAAAAGTGTGTCCTCGGCTCTGCCCATCGCCATACCGTCCTTTGGACCCGGCCTACCCGGTCAACCCAGTGTGGCGGAAGTCATCCGCAGCGATCTCAGTCACAGCGGACTCTTCCGGGTTCTCGCTCCCGGCAGTTATCCTGGCGACCCGCACCAGCCCATCGAAGTCAAGGCGAGCAGTTGGAGCGGCATCGGTGCGACAGGCCTCGCCATCGGTGACACCCAGAAACAGGCCAACGGCGATTACGTGGTGCAGGTCTACGTCTACAACGTGCAGACCGGACAGGAACTGGCCGCCCGCCGCTATACCTGTTCGCCAGCGGAGCTGCACATGACAGCGCATCACGTTGCCGATCTCATCTACCAGGCCTTCACTGGCAAGGCGGGACCTTTTGCCGCGCGCATCGCCTACGTGCGCCAGATAGGCAACGAATATACCTTGCTGGTGGCCGAGTCCGATGGTTGGAACCCGCACCCCGTCGTACGCGGCCGGATGCCGGTTTTTTCGCCGGTGTGGTCGCCGGATAACCACCGTTTGGCCTACGTCACCTATCACGACGCGCGCGCCATCATCTACATCCAAAATCTGGCCACGGGGCAGCGTCAGGCCGTCGCTCCGGGCGGTGAGATCGTCAGCGCGCCGGCCTTCTCGCCCAACGGTCGAGAGCTGGCCTATGCCCGCGCCCAAGGCGGAGCGACCAACCTCTACGTCGTCGATCTCGCCACCGGTCAACGCCGACAGCTGACCCACGGCAGCGCCATCAATACCTCACCCAGTTGGGCGCCCGACGGCCAGCATCTGGTTTTTGTATCCGATCGCGCCGGCAGCCCCCAGATCTATTCCATGGATGTGGCTGGAGGAGAGGTCCATCGGCTGACCTTTTCCGGCAACTACAACGCCAGCCCCGTCTATTCGCCCACGGGTCAGGACATCGCCTTCATTCACCGCACCGGTGGTGTCTATGCCTTGGCGGTGATGCGGGCCGATGGCAGCGACCTTCGTGTCCTGGACGCGCAAGGTAACTGCGATCACCCAAGCTTTGCCGGTAACGGTCAGATGATTCTGTACGGCACCCAACGCGGTGGTCGCAAGGTCCTCGCCGAGGCGAGCGTCGATGGCAAGACCTTGGCGATATTGCGTGGCGCAGCGGGCGAGGACAGCCAGCCGGCCTGGTCACACTGACGCGGCCCCTGGTGACGGACCGAAGCCGTGGAAAGCGGCTCGGTGTCAGTCCGCCCGGGCTCGGTCTCGCGTCCGCCGCCGCCAGGACCGCAGACCGAACCAGGCCGGACACTCAACGGTAGGGGGCGGGATCCCGTCGATCGAGCGCGGCAAAACCTGCCAGGCGCAGGCGGCAGCTGTCACAGCGACCACAGGAACGTCCTTCGGCGTCCAGTTGATAGCAGGACCGCGTCTGGGCATAGTCGACGCCCAGTTCCAGCCCCCTGCCAATGATTTCGGCCTTGCTGAGATATTGCAGCGGGGCATGGATGGTGAGTCTCTGACCCCGTTCGGCGCCGAGTACGGTGGCCACCTGTGCAAGCTCCTGGAAACGCTGGATGAATTCCGGTCTGCAATCGGGGTAACCGCTGTAATCCTGACTGTTCACACCAATGAAAATGTCTTGGATTCCAAGAACCTCGGCCAAAGCCAGGGCATAGGAAAGAAACAGAGTGTTGCGGGCCGGCACGTAGGTGACGGGAACACCCGCCTCTCCAGACCGCTCGGGCACGGCGATACGCTCGTCCGTGAGGGCGGATGCGCCAAACACCCGTAGATCCATTTTGAGGATACGGTGGCTGCGCACCCCTGCGGCATCGGCGAGCTTCCGTGCAAACCGAAGCTCCGTGGCGTGCCGTTGACCGTAGTCGAAGGATAGGGCGTGCAGGGCGAAGCCGGCTTCGCGAGCAATGGCGAGCACCGTGGCAGAATCCAGTCCGCCCGATAATAGAACGATGGCCTCTTTGTCGGTGTCGCCCATGCCGCCAACCCTCCCGCTGCCCTCTCAGTGGCCGGGGACATCTCCCCAGATGAGCTTATGCAACTGAATCTGCAGACGCACGGGCAGACGATCTTCGAGAATCCACTCCGCCAGATCCCTGGGGCTCAACTCCCCATGGGCCGGCGAGAACAACAACTCACAGCGGCCGACGAGCCCACGCTCGCGCACGGTGGTCCGTGCCCACTCGTAATCGCTGCGATCGCAGAGCACGAACTTGAGCTGATCGCGGCTGTTGATATAGTCCAGATTTTCCCAGAGGTTACGGTCGCACTCTCCCGATGCCGGGCTTTTCAGATCGAGAATCTTGACCACCCGCGGGTCGACGTCCACCACGCTCAGGGCGCCACTGGTTTCGAGATAGACCTCGCGCCCGCTGTCACACAGAGCGGTCATGAGGTCGTGCACCGCCGGCTGCGCCAAGGGCTCACCACCCGTGACGACCACCAAGCGATTGTCGCGCTCTGCGACCCGCGCCAGGACCTGGTCCCGCTCCAACCATTCGCCGCCGTGAAAGGCGTAAGCCGTATCGCAGTACCTGCAGCGCAGCGGACAGCCCGTGAGGCGAACGAAAGTTGCCGGAACACCGGACGCGCTAGTCTCACCCTGCAGGCTGTGGAAGATTTCGCTGACGCGCAGCCGGGACATCTAGCGCGACATGGCCTGTAACTGAGCCTGAGCTTTCTGCGCCGAGGGTGTACTGGGGTACTGCTTGAGTATCTTGTTGAGAACACCGCGCGCCTTGGCCGACTGACCTGTGGACTGGTAGACCTCCGCCAGGCGCAGCATCGCCTCCGGTGCCAGACTGCTCTGAGCGTACTGCGTCTCGACCGTAGTCAGGCTCTTGATGGCGGCATCGTTCTGTCCCAGCACATACTGCGCCTGACCCAACCAGTAGTAGGCGTTGACCACCAGACTGCTCTGGGGATACTTGCGGATGAACTCCTGCAGGGCGGTCACCGCTGAGCCGTATTTACCGGCGCGCAGCAGATCGAAGGCGCGCTGATAGTCGGCCTGTCCCAGACCCGGTACGCTGGACTCCGACGCTCCGCCCAAGGCACTGGCCAGGGCGCTGCTGGTATTGGTCGTTTGGGCAACGGACGCTACCGAAGCCGTGGGAGCGCTGCTGCCGAGGCCCGCGCTGCTGACCGGCGCCACGGTGGCAACTGCTGCCGCAACGCTATTGAGCCGCTCTTGCGTCGCTTTTTGCTGTTGCTCCAGAGCGTGGGTCTTGCTCTCCAGTTCGCCGCGCAGGTCGCGAATCTCCGCCTCCATTCTCTGGGAACGGTTGACCAGGTCGGCGAGGGCGCTCTGGCTGCCTCGCTCGGCCTTCTGCACGGCGATGAGACTGTTGACCTCACCTTGCAGCACCGACACTTCCTGGCGCAACTGCAGCAACTGCTCACTGGTAGACTGCGCCATGGCCACCGGGCTCAGTGCCGAGAGGCCCAGGACCAGGAGCAGTCGGGTTGTGTTTCTCATTCTCTAACCACCTTGGCTCATCCGCCGTTGTAACCGCCGCTGTAGACAAAATCGACACGCCGATTCTTGGCCCAGCAGCTCTCATCGTTCTGGTTGCACAGCGGATTGTCCTTGCCGAAGCTCACGGTGCTGATGCGTGCAGCGCTCACCCCTTGAGCCTCCAGGTAACGCTTCACCGCCTCGGCACGCCGCTCGCCCAAGGCCAGGTTGTATTCTTGGGTGCCGCGATCGTCGGTGTTGCCCTCCAAACGCACCTTGACGTGGGCGTGGTTCATCATGAACTGGGCATTCTGACTGGCGATCTCCTGCGCGCGAGCATCCAGGCTGTCGCTGTTGAAGGCGAAATGCACCCGCAGATGCTGCGGCAGTGCTGCCAGCTCGGCCGCCGTGAGCCCACTGTTGGCACCACCGATGGGACCGTTGGCATCCAGCTGCTGGGAGCCGATCCCCGCACCGTTGTAGGCGGCCGTACCGGCCGACTCCACCGGCGCCACAGGTCCGGTGGCCTTGGGCGCGCCACTGCCGACGTTGCTGGCGCAACCGGCGAGGGCCAAGATTCCCGCAGCGGTGGCGGCTATCCATATCGTTGTGCGTTCCATGTGCTAATCTCCAGAAAGAATGGGCGAATTGTATATTGCGCGCTCTACCCGAAGCAATGGCATCCCTTGACAGGCCCCATTGCGCTGCTAAGGTGGGGCATCGCCATGGCATAAACGGCAGGATATGTCCCGCTCGAGCTCCACATCCCCCCTGCGTATCGGCACGCGCGCCAGTCCGCTTGCTCTCTGGCAGGCCGAACACGTGCGCGCGGGCCTGCTGCGCGAGCATCCCGGAATACAGGTTGAGATCGTGCCCATGACCACGCAGGGGGACCGGATGCTCGCCGCCCCGCTGCATCAGATTGGAGGCAAGGGTCTCTTTGTCAAAGAGATCGAGACCGCCTTGCTGGAGCGTGTCGTGGACTTGGCGGTGCACTCCATGAAGGACGTACCGGCGCAGCAGCCGGAGGGTCTGGAGATCGCCGCCATTCTGGCGCGGGAAGACGTGCGGGACGCCTGGGTCTCTTCTAAATTTGCGGGTCCCGACGACCTTCCGCCCGACGGCCGGGTGGGGAGCTCCAGTCTGCGTCGGCGGGCGCAGCTTCTGCATCGTCTCCCCGGAATCGTGGTACTGGACCTGCGCGGCAACGTTGCCACGCGCCTGCGCAAACTGGACGCCGGTGACTACGACGGTATCGTGCTGGCGGCGGCCGGTCTCAAACGTCTGGGTCTTGCGGATCGGATCCGCCAGGTGTTGGAGCCCGAGCTCTCGCTCCCGGCGGTAGGCCAGGGTGCCATCGGCGTGGAAATCCGTAGCGATGACGCACGTATCCGCACCCTGCTCGAGCCCCTGAACGATGTGCTGACGAGCCGCTGCGTCCGTGCCGAGCGCCACATGAATCGCCTCCTCGGCGGCGACTGCCGCCTGCCCGTTGCTGCCCTGGCACAGGCCGACGGCGACACTCTGCGGCTGCGCGGGCTGGTGGCCAGCCCCGATGGGCGCGAAGTGCTGCGGGCCGAGGCGATAGGTGACGAAGCCGAGACCCTGGGAGAAAACGTCGCCCAAGCGCTCCTGGCACAGGGGGCGCAAGGCATCATCGACGAGGTAAGACGGTCATGAGCGAGCTTCTGCGCGGCAAGGGCGTCGTGGTCACGCGCCCCAAGGAACAGTCTGCCGAGCTCATCGCTCTGCTGGAAGCGGCCGGTGCGCATCCCATTCCCTTTCCGGCCATCCGTATCGAGGCGCCGGAAAACTGGCAATCCCTGGATGCCGCCCTGGATGGGCTGGCGCGCTTTCGGTGGGCGATCTTCAGCAGCCGCAACGCCGTCCAGTTTGCGCTCAGCCGCCTGCAGGGGCGCGCACAGGAGTGGCCCAAGTCCGTGCAGGTCGCCGCTGTCGGTCGCGAGACCGCACGCGCCCTGAAGGATTTCGGCCTGAGCGTCGATCTCGTACCAGACCGCTTCAGCTCCGAGGGTTTGCTGGAGCATCCTGCTTTGCGGGAGGTGCAGGGAGTGGAAGTCGCCATATTCGCAGGCGACCAAGGACGGGAGCTGCTGGAGCACACCCTGAGCGAGCGCGGCGCGCTGGTGGAAAAGGTCTACTGTTACCGACGCAGCGTGCCCGGCGCCAACCCTACACCCCTCCTGCACGCCTGGGCACGGGGCGAACTGCATGCCGTGACGGTCACCAGTCCTGAGATTTTCAACAACTTCTATCAGATGGTAGGGGGCTTGGGGCAGCGTTGGCTCAAGAACACTCCCATTGTCGCCATCAGCCCGCTCACCGCCGAGGCCGTCACGGCCAAAGGACTGCCCGCACCCTGGGTGGCTCCCGAGGCCAGCAATCAGGGTCTGCTGCAAGCGCTTCGGGATTGGGCCAAGCACATGGAGGATTCGGAACGATGAGTACCACCTTGCCCATGCCACATCGCCTGATGGCGCGCCACCAGCCGCGCCGCCTGCGCCGCCGTCCTTCCATGCGCTCGCTGCTGCGCGAGACGCAGCTGCAGGCCAGCGATTTCCTCCTCCCGATCTTTCTGGTGGACGGTGAGGGCATACGTGAGGCCATATCGTCCATGCCCGGCGTGTACCGGCACAGTATCGACTCTTGTCTGAAACTCTGCGGCGAGGCGGTCGCGCGGCGGATCCCCGGAGTGCTCCTCTTCGGGGTCGTGCCCGCGCAGTGCAAGGACGCGGCAGGTTCTGCCTCCTGGGCCAGCGACGGCCTGGTCCAACGCGCCACCCGCGCCATCCGTGAGCGCTATCCGGATCTTCTGGTGATCGCCGACGCCTGCTTCTGCGAATATACCGACCACGGACATTGCGGGGTGCTCGCGGCCGATGGCGATCGCGACGATCCGGCCACCCTCGAGAATCTCCAGCGACAGGCCCTCTCCTATGCCGAGGCCGGCGTCGACGTCATCGCTCCCTCGGGCATGGTGGACGGCATGGTGCTGGCCATTCGCGAGGTCCTGGATGCGGCCCGCTACGAGCGGGTGGCGATCCTCTCCTACGCGGTAAAGTACGCCAGCGCCTTCTACGGTCCCTTTCGCGACGCCGCCGACAGTGCCCCCAGCTTCGGCGATCGCCGCGCCTACCAGATGGATCCCGCCAACCGCCGCGAAGCCTTCCGGGAGCTGGCTCTGGATCTGGAGGAAGGCGCCGACATGGTCATGGTCAAGCCCGCCATGCCCTACCTGGACATACTCCGAGACCTGCGGGAACGCTGCGATTTCCCCGTTCTGGCCTATCAGGTGTCGGGCGAATACAGTATGCTTCGCGCGGCCGCCGACGCTGGTGTTCTGGAACTCGAGCGCAGCGTGCTGGAGTCTCTGCTGGCGATCAAGCGCGCCGGCGCCGATGCCATCATCAGCTATTTCGCCATCGAGGTCGTAGACTGGCTGGATTGAGCGCTTTCGTGCCCAGCCGCCACGGCACCGGTAGCTGTCCCAGCCTCCTCGCTGCGGTACGGCGAGACGGCGTATCCGGGACGGGCGATAAACCATGCCGCATCTGAAGCGCCGCATCCTGCGCTCTGTGTCCTTTGGGCTGGGTGCCGGTGACCTGGATCAGCTCTTCCCCTGGCTGCTGTTGTCCAGCCTGTGCCTCGGCAGCCTCTTTCTGCTAGCCTTGGGTACCGGCGCCCTGACCCTGCCCCGGGTTCCACCCATCTCGTCCTACGTTCAGATCGATCTCGTCTCGGCGGCACCTGCCGACAACGCGGGCAGTCCCGCCTTGCCCGTTACCGCGGCGGGACAGGGGCTCCCCGTGCAGCGCGCCGCAACGGCGCGTGCCCCCAGTGCCACACCATCGGACCCGCAACAGCAGCTCGCCGCCTATCTGAGGGAATGGGAACGACGGGTGGCCCAAATTGCCGGAGGCACTCTGGCAGGGCAGGCCGTCCCTCAAGGTCGATTGGTGGTCGCCATCACCATTGACCCCGCCGGTCATCTGCGCCAAGTGCAGATCCTACGTGGTGGGGAGCACCGCGATCTCGTCCTGGCCGTGGAAAACATTTTGCAGCAGGCAGCACCCTTCCCGCCTCTGCCGCCCTCTTGGCAGCATCCGCCCCAGGATCTGCGCATCGTGCGCACCTGGAACTTCGAGTGACACCCACCGAACCCAAGACATTTCCCAAGGGGCGCGCGATAGCCGCAGACCTGGGCCAGAACTCTAGGGCAAGGCTGCAGACCAGGCCAACGCATCCAGACTCAGTCGCCCGAGGATACCGTCGGGCAGACCCAGACGCTGCCGGAGCTTCTGAGCCGCATCTTCATCCTGGCGCTCGATGGCCTCTACCAAGGCGAGAATCTGGCCATCCTCTCCAGTCCGCGACAATAGCGCCTCTCGCAGGGCATCGGCCAGATGCAGTTCGTGCAGGAGATCGGGCATGGGCTGGTCCATGAGAGCGTCCAGCAGAGACAGCATGCCGACCAGGAAGCTGCGATGCAGTGCGGCGGGGTGCTGGTCGAGTGTGGTGGAGTTCTCGCGGATGATTTCGGCCAGACGCGCGCGCGTGCTTGCCTGCAGTGCAAGCGACGCCCTCGCAGGTCCCTGCGTGGTGAACATCAGCAAAGTGAGCCAGCGCTGCAGGGGCTGACGTCCCAGCAGCACCAAGGCGCGTCGGATGCTGTCGATGGTTTCGCCACGACGCAGTCCTGCAGAATTGAGGTAACGTAACAACTGATAGGAGAGGGCGGGATCGCGGCGGAATCCTTCCTCAATCTCTTCCAGCGGGCCCTCGGCAGCGAGTAGATTGATGAGGTGAAACACCACACGTTGCTGGCTGCTGAGCTTCTTTCCCGCGACGGTCTCCGGGCGCATGAAATAATAGCCTTGGGCGTAATCAAAGCCCGCCTCGAAGCATTGTTGCGCCAATGCTCGGGTTTCTACGCGGGTAGCGACGGTAGCAAGGTGTGCCGTGATGGACCCCGCCCGGCGGATGAGCATCAGAGCGCGCTGCCAGTCTGCCGGAGCGGACTCGTACAGGTCGATCTTCACGTAATCCATCAAGGGCAGCAGGGCCAGCTGCCAGGGCAGACCCGAGAAGCGATCCAGAGCCAGACGAAAGCCATGTTTTTTCAGGGCAAGGATCTTGTCCAGGAACTCCTGCCCGGGCGCCTGCGCGAGGGTAAACTCGGGGACGATCTGACGCACGGGAAACAGTTCGAGACTCTTCTCGTCGAACAGACTGTCGGTGAAATTCACAAAAGCCGGCTTGCCGCCCAGCAGAGATTCCACCGGAAACCAGCTGAAAGCCTTGACCAGAACCCTGGCCGAAGCCAGAAATGGATCTGCAAGAATCGTTTCGCTGTCGCGCGCAAAAAGCTCGTAGGCGATGACCTCGCCATGGCGCCCCATGATAGCCTGCCTGGCGACGAGTTCGGGACCTACGGACTTGCTTTCTGTGGGTACTTCGGGGGGTGGTGACATCATCGGTGTGCTTATCCGGCTCGGCAATGGCAAGGACGCTTTCGGCGCGAACCTTGTGGCGTGGCGCCATCGAACTCTTAGATGGTCAGCAAAGGCGTATCTGTCAAGGTCCCGGCTTGGCAGCCTCCAGCGCCTCGCGTTCCAACGCCTCGAGGCTGCGGGCACTGCTCTCGACGGCAAAGCGGGCGGTGATGGCACGACCGAGCCAGGCCACCGCCGCCACCGCCATGAGCAATGCGGCAACACCCACACGCTGTTCCAGGATGGGAAAGAGCACTGCCGAAAACACGGCGCCGAGGCGCGAGACAGAGGTGGCCAGACCGGCCACACTTGCCCGCCACTCCGTTGGGAAAATCTCTACCGCAAGGGCAAAGATGGTGACCGCCGGCCCTAGGCCCAGACCCAGGGCATAGAGGGTGCTGCCGAAAAAGAGAACCACCACCGAGGGCATGGCCACACCCAGGGCAAAGATCGCAAGGCCCACGGCCATCAGAGCAAACCCCCCTTTCTGCAGAGGAATGCGACCTACTCGGTCGATCCGGGGCAGAATGTAGACGATGGCGCTGGCCGTGACGATTTCGAAGATAAGATTGATACCGGCAGCAGCCATATCGCTGCTGGCCACCTGGGTACTGCGCAACACGCTCGGGAGGTAGAGCGCAATCCCCAGGCTCACCACGTCCAGGCAAAACCAGGGTAGCACACCGAGGACCAGCCGACGGCGCCATGCCCGCTTCTGCCACAGGGGCGCCAGTGACATGCGTTGCGCACCGAATCCATCCAGGCGGACACGCACGGCGTCCTCGTCCAGACCCGGCTCGAGGGCACGCAGGGCCGCCGCGGCCGCTTTGCTGCGCCCTTGTCGCAGCAGCCAGCGCGGTGACTCGGGAAGCCGACGACGCAGCCATAAAAGACCCACGGCCGGTATCACCGCGCTTGCCAGCATCCAGCGCCAGGAGTCCGGTCCCACAGGCAGCAGGATCAGGCCCAGAACGGTAGAAAATACAGCGCCACCGAACCAGGCCAGATTGACCCAGGCAAAACCGCGACCCCGGCGCACCGTGGCGCTGTATTCAGCAACGATGGTCGCTACCAGGGGATAATCGAGACCGATGGCAAGACCCGTCACGAAACGTCCGAGGAACAGGATTCCAAGGTCGGGACTCAGGGCGCTGATGACGGCCCCGAGCACGTAGAGCATCACATTGGGCAGCAGCAGACGCTGGCGGCCAAAACGATCCGTCACCCATCCACCCAGCACACCGCCCACCAGAGAACCCAACAGGGCCATGGCCATGAGGGTGCCCACATCCGCCGCGGATGGCTGCCACTGGCTTTTCAGCGGCAGGAGGGCGATGGCCAGGATACTGAGGTCAAAACCATCCAGAAACATGCCGAGGGTGGCTGCCCACAGGGCTCGGGTATTTTTGCCGGAGGCTGCCACTGCGCGCATGGGGCGCCCGTCAGGAACTCACGGCAAGCCAAATACCCCAGAATTGCAGGGCGGTACCCGCCAGGACAAAAAGGTGCCAAATGGCATGAAAATAGCGTCGGGCATCCATCACAAAGAAAACCACGCCCGCCGTGTAGGCGAGCCCACCCGCCCCGAGGTACCACAGGGATAGGCCCGGTGCCGCTTGGTACAGAGGGCCGACCGCCAGCAGAATGAGCCAACCCATGACGAGATACCACCACAGAGATAGGGCCGCGAAACGCTCGCGCAAACGCCACAGCAGCAGGGCCCCGATTATGGCCAGCAGCCACTCTGCCGCAAAGATTCCCCAACCGAGAGGCCCGCGCAGCATGAGGAGACTCACGGGAGTGTAGGTGCCGGCGATGAGGCCGTAGATGGCGGTACGGTCCAGCAGCTGCAAGCGCTCTTTCTGCGGGCCGCTGCGCCAGGCGTGGTACAGGAGAGAGCTCAGATAGAGCAGAGCCGCGGTGAGGAGAAAGAGGCCCAGGGCGAGCAGAGCCCGCGTCGACAGGGACGACCAGCGTGGTACGACGAGCAGCGCAAAGGCCGCCAATGCAAGCCCCACCCCCGCACCGTGGGACACGGCGTTGATCTGCTCTTCTCGCAGAGATTGCTCCCGCATCACCGCACCCCCCTTGCCCAAATGCTTGCGGTTATAGCAGCCGCTGCGCACCGTGGCAAATGACCGCGGTGGGCGTCGTGTCCAGGGAACGGGCCCATATCCACGGCCATGATCAGCGTCCGAAGAGTGTCGGCGGCGTGCCGCTTCAGCTGGCCATGCAGGCGGCTGGACCCGAACGCATCGGGGGTGTACACCATGGCTGAACCAAGAGGAGCGGGCTCCGTTTCCCGGGCCTTGACTCTGCACTGCCTTGTAGAGTTTAGAATGGCGACATCGTGTGCTGTGCGGGGATGACGACATGAGCGAAGCAGAGACGGAGCGACTGGATATCGGCGTTCGCGGGATGACCTGCGCCTCCTGCAGCAGTCGAGTGGAGCGCGCCCTGGAGCGTCTTCCGGGGGTAGTGTCGGCGCAGGTGAATCTTGCCACGGAACGTGCCGAGGTCTGTTTCACCCCTGGGCAGCAGTCCGCGCCGGCAGTCGTCGCAGCCGTCCAGGCCAGCGGTTACGAGCCGGTGGTACAAGAGGCGGAAATCGCCGTCGCCGGAATGACCTGTGCGTCCTGTGTGGGCCGGGTCGAGCGCGCCTTGCGCCGGCAGCCCGGGGTACTCGAGGCCAGTGTGAATCTCGCCACCGAGAAAGCCACGGTCCGCTATCTGCCCACCATGGTAAAGACCGAGGATTTACTGGCGGCTATCCGCAAAGCGGGATACGAGGCAAGCCTCACGAATCCGACCAAAGGCGCCGATGCCGGCTTGCAGGCATCGCGCGAAACGGCGGCGCGCTCGCTGTGGCTAGCGTCGGGGGCCGCGCTCATCGTGCTCTGCCTCGCCATGATACCGCCCTGGTGGCCCGGTCTTGAGCGACTCGTCGGCTCCATCAGCCCCTTCCCCCGAGCTTCCGAGTGGCTGCAGATGTTCTTGACGACTTTCGTGCTCTTCGGCCCGGGCCGACGTTTTTTTCGGGCCGGCTGGGTTGCTTACCGTCACCTTGCCCCGGACATGAATTCTCTGGTCGCCACCGGAACCGGCGCCGCTTGGCTCTACAGCCTGCTGGTATTGCTGACGCCCGGGATCTTTCCGGCGGCCGCTCGGCATGTCTACTTCGATTCTGCCGCGGTCGTGGTCGCCGCCATCCTCGTCGGGAAATATCTGGAGGCGGCAGCGAAGGATCGCAGTGCCGCGGCCATAGCCCAGCTGGCCAGGCTGCAGGTCCGCAGCGCCGCCGTTCTGGACGAGGCCGGACAGACCCATGAGACCCCCATTGCGGAACTGCGGCCCGGGCAGCGGGTACTGGTGCGCCCGGGTGAACGCATTCCCGTCGATGGTCGGGTGGTCGAGGGTCGGGCCGAGGTGGATGAAGCCATGCTGACTGGCGAGCCCTTGCCGCAGGTCCGCCGTCCCGGCGACAACGTAGTGGGCGGCACCCTGTGTCGGGATGGTCGCCTGGTCATCGAGGTCACGAAGCGCACCGGTGATACCGTACTCGCCCAGATCATCCGTCTGGTGGAGAACGCACAGAGCGGCAAACTGCCCATTCAGGGGCTCGCGGATCGCGTCGTGCGGGTCTTCACCCCCCTGGTGCTGCTCACCGCCGCCCTCAGCTTCGGCGCTTGGCTGGCGCTGACGGGAGATCTCAGCCAGGCGCTGGTCGCTGCGGTCGCGGTGCTCGTCGTTGCCTGCCCCTGCGCCATGGGCCTCGCGACTCCCGCTGCCGTGCTCGTCGGTACCGGGCGGGCGGCGGAGCTGGGGGTGCTGTTTCGCTCCGGTGAGGCTCTGGAGCATCTGGCTCGAGCCAACACTCTGATATTCGACAAAACCGGTACCCTGACCACCGGCCGCCCGGTTCTCGTGGGCTACCACGGAACCGATCCCGACCAAGCGCTGCGCCTGGCAGCCGCGGCGGAGCAAGGCTCGGAGCATCCTTTGGGGCAGGCCTTGGTCAATGCCGCACGTGAGCACGGCCTGGTCCTGCCGCCGCTGCAGGATTTTCAGGCCCTGCCCGGCCTCGGCCTGCGTGCCCGAGTAGAAGACCACGCGGTCTTGCTGGGCTCCGCCGAATTTCTGCGTGGCGAGGGCATCGTCGTGGACGAGACCAGCGTCACGACCACCGCGGACATGCCCGCCCATGGCCGGATCTATCTGGCCCTGGACGAACGATTCTGGGGCAGCTTCCGTTTTGCCGACCCCTTGCGCCCGGAGGCCGTTCGCGTGGTCGACAGTTTACGCCGCCGCGGTTTCGAGCTCTGGATGATCACCGGGGATGCGGCGAGCACCGCCATGGCGGTGGCGCGAGAACTGGGTATCCAGCACTGGTACGCGGGAGTGCTGCCCCAGGATAAGGCCAAGCGGGTGGGGGAACTGCGCGAAGCGGGCAAGAAGATCGTCTTCGTCGGTGACGGCATCAACGATGCTCCGGCCCTGGCCACGGCCGATGTCGGCATTGCCCTCGCCAGCGCTACGGATATAGCCCGGGCGGCGGCGGATGTGACCCTGACCCATGGGCGACTGGAAGCCGTGGTCACTGCCGTCGACGTCGCTCGGCACACCCTGGCCAACATCCGCGGCAATCTGTTCTGGGCCTTTTTCTACAATATTTTGCTGATACCGGTCGCCGCAGGGCTTGCGGCACCCTGGGGGTTGACCCTGAACCCTATGGCGGCGGGCGTGGCCATGGCCTTATCCTCGGTCTTCGTCCTCAGCAACAGCCTACGTCTGCGGCGACTGCAGCCTTTCCCGGAGATAGCCGTGACGGCAGGCCATTCATCGGCGCCGGTCGCAGAGCAGTATCCCTAGACCGGCGAGGGCGAGATACTGAGATTTCACTAGAGCTTTTGAGGAGGCAATCGTGAAGGAACTGCACTTGAACATCCGCGGTATGACCTGTGGCCACTGCGTGCGCGCCGTGCGTGAGGCGTTGGAAGCCGTCCCTGGCGTCACTCGGGCCGAAGTCAGCCTCGAAGCATCCGAGGCCACCATTCAGGGGGATGTCGACCCCAAAGCGCTCGTGGCCGCCGTAGAAGCGGAGGGTTACAGCGCCGAGGTCCGGACCTGAGGCATGCCCCGTTGTAGCGCGACACTCGGATCCGGGCCGCTCAGGAGCTGGGCGGGACGATGTGCAGGGCCTCTCCCCAGCGACTGTAGACGATGGATTCCGTGAGCTGGTAGGGGATGCCCGCCTGTACTGCCGTCTCCAGGAGGTGGGCGGCGCAGAGATAGTGGGGAGCGGCCTCGGCTACCCAGAGATCCCCTGAGGCCTCCTGGATCGTTCCCAGTTGTAACCCTTCAGCGTGCCTTGAAAGACTGGCCACTCCGGCAGGACTCAGGGTGAAGGCGTAGCCGATACAGGTTTGGCCATCGATGGGTCGCGCCGGCAGCGTCTGCAATGCTCCAAGATAAGGCTCCAGATCCTGCCAGGGAATGGCCTTGGGAATCCGTATCGCTGCGGCTTCCTCACGGAACGGCCCGCCGGGCGGCGTCGTCCGATACCAGACGCGATCCCCCAGCGTGATGCTCTGCGCCTCCAGAGTGACGCCGGGCAGCGGATGCAGGCGCGCCTCGACGGAGCTGGCTTTTTCCTCGAGATCCATGGCCCCCGTGGATTCTGCCGAGATGGGCAGCATGGATGAACGAACCACCAGGTGAAAATGGTAGGGAGTATCCATGGCCCGCTGTACCGCATCCGCCAGCAGGGGTGGTATGGCGGCGGACGGGGCGCTGGACGCCGGCACCGTAGCCTGGGCAGACGCGGAAACCGGTAGCCAGAGGGCAGCGGCCAGCATGGTGAGCAGAGGGACGGGTCTTTTCACGAGGACGGCACTCCAGACTGCCAAGATTGAAACCAAGATTCAGGGCCGCGGCGGGCCGCCGTGTGGGCCCATGCCCCCTCCCGGCTCCCCGGGTCCACGTTGCTCCGGCCCAGGCCCGTGGGGCCCAGGTCCGTGGGCTTCGGGACCGTGGGGTCCGCCGCCAGGATGTGGACCGCCGGGACGTGGACCTCGCGGTCCTTCCCCGGGACCACCGTGCGGACCGGGCCCGTAAGCGCGAAAATCGGGACCCCGGTCCTCCGGGTAGCGCTCCCGTCCACGCCCCTGGAACTCTGGCCGATACTCCCCGGGCCCGCGAAACCGTGGGCCCCGATCGTGCTCCGCCCAGAGCCAACGGCCCGGCGGCGGCCGATACCGTCCTGGGGGTGGTGGCGGCGGCGGGGCAACACCGAGTACCCGGAAGAAGCGGTCCGGCGGCGGCGGGGGCGGCATGCCGCGCGGCGGCGGGGGCGGCGGCGGGGCGCCATAGGGTGGAGGTGGCGGCGGCGCCGCATAGTAGCGATAGTAGAGTTGCGGGTAGTACTGCCAGATCACATATTGCGCATACAACGGCGCCGGATAGTACCTCACATATGTGGGCGGCGGCACGAGGTAGGCGTACTGCGGAAAATTGGAGAAGCCAATAGGATAACCGGGCCCTCCCAGATTCAGCTGCAACTGGACATCGGCCAGGACCGGTCCGATCCCTGCGGAACCCAGAATGGCGATTGCCCCGGCCATTAACAGCGATTTTTTGGGATGCATCGTTCTCTCTCCAGTCCCACTTCAGGACGGCTTCACGTCCACCCATCAAGCAGGATTCATGCCGGGTGTTCTTTGCTCCGCATCAGGCGGGCCGCCGACGGGCTAAATCGGGATCGAAGCGCGCCGTATCGAGTCTGAAGTCCCGAACGAGGTGGGCAAAAGAAGGTCGGCTGCCATCCCGACGGATGGCAAACGTCGCTACAGAGCGACAGAAAAGCGGCGCTGGCCGGGGCGCTTCGCGCAAAGACCATCTACATCAGGATGATATCGTACTGTTCCTGGGTGTAGGTCTGCTCCGCCTGAACCCGGATCGGGCGACCGATGAACTCCTCCAGAGCCGCCAGGCTCGTGCTCTCCTCGTCCAGCAGCTTGTCGGCTACCTTTGTCGAGGCCAGGACGACGAAACGTTCGGCGGGGTAGGCCCGAGTCTCGCGGACGATCTCCCGCAGGATTTCGTAACAGATGGTCTCGGCGGTTTTCATGAATCCGCGTCCGTGGCAGTAGGGACAGGGTTCGCATAGGATCTGGCGCAGGCTCTCGCGGGTGCGTTTGCGGGTCATCTCCACCAGACCCAGAGCCGAAATCTGGGTGATGCTGCAGCGCGTGTGGTCGCTCTGCAAGGCCTTTTCCAGAGCGCGGTGCACCCGCCGCTTGTGCTCCTCATCCTCCATGTCGATGAAATCGATGATGATCATGCCGCCGATGTTACGCAGACGCAGCTGCCGGGCGATAGCCGCTGCCGCTTCCAGGTTGGTCTTGAGGATGGTTTCCTCTTGATTGCGGCGACCGACGAAAGCGCCGGTATTGACGTCTACCGTGGTCAGCGCCTCTGTCTGATCGATGATGAGGTAGGCTCCGGATTTCAGGGTGACACGGCTTTGTAGGGCGCGCTCGATCTCGTCTTCCACATTGTAGAGGTCAAACAGCGGTCGATCGCCGGCGTAGTGTTCGATACGTTCCACCACCTCCGGAATCACCTCGGCGCAGAACTGGCGGGCAGCCTCATAGGTCTCTCGGCTGTCGATGCGTACGCGCTGAATGTCGTCGGACATGACATCGCGCATGACCCGCAGGGCGAGGTTGAGATCCTGATGGATCAGCTGGGGAGCCCGCGCGCCGGCGATCTGCTCGTGGATGCTCTGCCATAGCCGTCCCAGGAAATCGAGGTCACTGGCAAAATCCTCGGCCTCGGTTCCCTCGGCCAGGGTCCGGATGATATAGCCGCCGTCTTCATCCGCGGGGATCATCGCCTTGAGGATGCCCTTCAGGCGTTCCCGCTCCTCCGGGTTCTCGATCCGACTGGACACCCCGAGGCGTGGCACGTAGGGCATGTAGACCAGATAGCGGCCCGGCAGGGTGATACGGGTGGATAGCCGCGCCCCCTTGCTGCCGACGGGATCCTTGATGACCTGCACGACCACCTCCTGCCCCTCGTGCAGGAGCGTGGCGACACTGCGCACCTCGTGGCTCACATCGACCCGGGTCTCGAGATCGGCATCGCCGTTGTCCATCTCCTCGTCCTGGATATCGCCTGCATGCAGAAAGGCCGTACGCTCGAGGCCGATATCGATGAAGGCCGCCTGCATCCCGGGCAGTACCCGCCGCACCACGCCCTTGTAGATATTTCCGACCAGGCCCCGATGGCTACTGCGTTCGATCTGGACCTCCTGGAGTACCCCGTTGTCCACCAAGGCGACACGGATCTCCTGAGGGGTGACGTTGATCAACAGCTCTTCACTCATGTCGATCTCGCAAGAAGGGGGGTGACAGACCGACGGCACGCAACAGCGTCGCCGTTTCGTAGAGGGGCAGACCCATGACGCCGCTGTAGGACCCGCGCAGACTCTGTACAAAGCTGGCGCCCAGACCCTGAATACCGTAACCACCGGCCTTGTCCCATGGCTCGCCACTGGCCCAGTAGGCTGCCGCCTCGGCACGGCTGAGCGGACGCAGCAGGACGGCGCTGCGGCTCAGGCCGCGGTACCAACGTTGGCCGTCGTATATGGCCACCGCCGTCAGCACCCGATGCCAACGCCCCCCGAGAGCCGCGTACATGCGCTGCGCCTCGGCAAAATCCCGCGGTTTACCGAAGATTTGTTCACCCTGGACCACCACGGTGTCGGCGGCCAGGACGATGCCTTCCGGAAGCGCGTGCCAGACCGCCAGGGCTTTGTCCCGAGCGAGGCGGCGGACCAAGGTCTGCGGTCCTTCCGTGGGGTGTGGGGTTTCGTCTACGGCGGCCGCCCGCACCCGCGGCGCGTAACCCAGCTGACGCAGCAGCTCAAGACGCCGCGGTGAGGCCGAGGCGAGGGTCAGAGCGGGCGTGCCGGAAGCGTCAGGGCTGGGCACCAAGCCCCACGAGCAGCAGTTCTGCCATTCCCGCCGGTACCCCGGAACCACTGGCCAGAGCCAGTCGCTGATCGGGGATACCGTTCTGACGCAGGGCACGTAGAATGCTCTCGGCCTGGCGCGTGGCGGTGTTGGTCCCCTCCGGCTGGGGCGACACCCGCACCAGGATCTCACTGGCGCTGCTCTGACGCAGGCTGTTGGCCACCGAACGCAGACGCTGCAGGCCATTGGCAGTCAGCTGATGACTGGAAGGCACGAAGAGCTGGGCCACGGGCATCCGCAGGCGTACCCCCTCCTTGCCGGTGCTGATCTGGGCATATTGGCTGAGACCGGCGGGGATCCCCGGCACCGCGACGCTGGGACTGGGCACCGCGCCTGGGGCTGCGGGTGCCTGCTTGGACAGTTCCTCCAGCCGCTGCTGCTCCTGTCGTAGGGTCTGCTTCTGCTGCTGGATTTCCTGTTGCAGGCGTTCGCTCTGGGCACCGGTCGCGGTCTGCTGCGCCAGCTGCTGGCGCAGGCGCGCGTATTCATCCTGGAGATGCTGGCTCTGGCTCTGCAGGTCCTGCAATTGCCGTCGCAGCGAGGCGAGACGCTGGCTTTGCTGAGCGTTGTCCCGTTCGATCCGGATACCTTCCAGCTGTGCTGCGAAGATGGCCCGATCCACGGCAAAAAGTGCCGGATTGACCTGATCGCTGGTCATCTGCTGCAAGGTCGAACGCATTGGCGCCAGCCGATCCGCCGGCACCTGCTGCTGCTCCAACTGCTGGAGCGCGCGCAGATCGCTCTGCAATTCTTGGGTCGTACGAATGTCGGCGCGGGCCAGAAGCGGGCAGACGATGAGGGCCGCGCCCAGAGTCAAGGTACCGAGAACTTTCATGGTGTGGTATCCCCCAACTGCTTGCGGGTGGCCGCGACCTTTTGCTGCAGTTCCGCCACGCGCTGCTGCTCCTGACGAATCTGACTCTTGAGCTGAGCCTCCTCGGCGCGGCCGGGAGCGCCGTTGAGGCGCGCCTGGACGTTGTCCAGGAGCAGTTTGGCCAGCTGCGTCTGGCGATCGGCATAGAGATAGTCGCCGCGAGCATCGGCAGCACGGGCTGCCGCCAGTGCCCGCTGGGCGGGCACCAGCTCCGCTGCCTTGACCTGTGGGGACAAGGAGAAGATATGCGCCCGTCCCTCCTGCACCGCGATGGCATTGTCCGTCACCTGCGCCGGCGTGGGGCTCACCATCTGGGCGCAGGCGGCAAGGGTCAGCAGGCTCGCCATGAGGGCGCCGCGTCCCATTAGGCCTAGCGTTGAGATCTTCACCACAGCATCACTCCTTTGCACCTCGATGATAGGGAAGCCCTGCCTGAATGCTCCAGGCCCGGTACCACTGCTCGGCCAGAACGACGCGCACCACCGGATGCGCGAGGGTGAGCGGCGACAGCGACCAACGCCAGGTGGGTGCGAGCTGTGGGTCCAGGCCGTCGGGCCCGCCTATCCAGAATACCAGATCCTGTCCCCGCTCGAGCCAGTCGACCTGGCGCCTGGCCAGATCCTCACTGCTGAGGGCGCGGCCGCACACATCGAGGGCAATCACCTCGGCACCGCGGGGAGTCGCCGCTTGCAGCCGACGACCTTCCTCCGCCCGCCAGCGCTCAACGCTCCCTCCCGGCCGGCGTGTCGCCAAGGGCAGGGACTGCCACACTGGCCGCAATGGTGGCGGAATTCTTGCCGTGTACTCCACTACCGCCATCTCTACCCAGCCCGGCATGCGGGTACCCAGCGCCAGAATGCGTACCTGCACCGACGCCTAGCGTCCGTCCTGCTCTCGCGTCCGCGGCAGCTCGCCCCAGAGGCGCTCCAACTGGTAAAAGTCGCGGGTCTCGGGGCGCATGAGGTGAACCACGACATCCCCCAGATCTACCAGCAGCCAGTCGCCGCCGGCCCCGCCCTCGGTGCCGAGCGGTCTTATTCCTCGCTCCCGCAGCGCATCGACCACGGCCTCGGACAAGGCCCGCAACTGACGGTCCGAATTGCCGGAGGCGATGACCAGGTAATCGGTGATGTCGGTCTGGCACCGGACATCGATGGTCTCTATGGACTGACCCTTGTGCTCATCCAGGGCGTGTACGGCAAGATCACGAACTTCTTCAGCGCTTGGCAATGGCCAGAATCCTCATTCAGGAGCTGCAATAGAGCCTTTCCGCCACAATATATTCCAAGACGGCTTCGGGCAACAGAAAAGCGGGGCTCCGTCCGGCCGCAAGCAGACTGCGGATGCGGGTGGCCGATATCTCCAGGGCCGTGACATTCAAAAAGGCAATCTTGCCCGCCGGCTCCGCGCGTAATGCCGCGAGGTCGTCACAGCGACGCTGGTACAGGGCCTGGCGCAGTGCCTCCGGCAACTCGGCAGCCGGCCACCCCGGCCGACCCGTGACGACGAGGTGGGCGAGATCGAGGATCTGCTCCCACGCGCGCCAAGTGTCGAAGCGCAGGAAGGCATCCATGCCGATCACCATGGACAGTGAGGCCGCCCCATGCTCCTCGCGCAGGTGACGCAGGGTATCGACGGTGTAGGAGGGGCCCTCCCGCTCTACCTCGAAGCTGCACACTGCAAGCTGCGGGTATCGCCGTACCGCGCGCCGCACCATCTCCAAACGGTGGCGCGCCGGCGCCCAGGGGCTCTGACGGTGCGGCGGGTGACCGGCCGGGATCAGCAGGGCCCTGGGCAAGCCCAAGGCTTCCCGAACCTCTTCCAGAGCGCGCAGATGCCCATAGTGCACCGGATCGAATGTGCCGCCGAGGATGACCAGGTCATGCTTCATGCGGGCACTATAGTCCATGGTCCGAGTGAGTGGAAAGTGGGTCTGGCAAGCCACCGTGAGAGTCCCGCCACCGCGACTTTGACAAATGCAACCTAGTTGCATAATTTCTCGCCATCCACAGAGCTTGACCCCACCGATCATTATCGTTAATGATAATGATACGCGTTTACATTTAACGAAGAGGAAATCCATGCGTCGTACAGTCATCTCTGCGCTGCTGAGCATTATGGTCGCTTCCAAGGCTTTCGCCTTCACCCCGGCCGAGCAGGGTCAAGGCCCGGTGGCAAAGGTCCCGGGTATCCCTGCCAGCTTCCTGCCCGCCTACAATCGACTGGCCGATGGCTGGTCCTGGGCCGGCCACCTGGACACCGAGAGCTACAGCAACCTCGCCGGTGGCCAGGCGCGGGGAACTACGGCCAATCTGCTGGGACAGTTGGGCGGGCGTCTGGACACCGGCCGCGCCGGTCTCTGGACTGGGGGACAGTTCACGCTCACCGGCCTTGGGATTTTGGCCGGTGCCGATCCCGAGGGCTACAGCGCCGCGCTGCAGTCGCCGAGCAATATCTATGCGCCGTCGCGGCTGCATCTATACCAACTGAGCTTTCGCCAGCAAATCGGGGCGGGCGTCCAGCTGCGGCTGGGCTACGACGACATCAACCACTACTTTGATGTCGTCGGCAATGCCGAGAACCTATTGAACAGTGCCTTCGGCTTCACGCCGACCATCACGGAAAATGTCCCCGGCAACGGCAGCTATCCCTACAGCGCCTTAGGCGCTCTGATCGGCCTGCACGGGGACCATTGGGGGACGAAACTCGGGATCTTCCAGGGAGACGCTCAGCACCAGTTCACGCACACCTTTGCCCGTGGCTATCTCGCTCTGTGGGAGGGTGGGCTGCGCTGGGGATCGGCGAGCGGTGCATCGGAGGGGGAGGAGGGAGACGATGGTGCTGCCTACGTGCTGAAACTGGGGGCCTGGCATTATCGGCAACCGCATCCCGAGCTTCCGGAGCTTAGCCCCAGCACCTCAGGCGTCTATACGGTGTGGGAGGCGCGCCGGGATCTGACCCAGGGCCGCCGCCTGGGACTGTTTCTGCAGGGGGCGGCGGCGCCACAGACCATCAATCGCATACCCTGGCAGCTGGCTCTGGGTCTACGTCTACAGCAGCCCTTTCCCGGTCGGTCCGGCGATAGCCTCAGTCTCGGCGTGACTCGCTCCTGGCTGCGCAGCGCGGTGCTGCGAGGGGACGAGGACCTTCCCGCCGGGCCCATCCATCCCGCCGAAACGGCCTATGAGCTTACCTACGTGGCCCAGTTGCGTCCCTATCTCAGTGTCCAGCCGGATATCCAGTTCATCCACAGACCTCAGGGGGTCTATCCCGATGCCACCGCCGCCCTGCTGCGCGTGCACCTGGAGTTCTTCTGAGAGTCTCCCTTGACAGAATGTCGTCTGCACTCATAATGCAACCTGATTGCACCTACAGGAGTCATGTCATGGTCCTCCGCCGCCTCGTCCCTCCCCTCCTGCACCCGCTGCGTGTTTCAGGGATACTGTCTTGGCTGGGTCTGGCGCTGTGTCTGGGATGCGCCAGCCCGGCCCTTGCGCAAGCCATCCCCGCCGTCGGCGCCGAAAACGAATACGCCGATGTCATCGCCCAGATCGGCGGCCCTTACGTGCAGGTACGCGCCATCGAAAGCAATCCCAACACGGATCCCCACAGCTTCGAGGCCAGCCCGGCGGTGGCCCGTGAACTGGCCGAAGCGCGCCTGGTAGTGCGCAATGGGCTGGGCTATGACGATTGGGCGCGGAAGATTCTGGCGGCCAATCCAATGCGTGAACGTCGCGTGATCGTGGTGCAGGATCTGCTGGGTTTACCGCGCAATACGCCCAACCCGCACCTTTGGTACCGACCCGAAACCATGCCCAAGGTGGCTCAGGCAGTGGCTCAGGCGCTGGCCCAGCTCGACCCAGCTCACGCCGCCTACTTTGCCGCGCGGGTCCAGGATTTCGATCGGTCCTTGCAGCCCTGGTTCCAGGCCATCGCTCAGTTCAAGGCCCGCTATAAGGGCACCCCCGTGGCCGTCACCGAACCGGTGGCCGACTACCTTCTCGAAGCAGCGGGCTGCCGCATCGAGACGCCTTGGGCCCTGCAGGCGGCCATCATGAACGGCACCGATCCGGCACCCCAGGACGTCAGTTACCAGAACCGGCTGCTGGATCGGCACCAGGTCAAGGTGTTTCTGTACAATCAGCAGGTGACGGATCCCCTCACCCGCTCCTTTCTGGATCGCGCCCGCCAACACGGCATCCCCGTGGTGGGCGTCTACGAGACCATGCCGGAGGGCTACCATTACCAGACCTGGATGTTGGCCGAGACCAAGGCCCTGATGGCCGCTGTGGCCCAGGGTCGATCCACTACGGTACTGCACTGAGTCTGTCGGAGGCGTCCGGAGCGCGTGGACTGGCCTTGGACTTTTGTCATAATGCCGTCATGGAAGCCTCCTCACCTGCGCCTTCACCCAGCCTCGTCCAACGCTTTACCGCGGGCGCCGCTGTCGCACTGATGCGGCTGTCCGCGCGCTTGCCACGGCGGGCGCGCCTCGGTCTGGCGCATGGACTCGGCGACCTTGCGCGCCTGCTGGTGCCACGGGCGCGTCGGGTCGCCCGTCGCAATCTGGAGATAGCCTTTCCGGAGTATTCGAAAGCGCAACAGCGGCGCCTCCTGCGCGCGCATTTTCACGCCCTGGGCGAAGCCCTCCTCGAACTGGGCCCTCTCTGGCTGTGGCCCCTGCCGCGGGCTCTGGCGCTCATCCGCGAGGTGCGCGGGGGCGCGGCCGTGGATGCCGCCATCGCCGAGGGCCGCGGGGTCGTGCTGTTCACGGCCCACCTGGGTTCCTGGGAGGCGGCGGTGCAGTACATCGGCCAGCGCTGGCCCGTGACGGTGCTCTACATGGCCACCCGAAACCCGCTTATCAACGAGCGTCTGGTGTCCGGTCGATCCCGCAGTGGCGCCCGGCTGGTGGCCAAGGAGGGTGGTATCCGGCCACTGCTCCAGGCTCTGCAGCGCGGCGAGGCTGTCGGCATCCTGCCGGACCAGAACGTAGACCCGCGCGAGGGCGTGTTTGCACCTTTCTTCGGCCGCCCTGCCTGTACCACGCCCCTGCTGGGACGTCTGGCCGAGAGACGACGCAGTGCCGTCTTCGGTCTCTTTGCCTACCGTCTGGAGCAGGGCGAGGGATTCCGTCTCGAGATCACGCCCATGCCCGAGGATTTTCCCAGTGGCAACGCCGAGAACGATGCAGCAGTCATGAACGCCGCGCTGGAGCACGCCATCCGTCAGGCACCTGCCCAGTACTGGTGGGTGCATCGGCGCTACAAGGACCCCGCCCCCAGCTGGGATTATCCCTACGACTGACGCTGTCGCCCGCCCCTTGAAAAGCCTCTGAGCCATCCCCAACTACCGGGTGCGGTTGGTTTTTTTCAGGAAAGGAGACGCGCTATGAGTGAAGAAAGCAAAGTGGTAGCCCCCGCGAGGGTGACGGACCCCGTGGAGCAGCTTTTCGATGCCATGCTGCCCGGATTCTTCCGGCCGGTGAATCTGCCCTCGGGAATGGCCCGCCCCAACGTGGCGTATATTGATGTCATCGACCGTGACAACGAAATCGTCATCAAGGCGGAGGTGGCGGGCGTGGACAAGGATCATCTGGATATCCAGGTCCATGGTAACCAGGTCTATATCAGCGGCAACAAGACCGAAGAAGTGGAAAAGGGTGAGGGCAAGTACATCTACCGGGAGCGGCGCTACGGAGAATTCTCCCGTACCATCCAGCTACCGGTGGATGTGGATGCCACCCAGACCCGCGCGGTCTACAAGGATGGCGTGCTGGAGCTGACGCTGCCCAAGGCGGAATCGGCCAAGCGGCGTCGCATCACCGTCGAGTAAGGCTCAGCAGGCACCCTGCAGGCCCGGACGCCATATACCGGGGCGTCCGGGCCTTTGTCGTGCTCACTTGCCGATACAGAACTGGGAGAAGATCTCCCCCAGAATTTCTTCCACGTCTATGGCTCCGGTAACGCGGCCAAGACTCGCGGCAGCGGTCCGCAGGTGCTCGGCGCAGAGCTCCTCGTTACCCTGGGCCAGTGCCGCCTCGGCATCGGCCATGGCAGCACGGCAGTGCTCGAGGGCGTGCACGTGGCGGCTGCGAACACTGAAGGGCGCCGCCTCGCTGGCGCCCAGACAGAGCTGCAGCTCCTCACGCAGCTTATCGAGGCCCTGACCGGTGCGTGCGGACAACACTATTTGGCGATGGATAGTGGGCAGCATAGGCTCCTCGGCCACCAGGTCCCCCTTGTTCCAGACGACAGTCAGCCGTTGCGGGTCCAGCTCTGCCAGGATGCGGGCATCGTCATCGCACCAGCCCTCGGCGGCATCCACCACCAGCAGTACCCATTGGCTGCTGGCGACGGCGGCGCGGCTGCGGCGGATCCCTTCGCGCTCCACTGGATCGATGCTCTCCTGCAGCCCTGCAGTATCCACGAGCTCCACCGTCAGGTTGCCGATCTGCAGCTCCTCGCGGACGAGGTCTCGGGTGGTACCAGCGATGGCCGTGACGATGGCGCTGTCCCGCTGGGCCAGGGCATTGAGCAGGGACGATTTACCGACATTGGGGCGGCCGATGAGGGCGACCCGGGCACCGCGGGCGAGGCGGGCGCCTTGGCGCGCCTGCCGCAACAGGGACTCGAGACCTTGCTGCCCCTCGGCCAGAGCCTGCATCAGAGCCTGGCGATGGGAGGTCCCGAGGTCCTCTTCACTAAAGTCGAGACCCGCCTCACACAGCGCCAGCACTTGCAGGATGGCGCGGCGCAGGTCCGTGACCCGCTCGGAAAAGCGCCCCTCGAGACTTGCCAGAGCGGCACGTGCCTGGTGCTCGCTCTGGGCGTGAATGAGATCCGCCAGACCCTCTGCCTGGGCCAGATCCATACGGCCATTGAGAAAGGCGCGCTCGCTGAACTCTCCCGGGCGGGCGTCGCGGGCTCCCAAGCGCCGAGCGCTCTGCTGCAGGAGCTGCAGAACCAGGGGACTGCCGTGGCCGTGCAGCTCAACGACGTCTTCTCCGGTAAAACTGTGGGGGCCCGGGAAATAGAGGACGAGGCCTTGATCCAGGGCAGCACCGTGCTCGTCGTAAAAACGCTGCAGATAGGCCCGCCGCGGCTCCCAAGGACGCTGCCGACGGCAGATTGATCGGGCGATGGCGAGCGCCTCGGGGCCGGACAGGCGCAGGATACCCACCCCGGCAACACCCGCGGCCGTGGCCGGGGCAACGATGGTGTCCCCCAGACGGTAGTCCAGGGCCATGGCCGCCTCCTCTTAGGCTTCCTTCATCACGTGGCGAGTGATGAGGTACTGCTGGGCGATGGAGACCACGTTATTGGTCAGCCAGTAAAGCACCAAGCCCGCCGGAAAGAAGGAGAAGAAAATCGCGAAGATCACCGGCAGTGCCGAGAGAATCTTCTTCTGCATGGGGTCCATGGGCGCCGGGTTGAGACGCTGCTGGATGAACATGGACACCCCCATGAGCAGAGGCAGGATATAGTAGGGATCGGGCGCCGCCAGATCGTGTATCCAGAGTACGAAAGGCGCCATGCGCAGCGACACGCTCTCCACGAGCACCCAGTAGAGGGCGATGAAGACCGGCATCTGAATGACGATGGGCAGACAGCCAGCCATGGGATTGACCTTCTCGCTGCGGTACAGCTCCATCATGGCCGCACCCATTTTCTGGCGATCCTCACCGTGCAGCTTCTTGATCTGCTCGAGCTTCGGCTGCAGCTTGCGCATGTTGGCCATGGAACGATAGCTGATGGCAGAGGGGTAGAAGAAGAGAATCTTTACCGCCAGCACCAGCAGCACGATGGCCAGACCCCAGTTACCGGTCCAGCTGTGGAACCAGCTCAGGACTCCGTGCATGGGCTCGGCGATGATGGCGAACCAGCCGTAGTCCACGGTCTGCTCCAGGCCACGGCCCAAAGCCGTGAGGGTTTTCTGCTCCTTGGGACCGAGATAGAGATCCTGCTCGATGGTCGTACTCTGCCCAGGTGCAAGGCGCGGCAGAGGCAGGGCTACGCCGGCGACGGAGTCCGGCCCAACGGAGCGGGCATAGATCTGGCCGGTGGCCCTGGGGTCGGGAAGGATGGCCTGCAGAAAATAATGATCGGTCATCCCGGCCCAGCCGGAGCCGCTCCACTCCTCGGGATGGCTGCGCAGATCCGAGAAGGATTTCTCTGAAAAGCTGCCGTTGTGCATGAGCACTGCGCCCGTGAAGATGGACATGAACCAGTGGCTCTCGCTACGGTCGTTGCGGAGGATCTGATCGAGGTAGCTGCCGTTCCAGTCGGTGCTGCCGCCATTGGTGACGCGGATGGTCTCGTGGATGAGGTAGCTGTCCGGAGCGAACTCCAGGGTCTTTTCCACGCGCAGGGGGCCCGCTTCGCCCTGCAGGATCAGCGCGTGGCCGGTATCCTGGAGCAGGCGGTAGCGTCCCTGCAGGACCTGCCCGTCGAGACTGCGAAAACCGCTCTGCTGCAGCGTGAGGCGGCTGCTCTCGGGCGTCAGGATCGGATAGGGTGCGCTATCGCTGCTGCTGGTGGGGTAGCGCTTGAGGCCGAGGTGGACGATATCGCCACCCACGAGACTGACCGAGCCTTGATACACGCGAGTTGCAAAGGAAACCGTCGGTGCCGCGGCAAGCTGCGCCGGACCTGCCAGGCCGATCACCGTGCTGCTGGCCACGGCCGTCGCCGCCGCGCTGGAGGCGGGGGGCACAGTGGCGGCAGGGCGCGGCGCCGCTTGGGCGGTCGCACTCTGTGCGGCGGCGGTGGGCGATCCGGGATGGGAGGGCTTGGGCGCCATCCACTGCTCGTATAGTACGAGGACGATGACGGAGAGCACGACGGCAAGGAGGGTTCGTTGCGTATCCATGGGGCTCCACGGCTTCAGGGAACGGGGTCGAAGCCACCCGGATGCCAGGGGTGACAACGACCAAGACGTTTGATGCCCATCCACGAACCCTTCAGCAGTCCGTAACGGGCGATAGCCTCACAAGCGTACTCGGAACAGCTGGGGTGGTAGCGGCAGTTGTTACCCAGAAAGGGGCTCAGCAGCAGCTGGTAGGCACGGATGAGCAGGATGGCTCCCCGTCGTAACCAGACCATCAGGGGCGCAACACCGCATCGACCCGCATCGCCAGAACCTGATAGGAGCACTGCGCACATGCCGGCCTCGCTACCAGCATGAGGTCCTTGGCCTGATCGCGCCAGAGAGACTGGCGAAAGGCTTCGCGCAGACGCCGCTTGACGCGGTTGCGCTGGACTGCGTTACCGACCTTGCGGCTGACCGCCAGCCCTAGGCGTGCGTGGCCCTCACCGTTACTAAGGACATAGCAGGCGAGCTCCGGAAAGCTGCGCTTACGTCCCTCGCTGAGGGCGCGCCGGATCTCCGCCTTGTGCCGCAAACGCCAGCGGCGTCCAAAGTCCTGGGGCCGCGCCTTGGGGGTCACGGGCAGAGACGGGCACGACCCTTGGCACGCCGGCGCTTCAGCACCAGACGGCCAGCCTTGGTCGCCATACGGGCGCGGAAGCCGTGGGTGCGCTTGCGGTGAACGACGCTGGGTTGAAAAGTACGCTTCATGGGACTTTATCCTGGTTCTCTCAAGAGCCGAGAAGATAAGGAGATGCTCCTGAGATGTCAAGCCAGAAGCGGGCCCCTCGCCCCGACCGCGGCAGCCCCTCCCCGCCCCTGACCGTTAGCCACCGCTTTCCTCCTCGGGCTATAATGCCGACATCTAATACGGAACGGTAAGGAATGTGGCGGCAAGCGATCTCATAGAAATAGAACAGCTGCGCTTTTCCCGGGGCAGCCATCGCGTCCTGGACGGTGTCGACCTGCGTGTCCGCCAGGGCGCAGTGGTAGCGGTCCTGGGTGCGAGCGGTGGCGGCAAGACGACACTGCTCAACCTCATGGCCGGCACCCTGCGTCCCGACGCCGGCAGCATTCGCGTGCAGGGCCGGGAGCCGGCAAAGCTCCGTCGCAGCGAACTCTTCGCCCTGCGTCGGAGCATGGGGATGCTCTTTCAGCATAGCGCCCTGTTCACGGACCTGTCGGTTTTCGAGAATGTCGCCTTTCCCTTGCGCCGGCATTTCCGCCTGCCCGAAACCCTGTTGCGCAAGCTGGTGCTGATGAAGCTCGAGGCCGTTGGTCTGCGCGGCGCCGCCACGCTCCGGCCCGGAGAGCTGTCGGGCGGCATGGGCCGGCGCGTGGCGCTGGCTCGGGCGGTGGTCATGGATCCCATCCTCATCTTCTACGACGAGCCCTTCACAGGCCTCGACCCCATCAGCGTCGGTATCATTGCCACCCTCATCCGCCGCCTCAACGACGCCCTGGGCGCCACCAGCATCGTCGTCAGCCACGATGTCGGCGAGACTTTCAGCATTGCCGACTACGGCTTCATCCTGGCCGGTGGCAAGATCATCGCCCAGGGGACTCCCGCAGAGCTGCGCGCCAGCGAGTCGCCACTGGCCCAGCAGTTCCTGGGCGGACGACCGGACGGACCCGTGCCCTTCCACTACCCCAGCGCGCAGAGCTTTCTGGAGGCCATGGGCCTGAAACGATGGGAGGCAGGACGATCGTGAGCGCTTTGGACTTCATCCCCGAGCTCGGCCACAGAGTGCGTGAAAGCGTGCCGAGGCTGGGTGCTGCCACCCGCTTTCTGGTCCTTGGCCTCGGTCGCCCGTTCCATCGCCACTTCAGCATCCAGCAATGGTTGCGGCAGGTCTACGGTTTTGGAGTGCTGTCTCTCGCTCTGATGGTGGTGGCGGCCTTTTTCACCGGCATGGTGCTGGGCTTTCAGGGCTACTACGCCCTGGTGCGCTTTGGCGCCACCTCCGCCCTGGGAACCCTGGTCGCCCTGTCTCTGCTGCGGGAGCTCGGTCCAGTGCTGACGGCGCTCCTTTTCGCCGGGCGCGCCGGCTCCGCCCTGACGGCGGAAATTGCCACCATGAAGGCGACGGAGCAGCTCTCGGCCATGGAGATGATGGCCGTCGACCCGCTGGCCTGGGTGGTTGCGCCGCGGCTGTGGGCAGCGGTGTTCACTGTGCCCATCCTCTGCGTGATCTTCGATCTCGTGGGCATTTTCGGTGGCTATCTCATCGCCGTGCCGGTACTGGGCGTCGACAGCGGGACTTTTTGGTCGCAGATGCAGTCCAATGTGTCCTTCCGTGGCGATATACTCAATGGCCTGTTCAAGGCTCTGTGTTTTGGCCTGGTGGTAGCCTGGATCGCCGCCTGGCAAGGTTACAGCGCCCAGCCCACGGCTGAAGGTGTGGGCAATGCCACCACCCGCAGCGTGGTAGCGGCGTCCCTGGCGGTGCTGGGCTTGGATTTCATTTTGACGGCCTTACTCTTTTCATGACAGGTGACCGTTCGATGAGCAATCGTGCAGTGGACTGGTGGGTGGGGATCTTCGTCCTGCTCGGAATCGCCGCGCTGGCGGTGTTGGCCTTTCGCGTCGGCAACCTATCGGGTTTCCAGTACGGCCAAGGCTATATCCTGCATGCGGATTTCAATAACGTCGGGAGCCTCAAGGTCCGCAGCCCCGTCAAGCTGGGCGGGGTGACCGTCGGTGAGGTGACGGGGATCCGCATCGACCCCAAAACCTTCCAGGCCGAGGTGAGCATGCGCATCGATCCTCAGCTCAAGCTGCCGGTGGATACCGGTGCCTCCATCTACACCCAGGGCCTGCTGGGCGAGCAATACATCGCCATCCAGCCGGGTGGTATGCCCCAGGACCTCAAGCCCGGCGGCACCATCACCCTGACCCAGAGCGCTGTGAACATCGATCAGCTCATCGGGCAGATGGTCTTCAGCAAGGCGGAAGGTGGAAGCGGTGGTTCAAGCTCTGGCTCCAGCGCCAATGCCATTCCCAACCCCCCAGGACAGTGACCTATTCCAGGAGATTGCCATGAAGTTCCTAGCCTATGCATTGATGTTTCTGGTTCTCGGCTGGACCCTGCCGGCGCAGGCAGCCGATGTCGCCGAGCCGGCCAAGGTCGTGGAGCAGATGACCAACTCGGTGCTCACCGTGCTGCAGAAGAACGAGGGGCGCCCCGTGGATCGAGCCCTCAAGAAGGAGGTGGCCGATATCATCCTGCCGCACATCGACTTCACCACCATGTCCCAGTACGTCATGGCGCAGTACTGGCGGCAGATGACCAGCGCCCAACAGGAAACCTTCGTCCGCCTGTTCAAGGAGCTTTTGGTCAAGACCTACAGCAACTCCCTGAACCACTACCATGGCCAGAAGGTGAAGATTACCGGCAGCCAGCAGATCTCCCAGAATCCGCCCGTGGCTCAGGTCAACATGGTGATCCAGCAGCCTGACGGCGGTCCCGAGATCCCCGTCATCTATGCCCTGCTTCAACAGGGCAACACCTGGCGCATCTATAACGTCTACATCGACGGCGTCAGTCTCGTGCTCAATTACCGCCAGAGTTTTGGTCAGATCGCCGCCAGCCGCGGCATTCCGACGCTCCTGCGAGATCTCAAGGCTAAAGTGGATGACTGAGGCACGGGCACGCTGGCAGCTCGGTCGCGAGGGCGAGCAAACGGTGCTGCGTCTGTCCGGCGACTGGCGGCTCGACGCTCTGAACGAGGCACTGCGCGCGGCAGAGCTGCGGGCGCCGGCGGTGGACCGAGTCTGTCTCGACGCCGTGGACACTGCCGACAGCGCGACCCTAGCACTGCTACTGGACTGGCAGGACCAAGCGCTACGGCGAGAACGGCCATTGGTTCTGACCGGCCTCGGGGCGGGCCTGCGCGAGCTGATCCATCTCTACGGTCTGGAGGCCCTCCTGGACGAGACCCGCGCTGCGGGCGACACGCCGCGTGAGCACTGATCTCGCCATCCACGTGCGCGGTCTGCGTAAAGTCTACGGCAAGGATTTCCTCGCCTTGGGCGGCGTCGACCTGGATGTGCGTGCCGGAGAGTTCTTTGGTCTCCTGGGCCCCAACGGTGCCGGCAAGTCCACGCTCATCAACATCTTGGCCGGGGTCGTCCGACGCAGCAGCGGGGTCGCCGAGATCTTCGGTTTCGACGTTGAAAAAGACTATCGCCATAGCCGCCAGATGCTGGGGGTCGTGCCGCAGGAACTGGCCTACGACCCCTTTTTCACCGTGCGCGAGTTCCTGCGCTGGCAGTCCGGCTACTTCGGTATCCGCCACAACGACGACTGGCTGGACGTCCTCATGCAGGAACTGGATCTGGCGGACAAAGCCAACACCAACCTGCGCGCGCTCTCCGGGGGCATGAAACGACGGGTGCTCATCGCCCAGGCCATGGTCCATCGCCCCCCCGTCGTGGTTCTGGACGAACCCACCGCCGGCGTCGACGTGGAACTGCGCCAGGGACTGTGGCGCTTCATGCGCCGTTACAACGCGGAGGGCCATACCGTCATCCTCACCACCCACTACCTGGAAGAAGCCGAGGAGCTTTGCGGTCGCATCGCCATTCTCGATCACGGCCAGGTCCTTGCCCTAGACAGCAAGGAGGCCCTGCTCGCCCACAGCCGGCACCGGGTGCTGTCGGTGAGCTTCGAGCGCGACCCGGGGCCGTTGCCCCCGGAACTGGAGGACGCCCTCATGCGCGCCGATCCGCGTACCTGGGTGCTGCGCATCCAGCGCGAACGGGGACTCGGACCCGTCCTGCGCCAGCTGCAGGCGCTTCCTGCCCAGATCGTCGATCTGCACGTGCAGGAACCGCGTCTGGAGGATGCCTTCACCGAACTCCTTGCCCAGGGTCATGACCAAGCGCGCCCCTGACGGCCTGCGACTTGACCTTTTCCTGAAGATGGCGCGGCTCATCAAACGGCGCAGTCTGGCCAAGACCATCTGCGACGGCGGCTGTGTCACTCTCAACGGCCGCACCGCCAAGGCCGCCAGCGAGGTGCGCGCCGGCGATGCGCTTTGTATCGACATTCGCGACCGCTACCTTGAGCTGCGAGTGCTGCGTCTGCCCACCCGTATCGAAGGGCCCGACGGTGTGGTGGACATCATCCGCCACGAGGAGCGACCGCGATGAGTGCGCCACGGCTGCTCATCACCATGGGCGAGCCGGCGGGGATCGGTCCCGACCTCTGCCTGGCCCTGGGCGAACACCATCTGCCGGGTACCCCGGTGGTCATCGGTAGTCGCGCATGTCTCCAGCGGCGCGCCGCCGAGCTGGGCGTCGGCCTGCGTCTGCGCCCCTGGCAGCCAGAGCAGCCCTGGCCCGAGGCAGAAGCGAGGAGCCTTGCGGTACTGGACCTGCCCTTGCCCCATCCCTGTCGCGCCGGCCAGCTCGAGCCGGGCAATGCCGAAGCGGTATTGCGGGGCCTGGACCTGTCCGTGGAAATCCTCTCGCTGGGCCTGGCCGATGCCCTGGTCACGGGACCGATGCACAAGGGTGTCATCAACGACGCCGGGATTCCCTTCGCCGGACACACCGAGTATCTGGCACGGTTGTGCGGGGTCGAGCAGGTGGTCATGATGCTGGCCGGACGCGGTCTGCGCGTTGCCCTGGCGACGACGCATCTGCCGCTGCGCGCCGTGGCCGACGCCATCCAGATGGAATCCCTGGAAACCACCTTGCGCATCCTCCACCAAGCCCTGCGCACCGACTTCGGCCTTGCGGATCCTCGCATCCTGGTAGCCGGACTGAATCCACACGCCGGCGAGGGCGGGCATCTGGGGCGCGAGGAGTTGGACGTCATCGAGCCCGTCCTGCACGCCCTGCAGGGGGAGGGAATGCGGCTGCACGGACCCTTGCCGGCCGACACGCTCTTTCAACCGCGCACTCTGGAAGAAGCCGACGCGGTGCTGGCCATGTACCACGACCAAGGTCTCCCCGTCCTGAAGTACCATGCCTTTGGTGCGGCGGTGAACATCACCCTGGGCCTACCCATCGTCCGCACCAGTGTCGATCACGGAACCGCCCTGGACTTGGCCGGAACCGGGCAGGCAGAGGTCAGCAGCTTGCTCGCCGCCCTGAACATGGCAGCGGAAATACACCACAACCGGCGCGGCTGAGGCCTAGAAGACGTGCTGTCGGTCGGCCGGCACCTGTGCCAGCAGAAACTCCATCTGATCGGCGAGGATGCGACGATTGCTCAAGAGGAGATACTCGGCCCAGGTGGGCGTGAAGGGTACCGCCAAGAGGGGCATGCCCGCCTCTTCCGGAGTACGGTTGTCCTTGCGACTGTTGCACCAGCGGCAGGCGGTGACGACATTGGTCCAAATGTCGCGGCCGCGGCGCGAAAGAGGGATGATGTGGTCCCGGGTCAGCTCGCGCTGCGGGAAGTGCCGGCCGCAGTACATGCAGAGGTGGCGATCGCGGTGAAAGAGGGTAGGATTGCTCAGGGCCGGCGGTCGCACCTTACCGAGATGGCGACCGCGTACGGCGATGACCGGGTGGATCTCCAGGCTGGAGGGCAGACCGCTCAGCCTGCTGATGCCGCCGTGGGCCGTGAAAAAAGGGCTTCCCAAGGTCCAGGCCACATTGCCCCGGACATAGTGGGCTGCGGCCTCTTCCCAGGTTTCCCAGGCCATGGGACGACCACTCACGTCAAGACGCAGCACGAGGTGCATAGACTTTCCGTCAGGTAGCGCCTGAATAAGGCGTCGCTTGAATATAGCATGAAGGACCGAGAAGAATGCAAGCAGAGCCCGCCCCCCGAGCCAAGAAGCGCTTCGGCCAGAATTTTCTGGTGCAGCCGGCCGTCGTCCAGAGAATCGTCGCGGAGCTCGGCCCGAGTCCCGGCGATGCCCTCGTCGAGATCGGCCCTGGTCGCGGTGCCTTGACCCGCGCGCTGCTGGCAGCCCTTGCCCCGGACCAGAAGCTGCAGGTGATCGAACTGGATCGCGAGCTCTTGCCCCTGCTGCGGGATCTGGCCCCTGCAGAGCGTCTGGAGGTCGTCCACGCCGACGCCTTGAAAGTGGATTTTGGCGAGCTTGCCGCCACTGCCGGCCGGCGGCTGCGCGTCGTCGGCAATCTCCCCTACAATATTTCCACGCCCTTGCTGTTTCACCTCCTGACACAGGCGCAGGCCGTGGAAGACATGCACTTCATGCTGCAACGGGAGGTCGTGGAACGCATCGTCGCCGCGCCCGGTAGCGGCACCTACGGGCGCCTTTCGGTCATGCTGCAGGCCTACTGTCGGGTGGAGATGCTCTTTCCCGTGGCGCCCGGGAATTTTTATCCCGTACCCAAGGTGGATTCGGCCTTCCTGCGTCTCGTGCCGCGCCGTCCCGCTCCCATCCCCCCGGCGCAGCAGGCAGGCTTTGCCGAGCTCGTCCGCCAGGCCTTTGCCCAGCGGCGCAAGACCCTGGCCAACAACTTTCGCGGGCATCTGCCGGCCGAGATCTGGCAGCGGCTGGATATCGATCCGGGACGCCGCGCGGAAACCCTAAGCGTCGAAGATTTTTTCCGCCTCGCCGAGGCCCTCGATACCCCAGGAGCATGATATGGAAGCCATGAAGGCGGTCGCCGCCCTTTTTGCTGAACTGAACTGGCCGGCCCGCGCCGTCCCCGACTATCCGGTCTACAGCTGTGCCCTGGCGGTGCCCAATGGCCCGCTGGAGATTTTTTGCCACGTACACGCCGAACGCGAGCGCATCCTCTTTTATGTCCGACCTCAGGAGCTGGATATTCCTCAGGCTCGCCTAGGAATGCTCATGGAGTTTCTGACTCGGGCCAACTACGGCCTGCCTCTTGGAAACTTCGAACTGGACCTGAGCGACCAGGAGCTCAATTTCAAGAACAGCGTGCAGCTGCCCGAGCGCTGTGTCGACGCCGAGATATTGAAACCCTATCTGCTGCACGCCGTGGAGACCTGCAACTTTTATCTGCCGGGCATCCGTCAGGTGCTGGCCGGGGCAGCCGCGGCGCAGGTCATCGAGAATCTGGAGCGGAGGGCGACGTCGAACTGATCCGGTCCGGCGCATCCGGTGCCGCCGAACTGAGTACGGGCGTGAGTCCGAGCCCGCGAATCCGCGTCAAGGCCGGCTGCGCCTGCACCAGTGAGGGGAAGGGATTGCTGACCAGACTGTAGAGGGCCTGGCCATCCTCACCCTGGGTCTCACGCAGGTGCGTCGAGACGCCGAGGAGCGCGAGACGCTCTTGCAAGACCCGCGCTGCACCGTGGTTGCTGAAGGCACCCACCTGGATGACGACGGGTTTGAGGGCGATGTTGCTGCGCGTGGCGGCGGTGTCGGGAATGCCCGGACCACTGCCGAGGATATCCTTGGGGATCTCCACCTTCATCTGCGGCAGGATCCGATAGAAATTGAAATCTACCGCGCTGTCGGCGGAGGCGGTGGGGCTGGAGGCTGCCGCTGCGGGCGCTGAGACGGCAGCAGCGGTGGTGGTACTCGCAGACCTCGCCGCCCCGGTGGTAACCGGAGCCGTGGAGAGCGGCCCTGCCACCGCCGGTGTCTCCTGCCCGCTGTCCACTGGGGCGACGGGCTTCTGCGGTACCTTGAGCAGGCCCAATTGACCGCGATCCAGAGGTAGCTGGGCGAGCCACCACCAAGTGGCAACACTCAGCAGCAGGATCAACAGAATCAGCAGCCAGGGCCAGCGGCGGCGGGACGGTGGTGGCCCCGATGGCTCCTCGTCCTCGCGCTCCCTTGGCGGCAAAGGCCGCGGCGTCGGCGCACCGGGACGGCTGCTGTGGCTCTTGTAGTCACGCATGGCCAGCGGGGGCGCGGTCGAGACCAAACACGAGGCCGCTCACATCCGCTCGGGCGCGCTGACACCCAGCAGAGTCAGACCATTGGCAATGGTACGGGCGACGGCCCTGACCAGAGCAAGGCGGGCATGGCGGATGGCGCTCTCCTCCACCAGGATGCGGGTGGCGTTGTAATAGGTATGGAAGGCGGCGGCCAGTTCCTTGAGATAGAAGGCGATCTGGTGTGGCTCCCGCGCCCGGGCGCTGATGCCGACGACCTCGGGAAAACGCCAGAGCAGATCCGCCAGGGCAAGCTCGCGGGCATCCTGCAGGGGCGCAAGCTCCGGGACCTGCTCCTGCGGCGTCGACAGACCCTGTTCCTCGGCCTGGCGGAAGAGGGAGTAGACGCGGGCGTGTGCGTACTGGATGTAGTAGACCGGATTTTCTTCGCTGCGCTGCTTGGCCAGCTCCAGATCGAAGTCCAGGTGCTGATCGGCACGTCGCAGCACGTAGAAAAAACGGGCGGCGTCGTTGCCCACTTCTGCTCGCAGCTGGCGCAGGGTGACGAATTCGCCGGCACGCGTGGACATGGATACCTTTTCCTCGCCGCGGTAGAGGATGGCAAACTGCACCAGTAGGATCTCCAAGGCCGCCTCATCGAGCCCCATGGCCTGCAAGGAGGCACGCACCCGCGCCACGTAGCCGTGGTGGTCGGCGCCCCACATGTCCACGAGCCGATGAAAGCCGCGTGCGAACTTGTCGGCATGGTAGGCGACATCCGAGGCAAAATAGGTATAAGCGCCATTGTCCCGCCGGAGCACGCGATCCTTGTCGTCGCCATAGGCCGTCGAGCGGAACCACAGGGCACCATCCCGGACGTAGGTGTGTCCGGCGGCCGTCAGGGCCTCCACGGCGCGCGTTATGGCGCCGCTGTCCATCAGGCTGCGCTCGGAATACCAACCGTCGTAGTGGACTCCGAATTCGGCGAGATCCGCGCGGATGTCCGCCAGAATGGTCTCCAGACCGGCCCGGTGCAGGGGCGCATAATCGGCACCAAGATCCGTCTTGAGCTGCTGGATCAGGGCATCCATGGCCTCGTCGGGATCGGCGAAGCGGCCGAGGTCCGGCAGATGCGCGGCGGCGGGTAAGAGACGGTCGCCCAACTCCCGGCGCAAGGCCTCGGCAATGGGCAGCAGGTAGTCGCCGCGATAGGCATTGCTGGGGTAAGGCCAGGGCAAGGGGTGACCGGCGCTCTCCAGATAGCGCAGGTAGACGCTGGCGGCGAGGATATCCATCTGCCGGCCGGCATCGTTGACATAGTACTCACAGAATACCCGGTAGCCGCAGAAGCGCAGGATGTTGGCAAGACTGGCACCGTAGGCGGCACCGCGGCCGTGGCCAACGTGCAGGGGACCGGTCGGGTTGGCAGAGACGAACTCCAAGTGCAGGGTCTCACCCTGCCCGAAGTCGTGGGCACCGAAGCGTTCCCCCTCGGCGTAGACCCGGCGCACGACCTCCTGAAATGCCTCCGGCCGCAGAAAGAAGTTGATGAAACCGGGCCCCGCTACCTCGCAGCGGGCTATGTGGGACGACTCCGGCAGCGCGGCCACGATGCGCTCCGCCAGCTCGCGCGGCTTGCAGCGCGCCTCCTTGGCGAGTAACAGCGCCACATTGCTGGCCAGATCCCCGTGACTCGCCTGCTTGGGGCGATCCAGCTCCAAGGATGCGGGAACCTGGCTCAGGGTGCCGGACTCCACCAGCTGCTGGAGGGCTGCGGACAACGCGGAGGTGACGAATGCTTTCACGATAGGCCTTGAGATGGATGCATTTTTGCGGCAGTGTACCGCAAGTAGCCGATGAACGGCAGTGGCGCGGGCGGCGACCACAGGATGCGCGCCCACCCTGGTCCAAGCGGCGCCCCATGGAATGTGACGATGTCGGATGCCCACCCCCTGTCCTTCTTTTGGCACTGGCTGACCTTACCCATCACCCTTCCCGGTGAAGGCCACGTCACCCCCCTGGCCATATTCGAGTTCATACTCACCCTGGTGGTGCTGTGGTGGGGAGCCATCCGTCTGCGCAAACTGCTGCGCCAGGTCCTGAGCCGGCGCATGGACCACGCCACCGCCTATGCCATTTCTCGCATCAGCTATTACCTCATCATTGCCTTTGGCCTGCTGGTAGCGCTCCAGACCCTCGGCGTCAATCTGAGCAGCCTGGCCATCTTCGGCGGTGTCGTCGGGGTCGGTCTGGGCTTTGGCCTGCAGAACATCTTCAGCAACTTTGCCTCGGGCCTGATCCTGCTGTTCGAGCGCAGCATCAAGGTGGGTGACTACATCCAGCTCAAAGAGAACGGGATGCACGGCATGGTGACCAAGCTCAGCGTGCGCTACACCCAGGTCAAGACCAACGACCACGTGGATATCCTGGTCCCCAATTCCCAGTTCGTGAACGGTGAGGTCATCAACTGGAGTCTCGACGAACCCGTCATCCGCCTCCACATCCCCTTTCGCGTGCCCTACGGGACCGACCGCAAGCGGCTTCAGGAGCTGGTGGTGGAAACGGCACGGCGCTCCCCCCTTACGGTGGACGACGAGCAGCATCGCCCGGGTCTGTGGATCGTCGCTTTTGGCGATGCCGGCTACGACTGCGAAATGATCGTCTGGGTCAACCGCGATGGTCTGATGCGGCCGGGCGGAACCCGCGCGCACTACCACGGACTGCTGGCCGACGCTCTGGAGTCCGCTGGGATCGAGATACCGCGGCCGCGTCAGGAGGTGGTACTGGCGGGCAGATCCCGAGCCGTCGAGGCGCCGGTTTCCAGCTCCTCCTCTTCGACATAGTTGTGGGGCATGTCGGGCCGGTCGATGCGGCGTGGCGGGATGATGAGGACATAGGCCGCGAGCGCCGCCAGCAAGGCGATCCACATGCACAGACGCAGCAGATTATTCATGCTGAGGGTTGCAGCCTCTACCCCGAGGAGGTGCTGCAGCTGCCACAGTGGCCAAGCGCTGTGGTGGTAGGGATCGATGCCGTCGCGCATCTGCGTGGCCGCCAGGGCACTGCCGCGGGTCCAGTAGACGCTGATCAGGCTGACACCGATGTTGGCACTGAAGACCCGAATGAAATTACTGGTGGTGGCTGCCCGAGGGATCTCCGCCGCCGGCACCTCCGACAGCAGGATGAGGGTGAGAGGCACGAACAGACTGCCCACGGCCAAGCCCATCAGCAACATGGGTAAGAAGACGTCCCCCAGGCTGCTGATGGGGCTCAGACGAAAACTGCCGTAACTGGCGGCAAAGAGCAGAAAACAGAGGGCAGCCAGGCGCCGCAGTCCCACCAGGCCGCGCAGGCGATCCATGATTATGGACAGGGGAATGGCGCCGATGGCGATGGGCACCAGGACGATGCTTCCCCAAAAACCGTTGTAGCCCAGATTCTGCTCGACCCACAGCGGCAGGGCCGCAGCCCAGCCCATGAACATGGCCCAGCCGAGGCAGAGCAGCAAGAGTCCCAGCCAGTAATTGCGCTGCCGTAGATAGTGGAAACGCAGCAGCGGATGGCGCGCCTCGCTCTCTCGCCAGGCAAAGAGCACGAAGGCGATCAGGGCAAAGACGCTGCTCTGCAGAATCAGAGGCGAGTGCCACCAGCCATACTGCTCGCCATTGTCCAGGGTGATCTGCAGACCCATGAGGCCCGCGTAGAGCAGCAGGAAACCGACGAGATCGAAGGCGGGCAGCGTAGGGTCGCCAGGTTCGGCGGGGATCGCCCGGGCTCCCAGGACGGCAGCCACCAGCCACAGCGGCAGGGACAACCAGAAGATCCAGCGAAAACCTGGTCCCGTCGCCAGCCAGCCGCCGATGGCCGGCCCGAAGAAGAAGGGCACCAGCATGGCGTTGCTCCAGAAGACCGTGACCAGGGCATGCTTGCTCTTGGGGCTGTGGCGCAGAAAGAGACTCTGACTGAGGGGTACCAACAGACCGGCGGCCAAGCCTTCCAGGGTTCGCGAGAGCAGCATGATCCAAAGATTGTGGGTCGTGCCGCTGATGACGGAACCGACGGCCGCCACTACGGTGGCGGCCAGAAAGACCCGGCGCATGCCGAAGCGGGCGGTGGTCCAGGGCATCAGGGTGATGCCCAGCGACCAATTGACGATGAAGTAGGTCAAGGTCCAGAGCGCATGATCGCTGCTGGTGGCAAGCCCGCCCGCGACGTAGGGAAAAATGGCCTGGATCCCGGCGCCCTCGAAGGAGCCGAGGGCAAGACCCAGACCGACGCCCACGAAGAGCGGCCAGGACTGGCGCAAGGGGCGAATATCGGCATCGCCACTGAGGGCATGGGAATCGGCGGTCATGACGTCACTCTAAGACCCCGGAATTCCATTGGACAAGTCGATATATTTACGCTCTAAAATAGGAATTACCGATATCTACAGCTACGGGGTCCAGCTCTGCCATCGTGAAATATTCACCCGAGGATATCCTGATCTTTCTGGAAGTTGCAGAAGCGGGTGGCGTGGCGGCGGGATCACAGCGCCTCAATCGCAGCCAGCCGGCCGTCTCCGAGCGCCTCCAACACCTGCAGCGCGCCCTGGGCGAGCCGCTCTATCGCCGCTCCGGGCGTGGGATTCGCCTGACGGCCGCCGGCGAATCCCTGCTGCCCCTGGCCCGGCGTCTGCGCGAGGACCTCGCCGAGGTGGAGCTCTGGTCCGCCCATCGCCACAGCCTGCGCGACGGCGAACTGCGCATCGCCGCCAGCAGCACGGTGGCCAACTACTTCCTGCTGGAGCATCTGGCGGAGTTCCGCAGCCGCTATCCGGGTATCGGCCTGCGCCTGAAGGCCGGCCCCTTGGAGCGCGATATCCGCTGGTCCGACTGGGATCTCATCTTTACGGAAGAGGCTCTGGCGGCCAGCAGCCTGCCCAGCTCGATGCGGCAGATCCCCTGGCGCCGTGACGAGATCGTCGCCATACTGCCGCGAGATCATCCCTGGGTGCGTGCCGGTCGCCGGAGCGTCGACTGGCCGACGGTGCTGACCCAGCCCATCGTCTGGCGAGAACCCCATTCCGGAGTACGGCAGCGGGTGGAAGCGGCCCTGGCTGCCGCCGGCCTGCGACCGCAGTATGCCGTGGAGGTCACGGGCATCGAGGCCCTGCGCGATGCGGTGGCGGCGGGCCTAGGTCTTGGCTTCGGCTCCGTAGAGGCCTTGGACAAGGTCCACTGGCCCTTGGCCTCCCTGCATCTGGACCCGCCCCGCGGCTTGTTCTGGGACCTCTACCTCGTCTATCCCATCGGCGAACGGCGCTCCCGTGCCCTGCAGGCCCTGTTGGAGGTGCTGGCCCTGGATATCTGAAGCAATCCCAGGCTCAGCGATCCGCCAGCAGGCCCCCACCCTCCAACAGCACGAAGGCGCCGGAGCCACCCGCCGGATGCTCGAGCCAGATGAGGGGATAGGGAAGGTCGCGCGCCAGCAGGGTGTGCTCGGCATCACCCGTTTCCACCACCAGAGCGCCACCCGGCAGCAGATGCGCGTGGGCCTGATCCAGCAGGGGCAGGATGCAGTCCAAGCCGTCCTCACCGGCGGCCAGGGCAAGGCGCGGCTCGTGCCGATACTCCGGGGGTAGTTGGGCCATGGCGGCGGCATCGACGTAGGGCGGATTGCTGACGATGAGATCGAAACGGGCATCGCCCACGGCGCTGAAGAGATCGGACGGGTAGAGGCGTATGCGCTCCTCCAGATCGTGACGACGAACGTTCTCGGCCGCCAGTTCCAGCACCTCCGGGGAAATATCCACCGCATCCACCGTGGCCTCGGGGAATCGTAAGGCAAGGGCCACGGCCATGCAGCCGGAACCGGTGCCGATCTCGAGGATGCGGCGTACCCCTTCGGCCCGCACCCAGGGGGCAAAACCCTCCTCGATGAAAGGCTCGAGCAGACTGCGGGGAATGAGCACGCGCTCGTCCACGGCGAAACGCAGGCCGGCAAACCAGGCCTCGCCCAGAATATAGGCAGTGGGTCGGCGCAGGATCTCGCGCTGGTAGAAGGCGTCGAGAATCCGCTCCGCCTCGGACCGGGTTACCCGGCACGAAAGGACCTCCGGCAGATCCTCGGGTTCCAGGTCGAGGCGGCGGGCAACGAGGGCGCAGGCCTCGGCCCGGGGCGTCTGGAAACCCTGGCTGCAATCGATGGCGGCGGCGCTGAAGCGGCTCCAGCCATAGCGGCAGAAGTCGCCGATGCGGCGCAGGGAATCGCCCAAGGCCAAGTACTGTCGGCGCTCCATCGGCGCTCCTAGTCCAGTTCCAACCACACGGGACAATGGTCCGCCCCGCGTACCTCGGTGGCGATGCCAGCCCCCTTGAGGCGTCCCAGCAGACTTTCGTGTACCCAGAAGTAATCGAGACGCCAGCCCACGTCCCGCTCCCGAGCACCGCTGCGTAGGCTCCACCAGGAGTAGGTGCGCGCCTCGGGGTGGAGGTGGCGGAAACTGTCGACGAAGCCCGCGTCTTGCCAGCGGTCGAGCCAGGCGCGTTCTTCCGGTAGGAAGCCCGAAACCTTGCGGTTGGCCTCGGGCCGGGCCAGATCCTGGGGCGTGTGGGCGGTATTGACGTCGCCGCAGAAAATCACCGGTCGTCCCCGGCGCACCACGGCCAGCACCTGCTCCAGGAAAAAAGCATAGAACTCCAGTTTGAAGGCGAGCCTCTGCGCATCCTTCTTGCCGTTGGGAAAATAGACATTGTAGAGGTCGAAGTCGCCGCAATCGGTAACCACGACCCGCCCCTCGGCATCGAAATCGGCGCGGCCGATACCGCTGCGCAGGGCTTTGCAGGGAGCGCGGAAAAAGGTGGCGACGCCGCTGTAGCCGGGCCGCTGCGCTTCGGCCCACAGGCTCTCAAAGCCGGGCAGACGTCCCTCTTCCGCATCCAGCTGCTGCGCCTGGACCTTGGTTTCCTGGACACAGAGTACGTCCATGGGCGTGGCCGCCACCCAGTCGCGCAGACCGTGCCGGAGGGCCGCTCGCCAGCCGTTGACATTCCAGCTGTACAGACGCACTCAGCGCACCACCCGGACGGCGAGAAAATCGCCATCCTCCAGCACCCGCTGCAACAGCACGCGACCGGCCGCAGCGTCGGCCCGATCCTCGGGAAGCAGGGCCAGACCCTCGCGGGCGGCACTGGGGCTGATGACGCCGTGGCGCAGTGCCAGGTGGTAGAGCACCTGGACGCTGCGCGCCTGCTCTGCGCTGTTTTCCATCTCGCCCTGAAACGCGGCCGTGGGTCCGCCATAGAAGTGCAGCTTACGGATGTGCTGAGTGTCGGGCAGGGTCGGCATGGTCGCTCATTCCTTGACGGTGGCTTGGTGGCGGCGCGCTGGTCGCGTGTCCTCCCGGGCGGGAACGCTTCGGGGCAGGGCGCGGTAGGAGAGATCCCAGAATCCCCCACGGGCCAGCACCGGTCCCAGCGCCGCCAGGGCGGCCAGGAGACGCTCGCGCAGACCCCAGGGTGGGCGCACGAGGATGAGACCGGAACCTACCAGATGGGCGCCGCCGATTTCCGGTTCCTGGCGCAGTTCCACCACCTCGAAATCCAGGGTGCGCTGGAGGGCCTGAAAAAGTCGCGAGATCATACCGCGAACCTTGATGGGATACCAGACGATCTGGCAGCCCTGCGGCCAGCGCGTGTGCGCGGTAAGGATGGCGCTGGCCAGGGCCTCCCACTCGTCGCGGCGCTCGAAGGGCGGATCCATGAGTATCAGTCCGCGCTTTTCCGGCGGCGGCAGGTGGGCGCGCAGCACCGCGTAACCGTCTTCGCCCAGCACGCTGGTGCGTCCCCGCCCGCCCAGGGCCTCACGCAGCCGTTCACGCACGCCCGCCACCGTCTCCGCCAGCACCATGCGGTCCTGGGGACGCAGCAGGCGGGCGGCGATGACGGGTGAGCCCGGGTAGTGCTGCAGGACGCCGTCCTCAGCCCCTTCCTTCAGCAGGTCGAGCCAGGGCGACAGGCCCGTCAGTTCTCGACGCGCGACCCAGACCTTGTCCACCCCCAGACGGTTCTCGCCCTCGCTGGTCAGCCGATAGTGGCCAGCACCGGCATGGGTCTCCAGATAGAACAGGGGGGAATCCTTCTGCAGCAGACGTTCCAGGGCGAGACTCAGGGTGAGATGCTTGAAGCAGTCGGCGGCATTGCCGGCATGATGGTCGTGGCTGTAGTTCACGGGCGCCTTTGGTCTTGGCATGGTCGTCGGGCTCGGTCATGATAGCAGAAAGTCGTTTGCTGTCGGGATCTGGTCCCACCCGTTGCGAGGAGAAGCACCATGCGCCTGTACGCCACGCCCACCAGCCCTTACGCCCGCAAGGTACGCATCGTCCTGGCGGAAAAGCGCATTCCCTACGATCTGGAGTGGGTGGATCTGCGTAGCCCGGACCACCCCGTCAAGACCGTCAACCCCCTCGGCAAGATTCCCGTGCTGGTATTGAACGATGGCACGCCGGTCTACGATTCCAGCGTCATCGTCCAGTATCTCGACCTGGCCCACCCGCAGCCCCCGCTCATTCCGGCGGATTTGCCGGGCCGCCTGCGCGCCCTGCGCGGCGAGGCTCTGGCCGATGGCATCATGGACAGCACCATCACCTGGGTCATGGAACAGCGGCATAGCAGCGACTGTCAGGATGCTGCCCTGCTGGCGCGAATGCGCAGCAAGGTGATCACCGCCCTGTCCATGCTGCAGGCGCAGGTGCCGCAGTGGCAGGAAAAGGACAAGACCGAGCACTTGGAGCTGCCGGAAATAGCGGCCATCGCCGCCATCGCCTATGTCGATCTGCGCGCCCCCGAATTTTTGCTGGGGTTTGCGGAGCTGATGGGATGGTATCAGCGCATGCGCCAACGCCCCAGCATTGCCGATACCGCCGCCACGGCCTAGCCGCGTGCAGATCACGAGCTGGAACGTCAATTCCCTGAAGGTACGCCTGCCTCAGGTGGAAGCCTTTCTCGAGGACCACCAGCCCGACCTCCTCTGTCTGCAGGAAACCAAGCTTCCGGACGAGCGTTTTCCCACCGAGGCCCTGCACGCGCGGGGCTACACGGCCTTGTATCACGGTCAGAGCGCCTACAACGGTGTGGCCATGCTCAGTCGCGGGGTTCTGGGGGATCCGGAATGCGGCCTGGCCGACGGCGACGCGCAGCCCCAAGCCCGCCTCTGCGCGGCCAGCCATGGGGCGCTGCGCGTCGTGAATGTCTATGTGCCCAACGGCCAGGCCCTGGACAGCGATAAGTATGCCTACAAGCTGCGCTGGCTGGCGGCCCTGCGCGACTATCTGCGGGACGCCCTGATGCGCTGGCCGCAGCTGGTGGTACTGGGCGACTTCAACATCGCCCCCGCCGCCTCGGACGTCTTCGACGCCGAGGCCTGGGGCGAGGATATCCTCTGTTCTCCCCCCGAGCGCGCCGCCCTGAGATCTCTGGAGGAACTGGGGCTTGTGGACGCATACCGAGCTCTCCATCCAGAGGGTCGGGAATTTACCTGGTGGGACTATCGCGCCGCCGGCTTTCGCCGCGATCGCGGTCTGCGCATCGACCTCATCCTCGTATCCACGGCCCTGTGGCCACAGGTACGTCGGGTGGTCGTGCATCGTGAGCAGCGGGCTGTGGAACGCCCCTCGGATCACGCGCCCGTGTCCCTCTTTCTGGAGCAAACACCATGATCGGCATACTCTTGGTCAATCTGGGCACCCCCGATGCCCCCACCACTCCAGCCCTGCGCCGCTATCTGCGGGAATTCCTGAGCGATCGCCGGGTGGTAGAGATTCCGCCCATCCTGTGGTGGCCCATTCTCAACGGCCCCATCCTCCTAACTCGGCCGGCCCGCTCGGCGCGGGCCTACGCTCGAGTGTGGATGCCCGAAGGCTCTCCCCTGCTCGTCTACAGTCAGCGGCTTGCCCGTGGGCTGCAGGAGATCTGGGATGGCGAAGGGGCGGGAAGGGTGCAGGTGGAGCTGGCCATGCGCTACGGCAATCCGTCCGTGGCCAAGGGCATGCAGAGGCTCTGGGACGCGGGTTGTCGCAAGATCCTGGTGGTACCCCTCTACCCCCAGTATGCCGCGGCTACGACGGCCTCCACTTTCGATGCCGTCGCCCGCACCCTCATGGGCTGGCGCGAGATTCCCGCCCTACGCCTGGTGCGCGACTGGCACAATCACCCGCTCTATATCGCCAATCTCGCACGCAGCGTGCGCGAGCACTGGCAGGCCCATGGGGAGCCGGACCGGCTGCTCATTTCCTTCCACGGCCTGCCGGAACGCTGTGTCGCCCTGGGCGATCCCTACCGGAGCCAATGCGAACACACCACGGCCCTCCTCGTGGAAGCCCTTGGACTGGATTCAGAGCGCTACCTGCAGACCTTTCAGAGCCGCTTTGGCCCAGCCAAGTGGCTGCAGCCCTACACGGACAAGACCCTGGAAGCCTTGGGAAAGGCGGGCGTCGGTCGGGTCGACTGCCTGTGTCCGGGCTTCAGCGCCGATTGCCTGGAAACCCTGGACGAGATCGCCGTCGAAGGGCGCGAGACCTTTATCGAGGCGGGCGGCGGGGACATGCACTACATTCCGGCACTGAACGACGATCCTCAGTGGATCGCGGATTTTGCCCGCATTCTCGCACCACACTGGCAGGGTTGGGACGACTGACGCCGCTGCGGCACACAAGACGGCTTTCCCCGTCGCCGCACAAGGTTTAGACTCCCTGAAGGATTCTGCCACCTCAACCTGCGAGCCGAGGACCCGCCACCATGATCATCGCCAAGGATACCGTCGTCACCATCGATTACTCTCTCACCGACGAGGAGGGAGAGCTCATCGACAGTTCTGAAGGCGAGGAGCCCCTCGTCTACCTGCACGGCCATCACGGTATCATACCGGGCCTCGAGGAGGCTCTGGCCGGGCACCAGGAAGGGGACCGGCTGGAAGTGACCATCCCCCCCGAGGAGGGTTACGGGGACTGGGACGAGGACCTGGTGGAAATCGTCTCGGTGTCGGATTTCGACGATCCCGAAACCCTCGAGGTGGGAGCACAATTCGAGACCGACACGGAAGAGGGTCCGCGGCTGGCAACCATCATCGAGATCGAGGGGGGTGAGGTTACGGTAGACCTGAATCACCCCCTGGCCGGAATGACCCTGAACTTCGACATCGTCGTGCGCAATGTGCGCGCGGCGACGGCGGAAGAGCTGGCACACGGCCACCCCCACGGCGCAGGGGCGCACGAGCACGATTGACTCCGGGAACCCAGGGCACTGAGCGCGCCAGCCTTGGCGCCGAGGTTCTGCGCCTTTTGGGGCTCATGTCCGGCAGCAGCGCCGACGGCATCGACGCGGCCCTGCTGGAATGCGGTAGCGAGGGGCGTCCCGTATTTCTGGGACACCGACACCACCCCTATCCCGCTTCCTTGCAGGGGCGGATCGTCGCCGCCAACGCCCTGCAGGACCTCGAAACGGCCGCCCAGCTGGAGCGGGAGCTTGGCCTGGAACACGCTCGCTTCGCCGCTGCCTGCCTCGCCGATTGGGGCAGGGTGGATGCCATCGCGGTGCACGGCCAGACCATCCGCCACCGGCCCCGGCATGAGCCCGCTTTCACCATTCAGCTCAGCGCCGCGCCCGATCTTGCGGTCGCCACCGGCCTCACCGTCGTCCACGACTTTCGCCGCGCCGATGTGGCTGCCGGTGGCCAGGGAGCACCCCTGGTGCCACCCTTTCAACAGGCCCTCTTCGCTGCGGAGCGCACGCGCCTCTTTCTGAACATTGGCGGCATCGCCAATCTCACGGTCCTGCCGGGTCGGGAGGATGGCGGTCCGCTTCTGGCCTGGGATTGCGGTCCCGGCAACGCCCTGCTGGATGCAGCGGTAGTGCTGCTGAGTGGCGGGCAGCAGCGTTACGACGCGGACGGGGCCTGGGCGCGCCAGGGTGAGGTCCGCACCGAGGTCCTGGCGAACTGGCTGTCCTGGGACTACTTTCGCAGACCGCCGCCCAAGAGCACCGGGCGCGAGGACTTCTCGGCAGAGCTCGTACGGTCGCTGTGGCGAGACTGGCCGTTCCGTGCCGCCGACTTTCTGGCCACCCTCACGGCGCTCACCGTCGAGAGCATTGCCACGAGCCTGGAGTCCTGGGCAGCGCCGGCGGAAGGGCTCTGGGTGTTTGGGGGTGGTGCCGACAACGTCTTCCTCATGGCGCTGCTGGCCAACCGCCTACCCCATCTGCCCCTCTACAAAGGCACACCGGAGGGTGGCCTGCCGCATCTCGCCGTGGAGGCGGCGGCCTTCGCCTGGCTCGGCGATCGCTGCCTGCGCGGTGTCGCTCTGGACCTGCACGAGGTGACGGGGCAGCGGCAGCCGATAGTGCTGGGAACTATCCTGCCGGGCAGCAATTGGGCGGAATTACTGGCGAAATTACGTTGCATGGGCGAGAATCCGTGATCATGCACGACGATGTTCCCAGCCCCAGCGGCGCAGCCATGGTATGCGGTATCCTGGGCGACCCCGTCCGCCACAGTCTGTCGCCCTGGATGCATCGCCTGTTCGCCGCGCAGACCGGACAGGACCTGGTCTACGCCCCCTTCCCCACGACCAGCACGGACCTGGGTCTCGTGCTGGCCGGATTGCGGGCCGCGGGCGTGCGCGGTCTGAACCTGACCATTCCCCACAAGGAGACGGTCCTGCCTTACCTCACGCAGATCGCTCCGGACGCCGCCGCTATTGGCGCTGTCAACACTCTGCGCTTCGAGGCGGACGGGCTGCGCGGGGACAATACCGATGCCCCGGGCTTCCTGCGTGCCCTGCAGCGGCACGCCGGCGATCATTGGGCCTTGCGGCCTGCCCTGATCCTCGGCGCGGGCGGGGCGGCGCGCGCCATCGTCCACGCCCTGGGCAGCGCCGGGGTGCCAGAGATTCTCCTCGCCAATCGGGACCTCGCGCGGGCGCACTCCATGGTACAGGATTTCCCGCACCTGCCTCTGCGCGCCTTGGCCCTGAGCCCGGAGAGCCTGCGCCCACACCTTCCCAACCTGGGTCTCGTGGTCAACTGCACCGCCCGCGGCCTGCACGGCGAGAGCCATCCCGAACTTGCCCTGGAGCTTCTGGACCCCACTGGCAGCGTCTGCGATATCGTCTATAACCCTTTGCACACCCCCCTGATTCGGGCGGCGCTGGACCGTGGTCTGCGGGTGGTGGACGGTCTCGGCATGTTGGTGGAGCAAGGGGCCGAAAGCTTTTCCCTGTGGACGGGAGTGATGCCCGATCCGGAACCCGTCGAGGAGCGTTTACGCCAATGGCTCTCAGCCCAGACACCCTGACCCTCAATCCCATGCTGCGGGCCCTGGCGGCCCAAGGTCTGGGCGATGAGGCAACGCTGCGCGAGCTGGCCGGTGACCCCAAGCGCGGCAATCGACCCCTGCTTTTCCACCTGGTGGACAAGGGCGCCGTCAAGGCCCCAGCCCTCATGGCCTACCTTTCCAATCGTTACAACGTGCCCATGCTGGATCTGGAGGCGGTGCAGATAGACGACACCGTGGTCGCCAAGGTCGACCGCCAGCTCATGGCGCGTCACCAGGTCCTGCCCCTGTCCCGCCACCGCGACATGCTGTTCCTGGCGGTGGCCGATCCCACGGACTTCAAGGCCATCGAAGAGGTCAAGTTCAACACCGGCCTCCAGGTCACCCCCATCCTGGTAGAGGCAGACAAGCTGTCCAAGGCCGTGGCCGCCTTTACCAGCAGCATGCAGGGTAAGCTCGAGGATCTCTTCGTCAATGACAGCAAGAAAACCGAGGACGCGGACGAGTTCGACCTCGGCAGCGACACCGAGGGAGTAGAAGACGCCCCCGTCGTGCGCTTCGTCCAGCAGCTGCTCCTGGACGCCATCCAGAAAGGGGTGTCCGATATCCACCTCGAACCCTACGAGCGCGACATCCGCGTGCGCTATCGCCTGGACGGGGTGCTGCAGGACGTACTGCACCCGCCCATCGCGCTGCGCGAAGGCATCACCTCGCGCCTGAAGATCCTGTGCAAGCTGGACATCTCCGAACGGCGCCTACCCCAGGACGGGCGTCTGCGGGTGCGGGTGCCGCCGGCACGCATCATCGACTTCCGCGTGTCCTTCTTGCCCACCAATTTCGGCGAGACCATCGTCCTGCGTCTGCTGGACCCGGCCAGCTCCAAGGTGCCCATCGAGGCTCTGGGTTTCTTGCCGGAGCAGCGCAAGGCCTTCGAAGATGCCATCCACCGCCCCTACGGCATGATCCTGGTCACCGGGCCCACGGGCTCCGGCAAGACCACCACCCTGTATACCGCCCTGAACATCCTCAATACCGGCGACGTCAACATCAGTACCGCCGAGGACCCCGTGGAAATTCCGGTCTACGGTATCAATCAGGTCAACATCAACGAGCGCATCGGGCTGAACTTTGCGGCAGCACTGCGTTCTTTTCTGCGTCAGGATCCGGATATCATCATGGTGGGTGAGGTGCGCGACCTGGAGACGGCCGAGACGGCCATCAAGGCTGCCCAGACGGGCCACCTGGTCCTCGCCACCCTCCACACCAACGATGCGCCCCAGAGTCTCACTCGTCTGGAGAACATGGGCATTCCGACCTACAACATCGCCGGCGCCGTGCACCTGGTGATGGCGCAACGTCTCGCCCGCAAACTTTGCCCGGTGTGCAAGGTGCCCTTGAAGATTCCCGAGCAGGCCCTGCTGGAGGCGGGCTTCGCCGCCGACGATTTGCAGGGTTGGCGCCCTCTGGGTCCCAAAGGCTGCGATGAGTGCAATCAGACCGGCTACAAGGGCCGTATCGGTCTGTATCAGGTCATGCCCGTGAGCGACGCCATGCGCGAGATCATCATGCGCGGCGGTACCTCCATGGACCTCGCGCGCCAGGCGCAGAGCGAGGGCGTCTTGAACATGCGCCAGGCCGGTCTGAAGCGGGTACGCGAGGGGCTGACGAGTCTCGAAGAGGTCCTGCGCGTCACCAACCTGTGAACCGCGGGTCCTCCTTCGCGGCCACGGGCCGCCGCTCCTGGGGGGTAGCCACCTACCGCCTGCTCATCGCCGCAGCGCTCCTGGTCCTGCTGCAGCTGCCCCTCGGTCGCAGTGATCTGGTGCTGCCGCCGCAGAATCTCCCCGCCCTCATCGATGTCGCCTGGGCCGCCGTGGGCCTGAGCCTCCTCTACCTCGGCATCTTGCGCGTCAGCAGCCAACTTGCCGATCACCCAGCCTTTCCCTGGCTGCAGGTCTCTGGCGATAGCCTCGTGGTGCTGTTGCTGTTGCACTACGGCGGAGGTCTCGCCGGGCCCTTCGCCATCCTGCCGCTACTGCTGATGATCTCCACGGCCAAGCTCCTGCGCGGTCGCGGCGCTTTCCTCTTTGTCTGGCTCCTGCTGATCCTGCTGCTGGTGGAGTTCTTCCTGCTCGGGCCGGAGCATACCCGCCTGCCCCTCGGACAGCTGCTCGTCTATCTACTGGCACTGGTCGCCGTGGCCTTTCTGGCCGACAGTCTGGTGGTCAGCCTGGAGCGCAGCAATCGCCTGACGCGGGAGCGGGATGTCGAACTAGGGAACCTGAACCTCCTCAATCAGGAGATCATCCAGCAGGTGGACTCCGGCCTGCTGGTGCTCGATCGGCAGAATCGGGTGGTACTCAGCAATCCCGCCGGCCGCCGTCTTGCCGGCTATGAGCGTTGGCAGGACGTGCCCGTGGCCCTGGATGTGGTGCAGCCGAGCCTGGCGGCGGCGCTGCGCCAGGGCGAACTGCACGAGAGTCGGGAGGTCTTGGTAGCCATCGAGGGAGGCGAGCGACTGAGCCTGCTCATCCGTCTCATCGCCCTGCCTCAGGGTCCCTACCGTCTGCTGATTCTGCGGGATGCGACGGAGCTGCGCGAACGCGAACGCGAGGCGCAGATGGCCGCGTTGGGGCGATTGGCCGCCAACATTGCCCACGAGATCCGCAATCCTCTGAGTTCGGTCCGCCACGCTACCGACCTGCTGCGGGAATACGTACAGGACGAACCGGGTTCTCTCCACCTTTTTCGTATTCTGGAGCGCGAAACGCTGCGCATCGATCGCATCATCGACTCCGTTCTGGAAATGGCCCGACCGCGTCCGGCACACCCGGAACCCATCGTCCTGCAAAGCTGGCTGCCGGTGCTGCTGGAGCAGTTGTCTGCCGACCCGCGTCTGGCGACGCTGCGCATCGACCTGCGTAAGGTCGGCGGCGAGCCCGTGGCCTTCGCCGACCCCGCCCATCTGCGCCAGATCTTTGCCAATCTGCTGCAGAACGCCGCCCAGCACGCGGGTGCCGGTGCCACGGAGGTTCGGGTGGAAATTGCCTGGCGCAGCACGGGCAACGGCTTCGTGGAGATACGTCTGCGCGATCATGGTCCGGGAATCCCGGAAGAATCCTTGGAGCGGATCTTCGAGCCCTTCTTCACCAGCGATGCCCGCGGCACGGGCCTTGGGCTGTCCATGGTGCGCGAGCTTCTGCGCCTCAACCACGGTAATATAGAGGCTCGAAACCACAGGGAGGGCGGCGCAGAGTTCCAGCTGGAACTGCCGGCCTGGGACGGAGGGGGATCGCTCCATTGAGTGCCAGCGACAGGCAGAAGCACCAGGCTCTGGTCGTCGACGACGAGCCGACCATCGTCGAGCTGCTGGGCATTACCCTCGAGGGCATGGGTCTTGAGGTCCTGGCCTGCCACAGTCTCGCGGAAGCCTTTGCTGCCCTTGCCGCCGGTCCGCCGTCGCTGTGCCTGACGGACCTGCGTCTGGGCGACGGCTCCGGCATGCAGCTTCTGCAGAAGATCCGGGAACGCTATCCTCAGGTGCCCGTCGCGGTGATCACCGCCTATGCCTCGGCAGAGGGTGCCGTGGAAGCGATGCGCGCCGGCGCCTTCGACTTCATGACCAAGCCCATCGAACTGGCCCGCCTGCGCCGGCTGGTGGCCGAGGCCATCGCCCTGGGCGAACTGCCGCGCGAGGTGGAAGACCTCAGCGAGCGCCTGGTGGGACGCAGCCCAGCCATGGTGGCTCTGCGCGAGCGCGTCCGCCTGCTGGGGCGCAGCAACGCGCCTGTCCACATCCGCGGCGAGTCGGGCACGGGTAAGGAGCTGGTAGCCCAGGCCATCCACGACGCGAGCCCGCGCCGGGACAAGGCCTTCATCGCCGTGAACTGTGGCGCCATCCCCGAAAACCTCATGGAGAGCGAGTTTTTCGGAGCCGAAAAAGGTGCCTATTCCGGCGCCGTGCAGCGGCGTGAAGGGCTCTTCCTGGCGGCCAATGGCGGCACGCTCTTTCTCGATGAAATCGCCGAACTGCCCTTGACCACGCAGGTAAAGCTGCTGCGGGTACTGCAGGAGCGGGTCGTGCGACCCCTGGGAGGCCTGCGCGAGATCGGCGTCGATATCCGTCTGATCTGTGCCACACACCGCGATCTACGGCGCATGGTAGCTGAAGGTACCTTTCGCGAAGACCTTTTCTACCGCATCAATGTCGTTCCGGTGGAGATCCCACCTCTGCGCGAGCGCCGCGAAGATATTCCCGTACTGGCAGAGGCCCTGTTGGAGCGCCTCTGCCAGCGCCACGGGCGCCCCATCGCCAGCCTCGAGCCCGAGGCGCTGGCCTGGTTGTCCACCCGTGACTTTCCGGGTAACGTGCGCGAGCTGGAGAACCTGCTGGAGCGGGCATTGGCGCTGCAGTCGCGGCCGCTTCTGCGACGGGAAGATCTGGAACCCACACCGACGACGACGGCGCCGCTTCCGTCGCTGCCCGACACGCCGACGGGGGCGGATACGGCCCTCGCGCAGCGCCTGGCCGAGGCGGAATCCCGGTATCTTGCATCGCTGCAGATCCGATTTAGGGAGCGCCCCGAGGAGCTCGCCCGGACCCTGGGTATCAGTCTGCAATCCCTACGTCTGCGCCTCGCCCAAGGAGGACCGGCTCTTGATTCCTGAGATGCTCTTGATCGCCCTTGCCGGCCTCTTGGTGGGCAGCTTTCTCAATGTGGTGGTTCATCGGGTGCCGCGACGCGAATCCATCGTCCATCCCGCTTCTCACTGCCCGGCGTGCGGTCACGTCCTGCGGCCCTGGGAAAACATCCCCGTTCTCAGCTGGTTGTGGCTGCGCGGTCGCTGTCGCGCCTGCGGCGTCACCATCCCTTGGCGCTACCCTGCCTTGGAGATCCTCGCCGCAGTGCTGGCGCTGTTGGTATTCTGGCGACTCGGCTGGGGCGCGCGTCTGCCCGGTGCACTGCTGTTCGCCTGGAGCCTGCTGGCCCTTACCTGGATCGATCTGGAAACGCAGCTCCTGCCCGATCGCATCACCAAGCCCGGTATCCTCCTGGGTCTGCTGCTCAACGGCCTGGGCATCTGGTGGCCTGGGATCGCCCTGACCAGTCCGCTCAGCGCATTGCTGGGGGTGCTGCTGGGCTACGGTGTGCTGTGGCTGCTGGCGGCGACCTACTTCTCCATCACCCGACGACCCGGCATGGGCGGCGGCGACCTGAAGTTTCTGGGTATGATCGGCGCCTGGCTCGGCTGGCAGGGCATGGCCATGACCCTGTTCATCGCCGCCATCACCGGTGGCCTGATCGCCACCCTCTATCTCCTGCTGGGCAAGGGCCGTGATTACGCCATTCCCTTTGGTCCTTATCTCGCGCTGGGTGCCGCGCTGATGCTGCTGTGGCCGCAGGAGATCATCGCCGCCTATCTGCGGCTCTTGGGGCCTTGAAGGGTGCGTCGGATCGGTCTGACGGGCGGCATTGCCTGCGGCAAATCGACGGCCAGCCGGGTACTGCAGTCGGCGGGGGCCACACTCCTGGACGCTGATGTGATCGCGCGCGAGCTGGTGGAACCGGGCACGGAGGCCTGGCAGCACATCCGCGATCGCTATGGCCCAGAGTGTCTGCTGCCCGACGGCAGTCTCGATCGTGCCTGGCTGCGTCGCCGCGTTTTTTCCGAAGGGACGGAGCGCTTGTGGCTGGAGGCACTGCTGCACCCGCGGATCCGCGCCGAATTTCTGCAACGCAGCCACGCTCTGGAAGCACAGGACGAGGCTCCGGATGTGCTCATCTGGGTGGTCCCGCTGCTGCTGGAGAGCGGCTACGACAGGCTGGTGGACGGTATCCTCGTCATCGACTGTTCCCGTGACTCCCAGTGGCAACGTCTGCGCGCGCGCGCGCACTGGTCCGATGCGGAAATCGCCACCGTACTTGCACGTCAGACGGACGCCGCCCACCGTCGTGCCGCCGCCCACTGGGTCATCAACAACGACGGCGGCGAGGCGGCCTTTGCGGCGCAGGTTCGCGCCTGGTGGGACAGCCTCCAGAGCACACCGCGGACACCGTCCTGATTTTGCGCCGGACCCCTGCCTGTGGCACCCTGCTTCGTGGAGCAGGCCAGGCCCTGCCGCTTCGCTACCGTTGGAACATCCATCGCCATGGCCCGTTATGAATTCCCACTGCAGGAGCGCACCCGCAATCTGTTGCGTCTGGAGAGCGTGTTCGCCGGTCTGGACGATACGCCGGACCCCCGAAACCTGCGCAGTCATCTACGCGCCTTTCTCGAGTTGCTGGATTTCTGTCAGCGCCCTGAACTGCGCCTCGATCTGATCCTGGAGCTGGAGCGGCTGCTGCAGACCCTGCAACTCTGGGCCAAGAGTCCCGAGGCCGATCATGCCGCTCTGACGCACTGGCAGGAGGAGTGTCGCGGTCAGCTGCAGCAGCTTCGGGAAATGCCCCGGGCCCTCGGCGAATCCCTGCGCCACCAGGAAATCCTGCAGCTGGCCCGGGGACGCATGGCCGTGGCCGGGGGTCTCGCAGATTGCGACATCCCGCTGCTGGCGCTCTGGCAGCAGCAATCGCCGGAACTCATCGCCGAACGCTTGCAACGCTGGCGAGCCGAGCTGATCGTCCTGGAGCGCAGCGTGGCCCTGATCCTTGCCTTTCTGCGTGAATCCCAGGCCTGGTCGCTGGAGCGCAGCCGCGGCGGGCGCTTCGCCCTACCCCTGAATCCACGGCAGCCAATGGTACTGGCGACGGTCGTGGTGGAAGACGACGGCAGCGGGGCCTACCCCAAACTCAGCGGTGGCGCCCACCGTCTACACGTACAATTTCTCCAGTGGTTGGACCCTGGACCCAGCCGCGCGCTAGAATCCGATCTCAGTTTTCGCTTGGGTTTGAGCGCCTGTTAAAGGATGGAAGCATGCAGATCGGTACCACACTGAGCCAGTTCATCATCGAAGAAACCCGCCTGTATCCAGGTGCCACAGGCGACTTCGCCGCACTCCTCAACGATCTCACCGTGGCCTGCAAGTTCATTGCTGCCCAGGTACAGCGCGGCGCGCTGGTGGGTGCCCTGGGAAGCGCCGGTACCGACAACGTCCAGGGAGAGGTACAGAAGAAGCTGGACATCATCAGCAACGACGCCATCCTACACGCCATGGATTGGACCGGACATCTGGCCGGCATGGTATCCGAGGAGATGGATGCACCTTATGTCCTGCCTGCCGGGATCCCACGCGGCAAATACCTGCTGCTGTTCGACCCCCTGGATGGATCCAGCAACATCGACGTCGGCATCAGTGTCGGCACCATCTTCAGCGTGCTGCGCGCACCGGTGGCAGGGCGCGACGCGGTGGCCGCGGACTTCCTGCAGCCGGGCGTCGAGCAGGTGGCCGCGGGCTACGCCCTCTACGGATCCAGCAACATGCTGGTCTACAGCACGGGCTACGGCGTCAACGGCTTCACACTGGAGCCCAGCATTGGCGAATACGTGCTCACGCACACCCAGATGCGGATCCCCGAGGACACCAGCGAGTACGCCATCAATGCCAGCAATCACCGGCACTGGCAGGCACCGGTGCGGCGTTACATCGACGAGCTGACGCAGGGCCGTGAGGGACCCCGGGGACGGGATTTCAACATGCGCTGGGTGGGGTCCATGGTGGCGGACGTACACCGACTGCTGTGCCGCGGAGGTATCTTCCTGTACCCCTTCGATACGCGAGACCCCGCCAAGCCCGGTAAACTGCGCCTGCTCTACGAGGCCAATCCCATGGCCTTTCTGGTGGAGCAGGCGGGGGGCGCCGCCAGCACCGGTGTGCAGCGGATCCTGGACATCGAGCCCGAGGCCCTGCACCAACGTGTACCCGTGATCCTCGGAGCAAAGAAGGAAGTGGAGCGCGTCGTCGCCTACCACCAAGAAGGATAAAAAAACGGCCCCCGCATCGAGGGGGCCGCTGCCGTTGAAGGTCGCCGCCCCAGGCGGCGACGATACTCAAATGATCCCGGAAATGCTGTGCACTAGCTGCGCCTGCAGCAGAGGGACCGCCTTCTTGAAGCTCAGATTGACCTGGTTAGCCGTGGATACGATCCGGGTGCGATAGTCTATCCAGTGCCCGGTACCCGAGATTTCCTGCGTGGTGGTGGTGCTGGTGCCCTGCTGCAGGTTGGCATTGGTCTGCTGGGACACCGCCGCCTTGCTCCGCTCCGCCACCTGGACGTCGGTGATCATGGCATAGGTGGTGTCCTTGACCATGGAGTCGGCGACCAGGCCGATGGCACTGCCCACCAGGGCGCCCGCACCTGCGCCGGTGTAGCTCTGGCCAATGGTGCCACCGGCAATGGCGCCGAAGGCCGCGCCGCCGAAGCCGTCCGTCAGGGACTTCTTGGCCGCCGCCTCCGACATCTTGCCAACGGACAGGACATTGATCTGCAATAGGTAATGCGCCTGGTTATAGGGTACGATGCGATAGCCTTGGCTGGTCAGGTTGGCATCGATTTCCTGCTCCAGGGCGGCGACGTCGAGATTCTTGTCCGAGGTGTTCTTGAACTGTACGTAGACGGTCTCCTCGGACGGCGGTACCGGATTCAGAAAGATGGTATTGGACATCTTGGTCTGCACGTCCAGGTTGCGGTGCTCCAGGGCAACCTGGGTGGCGGCACATCCGGACAGGGCCACTATGCCCACCGCCGCCATGCCATAAGCCACAACGCGCCGAGATGATACCAAACGAAACGACATGTTTCCCTCCAATGGGATAAAATGACCCTGCGGCCGAAAGCTTTGTTTTGTGACTAACGCGTATTTTAGAATACCATGGGAAAGTCGCAAGGCGTGGCGACGCACTTGCACTGGCGGGAATTTGATCTAAAAACGGAGGGAGGAGAACGTGCTCGGGAGTACCATGGTGTTGCCGGAATCTGCCAAACCCCACCTCTTGCAGGCGATCTACGCTTGGTGCCTGGAGCAGGACCTGACCCCGTATCTACTGGTACTGGTAGACTATCCCGGTGTCTCGGTTCCACCCGGCTACGACCGCGACGGTCGCATCGTTCTGGACATATCGCCCTCGGCAACCCAGGGTTTGCAGATGGCAGACTCCTGGATTCAATTCCAGGCCCGTTTCGGCGGTGTGGCCCGTCGCATCGAGATTCCCATGGCCGCCGTGTTGGCCATCTATGCCGCGGAGACCCAGGAGGGCATGGGTTTTCCTGAACCCAGCCTGCCCCAGACGCCGGAACCGGACAGCTCACCGGACAAGGGGAGTCGTGGCGGCCACAGCGAACGGCCCGGTTTGCGAGTCATCAAATGAAGATCTGGCTGGGACTGCTGAGCTGCCTTGGGGTGCTGGCTGCCGCACCGGTCCAGGCCGATATCTACGCCTACACCGATGCCAACGGTGTCATTCACTTGACCAACGTACCGCAGAAGCAGAAACCCTACCGAATGGTGATGCGCACGCCCAAGGCCACTGCGACGGTCCTGCCGCGGCCTGCCGCCAGCCCCATGGCGCAGAAGGAGTTGCAGCCCATCGTCGATCGTGCCGCCGAGCGCTTCGGCGTCAGCGCCGCACTCATCAATGCCGTGATCCGCGCCGAGTCCGGCTTCAACAGCGGCGCCGTATCGCCCAAAGGCGCCATGGGTCTGATGCAGTTGATGCCCACCACCGCCAGCCGCTTCGGTGTGGGCAACGCCTTCAGCCCCAAAGAAAACATCGAGGGCGGTACGGCCTACCTCGCGCACCTGATCAAGCGTTTTGGTGGTGATCTGAAACTCGCCATCGCCGCTTACAACGCCGGGCCCCAGGCCGTGGTTCAGGCCGGCTACACCGTCCCACCCTATCGGGAGACCCAGAACTACGTGCCGCGGGTGCTCGCCTATTACCAGCAGTTTGCCAGCGGTCAGGGCACCGTCGTCGGCAGCGGTGCCGCGTCCACGCCAGCGCGCGGGCCGCAGATCATTCAGTTGTCGAGTCCATAACGCTGCAGTTTCTTGCTCAAGGTATTCCGGTTGATGCCGAGCCAGGCGGCAGCGACGATGCGCCGGCCCTCGGCGCGCTCCATCACCGTCTGCAACAGCGCCCGCTCCACCTCGCCCAGGACGCGTTCGTGCAGGGCAAGGGGCGCCTCCTCGTGCAGGTCATCCAGGTAGTCCGCGACGGCGGCGCGCACACAATCGTGGAGCGAGGGCCTGGTCACGCGCGATACCCCATGCTCAGGGCCGACTCAGCAAGGTGACCTGGTAGCCCGGGGCTGCTATGAGTTTTGGGCTGCTCAGATGGAAGGAGACGTCCTCCCCCGGAACAAAACCGTCGGCGGCGTGCCGCTCGGGGCCTAGGTACTCACTGGGGCGGAATTCCAGGCGAGCGATGGTACCACCGTAACTGTTGCTCAAGGTGACCTGGATGACCGGATAGGCCTGCACCAACTGCGCGTCGTTGCGGATCTTCCCCCGGATTTCCGCCCGATGGTCCGGCAAGGGCAGGACGGAACTCTGGACGATACGGATATCCCGATTGGGACCGGGCCAGGGGATCTGCACATCGAAGCGCGCCGCCGCGTTCAACAACGCCTGCCGTATGGGTGTCGAGGTGGCGGCGTAGGCGTAGCTGCGGGTCCACCAGAGCACCTGAATGATGAGCACCAGGACCAGCAAAAATATGACCAGCAGCAGCAGGCGCCGGCCCCAACTCCAGCCGCTGCGTTCCTCGCCACCGCTGGCCAGCGCCGCCAGCTCTACCCGGAAGACCTGCTGGCAGACCGTGCAACGCACGAGCCCCTGGTGCGCGCGCAGCGCTCGCGGATCGACGGCAAAAGTGGACTCACAACGCGGACAGGTGATTTCCATGACGAGACTCCGAGGGATGTTCCGGCATCTTTCTGCGTCCCGAGAGCAAGGACCAGCCATCGGCGCGGATTGGTTCGGCAAAATCTATGGTAGCGGCATACGCAGACCGCACGAAATGCTCCTGCTCCGGCAAGAGGCCCGACAGCGCAAGGCTGGCATCCGCCGTCAGATACCCGATCAGGGTCGGTGCGAGATCCACTAGGGGATTCGCCAGGATATTGGCCACCAGCAAGGGCACACGCAGCGCCGGGACCTGTTCCGGAAGATAGAGCTCGAGCCGGTCGGCAACCCCGTTGATCCGAGCGTTCTCCCGAGCCACCTCGAGAGCCAGTGGATCGTTGTCCACGGCAATGGCGCGACGGGCACCCAAGAGCAGAGCGGCGATGGCCAGGATACCCGAGCCGCAGCCATAATCCATGAGGGTTTCGCCGCCGCCGATGTGTGCATCGAGAAAATGCAGACAGAGAGCCGTGGTGGCGTGGGCGCCGGTGCCGAAGGCCTGGCCAGGGTCGAGACGCAGCACCAGGTCCTTGTCGGGCAACTCACTCCAGGAGGGGGCTATCCACAACCGACCGAAGCGTCTTGCAGGGAAACCAGCCTGGGTCAGGCCCACCCAATCCCGATCGGCCAGGGCCTCCAGTTGCGGGTGGAAGTCGGTCCAGGGGCGCTGCCGAAGCCAGTGCTCGAGCTGCCCACGACTGTGCACCGCGACATCGAAAAGGGCCTCGCAGCGGGTGCTGGGCCAGTACTGGCCAGCGGCAAAGATCGGGGTGGCGTCCTCGGGCTCGAGGAAGCTCACCGCTACCGCCCCCGCCTCCAGCAGTTCTGCCTCGATTTCCGCCACTTCCGGCTCGGGGATGTCCATGGTCAGCTGCCACCACGCTGCGCTCATAGATTCAGCAGTGCCTCCAGGTAGTGGATATGGACACTGCCGGCAGCGAACTGCGTATCCTCAAGGATACGCCGATGCAGGGCGATGTTGCTCTGGATACCCTCGATGCTGGTCTCTCGCAAGGCGCTACGCATGCGCTGCAAGGCCTCGTCGCGGCTGCCGCCGTGGGCGATGATCTTGGCGATCATGGAGTCGTAGAAGGGCGGCACGCGATAACCTGCGTAGAGGTGGCTGTCGACGCGAATCCCGGGTCCACCCGGAGCGTGCCAGGCGCTGACTTGCCCGGGCGAAGGAACGAAACGCTCGGGATCCTCGGCGTTGATGCGGCACTCCAGGGCGTGGCCGCGCAGGACGATGTCGGCCTGCTGCAGGCCCAAAGGCAGCCCGGCGGCCACGCGGATCTGAGCCTTGACGATATCCACTCCGGTGATGGCTTCCGTGACGGGATGCTCCACCTGGACGCGGGTGTTCATCTCGATGAAGTAGAAGGTCTCGCTGACGGGATCGTAGAGAAACTCGATGGTACCCGCCCCACGGTAGCCCATGAGCTCGCAGGCCTGCACCACGGCGGCACCGATACGCTCACGCTGCTCCGGGCGGATGCCCGGTGCGGGAGCCTCCTCGATGACCTTCTGATGGCGGCGTTGCGTGGAGCAGTCGCGCTCACCCAGGTGGATGCAGTGTCCATGGGCATCGCAGAGAACCTGAAACTCGATGTGGCGGGGCGTCTCCAGAAACTTTTCCATGTACAGGACCGGGTTGCCGAAGGCCCGCGCCGCCTCCGCCCGGGTCAGGTTGGCGGCATTGATGAGGTGCGCCTCGGTGTGCACCACCCGCATGCCTCTTCCGCCACCCCCTCCGGCTGCCTTGAGAATGACCGGATAACCGATATCCCGGGCCAGAGCCTTGATGGCCTCGGGCGCGTCCGGCAGAGGCCCGTCCGAGCCCGGGACACAGGGCACACCGGCCTTGAGCATGGCCTGTTTGGCGGCAATCTTGTCACCCATGAGGCGGATGGTCTCGGGCCGCGGACCGATGAAGGCAAAGCCACTCTTTTCTACCCGTTCAGCAAAATCGGCATTCTCCGAGAGAAAGCCGTAACCCGGGTGAATTGCCTCGGCATCGGTCACTTCCGCCGCCGCGATCACCGCCGGAATGTTCAGATAGCTGCGATCGCTGGGCGCGGGGCCGATGCAGACGGACTCATCGGCGAGCTTCACGTGCATGAGGTCGCGATCGGGCTCCGAGTGCACGGCGACGGTGCGGATGCCGAGTTCGCGACAGGCGCGCTGCACTCTCAGAGCAATCTCGCCGCGGTTGGCGATGAGGATCTTGCCGAACATGTCAGGACTCGGGCGCGATGATGAACAGGGGCTCGCCATACTCCACAGGCTGTCCGTTACCCACCAGAATCTTCACGACCTTGCCCGAGACATCGGCCTCGATCTCGTTGAGAAGCTTCATGGCCTCGATGATGCAGAGGGTCTGCCCGGCCTTCACCAGCTGCCCCTCTTCCACGAAGGGGGGCGCTTCGGGCGCAGGCGCCCGGTAGAAGGTACCCACCATGGGCGACTTGATCATATAGCCCTGTGGCACCGCCCCCTCCGTCTCGCCGGCCTTGGCTGGCGACTCGGCGGCGGGAGCTGTTGTAGCCGCAGCCGTCCCCGCGCCTGCCTGGCCCATGGGCAGGTAGGCAAACGGTGGCAACGCAGCGGGGCCGGCGCTGGCCTGCGGCAGGTGCCGAGTGATACGCACCTTGCTGTCGCCTTCCACCACCTCGATCTCGTCGATACCGCTTTTCTGCAGGAGTTCGGTGAGCCGCCGGATGAATTGAATGTCCATGTTCCTTCCTTGTGGAATGTCTTTAGGCATAGGGAAATCCACCTCAGGTGTGCAAGCGCCGCGCGATGGCATCCAGGGCCAGGGCATAGCCGTCCGCGCCGAGACCGGCGATCACGCCGCTGGCGATGTCGGAAAAATAGGAGTGGCGACGGAAGGGCTCACGGGCGTGGATGTTGGACAGGTGCACTTCGATGAAGGGAATGGCAACGGCCGTCAGGGCGTCCCGCAGGGCAACGCTGGTGTGGGTAAAGGCGGCGGGATTGAGAACGATGTGCGTGACGCCCTGCGCCGGCGCCTGCTGTATGGCGTCCACAAGGACGTGTTCGGCGTTGCTCTGCAGGCTGCGCAGATGCCAGCCGCGGGCTTCGGCCTCGGTCTTCAGGTGGGCATCGATCTCGGCGAGAGTCGTCCGTCCGTAGTGATCCGGCTCCCGGCAACCCAGTAGATTCAGGTTCGGACCGTGCAGAACCAATACGTGTATCTGGGCAGACATAGGCTCCAAGACATTTTGGAAAGGCCTGAGTCTGCCGCAAATGTGGTCATAAATCTAGGCGGGGGAGCCGCCCCGGCTCAAAAATGGTCCGTGCGCAGCCAGTCGCTCATGGGGAGACGGTTGCGCGGCCAGTCGTTGCCGACACCTTTGCCTACCGCAATCATGTAACCGATGACGTAGTCCTTGGGCAGGCGGATGAGGCGAGCCACTGCGTCGAAATCAAAGCCGTCCATTGGGCAGCTGTCCAGACCCAGATCCTGTGCCACCAGCATCAGGGTCATGCCGAAGATGCCGAGACTGCGCATGGCCTCATCACGAGCCACCTGCTCCTTGCCGCGATAGTACTCATCCAGCTTGGGCAGGAGAAAATCCTGCACCGGCGCCGGCGCCGTTGCCCAATAACGCGCCGGCGACTCTTCCCAAGCCTTCAGATCGGCGCAGAGGATGAAGAGGGCCGAAGCGTCCGTCACCTGCGCCTGTCCCCAGGCCACCTCCCGGATAGCGGCCCGCAACTGCGGATCCTGTACGTCCAGGATGCGCCAATGCTGGATATTGTAGGCGCTGGGAGACAGAGCCGTCGTCTCCAGCAGCACCCGTCGTGTCTCCGGCGAGAGGGGATGGTGCGGATCGAAGGACTTCGTCGCTCGACGTTTCTGCACTGCGGTGATGACATCCATACCGGCTACTCCTGCTTCGTGAAAAGAGTCCCAATATTAACACCGACTGGTTGGTATGCGCTAACGCCTCATTCTCCCTCTCCGGGCAGGCAAAAACCCATCCGCAGCTGCGCACATAATAATTAGATAATCAATCACTATTGTATTTAATTATCGTCCGAGACGATCAATAGAATTTATCTTTGGATAAATTCCTTGTCGGAGTCCATAGGCTGAACTATACCAAAGGAACGGGATGTTCCCGCCTGGATCCACGCGCCGCCTCACACCGCGGTAGTAGTCTGCAAGGGAGGTGGGCCGTCTTGGAGGAGTGAGGGGATGAAAAAGAACGACACTTCCGCGAAGTACCCAGAATCATCGCATTGGTATCACCGCAGCGCGTTACGGCTCTGCATCGCCTTGGCACTGGCAGGCAACGCACTCGTAGTCTGGGCAGCAGACCCGGGTACGGACAGCCGGTCGTCGCCGCCGGCACAGTTCATCCACCAACTCTTACCCCAGACCAAGGTCGACGCCATGGTCGGCCTGATCAATTTCAGTTACCTGAACCACGGGCATAGCCAAGAGGACACCCACGCCAACGCCGTCGGCGGACACGTCTACATCCACAGTCCACAATGGTATGGGCTGAGTGTGGGAGTGGCGGCAAACTTCGCTACCTGGACCGGGTTCTATCTGCACAACGACCCGGAGCTGACGGGGCCCTATCCCAGTCATGGTATGGCCGCCCTGCGCAACGCCTATCTGCAGGCGCACTACGGACCGGTAGTGCTGCGCGGTGGTCGGCTCTTCATCCAGACACCCTATGCCAACATGGACTACTACACCTTCAGCCCGCGGGCCTTCACCGGCATCGCAGCCGTCATCGATGTCATCGGCGGCGCTCGGACCTCCCGGTGGTCTGGCACCGGTCCCCTGCAGTTGGCCGGTTCTCCTGCTACCTTGAGCGTCTTTGCCGGACGCATGTACAGCTACGAAAGCCGCTATTCTCCCGAATTCACGACCGGCAATCGCTACAGCAGCACCCACAACAACGGCTTTTATGTGCTGGGTGCACGTTACGCCGGTGAGCTGCTCGGGAATCCCTTTGCCCTACAGGCCTGGTACTACAATTTCTACGGCTTTTCCACACTGTTCTACGGCCAGGCCAATCTGCGCCACCCCCTGAGCTCTGGACAGAGCCTGTTTGCCGGTTTTCAGGTGGTGAGTCAGGGTACCTCCGGTACCGGCGGCTATCTGCCGGAATTGAATGCCAGCTCGGTCCGGGCCGAGGTCTACGGCGCCAAGCTCGGCTATGCCTTCAACGATAACCTCGACAGCGTGGCTCTGGTCTACAACTACAGTCCGGTCAACTACAACGCCTTTCGCCACGGCGGCATGCTGCACCCCTACAACGATCTGTCGGGGACCCTGTATACCACCACCATGCAGACCGGCATATCGGATTACGGCCCAGGCTTTGCCTACGGAATCACCTCGAATTTCTCGTTATTGGCGAGAAAGCTGCAGGTCAGTGCCAGCTTCATCCGGTATCTGGTGCGCTACGGTTTCGGCGGCAGCGTCTACACCTACGATGGGGCATACGGATTTCCAACGGGCGAGGCCATCCCAAACCAGAATCTCTGGTCCATGGATGTGGGCTTTTCCTACGACCTGTCCTCCCTGCTGAAGGGCCTGACCGTTGCCGATTACACGGATATCTCAGTCGCAGGCAATCGCGCGGGCTATCCCCACTATAACAACCCCTACTTCAGCAACCGTTTCTACTTCAAGTACCACTTCTAGGGAGGATTGCGGTCATCGGAACGCCGTAACAAAGAACGTCTAACGCTAGGATCAAAAGCTCAGCGGGGAAGTCCAGGACAGGGGGTTGGATTCCAGGTCAGGCGAGAGGGGACACTACTCACTGCCCCAACTATCCCCGAGGTGCTTCGCTGAAGCTCTGGAAACTGGGGTGGCTGATGGGGCTCGAACCCACGACAACCGGAATCACAATCCGGGGCTCTACCTGCTGAGCTACAGCCACCATAGAGTGTCGGATGATAGTGGCTCCTGCGGTGAGACGCAAGGTCCGGCGGCGAAGCTACCGAGGGCGATATCCAGGTATAGGTAGGTGGCAGGCCTCAAGGCGGGCCTACCCGCACCTGCGGGCGAACCTTCGCGGCCAGTTTTACCCCCACGACGGCGGCAAGGGCCGCAGGACCGGTGAAGGCGCCGTGCCGCTCGCGGTAGTCGAGAATGGCCTGGGCCCGCTTTTCACCGATACCCGGCAGGCAGCGCAGGGTTGCGAGATCGGCGCTGTTGATATCGACGCGATCGGGGCAGTGTGCGGCCTTCTTGCGAGCCGCCTCCACCGGTTGCAGTGCCACGAGACCCAGCACGAGCAGACCCGTGAGGATCAGCGTCTGGGTCCGACCGCCACCGCCCGCGTCCAGAAGCAAGCTACTGCGCAAGGGCTGCACGCAGCGCCTTGCCCATGGCCGCGCGTTCCTCGGGACTGCTCTCCCGGGCCAGGGCGAAGTTGAGATCACTGATGGCGTTCATGGGCACGAGATGCACATGAGTGTGCGGAACTTCCAGACCCGCCACCATCACTCCAACCCGCAAGCAGCCGGTAACCTTCTCGATGGCCGGCACCACCCGCTTGGCAAAGGGCAGCAGGCCCGCCAGGGTGGCATCGTCCAGGGTGAAGAGATAATCGTGTTCCTTCTTGGGGATCACCAGAGTGTGTCCTGGGCGGATGGGACGGATATCCAGGAAGGCCAGATAGTGCTCGTCCTCCAGGATCTTCTCTGCCGGAATCTCCCCCTCGATGATGCGCGTGAACAAGGTTGCCATGGTCTGTCGATGCTCCTGTTGGCGGGCTACGGGTCTAGGTCAGGCTTGCAAAGGCTTTCTCGGCGGCGTCCAAGGTGCGGGCGATGATCGCCTCGTCGTGCGCCGCCGAGACGAAGCCCGCCTCGAAGGCACTGGGGGCGAGGTAGACACCTTCCTCCAGGAGCGCGTGAAAAAAACGGGCATAGCGATCCTTGTCCGAAGCCATGACGTCCTGGAAGTTACGCACCGGACGGTCACTGAAGAAAATCCCGAACATCCCCGGCACCGCGTTGATCTGTAGCGCGATGCCCGCCCCCTCGGCCCGTGACTTGAGCCCACTGCACAGGGCATCGGTGGCTGCCGCGAGCCTTTCGTGAAAACCCGGCTGCTGCAGAAGCTCCAGGGTCTTCAGGCCAGCCGCCATGGCAAGGGGGTTGCCGGCCAGAGTTCCGGCCTGGTAGACCGGTCCGTTGGGGGCCAGCCGGTCCAGGATGGCCCGACTGCCGCCCAGGGCGCCCACGGGCAGGCCACCGCCGATGATCTTGCCGAGGGTGGTGATGTCAGGACGGACGCCATAGAGTTCCTGGGCGCCGCCGGGGGCCACGCGAAAACCCGTCATCACCTCATCGAAGATCAAGAGCGTGCCGAAACGGTCGCAGAGTGCGCGCAGGCCTTCCAGGAAGCCATCCTCGGGCGGCACGCAGCCCATGTTGCCGGCGATGGGCTCAACGATGATAGCGGCGATGTCGAAACCCCACTGCTCCATGATATCGGCAACGGCCGGCAGATCGTTGTAGGGCAGCACCAGGGTATCGCGGCTCAGCTCTGCAGGCACGCCGGCGCTGGAGGGCTGGCCCAGGGTCAAGGCTCCGGAGCCCGCCTTCACCAGCAGACTGTCGCTGTGGCCGTGGTAATTCCCTTCAAACTTGACGATCTTGTCGCGCTGGGTCACCCCGCGCGCCAGGCGCACCGCCGACATCACTGCCTCGGTACCGCTGCAGGTCATGCGCACCATCTCGATGCTGGGAACCAGAGCACAGACCAGCTCCGCCATGCGCACCTCGATGGCCGTCGGCGCCCCGAAGCTGAGTCCCTTGCCCATCCGCTCCGCCACCGCCCCCAGGATGTCGGGGTGGGCGTGGCCGTGGATCATGGGGCCCCAGGATCCGACATAATCGATGTAGCGCTGTCCGTCGACGTCCCAGAGGTAGGGGCCCTGCGCCCGCTCGATGAAGAGGGGGTCGCCACCCACGCCGCGAAAGGCACGCACCGGTGAATTGACACCGCCGGGGATGACGTTCTGGGCGGTGCTGAAAAGTTCTGCAGAGTGGACTGTCTTCACGATTCCTCCGACGTTGGCGACCCGTGGGACGCCACAAAAAGGGCCTGGAGTTGCCGCGTCGCGGCCGCCACATCCTTTGCCCCGAAAAGAGCAGAGATGACGGCGAGGGCGTCGGCGCCCGCCGATATCAACGCGCCACCGTTGTCCGCGTCTATGCCGCCGATGGCTACTATAGGCAGGCGCAGCCGCCGGCGTGCCTCTCGCAGCAGGGACAAGGGTGCCCGGCAGGCGTCCGGTTTGCTGGCGGATGGAAAAAACGCGCCGAAGGCCACATAGTCTGCCCCCTCGGCCTGCGCCCGCTCTGCTCGACCCAGATCATCGTAGCACGACACGCCGATGCAGAGGGAGGAGCCAAAATGCCGCCGCAGCTCGGCCAAGGGAGCATCGTCGCGGCCGACGTGCAGGGCCGGCGCGCGGATCCGCGCTGCCAGCTCGGCATCGTCATTGACCACGAACAATGCACCGTATTCCCGACATAAGGCATAGAGCGCGGTGGCTTCCCGTGTGCGTCGCCTGGCATCGCCGCCCTTGTCCCGATACTGGAGAATACCCAGACCGGCGCGCAGGGCGATCTCGCTCTGGCGCAGCAGCGCATCACCAGGCAGGAGCGTGCTGTCGGTAATGCCGTAGAGACCGGCGATGGCCTGTCCGTCACTCACCGCCGCACTTCCATGAACGGTCGTCGTGCCGCACAGCGGTCGGGAATGGCCTGACCCGCACCGATACGATAGGCGCCTGCCACCGCCGTGG
>NZ_JAGDWX010000013.1:87442-131041 GCF_023256195.1 Acidithiobacillus sp.
GCCAGTCCGGCGGCGATGGCGCTGGCAAGGGTACAACCGGTGCCGTGATACTCGCCTGGCCGACGGATCTGGTCCAGGTAGGTGAGGGTGCCGTCTGCGCGGTAGTGGCGGTTACGCAGGCGCTGCGGGTCACGACCGTGCCCGCCACTCACGAGCAGGTGGGGCAGGCCGCTGGCGAGGAGCTGCCGTGCTGCCCGGTCGAGGTCGTCACAGCCCCCGAGCCACCGCGCCTCTGGGGCGTTGGGAGTGGCGACGGTGGCGCGCGGGAAGAGCTCCTCCACCAGGACCCGAGCGAGATCGGCATCGCTCAGCACCTGCCCGCCACCCGCCCGCAGGATGGGATCGAGGACGACCGGCAGATCTGGGTGGGCATCGAGGAAGCGCGCCACGACCCGACCATTGTCGGCGCTGCCCAGTAGACCTATCTTGATGGCATCGAAGGAGAAATCCGCCACCAGCACCTGCAGCTGTGCGGCCAGATCCTCGGCCGACAGGGCGGTGACCCGCACTACACCGCGCGAGTCCTGAATGGTCCAGGCGGACAGCGCCGTGCAGACGTGCACACCCAGCGCCGCGCCGGTCAGCAGATCTGCCTGCAAACCGGCGCCGCTGCTGGGGTCGGCACCGGCGATGCTCAGCATCAGGGGCGGTTGTGCCGACATGGGTGGGAAACCGGGATCCACAAGACGCAGGCAGGGAATTTGCAAGGCATGGCTGCTGATAACATCGTAGAAGGGCCTGAACAGGGAGGGTAACCGAATGCGGCATTTGCCGGAACTCAGTTTAGCAGAAAAATTGGTACACACCGGCTTCATTTTTTTGGTCGGTTTGGGCCTACTGGTGGCGGAAGCCTATGTTTACCTTACAGTAGGTGGTAAAAATGGGATGACAGTCCACGCCGTCGTCGTCCACTATTACGGGGATCGCAGCTCCAGCACCCTGCAGTCCGTTCTACCGCAGATGATGAGCTTTGCCGGCATGTCCGCCGCCGACAAACCGAAGATGACGGCCGCAGTGGACCACTGGATCGCCAATGGCGAGAGCAAGGCCGAGTACGAGAGTCAGATCAAGCCGCTCATCGCTGCCAACTGTCTGAAATGCCACAGCGTCGCCATGAGCAAACAGCTGCACAATCCGCCCCTGGCAAGCTATGAGGATGTGAAGAAGGTGGCACAGGTGGACACGGGCATGAGTCTCACGTCCATGCTTCTCAACGGTATGGTGCACCTGACCATGCTGGGAGTGATTTTCTGGATTGCCGGCTGGATCTTCAGCAAGGCGCGATTCCCCACCGTTCCCAAGCTCATCCTCATCATCCTGCCCTTCATCGCCATGCTGGTGGATTTCTCCGGCTGGTTTCTGACCCACCACAATCCCGCCTTCGTCTGGCTGGTGCTGATCGGCGGCGCGCTGTCCTGCCCCGTCGCGCTCCTGGAGATGTTTCTGAGCCTCATCCAGATGTGGTTCCTGAAACCGCGTCCAGAGGCATCCACCGCCTGAGTGAGGCCCTGCGACCCCCGCTCCGGCGGGGGCGACTCTGTGGATAACTTTGTGGATGAAACGATGGGGTCTGGGCTATCCCGCTTCAGGTCCCGTCAAAAAATCTGCTTTAAAATTAATAACCAATTTTTTCAGTGTCTTATGTTTTTATCCGAAAGTGCCAGTCTAACTATCGCTCTTAAGCTCGCTGTCACCGGCGTGTGGAAAACTTTTTGGACCCGGTGATTCTCCGGCCTCACAGCGGGCTTTTACCGGTACCCGCGCAAAGAAAAAATCGAAGACCGGGATGGGCAGGATCCGCAGGAGACGACCCACCCAGGCCATCTGCCACGGCACTACCAGCCAGGGTCGACCGCGATCGATGGCACGCCGCATGCGCGCCGCCGCTTGCTCGGCGGGCATCAGCCAAGGCATGGGGTAGGCATTTTCCGCCGTCATGGGGGTGGCGATGTAGCCCGGGGCGATACAGGTGACGCGAATGCCGCGCGGGCGCAGTTCGAGGCGCAGGCTCTCGAGGTAGACGATGAGGCCGGCCTTGGACGCGCAGTAGGCACCGGCGCCGGGCAGACCGCGCAGGCCGGCAACACTGGCAACCCCGGCTACGCGTGCACCCACTGCGAGATAGGGCAGAAAGGCACTGACGGTATATTGGACACCGACCAGGTTGGTGGCCAGGATCTGGGCGAATACCGCGCGATCCGCCGGTTCGCTGCTCAGGGTGCCGTGACTGATACCGGCATTGGCGATGAGTACCGAGATCGGCCCCCATTGCGCGTGACAGCGACGGGCGAGGCGATCCAGGTGGCTAGCGTCGGTGACGTCCGCCTGGGCGACGCAGACATCCGCTCCCTGCTGGCGCGCCGCCGTCGCCGTCTGTTCCAATTCCGGCAGACGTCGACCGATGAGGAAGAGCCGCGCGGATGCTTCGGCATAGGCCAGCGCCAGAGCCCTGCCGATGCCGCTACCGGCGCCGGTGATGACGATGGTGCGCCCGGACGAAGCCGAGTGACTGTGGGACACTGCCAAAACGCTCCTCCTGCGCGCAAGGATACCCGATCAGCTTACTCCAGGTAGCTCCTTTCGCCCAGCCGTTGGACGGCAACCAGGTGACCGCCATGTATGGCCTAATTTTCTGAAAAAACGAAATATTCCTGGCGAGGACAGGAACTTTTGGGGGCCGCGACGACTGGCCACCGGAGGGGCGGATGGGTATACTGACCGCAGACCTTGTTCCTTGCTATCGTTACACGGGAAACCCTTCCTGCACTGCAGCTTGCGGCCAGGATCGGGTCACCACGACCAGATAGGATCATCATGAGCAGTCATTCAGCGCCGACAGCGTTGCAAGATGGAGCCGCGCTGTGGTCCGCCCTATGCGTCCAGCTGGAGCTCGTCACCAGTCCGCAGCAGTTCAACACCTGGCTGCGGCCCCTGCGTGGCGAGCTGCAGGGTCGGGAGTTGCGGCTGCTCGCACCCAACCCCTTCGTGCGCGACTGGGTGCGTGAGCGTATGGCCGAGTTGGTCCGAGAACAGTTGCAGCAGATCGCGCCGGGCTTCGAGCTGGTCGTCACCCTGGACGACGCGACCGAGACGGCGTCGGCAACAACGCCAGCCACCCCGACACCCCTCGAAAGAACGGGATCGACGGGTGGCCATCGTCTCAATCCCGCCTTCAGCTTCCAGTCTTACGTCGAGGGCAAATCCAACCAGCTGGCTTTGGCAGCAGCCCGACAGGTGGCCGAGCATCCAGGCAAGTCCTACAACCCTCTTTACATCTACGGTGGCGTCGGATTGGGCAAGACCCACCTCATGCAGGCCGTCGGCAACGACATACTGCAGCGCCAGCCCGAGGCCAAGGTGCTCTACATCAGCTCCGAAGGCTTCATCATGGATATGGTGCGTTCGCTGCAGCACAACACCATCAACGACTTCAAACAGCGTTACCGCAAACTGGACGCACTGCTCATCGACGACATCCAGTTCTTCGCCGGCAAGGATCGTACCCAGGAGGAGTTCTTCCACACCTTCAATGCGCTCTTCGACGGCGGGCGGCAGATCATTATCACCTGCGATCGCTATCCCAAGGAGGTAGAGGGTCTGGAGGAGCGTCTGCAGTCGCGCTTCGGCTGGGGCCTTACCGTTGCCATCCAGCCCCATGACCTGGAAACCCGCATGGCCATCGTCCTGTGCAAGGCCGAGGACCACGGTATCCAACTACCGGAAGAGGTCGCCTTTTTCATTGCCGAAAAGATTCGCTCTCACGTGCGTGAGTTGGAAGGAGCACTGCGGCGCGTCATCGCCCACGTCAACTTCACCCACAAACCCTATAGTGTGGAATCCGCCAAGGAGGCCCTGCGCGATCTCATCGATGTTCAGAAACGCATGGTCAGTCTCGAAAATATCCAAAAAGTGGTCGCGGATTATTACCACATCCGGGCCTCGGAGATGCAGTCCAAAAGGCGCAATCGCAATGTGGCCAGGCCGCGACAGATGGCCATGGCCCTGACCAAGGAATTGACCCGGCACAGTCTTCCGGAAATCGGTGAGGCCTTCGGTGGACGTGATCACACCACCGTCCTGCACGCCTGCCGTCAGATCGAGAAATTACGCCGGGAAAGCCCGCAACTCGAGGAAGATTATAACAATCTCATCCGGATTCTGGGCGCATGAGTGCAGGTTCGAAAAAGCTGTGGATAAGCGCAGGGATAAAGTCCGTACCATTTCGGGATAAGCACGGGCAGGTCGATCCATCCCGACCCATACCAACTTATCCACAAGCTATACCGCGGCATACCTTGAAGAAAAAACCTGTGAAAACAAAGCATTATTACCACCACCCACAGGTGGGAATGCCCTTAATAATAACTACAGAAAAAAGAAGATATTTATTATATTTAGCATCTGGGGGAGAGACGATATGAAAATCCGGGTAGAACGCGATACGCTTTTGCCCATGCTCGCCAGTATGGTCAGCGTGGCGGATCGACGGCCGATACAGCCCATACTCTCCCACCTCTTAGTCAAGGCAGAGGGAGAATCCCTAAGCTGTGTGGCCACGGATCTCGAGGTGCAACTGTACAGCCACGTAGCAGCCCAGGTAGAACAAGCGGGTGCCTGCGCGATACCGGCCCGCAAGCTCTACGACATCTGCCGCTCCCTGGCGGAAGGGAGCCAGATCGATATCAGCCGAGACAAGGAGCGCATCGCGCTGCGCTGTGGTTCTGCGCGCTTTCATCTGCAATCGCTGCCCGCAGAACAGTTTCCGGAAAGCGGTGCAGACGACTCCCTCTTTTCCGGACACTGCAGCGGCACGGCGCTGCGGGAAGCCCTCTCGGTAGCCGCTACGGCCATGGCCCAGAACGATGCGCGTTTCTTTCTCAACGGGGTCCTTCTGGAAGTGGCGGAACAGGAACTGCGATGTATCGCTACCGACGGTCACCGCCTTGCACGTATGACCCTGCCTTTTGCCCACGCTGAGGAACTACCCACCTATCAGGGCATCATGCCGCGCAAGGCCGTACTCGAACTCAGCCGCCTGCTGGGTGAAGAAGACGTGGAGCTGCGCTTCGGCCACAATGCCATCGTCCTTGCCAACGATACCCTCCAGTTCCGCTGCAAGCTCATCGATGCCCGTTACCCCGACTACCGTCGGGTGATCCCCTTCGGCCATCCCGAGCGAGCGCAGTTGGATCGCCAGTCTCTGAAACAGGCCTTGACTCAGATCAACGTGCTTTCCAGCGACAAGAATCCCGCTTGCGTCCTCAATTTCCGGACAGAGACGCTGGGTCTGCGCAGCCGAAATGAAGAGCAGGAAGAGGCCGAAGTGGAAATTCCGGTGCAGTACAGCGGTGCCGGTCTGGAAATCGCCTTCAACAGCCACTATCTGGCCGACTCGACCCAGATCTTTACCGACCCAGAGATTGCCGTGCAGCTCAAGGACAACAGCAGCAGCGTGCTGTTTACTCCCCTGGAAGGAGACAACCCGCTGTATATCGTCATGCCCATTCGCCTGTGAGATGCGCATTGCCGTACTGGAGATCCAGGATGTGCGCTGCATCCGGCATATGCGTCTCGCCGCGGGGCCGAACTGGAACTGGTTGGTGGGACCCAATGGCGCAGGGAAAAGCACCGTCCTGGAAGCCCTGCACCTGCTGGGTCTCGGGCAAAGCTGGCGTCGCGGACCACGGCAGCTCATCCGCGAGGGCAGCGCGGGCTTTTCCCTCAGCGTCCTGCGCGCAGAAGATCTCGATTTGAACGACCGTCTCGTGCTGGAGCAACGCGGCAGCGAACGCCACATGCGCTTTGGTGGCGAGTCTCTTTCCTCGCAGTGGGCTCTGCTGGAGCTGCTACCCATCCAAGCCATTCACAACGCCAACAGCGAATTCATTGCCGGTTCTGCCGACGATCGGCGGCGCCAGCTGGATTGGGGCATCTACCGGCGGCATCGCGAGTATGGCGAGCAACTGCGTCAGTATCGTCGGCTCTTGGCACAGCGCAACGCCTGGCTGCGCAGCCATGGCGGCCGCAAAGACCCCTGGCTGGACATGCTGGCGAAAGCTGGTGAGCTCCTGCACACCTATCGACGTCGCGAGGTCCAAGATCTGCAGCAGCGACTCACGGGCCTCTGGCAACAGCGAACGGGCTCCCATGCCGAACTGAGCCTGCACCTGCAATCGGGATGGCGCGAGGGCCTGGGCCTTGCCGAAGTGCTACGCGAAGACCTGGGCAGCGATGTGGAAACGGGCTTCACCCGCAGCGGCCCACACCGCGCCAATCTGCTCTTTCGTATCGACGATCGCAGTGCCGCCGACAGCCTATCCCGGGGCCAGCTGCGCATCCTTGGTAACTGCTTTCGCCTGGCGCAGTTGCAGGCCCTGAAGGACAGTCGCCTGGAGCTGCCGCTGGTGCTCATCGACGATTTTGCCGCCGAGCTGGATCCTGCGGGGCGCCTATGGTGGCGCCAGCAACTGGATGCCCTGGGCGTGCAGGTCTTTGCTGCGGGTACCGAGGCCGCAGCCCTACCCATCCGTGCCGAGGATTGCCAATGGGCGATCCAGGCCGGACAATTGCGTGAAGGAAAATCATCATGACCGAAACCTACGACTCTTCCAGTATCCAGGTGTTGCGCGGGCTAGAGGCCGTGCGCAAACGTCCCGGCATGTACATCGGCGATACCGACGATGGCAGTGGCCTGCACCACATGGTTTTCGAGGTGGTGGACAACGCCATCGACGAGGCCCTCGCCGGGCATTGCGATCGCATCGTAGTCACCATCCACGAGGACGAGTCCGTCAGCGTACGCGACAATGGCCGCGGCATACCGGTGGATATCCACGCCGAAGAGGGACGCTCGGCGGCAGAGGTGATCCTCACGGTCCTCCACGCCGGCGGCAAATTCGATGACAACGCCTACAAGGTCTCGGGCGGTCTGCACGGTGTCGGTGTCTCCGTAGTCAATGCCCTTTCGGAGTACCTGCTTCTACAGATCGACCGCGACGGTTACCGCTGGCTGCAGGAGTATCACGACGGCGAGCCCGTGGCACCGCTGCGGCGGGGGGAGCCCTCGCGCAAACGCGGTACGGAGATCCGCTTCAAACCCTCACCACAGATCTTTGCCGACACCCACTTCCATTTTGAGATTCTGGCCAAGCGCCTGCGCGAGCTCGCCTTTCTCAACTCCGGTGTGCACATTCAGTTGCGCGACGAGCGCGGTGAAGGGCGGGAGGAGACCTTCCACTACGAGGGCGGGATCCGCGCCTTCGTCGAGCACCTGAACCGGAGCAAGACCGCCATCCACCCTACCGTCATCAGTTTGACGGGCGCGCGCGATGGTGTCGTCGTGGAGGCGGCCTTGCAGTGGAACGAGGGCTATAACGAGAGCGTCCTCTGTTTTACCAACAACATTCCCCAAGCGGACGGCGGCACGCACCTGGCCGGTTTTCGCGCCGCTCTGACGCGCACCCTGAATCAGTACATGGAGCGCGAGGGGATTCTCGCCAAGGCCAAAGTGGCCGTCTCGGGCGACGATGCCCGAGAGGGTCTGACGGCGGTGCTCTCGGTGAAGGTACCGGATCCCAAGTTCTCCTCACAGACCAAGGAGAAGCTGGTATCCAGCGAAGTGAAGCCCATCGTCGAGGCGTCCATGGCCGAGGCCCTAGGCATCTTCCTCGACGAACATCCGCGCGAGGCCCAGGCCATCGCCGCCAAGGTGGTAGAGGCAGCGCGTGCGCGGGAGGCGGCGCGGCGAGCGCGGGAATTGACGCGGCGCAAGGGTGCTCTGGATATCGCCAATCTGCCGGGGAAACTTGCCGACTGCCAGGAAAAAGACCCGGCCAAGTGTGAGATCTATCTGGTGGAGGGCGATTCTGCGGGAGGCTCCGCCAAACAGGGACGCGACCGTCGCCATCAGGCCATCCTGCCCCTGAAGGGCAAGATTCTCAATGTAGAGCGAGCGCGATTCGACAAGATGCTGTCCTCCGACGAGATCGGCACCCTCATCACCGCCCTGGGGACGGGCATCGGTCCAGAAGACTTCGATGTCGCCAAGCTGCGCTACCATCGGGTCATCATCATGACGGATGCCGATGTGGACGGCAGCCACATCCGCACGCTTCTGTTGACCTTCTTTTACCGGCAGATGCCGGAATTGGTGGCCCGCGGTCACGTCTATATCGCCCAACCACCCCTGTACAAGGTCAAGAAAGGCAAGGACGAACGCTATATCAAGGACGATCTGGAACTGGCCGCCTATCTCCGGGAGTTGGCCGTACAAGGTGCACGCTTCGAGACCGCCGCCGGCGGCGAGGTCATTGCCGATGAGAACTTGGCTGGCCTGATCCGCCAGTATCAGGGCGTCGAGGCGGTGATCGAACGCCTCGGCCGCCGTTATCCCAGTCCCCTGCTCTGGGCCCTGGCGACCCTGGCCGCCCCCGCGTCGGCCATGGATGAGAGCGACCGCGCTGCCTGGCAGGAGTTCGTCGCCGGCCTCGAGGCGATCCTGCAGGAGGACGCGCTGCCGGGAGAACGCTATCGCGTCGAGATCGTCGGTGGCGAAAGCCCCCGCCTGCACATCGAACGGCGCCTGCACGGTAGTCAGGAGCAGCGCTTTCTGGACGCGGATTTCTTTGCCACGGCGGATTATCGCCACCTGCGCCAATACGCCGAACAGGTGGAGAGTCGCGTGGGGACCGGTGCACGCATTCACCGCGGCGACAAATCCGCCGAACTGCGGCATTTTCGCCAGGGCATGCAGTGGCTCCTGGCCCAGGCACGACAGGGTGTCGAGATCCAGCGTTACAAGGGTCTGGGCGAGATGAATCCGGAACAGCTCTGGGAGACCACCATGAATGCCGATCACCGGCGCCTGGTGCGCGTCGATGTGGAGGATGCCATCGCCGCCGACGAGGTCTTTTCCATGCTCATGGGCGACGCGGTGGAACCGCGCCGCCGCTTCATCGAAGAAAACGCGCGCTTCGTATCGCGCCTGGACGTCTGAGGACCATTTTTCAGAAACATACACGGACACGGCGGCACCCAGGTGGTGTTGCCCAGGGGAGTCAAGGTGCTGACATTCACTGAGGGGAATTTTGCGGATTTTTTCACGGCCGAGGGTCTCGCTCGTCTGGATATCGATTTCCAGGCGATGCTTTCGGCCGAGTGGCCGGATCTCGCCCGGCAGCTGGCCGATTACCGTGCCGGCAAGATAGCGGCCCAGGGTCAAGAGAGCAGCGCGCTGCTGCTGGCCCTGGCGCCCATTCTGGAAGCCTATCTCGCCCGTTTCTTTGCCATCGAGGCGGACAATGCCGCCCTGCAGGAAAGCACGCGCGGCCACGATCCGGTCATGGCTTTCAAAAAACATTTCGTGTTGCGCCGCGCCCGCCGATATCGCGGCGAATTCCCCGAGACCTTTGCCGAGCTGGAGACCTGGCTCGACCGCGAGATCCGACAGGCCCACTTGGATCCCGGCGATCCGGAACTGGCCATTGCCCGCCTGGGCGAAGCGTGGCTCGCAGATGAGGCAAAACACGCCGAGGCCATCCTCAAGCTCACCCGCTGGTGTGCCCTTGCCCTGAACGATCGCGAAGGCCGGCAACGGGTGGCGGACTGGCCCAGCTTTCGGCTGCCGCAGCGGGTGGACCACGAGGCCTTGGTGCCCCTGCAGCGCCTTACCACCCGTCCCGATCAGCCCTGGATCGGCGATCCGACGCAGCTGCGCCGACGCGACGGTTTCCATCTCACGGATCAGCGTATGGATGCCCGTGGTGTCCAGAGTGAGGTGCACTACTGTCTGTATTGCCACGATCACGATGGCGATTTTTGCTCCAAGGGTTTCCCGGAAAAGAAGGGGGTGCCGGAGCTGGGCTTCAAGGTAGATCCGCTGGGTGTGACCCTCACGGGCTGTCCTCTGGAGGAAAAGATCTCGGAGATGCAGATCCTGCGCCGCGATGGTTTCAACATCGGCGCGTTGGCCATGATCATGGTGGACAACCCCATGCTTCCGGCCACGGGGCATCGTATCTGCAACGATTGCATGAAGGCCTGCGTCTATCAGAAGCAGGACCCGGTGAATATCCCGCAGGTAGAGACCCGGATCCTGAGCGATGTGCTGTCGCTGCCCTATGGCGTCGAGATCTACGATCTCCTCTGCCGCTGGAACCCGCTGCGCCAGACCCAGTATCTGGCAAAGGATTACAATGGCCGGCGGGTACTGGTGGCGGGTATGGGGCCGGCCGGATTCACCATGGCGCATCACCTGCTCCAAGAGGGCTGTGCGGTGGTGGGCATCGACGGTCTCAAGATCGAGCCCCTGGCAGAGGACTGGCTGCATCGGCCTGTGCGTTCTTGGGCGGCGCTGCAGGAGGATCTGGACGAGCGGCTGTTGCTGGGGTTCGGGGGCGTTGCGGAATATGGCATCACCGTGCGCTGGGACAAGAATTTTCTCAAGCTCATCTATCTGAGCCTCGCGCGCCGACCGCTGTTCCAGATCTTCGGTGGCGTGCGTCTGGGTGGCACGCTGACCTTGGAGGATGCCTGGGCCAGTGGCTTCGATCACGTATGCCTGGCGACGGGTGCGGGGCTGCCCCGGGTATTGTCCTTGCCCGGCAGTCTCGCTCGCGGCATGCGTCAGGCCAGCGACTTTCTCATGGCGCTGCAGCTCACGGGGGCAGGAAAGCAGAGCAGTCTTGCCAATCTGCAGGTACGCCTGCCGGCCGTGGTCATCGGCGGCGGCCTGACGGCCGTGGATACCGCAACGGAGGTCCAGGCTTATTACGTGCGGCAGGTGGAAAAGGTGCTGCAGCGCTATGAGACTTTGGCCGAGGCGCGCGGGGAGGAGGCGGTACGGGCCGGACTGGGGGCGGAGGATGCGGCGATTCTCGACGAGTTTCTTGAGCACGGTAGGGCCGTGCGTGCGGAGCGCGCGCGTGCCCGTGCCGCTGGGGAGATGCCCAATTTCATTCCTCTCCTGCAGGCTTGGGGCGGGGTGACTCTGGCCTATCGCAAGGGCATGCAGCAATCCCCGGCCTACACCCGCAATCACGAGGAACTCATCAAAGCCCTGCAGGAGGGGCTCTTCTACCAGGAGGGCCTCGATCCCCTGCGCGCCGAGCTGGATGGCTACGGCCACATTGCCGCCATGGTATTTCGACGGATGGAAGAGGTGGAAGGGCGTTGGCGCCCCACGGATACGGAGCTGCGCCTGCCGGCCCGAGCCGTTTTCGTCGCCGCCGGCACGGTCCCCAACACCATATACGAGCGGGAATACCCAGGTACCCTGACCCTGGATGGCGATCACTTTCAGACCTATGTGGGGCACGCCCACAGTCTGCAAACGGTACAGGTAGCCGCAGACTGCAAGGCGCCGGATTTCGGTCCCTTCACCTCCTACCACGATGATCAACAGCATCGCGTGAGCTTCGTGGGCGATGCTCACCCCGTCTTCCACGGCAGTGTGGTCAAGGCCATCGCCTCGGCCAAGCGCAGCTACCCCGAGCTCATGGAACACCTGCGGCAACTGCCCGAACGGCATATCTCCCTTGAGTCCTTTCAGGGGGAGATGGCGCGGCGACTCGGTATGCGTATCCGGCGCATCGATCGCAGCAACCCGGCGGTCTGCGAACTCTGGGTGGAGGCTCCGGCGGCCGCCCAGAATTTCCGTCCGGGGCAGTTCTTCCGACTGCAGAGCTATGAGGCAAGCAGTCCTCTCACCGAGGGCACGCGGCTGCAGATCCCGGTCCTCACGGTCAGTGGCGCCGGAGTCGAGGACGACTGCATCCGTCTCATGGTGCTTCAGTGGGGTACGGCACCGCGTCTGGTGGGCCGTCTGCGCGAGGGCGATCCCATCGTGCTCATGGGTCCGACGGGAGCACCCACGGACATCCCCCAGAACAAGACCATCCTGGTGGTGGCGGGGCGCTGGGGCGCAGCCGTGATGATGGATATCGGCCCGGCCCTAAGGGCGGCGGGCAACCGCGTTCTCTACGTCGCCGCGCTGGGAGAGGCTCGGGAACTGGATCACCAGGAGCTCCTGGAGGCGGCCGCGGACCAGATCGTCTGGTGTGTTGCCAAGGGTCCGCAGATCGCGGCACGGCGTCCCCAGGACCTCAGCGTCACGGCCAGCGACATGGTGCAGCTCTTGCAGGATTATGCCGCCGGACGCTTGGGACGGATCGACTCTCACATCGCCCTGGACACCGTGGACCGGCTCATGGTGATGGGCTCCACGGGACTGCTCAAGGCCTTCCAGGCCGCTTTGCGCGGAACGCTGGAGGGGTGTTTCCGGCCAGACCTAGAGGCCGTTGCGACCGTCGGCAGTCCCATGCAATGCATGCTGAAGGGAGTCTGTGCCCAGTGTCTGCAGTGGCAGGTGGATCCACAGACCGGACAACGCACGCAGGCGGTGTTCAGTTGCGCTGGCCAGGATCAGCCCCTGGCCTGGGTGGATCTGGACCACCTGGCGGCACGGCAGAGCCAGAACCGCCTGTTGGAACGCCTTTCCAGCCAGTGGCTGGATCACCTGCTCCAGGGGATGGCCAAGGCCTGAGCAGGCACGGCGAGATATCGCCGGGGAGCGCTCAGGGTTTCGGTGGCGAAGCCTGCTTCTCGGGGAAGAGCACGTTCAGCTCCAGTACCTCGAAGTCGCCGCGCCGCTCGAGATTGACACTGATGCGATCCCGCTCCACCGGTAGGTACTTGGCAATGACGGCGAGCAGTTCCTCCTGCATCTGCGGCAGGAAATCCTGGGTTCCGGCGGAGCGTTCGTGGGCCAAAATCAGACGCAGACGGTCCTTGGCCACCTCCGCGCTTTTCTTGCGGGTCCCTAAAAAGTAGTCGAGAAAGGACATGTCAGCCTCCGAAAAGCCGCTTGAAAAGGCTCTGCTTTTCCGGCTGCGTGAAACGTAGGGGGCGGTCTTCACCCAGGAATCTGGCGATGGCGTCCTCGTAGGCCTGGGCGACGTCCGTACCCTTCATGTGGATGGCCGGTATACCCTGGTTGGAGGCCTGAAGAATGGTCTCCGATTCGGGGATGACCCCGAGCAGCGGCGTGCGCAACAGCTCCTGGACATCCTCCACCGACAACATCTCGCCGCTCTGGACGCGGCGGGGCGCGTAGCGGGTGAGCAGGAGATGCTCCTTGACGGGGCTATCGCCCGTTTCGGCCCGCTTCGAACGGGCCTGGAGGATACCGATGATGCGATCCGAATCGCGTACGGAGGAGACCTCTGGATTGGTCACGACGATGGCCTCGTCGGCGTGGTACAGAGCCCGCAGAGCGCCTGTCTCGATGCCCGCCGGCGAGTCGCAGACGATGTAATCGAAATCCTTCTGCAGCTCTTCCATGATGGCGGCCACACCCTCGGCGGTGAGGGCCTCCTTGTCGCGGGTCTGGGAGGTGGGAAGAATGTAGAGCTGTTCCAGTTGGCGGTCCCGGATGAGAGCCTGCTGCAGCCGGGCCTCGCCCTGGATGACGTTGATGAGATCGTAGACCACCCGGCGCTCGCAGCCCATGACCAGATCCAGATTGCGCAGACCCACGTCGAAATCGATGACCACGGTGCGAAAATTGCGCAGCGCAAGGCCGCTGGCAAAGGCGGCACTGGTGGTGGTCTTGCCCACCCCGCCTTTTCCCGAGGTGACGACGATGATCCTGGCCATGGTTCTTGTCTCCGGTAGGGGGTACTACGTTTGTAGAGGGATTATATGCAGCTCTTCCTCGTTCAGGTACACCTGGGCCGGGCGGCTCCACAGGGGATGCTGGGAGTCGAGGGTGCGGTAGACACCGGCGATGGCCACCAGTTCGGCCTCGAGGCTGTGGCAGAATATGCGCGCGTTGCTGGCACCGCTCACCCCGGCCATGGCACGACCGCGCAAGGCGCCGTAGACGTGTAGGTGACCATCGGCCAATACCTCGGCGCCGGCATTGACCACGCCCAGGCACACCAGACCCGTGTGTCGTGCGTAGAAGCGCTGACCGCTGCGCACGGGCTGGTCGAGGATTCGGTCGGGTACTGCGGCGGGTGCCTGCGTTGCTGCGGATGGGGGCGCGGCGCCCTGATCCCGACCGCGCAGGGTAGCAAGGCCCAGTTTCCGGGCGGCCTCCTGCAGGGCCTCAGAAGCCTGCCGTACCCCCACCACCGTGCAGCCGAGATCGCGCAGGCTCGCGACACAGGCACCCAGCTGCTCTGCCTCGGCGTCGGACCAGTGTGCCATATCCAGTACGAGACCGGCGCCGTGCAGCAGATCGGGGAGACGACCATCCGGGCCGAGGATTTCCCGGCGCAGGGTGGAGGGATCGGCATGGAAGAGCTCCAGAATGGGCAGCGTGAAAACGCCGCCAGTCAGGCGCAGGCCGCTGCGGTCGGATTCAGTCATGTTTCACGGGAAACACAATCATCCGCGCTTCAGTAGGGGCCGCTTGTTCGGCTTGCCATTCCACTCGTCGGCGTCCGCCGGTGCTGCCTTTTTGCGCAATATGACGGGCCAAAGCTTGCTCAGTTCGGCATTGAGGGCAGTGAAATCCCGCTGATCCGCGGGTACTTCGTCCTCGGCAAAAATGGCATCGGCGGGGCACTCGGGGACACAGGCGGCGCAATCGATGCACTCTACAGGGTCGATGGCCAGAAAGTTGGGTCCTTCATGAAAACACTCCACGGGACAGACTTCGGCGCAATCGGTGTACTTGCACTGGATACAGTTTTCGGTGACGACGTAGGTCATGTTTCACGCTTTGACGGTGGGTTTCTTGGACGTTTTGCTCTTGCTGGCGGTGGTACTGCCGCCCTTGGCCCGCACGGTCTTGGTCGAGCCGGGTGCCTTGGAGGCAGCGGCCGTCTTTTTGCCGCGCTTCGCGCCGCGGCGTGCGGCGGTGTCCTGATCGTCCTTGGGGGTCGGCGGGCTGTACTCTGCCAGGAGTTTCTGCACCTCAGCGACGTCCGCTTCGGCAGGGAAATGAAAGGCGCATTCGCCTTGCGGGCAGACCAGTTCGTCTCCTCGTCGCTTGGTCGTCTTCTGGTAGAGGATAGGCCAGGCGCACCGGGGACAGGGCCGTTGCACCGGCGGTCCCCACAGGGCGTAGCTGCATTTGGGGTAGGTGTCGCAGGAGTAGAACACTTTACCGTAGCGACTGCGCTTTTCCACCAGTTCACCAAGGCCGCACTGTGGACAGGTGATGCCGGTGCCTTTGGGTTTGTTCAGTGCTTCGATGTGCTTGCATTGGGGATAAGCGCTGCAGGAGATGAAACGGCCGTAGCGCCCGGTCTTGTAGACCAGAGGCTGGCCACAGTCGGGGCAATCGCGGCCCACGGGCTCCGGGGCCTCCCGCGGTCCTTCCAGAGGCCGGGAGTAATGGCACTCGGGAAAGCCGGAGCAGGCGATGAAGCGCCCGTGTCGACCGAGTTTCACCAGGAGTTTCTTGCCGCACTCCGGACAGTCTTCGTCCAGCGCCTCGCTGGTGGCTTCCTGCCGGCTGACCGTGGCCTTTTCCTCCAGCAGTTCTCGGAAGGGTCCCCAGAACTGCGCGAGCACGGGTTGCCATTGTTTCTCGCCGCGGGCGATGGCGTCCAGCTCGTCTTCCATTCCCGCAGTGAAGCCATAGTCGACGTAGCGTTCGAAGTGCTGGATCAGGAAGCGCCCGACAACGCGGCCGAGGTCCGTGGGGAAAAAGCGGCGTTGCTGGACCTCCACATACTCACGGTTCTGCAGGGTCTGAATGATGCTGGCGTAGGTGGAGGGTCGGCCAATGCCGTGCGCCTCCAGAGTCTTGACCAGGGTCGCGTCGCTGTAACGCGGTGGCGGCTCGGTGAAGTGCTGTTCGCAGAAGACCTCGTCCACGGCCACGGTCTCGCCCTCGCGCAGGGGCGGCAGCAGACGTTCCTCGTCCTCCTCCGCCGCCTCGTCGCGGCCTTCCAGGTAGACAGCCATGAAGCCGGGAAAGGTCACCGTCGAGCCGTTGGCGCGGAGATTCCAATGGCTGTCCGCGTCGAGATCTACGGCCACGAGATCCAGGCGGGCCGCCGCCATCTGGCAGGCCACGCTGCGTTTCCAGATCAGGTCGTAGAGGCGCCACAGATCCCGTTCCAACACGCCCTTGAGGCTATCGGGCGTGCGCTGCACATCCGTCGGTCGGATGGCCTCGTGGGCCTCCTGGGCATTCTTGCTCTTGGTTTGATAGCGTCGCGCCTCGGCTGGCAAGAACTCGGCCCCATAGTGACCGGCAATGAAGCCGCGCAGGGACTGGAGCGCCTCTTCGGCGAGGTTGACGGCGTCGGTACGCATGTAGGTGATGAGGCCGACAGTTTCGCTGCCGATGCTCACGCCCTCGTAGAGTTGTTGCGCCACGCGCATGGTGCGGCTGGCGCTGAAGCCCAACTTGCGTGACGCTTCCTGCTGCAAGGTCGAGGTGGTGAAGGGCGCGGCAGGCTGGCGTTGCCGGCTCTTGCGCTCCACCTTGCGCACCCGCAGGCCGTGCGCGGCGATGTCTTGGAGCATGGCCTGGCGCAGTTCCTCGGCGCGTTCGCCATCGACGATGTCGAACTGCTCCAGCTTCTGCTGCTGCCAGTGGGTCAGGCGCGCCGCGAAAAGGTCCTCGGCGCGGCGCAGGCGCGCGCCCAGGGTCCAGTATTCCTGACGGACGAAGGCCTCGATCTCATCCTCGCGCTCGCACACGAGGCGCAGGGCGGCGCTCTGTACTCTTCCGGCAGACAGACCGGGACGGACCTTGCGCCACAGCAGGGGGGAAAGATTGAAGCCGACGAGGTAGTCCAAGGCACGCCGCGCCTGCTGCGCATTGACGAGGTCGCCGGCGATTTCGCGCGGGTGGGCAATGGCCTCCCGCACCGCCTTCTGGGTGATCTCGTGAAAAACCACGCGATGCACCGCCCGTCCCTTCAAGAGGCCCCTCTCCCGCAACAGCTCCACCAGGTGCCAGGAGATGGCCTCCCCCTCGCGATCCGGGTCGGTGGCCAGCCACAGGGCATCGGCTGAACGCAGCGCCTTGGCGATGGCCTCCACGTGTCGTTGGTTGCGCTCGATTTCGGCGTAGCGCATGGCAAAGCCGTGCTCGGGATCCACCGCGCCCTCCTTGGGCAGCAGGTCACGCACGTGCCCATAGGAAGCTAGCACCGTAAAGTCCTTGCCCAAGTACTTTTCGATGGTCTTGGCCTTGGCCGGAGATTCGACGACGACGAGTTGCTGACCCATGCTCAGTGCAGGATACGCTTGCCGTCGGGATCGAGTAGATTGTCCATCCACAGGGATTCCGGTCCCGGTTCGTTGGCCAGGACCAGAAAGGCGACCCAGTCGAGGGTATCGACATCGGCTTCGTCCAGTTCCAGCGCAAGCAGACGATCGATGATGCGTTCCCGCAGGACGCCGTTGATTACGCCCAGGCGCTCCCACTCCTGCAGCTGGCCTCGGGTGGCCACCGACAGGTTGCGCAGCTCCCAGGGGTGATAGGCACGGGTAGCGCGGGCATTGTCGTGCTGCTCGGAGACGGCATCAAAGCCATCCATCCAGTCCAAGGCCCGCTGGATGTCCTCCTCGGGATAGCCCACTGCCCGTAGCTGATCCTCCACCTCGAGGTCGTCCTCGTCGTCCAGATGGTCCAGGAGGTAGCTGATGATGTCGATCACGTCTTCCATGGGAACAACCTCCTAGCTGGGGCCAGAGAGGCGGCAGAAACGCCCGCCGGGACAGGGAGCGATGAAACCTTGGATTTCCATGCTCAAGAGGATGGCCGAAAGCGCCGATAGCGTCAATCCGCAACGCTCCGAGATTTCCTCGAGGCTCAGGGTATCTTGGTGCAGCGCATCCCACACCGCCCGTTCCTGCGGGTCCGGGGGCGCCTGTGTCGCCGCGGCGTCGCGCTGGAGCTCCTGGCGCGCCTGAAAGAGAGGCCCCAACTCCTCGAGGATGTCCTGGCTCGTTTCTACCAGCTTCGCACCCTGCCGGATGAGGGAGTGTGGTCCGCGCGACAGGGGTGAATGGATGGAGCCCGGGATGGCGAAGACCTCGCGGCCCTGCTCCAGAGCCAGGCGAGCGGTGATGAGGGAGCCGCTCTGCAGGGCGGCCTCGACCACCAGCACGCCGAGACTCAGACCGCTGATGAGGCGATTGCGCCGGGGGAAGAGACCGCTGCGCGGCCCGGTTCCGGGTGCCTGCTCGCTGATGAGCAGGCCATTCTCCAGCAATCGATGGGCAAGCTCGAGGTGCTCGCGTGGGTAGATGACATCCGGGCCCGTCGCCAGGACCGCGATGGTTCCCGTGTCCAGGGCGCCTTCGTGGGCCGCACCGTCGATGCCCAGGGCCAAGCCGCTGACAATGATGAGGCCGGCCCGCCCGAGACTGGCGGCGAAGGCCTGGGCATTGGCGCGTCCGCTGGGGGTGGGACGACGACTGCCGACGATGGCCAGTGCCGCGCGCCCCAACAATTCGCGGCGCCCGCGCAGATGCAGGTAGGCCGGGGCGTCGGGAAGGACCCGCAGCAAGGCCGGATAGTCGCTGTCCTCGAGGCTGCAGATACTGTTGTCGGGATTCGCCAGCCAGCGGCGATCCTCGGCACTCAGCAGGTCCTCGGGTGCCTTCCGCAGTGCGCCGATCTGGGCCTCGCTGAGACCTAGTCCGGCCAGCTCCGCGGACCCGTGTCCGAAGCAGGCGGCGACGCTGCCGAAGCGCTGCCACAGGGCCTTCTGCCGGACGGGACCGAGGCCTGGGACACGCCCGAAGGCAAGCCAGAGCGCATGGCTCAAGGAGCGATACCGAGCACTTTGGGGGCCGTGGGCGGGGGATTGCGCAGGGCGTCGCCGACCTGGATGCCGCGCTTGGCGACGGTGACCACCGCGAAAGAGACCTCCGGGAACACCCGGAACAGCATGAGGGAGCCGATATCCCGCCCGGGCAAGGTTAGCCGCTCACCGGTCACTGCGTCACGGCTGGCATTTTCAGGACCGTCGATCTGCAGGACGTTGCCGGGGACAAGACCCGCCGCACTGCCCCGATCCACGACCACCACCTGCCCCACCATCATCTCGGGAAAGTTGCTGAGGCTGCCGATGATGTGCCCCTGCACCGGATGGGTCGGACTGCTGGGGAAGAAGTGCGGAGAGGGTTCCGGCTCCTCGGGCACCAGGCGATCTCCCAGGCTAATCTCCTCTCGCGCGTTGGTGATCTCGATCTCGGCCAGGCTACCCGCGTGGAGCACCTTGGCGCTACCGAGATCCATCAGGGCGTGGCCCAGACTCTTGGTTTCACCGGGCCGAGTCAGGGTCGGGCCGGCGCGGACCACCCGCAGCATGGTACCGGGGGCAAGATCGCCCAATTGTTTCACATAGAGGCGATCACCGTTGCTGAAGATGGTATCGCTGTCATCGGCGGCGGCGATGTAGGGCAGTCGCTCGTAGTCGCTGCGGCTGGCGATGAGGCCCGGGCTACCCAGGAAAGGCATCATCACGCCGGTGTTATAGCTCGGGATGGGGCCTACTTGCATCTGGGGCTGCAGCTGGATCACCTGCAGATGCGGCTGGCCCGCTGCATCGTAGCTCAGGACGATGCGATCGCCGGGATAGATGAGATTCGGATTGCGGATGGCCGGATTGCGCCGCCACAGCAGCGGCCAGTCCCACGGATTTTTGAGAAAGTGCGCCGCAATGCCCCAGAGCGTGTCACCGGGCCGAACCACGTAGACCTCGGACTGGGCAGCCGAGGCCACGGCGGGTGTGGCCGACGCGGCCAAGGGTTCCATGGCGGCCAAGGCCAGACCAAGGCTGAGAACGACACGGGGGGCGTTGCGCATGATGTTTTCCTCCAGACTTTCGCAGCAACTAGTATTAGTTCAAGATAAGGGATTTGGCGAGTTAGCGCAGCGCAGAGGACGATCATGGCGCTTTTGAAGATTGTCGAGTATCCCGATGTCCGCCTCAAGCAAGAGGCCAGCCCCATCACCCGTATCGATCGCGATATCGAAGCCTTGGCCAATGACATGGCGGAGACCATGTACGATGCTCCCGGTATCGGTCTCGCCGCCATTCAGGTGGCAGCGCCGCGGCGGCTCATCGTGGTCGATGTGTCGGAAGCGCGCAATGAGCTCCTGACCCTGGTCAATCCCGAGATCGTCGAAAGCTCCGGTGAGGAGGAGATGCAGGAAGGCTGTCTGTCCGTACCGGGCGTCCTGGAGACGGTACGCCGTGCCGAGCGGGTCAAGGTGCGGGCCCAGGATCTGCGCGGTAAGACCCTGGAATTGGAAGCCGATGGCCTGCTGGCTGTCTGTCTGCAGCACGAGATCGATCACCTCAATGGAACCCTCTTCGTCGATCGGCTCTCCCGACTCAAGCAGAATCTCATCCGCCGAAAGGCGGAGAAACGGCTGCGTCACCATGGTGGATAGCCGTCGCATCGTCTTCGCGGGAACGCCGGAGTTTGCGCGTGTCGTGCTGCAGACTCTGATGGCCGGGCCAGAACGGGTGGTGGGCGTGTTCACTCAGCCCGATAGGCCCGCCGGCCGGGGTCGGCGCCTGCAGGCAAGCCCCGTCAAGATGCTGGCCGAGGAGCATGGCCTGAGCGTGTTCCAACCGGAAAGCTGTCGCGAACCGCAGGTGATCCAGACTCTGCGGACCCTGGCCCCCGATCTGCTCATCGTCGTCGCCTACGGCCAGATCCTGCCGGAAGCCTTGCTCCACACCCCGCGCCTGGGATCCATCAACGTGCACGCCAGCCTCCTGCCCGCCTGGCGCGGCGCTGCCCCCATCGCCCGGGCCATCGCCGCCGGTGACCGTGAGACCGGCATATCCATCATGCAGATGGAGGCGGGTCTCGATTCCGGCCCGGTGCTATGGACCCGATCTCTCGCCATCGAGGCCGGCGATACCGCAGCCAGTCTGCACGATCGGCTGGCGGAGCTGGGCGCGCTGGCCCTGCGCGAGGCCTTGGACCGACTCTGGCTCGGGGCCCTGACGCCGGAGCCTCAGGATCCTGCCCGGGTCAGTTACGCCCGCAAGCTGCGTAAAGAGGAAGGACGGCTGGATTGGCAGCAGGATGCAAATTTGCTGGAACGCCTGGTGCGCGCCTTCAATCCCTTTCCCGTTGCCCACAGCAGCTGGCGTGGACAGCCCCTGCGTATCTGGTCCGCCCGCATCGGTGCGGCACGCGGTACCCCCGGTGAGGTCCTTGCCCTGCACCCCGAAGGACCTGAGGTGGCCTGTGGCGCGGGCAGCCTGATCCTTACGCGCGTCCAGCCCAGCGGCAAAGCGGCGCTGGGGGGCGGGGATTTCCTGCGCGGTTATCGGCTGCAGGTGGGAGAGCGGCTCGGTTGAGGCCGGTGCGCCTGGATCGGGGTCTGGCCATAGCGGGCCTGCAGCGACTGTGGGTCGGTACCCGTCTCGACGATCTGCTGGCGGAACTGGCGCCGGAGCAGGCGCAGCGGGGCACCTTGCAGTGGCTGTGGAGCGGCTGTCTCCGCCAGCACGGCAGCCTGCGCCGGCTCACAGCTCTGCTGCTGCGCAAGGCTTTGCGGCCCGAAGACGGGGATCTGGAAGCCCTGCTGCACCTTGCCCTGGAGGAACTGCGCGCGGGACAGCGGCCGGACTTCGCCGTAGTCAACGACTGGGTGGAGGCCTGCGCGATCCTGCACAAGGAGTGGGCGCGCGGACTGGTGAACGCCGTACTGCGCCGCTACCTTCGGGAGCGCGAGAGCTTGGAGGCGCAGGTCCAGGGGGCGCGATGGAATCACCCCGACTGGCTGGTGCGGCGGTTGCAGCAGGTCTACCCCGAGCGGTGGTCCGATATCCTCGTTGCCAATCTCGAGGAAGCGCCTCTCTGGCTGCGGGTGAATCCCCAGGCCGTCGCGCCGGAGGTGTACGCGGAGCGACTGTCCGAGGCCGGTCTGCCCGCGCGGAGTTTTGCCGAGCTGCCGCAGGCTTTGCGTCTGGACGCCGCCGTCCCCGTGCGGGCGCTGCCGGGCTGGGACGAGGGTTGGGTGAGCATTCAGGATGGTGCGGCGCAGTGCGCGGCGCAGATCCTGGCGCCACGGCCGGGCGAGCGGGTACTGGACGCCTGTGCCGCGCCGGGGGGCAAAACGACCCACCTGCTCAGTCTCGGGGTGACCGAACTGATGGCTCTGGACCGATCATCGCGTCGTCTGGATCGCTTGCGACAGGAGTTGCAGCGTCTGCGCCTGCGCCTGCCCCTGCTGCAGGTCGCCGACGCTGCCGAGCTCGACACCTGGTGGGATGGTACGCCCTTCGACGCCATCCTCCTGGACGCACCCTGCACGGCCACCGGGGTTATCCGTCGTCACCCCGATATTCTCCTGCGTCGCCGTGAAACGGACCTGGAAGCTGTCTGCGGCGAACAGCAGCGCCTCCTGGATACACTCTGGCCGGTGCTCAAGCCCGGTGGTCGTCTGCTCTATTGCACCTGTTCGGTGTTGCCGGAAGAAAACCAGGAACAGGTGGCTGGTTTCCTGGATCGTCACAGCGATGCCCGTGTGTTGGAGCACCCGCTGTGCGGGCAGCGGCTCCCGGGTGAGGACGGTATGGATGGCTTCTTCTATGCCCTGCTGGGCAAGATTGTGGCGCCGGCTTGTGTTTCACGTGAAACGGACGAGACGACGCGGCCGGACGTGACGGTTGAGGACTTCGCATGAGCAGTCCGCAGCGGCCAGAGTCTTCGCGCCGTTCCTGGCTGCGAGCCCTGCGTCGTGGGGGCGCAGATGCGAGCGAGGGCAGCGGTCCACGTCTCGGGGCGATACTGCTGATCGTCGCCATACTCATTTTTCTGGGCGTCAATTTTGTTACCGGTGCCGGCGGTCCCCTCAGCGCCTATTTCGTCCCCATGCTGGTGGCATCGGCCATCATTCTGCTGGGACTGCTGGGGCTGGTGATCCTGTCCGTGGCTGCGCTGGTCTGGCGCCTGCGCCGCGGCGAGGTGGGCAGCCAGCTGGCGACCCGCCTCGTGGTCATCATTACCGTCCTGAGCCTGCTCCCGGCCACCGTCGTGTTCGCCTTCTCCTGGCAATATCTGGACCGCGGTGTGGACTCCTGGTTCAGTTCGGCGGTGCAGAGCGCGCTGGATCAGGCCCTGGACGTCGCCAAGGCCGGGCTCGATCGCTACCGCAGCAACACCCTCCTCGCTGCCGAGAGCATTGCCCAGGCCCTGGTGGGAGAGTCCGACAGCAATGCCGTGCTCACCGTGATCCAGTTGCGGGATCAATTTCGCCTGAGCAGTGTGACACTCTTCTCCAGCAACAATCGCATCATCGCCACCAGCAGCGACAGCCTCGACCTGGCCCCGCGCTTGCCGCGGCGGCAGATGCTGGGCATGAATACGGGGCATCCGGACGCCAAGATCATCACCGAGCCGGACGGGCGCATGGTGGTGCGTGTGGTGGTGCCGGTGATGAGCCCCAACCTCGGCCAGGGCAATCGCCTGCTCTATGTGGAGCAGGCGATTCCGGAGCAGCTGAGCAAAGCGGCAGCGGCGGTACAGGTGGCCTACACCCGCTACCACCAGCTCCTGCTCATGCGCGAGCCGATGAAGACCGCCTTTCAGCTGAGCCTCGGCGTGGCGCTCCTTCTGGCGGTGCTGTCCGCCGTGTGGATGGGCCTGCACCTCGCCCGCCGCCTGACCGCCCCCATCGCCCGCCTCGCCGCCGGGACCCAGGCGGTGGCTCGGGGCGAGTTCATCCCGGTACAGACGGTGGCCAGCCAGGATGAGCTGGGGGTGCTCATTCACTCCTTCAACAACATGACCCGGCAGCTGGCGCGTGCCAAGACCCAGGCGGCGGCCGCTCAGGAGCAGGCGGAACAGCGCCGCCTGTATCTGGAGACGGTGCTGGCGCAGATCTCCAGCGGCATCCTGACCTTTGATGGCGAGGAGCGCCTGACCGAGTGCAACGCCGCTGCCAGACAGATCCTGCAGCAGGATCTCCAGACCGGCCGTACCCTGGCGGAGTCCGGCGACGGCGCGGTGCTCGAACCCTTCTGGCAGCTGGTGCAGGACTGGGTACGCCAACCCCGCGCCGAGATGCACAAGGAGTTGCAGATCGAGCGCAAGGACGGCAATCAAACCCTCATCCTACACGGCGCCCGTTTCGTCGAGGAAGGCGGTCGCAGCGGTTTCGTCCTGGTCTTCGACGACATCAGCACCCTGGTGGCCGCCCAGCGCAGCGCCGCCTGGAGCGAAGTGGCCCGCCGTCTGGCCCACGAGATCAAGAATCCGCTCACGCCCATTCAGCTGTCGGCCGAGCGCCTGCGCCGCAAATATCTGGAGCGCCTGGGACCGGAGGCCGACACCCTGGATCGGGCCACTCGCACCATCATCCATCAGGTGGATTCCCTGCGGGTGCTCGTGGACGCCTTTTCCGACTACGCCCGGGCGCCGCAGCTGGAATTGCGGCCGGTGGACCTCAACACCTTGATACTGGACGTTCTGGAACTCTATCGCGGCCAGGACTCCGGGGTAGAACTGCAGACCGCACTGGCTGCGGATCTGCCGCCCTTGCGTGCCGACGCCAATCGTCTGCGACAGATCCTCAACAACCTGCTGCGCAATGCCCTGGACGCGCTCGCGGCGGTCGGTGACGAGCGCCCACACAAGGTCATTCGCATTGCCAGCCGGGTGGGCGTCGAGGCGGGCCAAGCCGTGTTAGAATGGGAAGTGAGCGACAACGGCCCGGGCTTTCCGGCGGAGTTGCTGGCACGGGTCTTCGAACCCTACGTCACCAGTAAGGTCAAAGGCTCGGGCTTGGGTCTCGCCATCGTCCGTCGCATTGTCGAGGAGCATGGTGGGCAGATTCATGCGGACAATCAGGGTCTGGACGGCGGAGCACGCATCGTGATGCGTTTTCCCTTGCAGGAGTCGGAGACGGAGGAGGGAGGATGGAAGAGTCGGGCCTGAAGATTCTCGTGGTGGACGACGAACCGGATATCTGCGCCACCCTGGCCGAGATTCTCGAGGACGAGGGTTATGCCGTGCAGACCGCCGCCAGTGCCGAGGCGGCGTCGGCCCTGTGCCGCGATCAGATTTTCGACCTGCTCTTGTTGGATATCTGGATGCCCGGCGAGGACGGGCTCAGCCTGCTGCGGCGCCTGGCCGAGCAGGGCCTGGAGCAGCCGGTGGTGATGATGTCCGGACACGGTACCATCGAAACGGCGGTACAGGCCACCAAGCTTGGCGCTTACGACTTCATCGAAAAGCCCCTGTCCCTGGACAAGACCCTGCTGACGGTGGCGCACGCCCTGGAGGCCAGCCGTCTGCAGCGCGAGAATCGTCTCCTGCAGAATCAGGTCGGGGTGGTCCATCGACCCTCCGGCGATAGTTTGGCCATCCGCCAGTTTCGGGAACAGTTGGAGCGCGTCGCCGCCGTGGACTCCTGGGCCTTGCTGCTGGGCGAGCCCGGCAGCGGCAAGGAAGTCGCGGCACGCTATCTGCACCAGCACAGCCGCCGTGCGCGCGGGCCCTTCGTGGATCTGCGCGCTGCCGCCATCGCCCGTCCCAATGTCGCCATCGAGCTCTTCGGCAGCGAACAGGATGGGCGCCTGGTGCGGGGACGCTTGGAGATGGCCCACGGAGGCACCCTTTATATCGATGAGATCGGCGACATGGATCTCGAGACCCAGGCGCGCCTGAGTTCGGCATTGCAGGAGCGGCGCATCATGCGGGTCGGTGGTGACAGTCCCGTGCCCGTCGATGTGCGCGTGATCGCCGGCAGCGTGCAGGATCTGGGGCAGGCCGTGCAGGCCGGGCGTTTTCGCCAAGAGCTCTTCTATCGTCTCAACGCCCTGCCACTGCGCGTACCGCCGCTGTCGGCGCGGGTGGACGACATTCCGGTGCTGGTGGAGGAGTTCATGGCCTTCTACGGTCGCCGCGATGGCCTGGCGCCGCGGCAATTCCGACCCGATGCCCTGGAGGTGCTGCGCCACTACCCTTGGCCTGGCAATGTTCGAGAACTGCAGAACCTGGTGGAACGCCTGCTGATCCTGTCCGAGGGCCCGGAGGTCAGCGCCGATGAGATTGAAGGCGCGCTGGGGCTCGACAACCGTTCGGTCTTCGCCCAGCCCATGGGACTTGATCAGGAAGACTTTGGCGGCACCTTGAAGCGCGCTCGGGAGCGCTTTGAGCGCGCCTTTCTGGAATACCACCTGGCGCGCAATGACTGGAACATCGCCCGCACTGCCGAGACCGTGGGGCTGGAGCGCACCCACCTGTATCGTAAGCTGAAGAGCCTCGGTATCGCCCTGCGCAGTGAGCGCCGTGGGGATGGCGACGACGAGACGGGTCACTGACCCAGGCCCTGCAGCGTCGGCTTCGAAACGCCCTCGGGGGCCAGACCGTACCAGCTAGCCGTGGAGGAATTGCCATGCCCATCGATCCCAATCGTCCCTTTCACCCTCTCAGCATTGCCATCCTGACGGCCTCCGATACCCGCACCCCGGCCACAGACAGCTCCGGCGATCTGGCCGAGAGCCTGTGCCGTGACGCCGGGCACCGCGTAGCGGCGCGGGTCATCGTCCGCGACGATCTGATGGCCTTGCGCGGGCAGTTCCAGAGCTTCATCGACGATCCCGATGTCGACGTCGTCATCGCCACGGGCGGCACCGGAGTCACTGGTCGGGATGTCTGCCCCGAGGCTATGGCGCCGTTGGTGAGCAAGGCCATCCCCGGCTTCGGTGAACTCTTTCGCCAGCTCTCTTACGCGGAGATCGGGTCGAGCACCATCCAGTCACGGGCCGAGGCGGCCGTGTGCTCCGGCACCCTGATCTTTCTTCTGCCGGGATCGCGCGGTGGCGTGCGTCTGGGCCTGCAGGAGATCGTCCTGCCGCAGCTGGACAGCCGCAATCGCCCCTGCAGTCTTGCAGAACTCTTGCCGCGCATCCGCAATGAGCACTGAGGGGAGCGGGCACGGCGACCCCCGCCATGCGGATCGTCAAGCCCGCTGGCAGGCGCGCTACACCGAGCTCTCCGGCAGCGCGCTGCCGCCGGTGCACGATCTGCTGCAGGCCTGGGTACGGGCACCGCAGCAGGGCACGGCTCTGGATCTTGCCTGCGGTCGGGGTCAAGATGCGTTGTATTTGGCGCGGTGCGGTTACGTGACAGAGGCCTGGGACACTGCCGAGGCGGCCATTGCAGCCCTGCGCCCCCTCGCCGACGGTGTTGCGCTCCATGCCGAGGTCCGCGACGTGCTGAGGGCACCGCCGAAGGAGCAATCCTATGACTGCATACACGTGGCCAACTTCATGGCCCGTCCCATTTTTTCCAGGCTCGTGGCCGCGCTGCGCTCCGGCGGCCTGCTCGTTTATGCGACCTGGTGCGGCAGCTACCGCGGTCGCGGCCCGCGCGATCCGGATTTCCGCGCCGGGCCCGGGGAGCTGGCGACGGCCTTTGCCGCGTTGACCTGTCTGTACTATCAAGAGGACGAGGAGCGCGTAGCCGGCGTCTGGCGTCGTCCCCAGTGAGGGCTCGCGCGCCAAGGCGGATATCTTGCCGTGGCCGACACGGACGGGGATAATCGCCGCATGGCACAAGCATATGATCTCATTGTAGTTGGTGGCGGTCATGCCGGCGTCGAGGCAGCCGCTGCGGGTGCTCGCCTTGGGGCAAGCACCCTGCTGCTCACCCAGAATCTCGACACCATCGGCCAGATGTCCTGCAATCCCGCTATCGGTGGCATTGGCAAAGGACATCTGGTCAAGGAAATCGATGCCCTGGACGGACTCATGGGGCGCGCCATCGATGCCGCCGGGATCCAGTTTCGTACCCTGAACCGGCGCAAGGGCCCAGCGGTGCAGGCGACCCGGGCCCAAGCGGACCGCGTGCGATACCGACAGGCGATTCGCGAGTTGCTGGAGGCCCTGCCGGCGCTGCATTTGTTTCAGGGTACGGTGGCCGATCTTCTGCTGCGGGCCGGGCGCGTGGCTGGGGTACAGTTGGAGAACGGTATCGAGATCGGTGCCCGTGCCGTGGTGCTGACGACGGGCACTTTTCTGGGCGGCCAGATTCACATTGGGGACCGCCGGACGTCGGCGGGTCGGGCGGGAGATCCGCCGGCCAATGCCCTTGCCGAACGTCTGCGGGCCATGGGGTTTCCTGTGGGACGGCTCAAGACCGGAACGCCGCCGCGTATCGACGGACGCAGTATCGACTACAGCTGCCTCGAGCCTCAGCCCGGGGACACGCCGCCGCGCCCTTTTTCTTTCCTCAACAGCCAGGTGCCGCTACCCCAGCGACCCTGTTTCATCACCCACACCAACAGCCGCACCCACGAGATCATCGCCGCCAATCTGCAGCGTTCGGCACTCTTCGGCGGCTTCATCCAGGCCGTGGGGCCGCGGTACTGCCCATCCATCGAGGACAAGATCGTTCGTTTTGCGGACAAGGCCTCGCACCAGATCTTCCTCGAGCCCGAGGGACTGGACACGCAGGAAGTCTACCCCAACGGCATCTCCACGAGTCTGCCCTTCGCGATCCAGGAGCAGCTGGTACGCAGCATCCGTGGCCTGGAGCGGGCGATCCTGCTGCGTCCTGGTTACGCCATAGAATACGATTATCTGGATCCGCGGGATCTCGATCACAGCCTGCAGAGCCGTCGTCTGCCCGGTCTTTTCTGCGCCGGGCAGATCAATGGCACCACCGGCTACGAAGAGGCGGCGGCGCAGGGGCTCCTGGCCGGAATCAACGCGGTGCGCGGCCTGCGCGGCGAGGCACCCTGGTGCCCGGCGCGACACGAAGCCTATATCGGGGTCCTCGTGGACGATCTGGTCAGCCGCGGCGTGGACGAGCCCTATCGCATGTTCACCAGCCGGGCGGAATATCGCCTGCAGTTGCGCGAGGATAATGCCGATGGACGGCTTACCCCCATCGGTCGTGGGTTGGGCGTGGTGGGTGACGAGCGCTGGCAGCGCTTCGAGGTCAAGCAGGCGCAGCTTGGTCGGGAGCGCGAGCGCCTGGCGAGCCTGCGCCTTCGTGTGGACAGTGCCGCGGCGCGCGCGTTGGGAGTGGAAATGGGCGACGGCGAACCGCGCGATCTCACGGCTCTGGAACTGCTGCGCCGACCGGAGTGGGATTATGCGGCCGTGGCTCGCTTGGTGGGAGAGAATGCCGAACTTTCCGAGGCGGTGGCCGAGCACCTGGAGATTGAGACCAAGTACGCTGGTTACATACAGCGTCAGGCCGAGGAAATCGAGCGTGCCCAGCGTTGGGCGCAGGCCCACATCCCAGAAGACCTGGATTTCCGGCAGCTCGACAGCCTGTCGTTCGAGGTGCGTCAGCGGCTGGAGCGCCAGCGTCCGCGCACCGTGGGTGAGGCCAGCCGTATCCCGGGCGTGACTCCGGCGGCCATTTCTCTGCTCTTGATCCACGTGAAACGTCGTCAGCTGCAGGCCGGTGTCTGAGCCCGCTCCCCATGGTGGAATTCCCCAGAGAACTGCTGCGTCGCCAGTTGAGCGACGGGCTGAACGCCATGGGTCTGGGGGTTGCTGTGGACGCGGACGCGCTCGACACCCTGGTGCAATATCTCGCGGAGTTGCAGCGTTGGAATCGTAGCCACAATCTCACCGCCATACGCGACCCGCAGGAGATGGTGACGCACCACCTGCTGGACAGTCTCGCTCTGCTTCCCTACACGCCCGAAGGGCGGCTCCTGGATGTGGGTAGCGGCGCCGGTCTGCCCGGTGTACCTCTGGCCATCGTCCGTCCGGCACAGGATATCGTGCTCATCGAGCCCCATGCCAAGAAGGTTGCCTTTCTCCGTCACCTGCGCAGCCACCTGGGTCTGGCCCGAGTCGAGGTCCATGCAGGACGCGTCGAGAGCTACTGCCCCGCCGAGCCTATCGCTGCCATCCTCAGCCGGGCCACGGCCTCCCTCGCAGGTCTGGACGCCTTGACCCAGCACCTGCAGGGTAGCGGCACGCAGGTGCTGGCGGCCAAGGGCCCAGGCTGGATTGCGGAATTGCAGGAATGGCCCCGGGCGACGGAGCTTGCACCAGAGATCATCCCGTTGACGGTACCTGGGCTCCCGCCGCGGTTTCTGGTTCGCTGGCCCAAACCGCGGCTGTCCGCAGACTCCACGGGCTAGCCCGGAACGTCGGTAAAAGGGTATGCTCTGCCACATCTCCTCAGACCGAGAACACGCCCTCTCGATGCGCTGCATTGCCATTGCCAATCAGAAAGGTGGGGTCGGCAAGACCACGACGGCCGTCAATCTGGCGGCGGCGCTGGCCGCGGCGGGCAAGCGTGCTCTGCTCATCGATCTGGATCCCCAGGCCAACGCCACCACCGGCATGGGTCTGTCCAAGGCCCTGAATCCCAATGTCTACCACGTCCTTCTGGAAGAGGCGGAGCTGCTGTCGGCCGTGCGGCGGGCCGCGCAGGTGGATCTGCTCCCTGCCAGTCCCGATCTGGCCGGTGCCGAGGTAGAGCTGGTGCAGCGTCCACAGCGCGAGTCGGTCCTGCGTCGCGCCCTGGAAAAGGCCCCGGACCAGTGGGATTACTGCCTGATAGACTGCCCGCCCGCTCTCAATCTACTGACCATCAATGCCCTGGTCGCGGCAGAGCGCGTGCTCATTCCCATGCAGTGCGAGTACTACGCCCTGGAAGGTCTTGCTCAACTGTTGGGCACCATCCGTCGGGTACGCAGTCGGTTGAATCCCGGGCTCGAGCTGCACGGGGTCCTGCGCACCATGTTCGATGCCCGCAACCGCTTGGCCGGTGAGGTCGGCTCGGAGCTGGAGCGGCATTTCCCTGAAAAACTTTTCCGCACGGTGGTGCCCCGCAACGTCCGCCTCGCCGAGGCCCCCAGCTACGGCAAAGCGGTCCTCGACTACGATCCCCACTGCGCCGGGGCCGAGGCCTACCGCGTCCTGGCCGCGGAGTTTCTGCAGCGGGAGTGGCGGCAGTGAAGCGACCCGGGGCCTTGGGGCGGGGGCTCGACGCCCTTTTTTCTGCCCAGTCGAGCAGCGACAGCCTGCGCAGCATTCCTCTGGATCTGCTGCAGCCCGGACGCTTCCAGCCGCGCCGACATTTCCCAGAAGAAGCCCTGGAGGAGCTTGCCAGCTCCATCCGCAGCGAAGGGGTGCTACAGCCCATTCTGGTCCGAGCTCTGGCCGAAGGACGCTTCGAGATCCTGGCTGGCGAGCGCCGCTGGCGGGCGGCCCAAAGGGCCGGCCTGCGCGAGATACCGGCGCTGGTGCGAGAATGCGGCGATCAGCAAGCCCTCGCTATCGGGCTGATCGAAAACATCCAGCGGCAGGATCTGAATCCTTTGGAAGAGGCTCAGGCTCTGCAACGGCTGGTGGACGAGTTCCACCTCACCCACGACGCCCTCGCCCAATCTCTGGGCCGCTCGCGGGCCGCTATCAGCAATCAGTTGCGACTGCTGCGTCTGGACCCAAGCCTCGCGACCCACCTGCAGAGTGGCGCCCTGTCCGCCGGACACGCGCGTGCCCTGGCGGCGCTGGAGCCCACGCAGCAACGGGAGCTGGCGATGCGCGCGGTACGCGAAGGCTTGAGTGTGCGGCAGATGGAGAAGCTCGCCGGACAGAGCCGGAAAAAACGTCGGGCACCATCCGCTGACGCCAATGTCCAGGCCCTCACCGAGCTCATTGCCGCGCAGCTGGGCCTGCCGGTGCAGGTACGGCAGCGTGGGCAGGGTGGGGAGCTACGCATCCGCTGGCGGGACGCTGCCGAGGAGGCGGAACTCTGGCAACGCCTGCAGCTCGACCTGAGCGCCCTCGATTAGCGTCCACACCCTTGACGAGCCCGATGCGCGCCTTTAGACTCCCAGCGAATTCAGGACCGAGCCGTTGAAAGAGCAAGAAAAACAAACGGCCATGGTGCGGTTCTCGTCCTTTGTGGCGCGCGTGGTGACGTGGGAGGTGACCTTGGCTCTGGTGGTCGCCGGCTTCGTCCAGTGGCGTTGGGGACGCGAAGCCGCTCTCGCGGTCCTCTACGCCGCATCGTTGAGCGTCATCAATATGCTCATACTGGGTAGTCGCCTCGTAGCGCTCCCTGTGTCCGGTCGAGGTGCGCGACGCCTCGGCGGCGCAGTGTTGCAGCGCTGGACGATCACCATCGTGGGTCTGCTGGTGGCCATCGCTTGGCTCCATCTCCCCGTGATCGGATTGGTGGCTGGCCTGCTGCTCACACACTTTGTATTCTTGGGTTTCATGCTGCGGCAACGCAGCAGTCAAAGGAGTTGAAACGTGGCTCAAGGCGATATCGCCCAGCATCTTACCAACTGGCACGTTGGCCATGGCTTCTGGACCTTCGACCTCGACACCATCCTCATGGGCTGGGTGCTTGCCGCGGTCCTGGTAATCACCAGCATGGTGGTGGGTCGCAGACTGGTCAGTGGCGCGCCCACGGGCATGCAATCCTGGCTCGAGGGGGTCGTGGAGTTCATCGACAACCTGGTAACCGACAGCTTCCCGGTACGGGATCCGATGATCGCACCGGTGGCTCTCACCGTTTTTCTGTGGATCCTGCTCATGAACAGCATGGACGTGATCCCCGCCTACCTGCCCGCCATTGTGGCGCACTGGTTCGGCATCCCCGAATTTCGCATCACGCCGACGGTCAATCTCAACACGACCCTCGGTGTCGCCATTGCAGTATTCCTGCTGAGTCTGTTCACCAGCCTGCGGGTAAAGGGTTTTGCCTACTTCAAGACCTATCTCACCCATCCCTTTGGGCCGTGGCTTTTCCCGTTGAACATCGTCATGACCCTCATCGAAGAGATCACCAAGCCTCTCAGCCTCGGCCTGCGACTTTTCGGCAACATGTTCGCAGGAGAGCTCGTCTTCCTGTTGCTCGTGATGCTGCCCTGGTGGGGGGAGGGCATTCTCGGCGTGGTGTGGTCGAGCTTCGAAAGCCTTATCATCATTTTGCAAGCCTTTATCTTCACGGTACTCACCGTAGTGTATCTGGGCATGGCCAACATGCAGGAACACTGAGCGCAGAGCCCAGAATTTCGGATTCTTATCACCTTTCGTCATCTCAGGAGTCATCATGGACGCGCATACCATCATCGTTGCAGCTACCGCCATTGCCGTGGGTATCATTTTCGGCGCCGCTGGTCTCGGTTCCGCCATCGGCTGGGGCTTGATCACCTCCAAGACCATCGAAGGCATCACCCGTCAGCCGGAGATGCGCCCGCAGCTCATGGTCAACACCTTCATCTTTGCGGGCCTGATGGAATCTTTCCCCTTCATCATTCTCGCCTTCGGCTTCTGGTTCCTCTTCGCCAATCCCTTCCTGGGCTGAGGTCGGTCCGGCGCGCGCCGGTTCTGCACATAAGAGGGAATCATGAATCCAGTAGCAATCAATGGCACCTTGATCATTCAGTTGATCACCTTTGCCATCTTGGTGGTGTTGCTCTACAAGTATCTGTACGGTCCACTACGCAAGATCATGGACGATCGGCGCGCCAAGATCAGCGATGGCCTGGCGGCGGCGGAGCGCGGTAAAGAAGAGCTGGCTCTGGCGCAGAAGCGCGCAGAGCAGATTCTTCGCGATGCCAAGGACAAGGCTGCCGAGATCATCGCCAACGCCGAGCGCCGGAGCGTGGAGATGCGCGAAGAAGCGCAGGTCAAGGCGCGGGAAGAGGCGGATCGCATCATTGCCGGGGCCCGGGCCGAGATCGAGGTGGAGACCAATCGTGCGCGCGAGGTGCTGCGGGGCCAGGTGGTGGAACTGGTGGTGGACGGCACGCGGCGCATTCTGCACCGGGAAATCGACAGCAATACCCATCGTGATATTCTGGACCGTGTGGTCGGGGAGCTCTGAGGCCTAGACCTATGGCGGATCTGATCACGATAGCGAGGCCCTATGCCGACGCACTCTTCTCCGTAGCCAAGGCCGAGCACCAAGAAAGCGCGTGGTCCAACGCCCTTTCTGTCCTCTCGGCCTGGATCGCGGATCCACAGGCACGCGCTTTCCTCGACGATCCCGAGCGGGCTGAGGAGGACAAGGTTCAGTTTCTGTCTTCCCTGCCCGTAGAGGTGAACGGCGAGGCTTGGCGGCGCTTCATCGCGGTGCTCCTCGAGAACGATCGCTGGGCCGCGGCTTCTGAGATCGCTGCGCATTTTCAGGCGGCGGTGCTCGCCGATCAGCGCCGGATGGAGGTGGTCGTCCGCTCTGCGGTACCGCTGGCCGATGATCAGAAATCGGCCGTGCGCGAGGCGCTGCGGCGCCGCTTCCCGGATCACGAGGTGCAGTTGCGGGAAGAGGTGGACGAGGACATCCTCGGCGGCCTCGTCTTGCAGGCGGGCGACCTTACCATCGACGCATCCGTTCGTGGTCAGCTGGAGCAGCTGACCCAGACCCTTCGCAATTAAGACTTGAGGAACTGGCATGCAACAACTGAATCCATCGGAAATCAGTGAACTGATCCGCGAGCGGATAGCGGGCTTTCAGGGACGGGTCGAAACCCGCTCCCAAGGCACTATCATCAGCCTGGGTGACGGTATTCTCCGCATCCACGGTCTGGAAGACGTGATGTATGGCGAGATGCTGGAGCTTCCCGGTGGCAAGTATGCGCTTGCCCTCAACCTGGAGCAGGACAACGTCGGCGCTGTCGTGCTGGGCGAGTTTACGGGTCTGGAGGAAGGAGACACCGTCAAGTGCACCGGTAAGGTGATGCAGGTTCCCATCGGCAAGGCCCTGCTGGGCCGTGTGGTGAACACGCTAGGGCAGCCGGTGGACGGCAAGGGTCCCGTGGACACCCAGGAGTTCGATGTCCTGGAGAAGATCGCACCGGGTGTGGTGGAGCGACAGAGCGTGGACGTGCCCATGCAGACAGGCATCAAGGCCATCGACGCCATGGTACCGGTGGGCCGCGGCCAGCGTGAGCTGATCATCGGCGACCGGCAGACGGGCAAGACCGCCGTCGCCGTCGACGCCATCATCAACCAGAAAGGCAAAGACGTTTTCTGTATTTATGTGGCCGTTGGCCAGAAGGCCTCCACCGTCGCTGCGGTAGTGCGCAAGCTGGAAGAGTACGGTGCCATGGAGTACACCATCGTGGTTGCCGCCAACGCTTCGGAGTCGGCAGCCATGCAGTACTTGGCACCCTATGCTGGCTGCACCATGGGCGAATATTTCCGCGATCGGGGTATGGACGCGCTCATTGTCTACGACGACCTGACCAAGCAGGCCTGGGCCTACCGTCAGATTTCCCTGCTGCTGCGGCGTCCGCCCGGTCGCGAAGCCTACCCCGGCGACGTCTTCTATCTGCATTCGCGTCTGCTGGAGCGCGCCTCCCGCGTCAATGCGGACTATGTGGAAAAGTTCACGAAGGGTGAGGTGAAGGGCAAGACGGGCTCGCTGACGGCCTTGCCCATCATCGAGACCCAGGCGGGTGACGTTTCCGCCTTTGTGCCTACCAACGTCATCTCCATCACCGACGGCCAGATCTATCTCGAGTCCGATCTCTTCAACTCCGGCATCCGTCCCGCCATCAACGCGGGCTTGTCGGTGTCGCGTGTGGGTGGTGCGGCCCAGACCAAGATCATCAAGAAGCTGGGCGGCAACATTCGTCTTGACCTCGCGCAGTATCGCGAGCTGGCCGCCTTTGCCCAGTTCGCCTCGGATCTGGACGATATTACGCGCAAGCAGATCGAGCGCGGCAAGCGGGTGACGGAGCTTCTCAAGCAGGACCAGTATGCACCCATGTCCGTAGCCGAGCAGGCGGTATCGCTCTTCACTGCCAGTAGCGGCGCGCTGGACGATGTCGATGTGAGCAAGGTGCGGTCCTTCGAGAAGGCATTGCTCTCTTACCTGCACTCCAATCACCAGGATCTTCTGGAGGCTCTCGAGGCGAAGAAAGAGCTGACGGATGAACTCAAGCAGCAGTTGGACGCGGCGGTCAAGCAGTTCAAATCCACGTCGACCTACTAGGAGTTCTACATGGCTAAGGCCAAGGAAATCAACGCGCAGATCAAGAGCGTTAAAAACACGCGAAAGATTACGCGGGCCATGGAGATGGTGGCAGCCAGCAAGATGCGGCGAGCCCAGGAGCGGATGCGCGCGGCTCGGCCGTACGCCGAGAAGATCCGCGAGGTCCTCGGGCATCTTGCCCAGGCGCACCCGGAGTACCGGCATCCCTTTCTGGAAGCGCGGGAAGTCAAGCGCGCGGGTTTTCTGGTGGTGACCACGGACCGCGGTCTTTGCGGTGCACTCAATGTCAACGTCCTGCGGAAGGTCGTGGACAAAATGCACGAGCTGCACCAGCAGGGTATCGACGCCGATCTGGGCGTTTACGGCAACAAGGGTATCGCATTCATGCGCCGGCACGGCGGTCATATGGTCGCAGAGCTGAATGGCCTCGGTGACCGGCCCAACCTTGCCGATATGATCGGCCCTATTCGCGCCATGGCCGATGCCTTCCGCCGCGGTGAGGTGGATGTCGTCTATCTGGTGTCGTCGCGCTTCATCAATACCATGGTGCAGCGACCTGCCCTGGAGCAGCTGCTGCCGGTGGCCAAGCCAGAGCCGACCGAAGCCCAGAAAAAGGAGCAGTGGGACTACATTTACGAACCGGAGGCCCGTCCCGTACTGGACCGGCTGCTGGAGCGCTATGTGGAGTCGGTGGTGTATCAGGCCGTCATCGAGCACCTGGCCTGCGAGCAGAGTGCTCGCATGGTGGCCATGAAGAATGCTTCGGACAACGCCAAACGGATGGTGTCGGACCTGCAGCTGGCCTATAACAAAGCGCGTCAGGCGGCCATCACCCAGGAAATTGCCGAGATCAGCGCCGGTGCGGCGGCGGTCTAGAGTCTTCCATTTACTATCGAGGGTTAGAACATGAGCGAAGCGCAAGCAGCAGAACAGGCGGTAGGTCACATCGTCCAGGTCATTGGGCCGGTGATCGACATCGCCTTTCCGCGAGGCGAGGTTCCGGAGATCATGGAAGCGGTGATTGTCGAGGATCGCCAGCTCACGATCGAGATTCAGAACCAGTTGGGCGATGGCGTGGCTCGTGGCATCGCCATGGGCGCGAGCGAAGGTCTGAAGCGCGGTCTCAAGGTGCGCCGTACCGGGGCACCTATCAGTGTGCCGGTCGGACACGGCACGCTGGGACGAATCATGAACGTGCTGGGCGATCCGGTGGATGGCAAGGGCGAGGTTCAGTGCGATCAGCGGACGCCCATCCACCGCGCCGCGCCCGCCTTCGATGAACTGGCGGCAAGTACGGAAATCCTGGAGACGGGCGTCAAAGTCATCGATCTGGTATGTCCCTTTGCCAAGGGTGGCAAGGTGGGTCTCTTCGGTGGTGCCGGCGTGGGCAAGACGGTGTTAATGATGGAGCTCATCCGCAACATCGCGATCGAGCACACCGGCTACTCGGTGTTCGCCGGTATCGGTGAGCGCACCCGCGAAGGCAACGACTTCTACCACGAGATGACCGAATCCAAGGTGCTGGACAAGGTTGCGCTCTGCTACGGGCAGATGAATGAACCCCCAGGCAACCGTCTGCGGGTCGGACTCACGGGGCTGACCATGGCGGAGCATTTCCGCGATGAGGGTCGCGACATCCTGATGTTCATCGATAACATCTTCCGCTACACCCTCGCCGGCACGGAGGTTTCGGCCTTGCTCGGACGCATGCCCTCGGCCGTGGGCTACCAGCCGACCCTGGCGGAAGAGATGGGCAAGCTGCAGGAGCGGATCACCTCCACCAAAGTGGGCTCCATCACCTCGGTGCAGGCGGTGTACGTGCCGGCGGACGATATCACCGACCCCTCCCCGGCCACGACCTTTGCCCACCTGGACGCCACGGTGGTGTTGTCGCGTCAGATCGCGGAGCTCGGCATCTACCCGGCCTTGGATCCCTTGGATTCCTTCAGCCGCCAGCTCGACCCGCAGATCGTGGGTCAGGAGCACTACGATGTGGCGCGAGCCTGCCAGAAGACGCTGCAGCGGTATAAGGAATTGCAGGATATCATTGCCATTCTGGGCATGGATGAGCTCTCGGCCGACGACAAGGTATTGGTGGCGCGGGCGCGCAAGATTCAGCGCTTCCTGTCTCAGCCCTTCTTCGTTGCCGAGGTCTTTACGGGCGCGCCGGGAACCTACGTCTCTCTGAAGGAAACCATCCGCGGCTTCAAGGCCATCGTCAACGGCGAATACGATCATCTGCCCGAGCAGGCCTTCTACATGGTGGGAACCATCGACGAAGCCATTGCCAAGGCGCAGAAGCTGCAGCAGGGATAAGGCGGTATGGCCATGACCATCGATGTCCAGGTTGTAAGTGCCGAGGGCAGTATCTACGAGGGCGCCGCCGACATGGTGGTGGCCCCCGGCGAAATGGGGGAGTTGGGTATCCTCCCTCTACACGCGCCCTTGCTCACGGGGCTTCGCCCTGGGGAGCTGCGTATCAAGCACGGCGCTGAGACGGAGTATCTCTTCGTCAATGGTGGCATTCTCGAGATTCAGCCGCATCTGGTGACGGTGCTGGCGGACTCTGCCGAGCGCGCCACCGATATCGACGAGGCCAAGGCCAGGGCTGCCAAGGAGGCGGCAGAGGCGCGTCTGAGTCAGCAGCTCGATGGCATGGACTACGCCGCAGCGCAGGCGGAACTCCTGGAGCAGATCGCTCGTCTCAAGACCGTCCAGAAGCTGCGGGAACAAGGTCTCTTGCGCTGAGTCCGGGGCGCCGCGCGTTCAGGCGTGGAATGGTCCGGAACAGTCGCGGATAGCCGAGTACTCAAAAACCCCAGGTCCGGGCCCCGCGCCCACTTGGGGTTTTTTACGGGAGTCTTCCAGCCAAGGGCACGACCGCGTATGGGCGCGAAAAGCGCATACAGAGGAGATGTCGCTCCGTGATCACGGATGTCGTCGTTCTTGCTGCCGGCAAAGGCACGCGGATGTATTCACAAAGGCCCAAGGTCCTGCAGGATCTGGCCGGCCGCCCTTTGCTGCAGCACGTGCTGGAGAGTGCCGGTGCACTCTCCCATGTCCGGCATATCCACGTGGTGCTCGGCCATTGCGCCGACGCCGTGCGGGCGCATTTTGAGGGATGGAACCTGCATTGGTGGCTACAAGATGGGCAGCGCGGTACCGGCGACGCCGTCGCCGCTGCCGCCGAGGGTTTCGCGGATGCGCAGCGGATCCTGGTGCTCTACGGTGACGTACCGCTGCTGCAGGCCAAGACCTTGCAGGAGTTCCTGGATACCATCGCCGAGCGGGAACTGGGTATCCTGACCGGTGTGTTGCAGGCCCCCCAGGGTTATGGCCGGATTCTGCGCGATGGGACCGATACCATCCTCGGTATTCGCGAGGAGCGGGACTGCCGCGACGAAGACGAGCGCCGCATCACGGAGGTGAATCTGGGCGTCATGATCCTGCCCGTAGCGGAGCTTAGGTCCTGGCTGCCGCGTCTGCAGCCGCACAACGCCCAAGGGGAAATCTATCTCACCGATGTCGTGACACTGGCCGTGTCCGAGCGTGTCCCGGTGCGAGCCTTTTGCTTGGCCGATCCTACCGAGGCCAGCGGGGTCAACGATGCGCTTCAGCTCGAGGCCGTCGAACGCCTCTATCAGAAAAGACGATTGGAGGCGTTGATGCGCTCGGGTCTACGGGTGCGTGATCGCAGTCGCGTCGACATACGGGGAGACTTCCGGTGCGGTGAGGATTGTTCCCTCGATGTCAATGTGGTCTGCGAGGGCAGCGTACACCTTGGCAGGGGTGTGCGCGTCGGCGCCGGCGTCTACCTCAAGGATGTATCCGTCGCCGACGATGTGGAGATCCTGCCCTACTCCGTCATTGAGGGCGCGCAATTGGGTCAGGGGGCACGGGTGGGACCCTTTGCCCGGATCCGTCCCCGCAGTGTCATCGGTGCGGCGGCCCACATCGGCAATTTTGTGGAGGTCAAGGCCGTGGAGTTGGGCGCCGGCAGCAAGGCCAATCACCTCAGTTATCTTGGCGATGCCCGTATCGGCGCTGGCGTGAACGTCGGCGCTGGCGTGATCACCTGCAACTACGACGGTGCCAACAAGCACCACACGGAAATCGGCGACGGCGTGTTCATCGGTTCCGACAGCCAGCTCATCGCGCCGCTACAGGTCGGGGCCGGTGCGACCATTGGCGCTGGTAGCACCATCACTCGGGACGTACCGGAGGGCGGCCTCACGCTCAGTCGCAGCCCCCAACGCTACGTCGCTCACTGGCGGCGACCCACCAAGAAAACCCGGGACTAGCAAGGAGTCGGACCACAGTATGTGCGGAATTGTCGGTGGCGTGGCGGATGGCGACGTTTTACCCCATATTCTGGAGGGATTACGCCGTCTGGAGTATCGCGGCTACGATTCCGCCGGGATTGCGCTGGTGTCTGCCAAGGGCGGGATCGTGCGGCGACGCAGCGTGGGCAGGGTGACGGAGCTCAGCGCCCTCATAGCCCAGGAGGCGCTGACGGGTAGCGTAGGTATCGGCCACACCCGCTGGGCGACCCACGGCGGCGTGGTCGAGCACAATGCCCATCCTCTGCTTTCGGGCGAGGACATCGCCGTGGTACATAACGGTATCATCGAAAATTTCGTCGAACTGAGACGTGAGCTTCAGGATCAAGGCTATGTCTTCAGTTCGGAAACGGACACCGAAGTCATCGCCCACCTCATCCATCGCGAACGATCTCGGCAAGCCGATCTGCGGTCCGCGTGTCGGGAGGCCATAAGACACCTGCGCGGCGCCTTTGCCGTGGCCGTATTGAGTCGTCGGGATCCGGATCGTATCTGCGTCGCCCGAATGGGTTGCCCGCTTTTACTGGGACTCGCGGAGCATGGGCACTATTTCGCCTCCGATGTTGCGGCACTTCTGCCGGTTACGCGCCGTGTCGTCTATCTCGAAGACGGCGATCTGGCGGAAATCACCCGAGAGGATATTGCCATCGAGGATGCCGCCGGTAATCCCGTCCAGCGCACCGAGCACTGGAGCCAGCTGAGCCCTGCGGCCATCGATCTCGGACCCTATCGGCATTTCATGCAAAAAGAGATCCACGAGCAACCGCGGGCCATTGCCGATACCCTGGAGGGTGCCTTGCAGGGCCCCTTCTCGCTGCAGGATTTGTGGGGAGCCGATGCGCGCGAGCGCTTGGCCCAGGTGCGCAGCGTGCTCTTCCTGGCCTCCGGCACCAGCCACTACGCCAGCCTCGTTGGGCGCCAATGGATCGAAAGCATCGCCGGCATACCCGCCCATGCGGAGCTCGGGCACGAGTATCGCTATCGCGATTCGATTCCCGACCGACACCAGCTCATCGTCACCTTGTCCCAGTCTGGAGAGACCCTGGATACCTGGGAGGCGCTGCGCCGTGCCAAGGATCTGGGACACGACGACACCCTGTCCATCTGCAACGTGGCGGAAAGCGCCATCCCGCGGGCATCCGCCCTGCGCTTCATCACCCGGGCCGGGCCGGAGATTGGGGTCGCTTCCACCAAGGCCTTCACCACCCAGCTGGTAGCGCTATATCTGCTGGCCTTGTCGCTGGCCAGCCAGCACGGTCGTCTGGACGACGCGAGTCTCGCGCATCATCTGGAGCAGCTGCGGCAGTTGCCGAGCGGTGTGCAACAGGCCTTGAATCTGGAACCACAGATTCAGCTGTGGGCGCAGCGTTTTGCCGACAAGGAGCATGCGCTTTTTCTGGGCCGTGGGCTGCACTACCCCATCGCCCTAGAGGGGGCTCTGAAGCTCAAGGAGATTTCCTATATCCACGCCGAGGCCTACCCCGCTGGTGAGCTGAAGCACGGACCCCTGGCTCTGGTGGACCAGCACATGCCGGTGGTGGTGATTGCCCCCAACGATCGACTCCTGGAAAAACTGGCGGGCAATATGCAGGAAGTGCGGGCGCGGGGCGGAGAGCTCTACGTCTTTGCCGATCTGGATAGCCATTTCGAGGCGGCGGCAGGTATTCACGTCATCCGCCTGCCGCGCCACGCCGGCCTGCTGTCCCCGGTGTTGCACGCTATACCGGTACAATTGCTTGCCTATCATGCCGCACTGGTGAAAGGGACTGACGTCGATCGTCCGCGTAACCTTGCCAAGGCCGTCACGGTCGAGTGAGATAGGCGGCCAATTGGCGGCGACTGTTCGCAGGCAATAAAATTTGATTATGGGTAATATAGTTTGCGCATGGGCTACAAAGACTGATCATGACGACCCTGTCCTGTCGCTTGGTTCGACGTGTGGCCCTGGTCCCTAGGCATAACCCCCGTAGCACGAGGATTGCCGATTCGTGACAGCAGGTTCCCTTGGGGGGTACTATTGATCCACTAAACGGCTGCTTGAGACTGAAAACGGACGTTGGGGCAGGACTGGTGTTGGCCACGGTGGCCTTAAGTTTTCTCCCCGTGATTCCTAAGGTCTGATGATAGCACCCTGCTGGGATTGCCTGCCTGTAGGGGGTTCAGTACATTACGGTCAATGAGTCTCGGAGCCACCAGACACAATGAGGCATTTTGTCTGATCTAAAACCAAGATGAACATATGTGCGGAGTGTGATCAGAGGCTTACTGGTTGGAGTTATATTGTATAGCTAATAAGCTGTTAGCTGAGTTCCGTCTGGTCGGTTTCCTCCTGTAGATCACTTCTACGAAGGTATTGGCAACCATGATAACTGACGCTGGATTATTTTTGAGGAAACGGCCATGGTTAATTATGCGGTGCTGGCAATTATCTTTATGCTGCTTATGGAGTACTATATATGGTGGCGTTACCGCAGATATGACCAAGTCGATGTTCACAGTCGAGCATTGATTGACAGGTATTATTTCTGGTTTGTTGGTATGTCGTTATTTATAAGTTTTCTTTTGGGAACCGTTATATCTAATGCGCTTCATCTGCCCATATTTGCCACCACTCCTTGGATTGTTTTTGGTGCCACTCTATTCGTCCTGGGCTATGCCCTACGTTTTTACGCAATAGCCATTTTGCGAGATGCTTTCTCTGTAGTGCTGCGCGTGGCAAAGAACCAACAATTGGTAGAAAAAGGCCCTTATCGTTACGTTCGTCATCCATCCTATACGGGTGGTATTATCGCGTTTCTTGGTCTGGGAGTGCTTTCCGGCAATCCTGCAGTGCTAGTTCTTCTTGCTCTAACTACTCTTTACCTGTACTTGATTCGGATCCGTCGGGAGGAATCGATCCTCATCGCTAATCTTTCAGGCTACCCAGAATATTGCAAACGTACACCGAACCGAATTATCCCTTGGATTCTTTAATGTCTGTATATTCCATGTTTTCAATGAGGCAGGCAACCTGGGCCGCCATGGAACCTTATGTCTTGGAGCCAGCCCGACAAGGTTGGTACCCTTCGGCTGATCCCCGGGGCGAGGCAAGCAAGATTGCGATTCCCTTAAGGACTCGATCCTGCGAAGCAGATCAATCGGTTGCCTCACCTTTGCCAGCATGTTCGGACGGTATCCTAGTCCTGCCTTTGGCAAGAGCCTGCACAGAGTGACCCAAAGTAATAACGCCTTTACTCAAGGATGCTGCAGCTCCAGGAAGAGTGAAACCGAAAGACTCTAGCGCCAAGTATAGCTGATATAAACCAAGGTTTCCTGAACACCGCGTTTCTGGACATCTCCGGGCCTGATCAAGGCCCGGAATCCGACTAGAAACCCATCT
>NZ_JAGDWX010000037.1:0-46906 GCF_023256195.1 Acidithiobacillus sp.
GATATTTCGATACTGGGAGGTACCTGTGCGCTCATCGGTTCTGATTGCCTGTCTCATGCCCCTTGCCCTTACTCTCGGCGCTGCCCAAGCCGGCGCGGAAGATCTCTACGTCGCCTACGCTGGCTCCATGGGTGCCGTGATGGATCTGCATCTAGGGCCGGAGTTCGCCAAGGCGCACCAGGTCCAATACCGCGGCGAGGGTCAGGGAGCCTATGGCCTCGCCCGCCTCATCGCCGACCACAAGATTCGTCCGGACGTCTTCGTATCCATCACCCCTGGACCCATAGAGATCCTGCAGCAGGCGGGTCTCGTGCGTGCGGCCTATCCCGTCGCCAGCACCCAGATGTGCATCGCCTACAGTCCCGACAGTCCCTACGCCAAGGAATTTGCCGCCGCAGCCCAGGGTCGGAAACCCTGGTACGAGGTCCTGCAGATGCCTGGCGTGAGCTTTGGACGCACCGATCCGCGCACGGACCCGCAGGGACAGAACATCATCTTCACGATGCTCTTGGCGGAACGGTATTACCACATCCCGGATCTTGCGAAAAAGATCCTGGGTTCACAGACGAATCCGCAGCAGATCTTTACGGAGCCCTCGCTGCTGGCGCGGCTCAAAAGTGGGCAGCTCGCCGCAAGCTCGGGCTATCTCAGTGCCGTCAGCTCCCAGAAACTGCCCTGCATAAAACTGCCGCCGGAAATCAATCTGAGCGACCCACGCTATGCCAAAGACTGGTACGACAAGGTGCAGTTCACCATCACCGTGGATGGCAAGGAAAAAGTCGTGCATCCTCAGCCTCTGGTATTCTATGCCGCGGTTCTGACCGATGCGCCCCACCCCAAGCTCGGCCAGGAATTTGTCGACTATCTGCGCAGTGCCGCGGGGCAAAAACAGTTCCGCGACAACGGCTACAGCGCGCCCCACGGCCCAACCCTGGGCACGGCCGGCGCCGGCTGACGCAAGGGCAGTTCGCATCCCCGCTCTAGAGGCGCCATTGCGCTGCGATTGGGCCCAAGGCAAGAGCGGGGAAAAAGGTCACGGCCGCGAGCAGCAGGATGACGAGGGCCACAAAGACGATCATCAAAGGAGAGTCTTCGCGCAAGGTTGCGGCTCCCACCGCCGTACCCTGCTTGCACACCAGGCTCCCGGCCAGGGCCAGGAGCGGCAAGATACCAAAATATCGCCCAAAGAGCATGGCCAGAGCCGACAGCAAATTGTAAAAGCTGGTATTGACATTCAGGCCACCCATATCGCTGCCATTGTTGTTCACAGCACTGCTGAATTCATAGAGGATCTCACTGAAGCCTTGTGGTCCGGGATTAAAAACGCTTTCCCGGCCTGCCGGCAGGGCCACGGCCAGGGCGGTGGTCAGCAGCACCAACAGGGGCATCAGCAGAATGGCGAAGGACACCATTTTGACGTCGTAAGCTTCAATTTTCTTACCCAGAAACACCGGCGTCCGTCCAGTCATGAGGCCAGCCAGAAAAACAGCGAAGATCATCACGGCCAGAAAACTCTCCAGACCTACGCCGATTCCGCCGTAGAGCAACTCCCCTAGCTGCATGTAGAGCATGTTGATCCCACTACTCATCGGGGCGGCGGAATCGTAAGCACAGCCGGACATCCCGGCACCTGTAGTAGCGGCTAGACTGCCAAATAGCCCACAGGCACCAGCGCCAAAACGCAGATCTACCCCCTCGAGATCACCCCCTCCAGCATAGAGGGGAAGCGCCTCTTGAGCGACGCTGGCGGGTAAACGCGGATTCCCTTGCAGCTCGAAATATTGGCTGGACAAGGATAAAGGCAGCCACAACAGCACCGTTGTGGCGAGAATGGCCCAAGCGAGCCTTCGACGCCCCAGCATACGTCCAAAGAGAAAGATATAGGCCGTGGGAAAAAGGATGAAGGACAGCATCTGCCCAAGATTCGATAAAGGGCTCGGATTGGCGAAAGGATGTGCCGCACCGCCATTGAAAAAGGCGCCACCGTTACCACCCAGGATAGTGATAGCTTCTTGCGAAGCAGCAGGGCCCATGGCCAGAACCTGCTGATGCACTCCACGGCCGTCATACACGAAGGGCTGTATGAGATCGGCGTGGACATAGGCCGCCAGATTCTGAATGGCCCCCTGCTGTACATAAAAGAGCGCAAATATGGCAGCGACGGGCAGAAAAAGGTAGAGCACCGTGCGGGTGACATCGACCCAGAAATTTCCGAGACCCTTGCCCTTCCTGCGCATAAACGCACGGGTGAGGGCGAGCAGAGTCGCCGCGCCGCTCGCCCCCGCCAGAAAGTTTTGTTGGGCCAGACCCAAGGCCTGGGAAAGATAACTCAAGGTACTTTCGCCGCCATAGTCCTGCAGATTGGTGGTCGTCACAAAACTCGCGGCCGTGTTGAATGCCATCACCGAAGACATCCCGGGGAAATGCTCGGGGTTGAAGGGCAGATGTCCCTGCAACGGGAGCAAAAGATAGAGGGTTACGGCACCCAGTACATTGAAGCCGAGGAAGTTCAGAGCATAACTTTTCCAGTCCATGTCCTCCCGGGCGGCTCCGCCCGCCACACGATAAATCCCTTTTTCCACAGGGCCCAGGAGCCTACGCGCCCAAAAGGGTCGACCGTCGTAGACCGCTTCCAGATAGGCGGCCAAGGGGTAGGCCAAGGCTATGGAAAGGCCCAGAACCAAAAGAGTTTGCAGGAGGGAAGCCGTAAAACCGCTCACAAGTCACGCTCCATGGATTCGGACGGCCTCATCGGTATCGGAATACGCCAAGACCGCCACGGAAGGTCTCTCGCGGACAAGATCGTGCTGACAAACGGAGCGCGAGACGCTCTGTCCAGGGAAAGACCTTCCGTCGCCGCCTTTGGCTGGATAGATTTATCAAAAACCGACGGCGCGTTGCTGTACCGTGGACTGTGGGGACTGCTCGGCGGTCGCGGACTCCGTGGACGGGGAGTGCGCGTAGCGTGTCCGAAGGCGCGCCAAATCCCCGGCGCTCAGACGCCATTCCTGCCAGAAGGCGGCACCATCGAGGCCGATGCGCCAGAAGCCAAGGGTGGAGCTTTCGCGGCAGTACCAGAAGGCTCGATGTTCGATATCGGCCAAGAGCTCCCAGCGACGCATTTCCCTTGCCTTACGCGCAGGCTCGGCAAAGGCCTTGCCCCAGGGGAAATCATCGTGCGGCGCCACTTGCGGCAGCAGTTCACTGAGATCGAGCGTGGTGACGCTTCCCGAATACCTCGCGCGATGCGTACGGTGTGCGGCATCCAGGCCGCGCAGATGCCGGGAATACAGCCAATACAATGCCAACAAGAGCAGCGCGAAGCTGAGAATCACGACCGATAACATAAGAAAACCCTCCCAATCGCGAGACACGACGGACACAGTGGAATCCCATCCCAGATCGATCACGGCCGCAGCCTCCGCAGATGGGCGTCGGACCAGTGGCCCTTCCTGGCCTCATGCCGCACTTCGTGAAAGCCGCGCAAAAAGGCGTAGAGGCAAGGATCCTGCCCCTCACTGCGCAAAGGCCAGCGCCCTTGGGCGATGGTGATGGCCTGGTACAGGGGCGCGGCGGGATGCTCCTCGGCCCAACGACGACCGTCGCGATAGGCAGCGCGCCGGCGGCTCCGCTCTCGCGCCGCCCAACTCAGGAATGCCGCTAGTGCCAGCACAAACCATGGCATTGCGGGCAGCAGATGGGACCACCAATCCTGCGAAATCATGGCAGCATCCTCGTATCGAACCGGTCCGAAGCCGAGCCTAGGCCCAGGTATAAACGGGCTGCGGCAGGGTCGGCAGACCCAGTCGCTGGGCAAGACTGCGCATCGTCGCCGGCGCCAGCCAGGTACCCAGTCCTTCACCCTGTCGCACCCGCAGCAGCACCCTTGCCTGGCGGCCCGCAGCGATAAGGGTCGGGATACCGCGACGTCCGACAAGGCCCGCTGCCCGAATCTTGGTTGCCATGCCGCCCGTACCCAGAGCGCCTTTGCTGCCGCCAGCCATGGCGATGAGCCTCGGATCATCGCAGCGGCAGCTGTCCACCAGGCGTGCCATGGGGTCTCGGCGAGGATCGGCGGTATACAATCCGACCTGATCCGTGAGCAGCAAGAGAAGATCGGCGCGCCAGATCCGAGCTACCTGTGCCGCCAGCAGATCGTTGTTGCCGATACCATTGTTGGCATGGACCGTAGCGTCGTTTTCATTGAGGATAGGGATCGCGCCAGCCACCAGCAGCGCGTCGATGGAATCCCGCAGACGCCGCTGGGCCGACCGCCCCGATAGGTCCACATTGGTCAGCAACAGTTGCCCACAGAGGGTATCGCTGGCCTCGAAGCACTCCTGAAAAACGCGCAGCAGTGTCGCCTGCCCGAGACTCGCGGCGGCACGACGCGCCACGTCTGCGGCGCTGCCGTTCACATCGCCGCATGCCAGATGGCCGCGCCCGACACTGACGGAACCCGAACTTACCAGTACGACGTCCAAACCCTGTTGGCGTAGAGTCGCCATCTGAAAAACCAGACTGCGAATGGCGAGACGATCCGGCTGACCGTCTTCCCGGGTGAGCAGACTGCTGCCCACCTTGACCACCCAACGCCGCCCATACTGCGCGGCACGCCGGTTGGGCGGACTCGACCGCGTCATTTCATTGGCGTATATCGACATGGCAGACTCCTGTGCTGACCATTGGTCTTGGCGCGAGGTATTCCTCAGGCCGGCTCGCTTTCGGCCGGTTGTTCACCAGCGCGGGCCATGGCGAACCCGCGTTCGAAGGCGTAAAGCAAGACTCCTGCACTGGTTTCGGGATACAGGGCATAACAGGCCGCTTCCACCGCATCGGCATCGGCCTGCGGATGCTCCAAGGCCCAACGGTATCCCTGCCATTCGGCCTTCATTATCTGCAGTTTCAGAGATTCCATGACTCGTCTCCCATGACTGACAAGCACATTTTTATGAGCGCACGTTCTTTGTTTTAGAAGTTTAGTCCCGACCATTTTCCCGGGCTATAAAAAACGCATAAATTCGGACGGGCCAGCAGAACTAGAAAAGCAAACCCGTTTCCAGAAGTCCCCGGGTCTGGCTGCGATCCTTGCCCCTCGGCCCGGCAAAGCCCTGACCCGAAGGGGAGAAGGCGCAGACATAAGAGAACTCCGCCCGGGCAAAGAAAGCTCCCTGCCGAAAGCTCGGAGTCAGGGTCAGGGACCAGGCGTGGGAGTCGCCCGGCAGGTTGGTGATGCCCTGAGCATAGGGACTGGCGGCGCCACTACCCGACACCTCCAGATACTCCACCCGCCCGCCCAGAGACCAGTGCGAGGTCCAATGGTAGCTTCCCAAAACCCCGACACCCAGATTGTGGAAGGACTGAGTCAGACCGATACCGGGTTGACGCGGGGTGTGCATATATTGCACGTACGTTGTCAGCGCCCAAGGCTCGGCATCGTAGCTGTAACTGAGCCCATAGATTGCGCTGTCGTCGGCACCATCGCTGATATTGCCACCTGTGGCACTGCTGGTATTCCCGCCCGCGCGACCCAGATTACCGCCACCGTAAAAACCAATGCTATTGTGGGCATCCAGAGCGTAGCTGAGAGCACCCGAAAGGTTATTGAAACGATCGCTGTAGTAACCATCCGTCCAAGCCAGAGACGCCGTCAGCGCGCCCCAATGGCCATTGAGCTGTACGCCCCGGCTGATGTTGGGTGCCACATTCCAGAGCAGGCCCCGTTCGATATCGATATTTTCGTAGGTGAAGCCACTTTCGACACCAATGAGGGAGGGCAGCTTGCCCACCTGTAAGGAGAAATGCGCATTGGGAACGATGCTCAGATAGGCAATGGGCAGCGCGCCGAACTGCTGCAGGGTGTTGCTGGTGGAGCTGAAGCCGCTGGCGAGGGTGGGATAGTTGTAGGCACCCCCTTCCAAATAGAATTGCACGAGGCCCTGATCCTTCTGCACGATGACCAGTGCATTGCTGAGATCAAGGCCTTCGTGCTTGGCGCCCAGAGTGCCGCCCGCACCCTGGGGATGGTTCTGGGCAAAGGCAAAGGCGCTGACGACACCCTGCACCCCCAGCCTCCCCAAAGGCCCGGCATCGATCTCATAGGGCTTGGGCAGGGTATAGGCGCAAGCCATGGCCGGCAGGCCGAGGAGGCCGACGGCCACAACCCAGTTGCGGCATTTCAGGATACGAGCGTAACGAGACATGGAACTTCCTCTGGAGAATTGCCTGTGCGCCACACTAATCAAAATCCTGTAAAAAGGCTCTAAAAAACCCATAAAATTTCTGTAAAATTCAGGATCGTGATCATAAAAAAAGGCGCCGTATGGCGCCTTGAAAAAAGTGAAGCGTTTTACTTAGCCTTTCCTTGTTGCTGATATAGCCGATGTAGGGCCAGGTTCAATTCCAACACATTCACCCGGGGCTCGCCGATGAAACCCAGAACGGCGGGGCGGGTGTAGCGCTGGATGAGTGCCGCCACCTGCGCCTCCGGCAAATGCCCCGCCTGGGCCACCCGCGCCAGCTGGTAGCGAGCAGCGGCAATGCTGATGTCAGGGTCAAGTCCGCTCATGGACGAGGTGACGAGATCTACCGGCACTGGACGATCGCCATCGGCCGGATCCGCCGCCCGCAGGCGCGCGACCCGCTCCTGGACGTGTCGGACGAGCTCTGGATTGGTCGGCCCGAGATTGGAGGCGCCGGAGTTTTCGGCGTCGTAGGGCACCGGGTCCGTCGCCGATGGACGTCCCCAGAAATACTGGGGCTGGTCAAAGTACTGACCGATGAGCCGGGAGCCCACCACCTTGCCGTTTTCGCGGATGAGGGAGCCGTTGGCCTGGTGCGGAAACAGTACTTGGGCCAGGCCCGTGACCAGGAGCGGATAAACGATGCCCGTAGCGACCACCAGCAGGGCAAAGACGATGAGTGCTGCGCGTAAGGAACGGATCATGGTGCGGTCCTCAGATAAGGCTCAGGACGATATCGATGAGCTTGATGCCGATGAACGGAGCGATCAGCCCCCCCAGGCCGTATATCAGGAGGTTGCGACGCAAAAGCGCCTGCGCAGACACCGCCCGATAGGCAACCCCCTTCAGCGCCAAGGGAATCAGGAAAGGAATGACCACGGCATTGAAGATCACGGCAGACAGAATCGCGCTCTGGGGCGAACTCAGGTCCATGATGTTCAGGGCAGCCAGCTGCGGATAGGTCCCCACGAAGGCCGCCGGAATGATGGCGAAATACTTGGCCACATCGTTGGCGATACTGAAGGTCGTCAAGGACCCGCGGGTCATGAGCAACTGCTTGCCGATGCGGACAATCTCCAGGAGCTTGGTGGGGTCCGAATCCAGATCCACCATATTCGCCGCCTCGCGCGCTGCCTGGGTGCCACTGGCCATGCACACGGCCACGTCCGCCTGGGCCAGGGCCGGCGCATCGTTGGTGCCGTCGCCGGTCATGGCCACCATGTGCCCTTCCTGATGATATTCGCGGATACGCGCCAGTTTGGTCTCGGGCTTGGCCTCGGCCATGTAATCGTCGACCCCGGCCTCGGCCGCAATGGCCCCTGCCGTCAGTGGGTTGTCGCCCGTAACCATGACAGTACGGATGCCCATCTTCCGCAGCTCGGCAAAGCGCTCCTTGATGCCGGGCTTGACGATGTCCTTGAGCTCCACCACACCGAGGCCACGGCCGTCCAGGGCCACCACCAGGGGTGTGGCACCGGATTGCGCCACCTTCTGGACGATCTGATCGATCTCCGCCGGCCATTGACCACCCTTTTCCTTCACCCAGGCTTTGACGGCATCGGGGGCGCCCTTACGCAATTCCTTCCCACCGGCATCAACACCACTCATCCGCGTTTCGGCGGTAAACGGAATCCATTTGGCGTCGTCGCCCAAGGTCTCCTTCGCTTCCGGATATTTCTGCTCCGCCAGCAGGACGATGCTCTTGCCCTCGGGGGTATCGTCCGTCAATGAGGACAGGCGCGCGGCACTGGCCAGCTCCTGATCCGTCACCCCGGGCGCGGTGTAGAAGGCCGAGGCCTGGCGATTGCCAAAGGTGATGGTACCGGTCTTGTCCAGAAAAAGGACGTCGGCATCGCCCGCCGCCTCGATGGCGCGACCCGACTTCGCCACCACATTGGCTTGCAGCAGGCGCATGATACCGGCAATACCGATGGCGGGCAGCAAAGCGCCGATGGTGGTGGGAATAAGGCAGACCAAAAGGGCCACCAGCACCGTGGTGCTGATCACGGTTCCGCTGTGGTTGGCGTAGTGCACGCTGTAGTAAGAGAAAGGATAGAGCGTGACCGTCACCACCAGGAAAACGATGGTGAGCAGAACCAGCAGCACGGCCAGGGCAATCTCGTTGGGAGTCTTGCGGCGGGCCGCCCCCTCCACCATACGGATCATGCGGTCCAGGAAGGTCTCGCCGGCACTACTGGTAATCTTCACCACCAGCCAGTCCGAGAGCACTCGGGTGCCGCCGGTGACGGCGCTGCGGTCGCCACCGCCCTCGCGGATGACCGGTGCCGACTCGCCGGTGATGGCGCTCTCGTCCACCGAGGCCACGCCCTCCACCGCCTCGCCATCGGAAGGGATGGCATCACCCGCCTCCACCAGGACGTAATCGCCGGGCTGCAGGCTCGCTCCGGGGACCTCTTCCCAAGCGGCGCCGTGGCGTGGCTCACGGAGCTTCTTGGCGGTCACCTCGTGACGAGCCTGTCGCAGACTCGCCGCCTGTGCCTTGCCCTGCCCCTCGGCCAGGGCCTCGGAGAAATTGGCAAAGAGCACCGTGAGCCAGAGCCAGAAATCCACGGCCCAGACGAAGCCCGCCTCCGCCCACCGGCCGTGCAGCAGGTCGGCAATACCGATGACCGTAACCAGGATGGCGCCGATGAACACCACGAACATCACCGGATTGCGCCATTGTACCCGCGGGTCGAGCTTGCGGAAGCTCTCGCGTACGGCGGTCCGGCCCAGCTGCCGCCAGGAAAAACTCGCACTATGAATGTGATGGGTCGTCATGATCTGTCTCTCAATGACCAATCGAAGAGGTGTTGTGTACCGCCGTCGGCAGGCTCAACTGCTCCGCTATGGGCCCAAGGCCCAGCGCCGGGATGAAGTTCAAGGCCCCCACCAGCAGCACCACGACGGTAGTGAAGACCACGAAGAGGGGTGTGGCCGGGTTGAGGGTGCCCGGGCTTGCCGGGATGCGCCTCTTCGCCGCCAGGGAACCGGCGATAGCCAGCAGCGGGAGATAGGCGAGATAGCGATTGAGCAGAACACACAGGCCCGTGAGCAGGTTATAGAAGGTGGTGTTGGCATTGAGCCCACCGAAGGCGCTGCCGTTATTGTTGCTGGGACTGGTGACGGCATAGAGAATCTCCGAGAACCCATGGGCCCCGGGATTCAGCACGGCATCGCGGCCGCCCGGCAGACTCACCGCCACCGCCGTGCCGATGAGCACCAGCATCGGCATGACCAATATGGCCAGCGAGGCCATCTTGATCTCGTAGGACTCGATCTTCTTGCCCAGAAACTCCGGGGTGCGACCGATCATGAGGCCCGCCAGGAATACCGCGATGAGGACGAAGGCCAGCATGGAAGCAATACCGGTCCCCACGCCACCGGGAGTGACCTCACCCAACTGCATCAGGAGCAGATTCACCATACCCGACAAGGGCATGAAGGAGTCGTAGGCGGAATTGGCGGCTCCCGTCGAGGTTCCCGTGGCCACAGCGCCGAAGAGGGCACTGCCAGCAGTACCGATGCGATCCTCGACCCCCTCCATATTGCCACCACCGGCTAGCAGACTCGTATTCTTCTGGTCGACGCCGATGGTCGTGAGCACAGGGTTGCCGGCCAGATCCTGCTGCTGACTCAGTATGGCGAGAGGGGTGAAGAGCAGTAGCATGACCGCCAGAATACCCACCCCGAGACGCATGTTCTTGACGCGATGACCGAAGTAGAAAACCAAGGCAAAGGGGATGAGAAAAATGGCCACCATCTGGAAGAAATTGGTGAGGCCCGTGGGATTCTCAAAGGGATGTCCGGAATTGGCATTGAAAAAGCCGCCGCCGTTGGTACCCAGCAGCTTGATGGCTTCCTGCGACGCCACCGGCCCCATGGCGATGACTTGCTGCGTCACCATCTGGCCTTTGTGCAGAAAGGGCTGAATCAGGTCGACGTGGACGTACGCGGCAAAGTTCTGGATGGCACCTTGCTCGACGAAAAACAGAGCGAGGATAACCGACAAGGGAAGGAGCACGTAGAGCGTCGTGCGCACGAGATCCACCCACAGATTACCGATGCCCGATTTCTCGGCACGGGTAAAACCACGGATCATGGCCAGGGCCAAGACAATACCGGAAGCGGCAGAGAGAAAGTTCTGTACCGCCATACCCAGCATCTGGCTCACGTAACTCATGGTACTTTCGCCACCATAATCCTGCCAATTGGTGTTGGAGACGAAACTCGCCGCGGTATTGAAACTTATCTGCACCCCGGGACTGCCGAAGTGCATGGGGTTGAGGGGCAGGTAATTCTGGAAATACAAAAGCAGATAGAGAAAGACAGCGCCTACCAGATTGAAGAGAATCCAGAGCAGGGCATATTGCCGCCAGCTCATATCGGCTTTGGCATCGACACCGGCCGCGGCATATATGGCGTGCTCCACTGGACCCAGCAGCCTTTTGGCAAGGCAGCTTTGGTCACTGAAGATACGCTGCATATAGGCACCCAAAGGCCACGCCAGGACGATGGTCACCACCAACATGGTAAAGGTGAGCAGCAGGGCGTCGTTCATAGGAAACGCTCCGGATTGAACAGGAAGAAGAAAAGATAGACGAGCAAGGCGGCGGCAAGCCCCAGTCCGATCCAGGTGAAGATATCCATCACCAACTCCTTACACGCTCGAGGAAATAGACGAGGCCTGTGCCCAGACCAAAGGGTATCAGCAGTATCACCAGATAGAGCAAAAACATGATCGATCTCCTTGCAGACTCCGGCACCATAACGGCAGCGGTATAAAAATGCCATAAAAAGTCGGGCTCCGGCTGGCGGCAGTACCGCTGCCTATTGGCCCGCCGCGGCCCTTACCCTATGATGCCGAAGAGCGAGGGCGCCACGGCTGGCCACAAGGAACCCATGAGCGACGACAGTACAGAGGATAGACCGGACCCCGATGCCCTGCTGGCGGCGGTGCAGAAAGAAGAGGCCGCCAAACAGCGGGGACGACTGAAGATCTTTTTCGGTGCAGCGCCCGGGGTAGGCAAGACCTACGCCATGCTTCGCTACGGCCTGGACGAGATGAACAAGGGTCGGGACGTGCTCATCGGCGTGGTGGAAACGCACCAGCGCAGCGACACCCAGGCCCTGGCCGACGCCCTGCCACAGCTCCCCCTGCGGGAGGTACAGCACCGCAACGTCACGCTCAAGGAATTCGATCTGGACGCCGCCCTGGCGCGCCGTCCCGGTCTGCTGCTGCTGGACGAACTGGCCCACAGCAACGCGCCGGGCTCCCGTCACCAAAAGCGCTGGCAAGACCTGGAAGAGCTTCTGGACGCCGGCATCCACGTCGCCACCACCGTCAATGTCCAGCATCTCGAGAGCGTCAACGAAGTGGTGCGCGCCATCACCGGCGTGCAGGTGCGCGAAACCGTGCCCGATCGCATCATTGCCGAGGCGGAAGAGCTCACCCTGGTGGACATCAGCGATACCGACCTCCTTCAGCGCCTGAAGGAGGGCAAGGTCTACCTGGGGGAGCGCGGTGAGCGGGCCATGGCCAACTTCTTCCGCAAGGGTAACCTCATCGCCCTGCGGCAGCTGGCCATGCGCATCGCCGCCGATCGCGTGGATCTGGAACTGCGCCAGTTCAATGCCGAGAACCCGGAAGACTCCAAATCCGGCGGCGGCGTGCGGGAGCGGCTGATGGTGGCCATCGGCATGTATCCCGAGGACGAACATCTGGTGCGGGCGGGCTATCACCTGGCGACGGCCTTGCGCTGTCCCTGGATCGTGGTACACGTGGATACCCCCCGGGGATTGCTGCAGAAGCCCGAGGAGCAGGCGTGGCTGTGGAGCCACCTGCATCTGGCCGAACGTTTGGGTGCCGAGACCGTGCGCCTGACGGGCGTGGACGTGGCCGCGGAGATCCTGGCCTATGCCGAACTGCGGGACGTGACCCAGATCCTCGTCGGTCAGGCCCAAGGCCTGCGTCGCTACATCTGGTGGTGGCCCGGCTCGCTGCTGGGCAAGCTGCTCAACCGGCAGCGGCGCATGGATGTGGTCGTGCACCCCCTGCCCCTGAAGAAGGCCGTGAGCGAGGAGAGCCTGGAGCGAAGTCGTCAGTACCTGGGCATGACCATCAGCCCGGAGCAACGGCGCCAGCGCAACCGCGCCCTGGCCATGGGTGCGGGCCTCGGCATCGGTCTGTCGCTGCTCGCACTGGCCCTGAATCCGCTCCTGGGTCTGCCCAGCGTCTTCCTCCTGTACCTGGTGGGTACCGTGGGCACGGCTCTACACTACGGGCGCTGGCCCTCCATCATCGCCCTGTCCAGCGCCCTGGTGACCTTCTACGCCTTCGGTCTCAGCCGCGGTCTGCCGGCCACCCTCGGCTCCCTGGTGACCTTTGGCATCATCCTGGCCCTGGCCGTACTCATCAGCCAATTGGTAGCTCGCTCCCGCGAACAGGAAAACATGGCGCGCATGCGCGAGCGGCGGGCGCGCAATCTCTACACGCTGGTGCAGGCCCTCAGCCGTCTGCGCAGCGCCCCGGAGATTCTGACCACGGCGGCGGAGCAGATCCACAGTACCCTCGGCCTCAGCACCGCCTTCTGGTTGCCGGCAGGGGCCGACGACGGCTTGCCCCTGCGGCTGCTGCCAGAGGACACCGATCTGGGGGAGCAGCGCGATGGTCTGCAGTCCGCAGCCGTCTGGGTCTTTCAGCACGGTCGCCCGGCGGGCATGGGCACCGATACCCTCTCGGGTCTGCCGGCCCTGATGCTGCCCATCTCCGCCGGCGAACGAGTGCTGGGGGTGATGATGGTCAGCGACGTGGAGATCCGACGCACACCGGCGGACTGGCTGCGCTACATGGAGACCATCACCCGTCTGGTAGCCGTCGCCCTGGAGTCGGCCCGCACCTTTCAGCGGCGCAGCGAGGCCGACCTGCACCTGCAGCTGGAACGCATGCAGAGCGCCCTCTTGAGCGCCGTCTCCCACGATCTGCGCACACCGCTCACCACCATTCTGGGCTCTCTCGCCACCCTCGAGCGCCTGCACGGCACCCTGCCAGAGGCAGAACAGCAGCAGCTGATTCGCGATATCCGCACCGAGACGGAACGCATGAGCCAGACCATGGAGCGCATCCTGCGGGTAGCCGCTCTGCTGTCGGGCGGTGCCGAACTGCACAAGGAGTGGGTACCGCTCACGGAGATTTTGGGCAGCGCCCGGCGAGAGCGCGAGAGTCTCTGCGCCGATCGCCCCTTCAACGTCCAGATCCCCGCCGATCTGCCCTTGCTGCACGGAGACCCCACCCTGCTCACCCAGGTGCTGGGCAATCTCATCGAAAACGCCTGCCGCTACACCCCGCCGGGTAGCGCCGTGGATATCCAGGCCTGGGCCAATCCGCAGGAGATCTTCGTCTGCGTCATCGACCACGGCTATGGCATCCCGCCCGGGCGCGAACGCGAGATCTTCGAGCGCTTCAGTCGCGTCAAACCGCCGGTTGGCACGGGAGGCAGTGGCCTGGGTCTGGCCATCGCCCAGAGTGTTCTGCAGATGCACGGCGGGCGCATCTGGGCCAGCAACCAGGTCATGAACCGGGGCGCCAAATTCTGTTTTTCCCTGCCGCGGGAAGCGCCGCCCTCTCTGCCCAAGGAGGAGTAGGTGGCAGAAAACGGCACGATCCTGCTGGTGGAGGATGATACGGCCATCGCCCAGTTCCTGCGTCGCGCCCTCGCCGCCGAGGGCCGCTACCAGTTGCAATGGGAAAACACCGGGACCAAGGCCAAAGCCGGTCTGCGCCAGCGGCGGGCACAGGGGTCGGACCCCTTCCTCGCCGTTTTCCTGGATCTCGGCCTGCCCGACGGCGACGGCCTGGACCTGATCCCCTGGTTTCGCCGGGAAGCGCCGGAAAGCATCGTCATGGTGCTGTCCGCGCGTGGCCAGGAAGCCGACAAGGTCGAAGCCCTGCAGCGCGGCGCCGACGATTACCTGACCAAGCCCTTCACGGTGGGAGAGCTGCTCGCTCGGCTGCAGGCGCACCTGCGTCGTCTTGGCCGCAAAAGCGAGCAGGGGCCTCTGCGGGTAGGCGATTGGATCCTGGTGGACGATCGCCGCTGCCTGCAGTTGGGCGATCGGGAGATCCCCCTCACCGCCAAGGAATATCAACTGCTGCGCCTGCTTCTGCGTCATGCCGGTGCGGTACTCACCCACCGCCAGATCCTCGCTGCCATCTGGGGGCCGTCCCACGCCGAGGACAATCATTACGTGCGTATCTATATCCAGCGCCTGCGTGAAAAGATCGAGACGGATCCCAACGCGCCACAGTACTTGATCACGGAGCTCGGTCTGGGCTACCGTTTGCTCGTTCCCGACCAGAGCCGGAGCCAGCCCTGATGCCCGTCGACACCCCGAGCATCCACGCCATCGCGGTCATGATCATCGCACTGCTGGCGCTGGTGTCCTACAGCCGTCAGAGCATCCCGGTGGCGACCACGAGCCTGGGCATCCTGGTGATCATTCCCCTGTTCTTCGCCTTGCTGCCCATGCACAACGGCCACGGCACCCTGGATCCCACCATCTTTTTCCAAGGCTTCGGCAACGAGGCCCTGGTCGCCATCGTCTCCTTGATGGTGGCCGGTGCTGCCATCGTCCACACCGGCGCTCTGGAACCCTTGGGCCGCTTCCTCAGCAAAGTCTGGAACTGGGCGCCGCCCCTGGCTCTGCTGCTGGTGCTTCTGGTCACGGCGGTCCTGAGCGCCTTCGTCAACGACACCCCGCTGGTCGTGCTCCTGATTCCGCTGCTCACCAGCATTGCTCTGCGCACCAACCGGCCGGTGTCGCGCATGCTCATGCCGCTGGGCTTTTCCGCCCTGATCGGCGGTATGGCCACCACCATCGGCACCTCCACCAACCTCGTGGTGGTGTCGGTGGCGCAGTCCCTGGGGCTGCCGCCCATGGGGATGTTTCACTTCACCTTGCCCGCGGCCATCGCCGGTGGTGTGGCCATGCTGTATCTCTGGCTCATCGCACCGCTGCTCCTGCCCAACCGCCCGACCCCCTCCGGTGACCGCTCGCCGCGCATTTTCAATGCCAAGCTCAAGCTGAAGGAGGACAGCAAGTTTGTCGGCAAGACCCTGGCGGAGCTGCGTAAGGATGTGGGCGACATCAAGGTCAGTCGGGTACAGCGCGGCGAGCAGATCCTCGTACCATTTCCGGACCTCAAGCTCGCCGCGGGCGACGAGCTGCAGGTGCGCGATTACGCCGATAAGCTGAAGGATCTCGAGGCTGGCCTGGGGGCGGAACTGACCCTGGGCGACAAAAAGCATGAGTCCGCGGAAAAGGACAAGAACAAGGACGAAGACAGCGATCAGCAAGTGGTGGAAGTCGTGATACTGCCCGCCTCACCGCTGGTGGGGCGGACGCTCAAGGGCAGCCGCTTCGCGGCCCGCTTCGACCTCGTTCCCCTCGGCATCTACCGTCGTGGTACCAGTCTGCAGACCGACGATCTGGAAGCGGAGCGGCTGCGCAACGGCGACGTCATCCTGGTGCAGGGCTCGCGTGAGCGAATCGCCGAAATCCGTGCCCGCGGCGATCTCACCTTCCTCGATGCCAGTGTCGATCTGCCACGCAGCAAGAAAGCGCCTTTGGCTCTGCTCATCATGCTTGCCATCGTCCTGCCGGCGGCACTCAACCTCCTGCCCATTGCCGTGACCGCTCCAGTGGGGGTTCTACTCATGATCGTCACCGGCTGCATCGAGTGGCGCCAGGTGGGCGGTGCCATCAGCGCCTCCGTCATCCTCCTCATCGCCGCCGGTATCGCTTTGAGCACGGCGCTGGTCAAGACGGGCGCCGCCCATTTTCTGGCCCAGGCCTTCCTCAGCCTGACCCACGGGTTGCCACCGACCATCCTGGTGGGACTCATCCTCTTTTTCGTGGCTTTCCTCGGCAACGTCGCCTCGCACACCACCGGCGCCCTCATCGGCGCCCCCATCTCGGTCCAGATTGCTCACGGCTTGGGGCTCTCTCCGGAACCCTTCCTGCTGGCTGTGCTCTTCGGTGCCAATCTAGGCTACGCCACGCCCATGGCCTACCAGACCAACGTCCTGACCATGAATGCGGCGGGCTACACCTTCATGGACTTCTTCCGGGTCGGGCTGCCCTTGTTGATCCTCATGGGTGTGCTCATCAGCTGGATGTTGCCGCAGTTCTTTCCCTTCTGAGGGTGCGGTGCCCACCGCAGCGGGACACTCGACCACCCACCGGACAGGTGCAAGCGTCGCCGGGGTCAGTCGGTGACCGTCCTTTCCGTCGACCTCGCCTATAGACGTTACCGCGATTGCGGAACGGTGCTCCTGCGGCGGCAGGCGGGCGCCATCGCCGTCGATTTCCCGTCCTTGGAGCTTTCCGGCACGCCGGCGCCCGAGCCCTTGGCGGCGCGACTCGCCCACATCGCGGCCGAGGCTCAGGTCCACTGTATCCTCCTGGACGGCCCCCAGGCCTGGAAGGATGAGGACAACGGGCTCGTGCACGCGCGCCGCTGCGAGCGGGCCCTCAATACCCCGGCCAAGACCGGCCCGCCGGGACAGGTGAAGCCGGCCAACTATGGACCCTTCGTCGAATTTTCCATCGCCGTCTTCGATGCCCTGGAGCGCCTGGGCTGGCCACGTCTGGAGGACCCGCTGCGACCACGGCGGCGGAGCGTAGAGTCCTTCCCCACCGCCGCCTGGCGCGGGCTTGGCCTGCTCAGCCTGCCGGCGAAGAGCAGAACCCATCCCGCCGATCTTCAAGAGGCGCTCAGGCGCTTGTGCGCGGTCTTCCACCTGGAACTCGCCCGCGAACCCAATCACGACGAGCTCCAAGCCATCGTGGCCGGACTCGGCGGGCTTGCCCTGGAAGCTCAGAATGGTGGGGGTTTTCGCGCCGAGGGCGTACCGCCCTTCCGGAAGGCGGGCAGCCCGCGCGAAGGTTTCATCCTGCTACCTCAAAGCCGGTTTGGACTTTTCCCAGACTGAGCGGGGTCCTCCTGCCCTTGACGCTCGCGCCGGGGCTAAGCCATCATTGACCGGATTTACCTTCAACCAGAATCGTATTCAGGAGGATCATGGACGCGACCGACCAGAAGCGCCTGTTGCGGGAGATGCTCTTCGCCCGCCGCTTTGAGGAGCGCTGTGCAGAGGCTTATCAGGAGCGGCAGATCGGCGGTTTTCTGCATCTCTATCCCGGTCAGGAAGCCTGCGCCATCGGCGTGCTGGAAAAGGCACGTCCGGGCCACGACTATGTGGTCACCGGCTATCGGGACCACATCCACGCCATCAAGTCGGGGGTCGACCCCAAGGCGGTCATGGCCGAGCTTTTCGGCAAGGAAACGGGCTGCTCCAAGGGTCGCGGCGGTTCCATGCACATCTTCGATCCGGACCGGCATTTCATGGGCGGTTATGCGCTGGTGGGCGGGCCTTTTCCGCTGGCTGCCGGTTTTGGCAAGGCCATCCAGATGCGCGGCGGCGACGAGATCAGCATCTGCTTTCTGGGGGACGGGGCCAATAACCAGGGCACCTTCCACGAGACCATGAACATGGCCAGTCTCTGGGATCTGCCGGTGCTCTTCGTCTGTGAGAACAACCTCTACGGCATCGGCACGGCCATCGAGCGCGCCACCGTCGAGATCAACCAGTACAAGCGGGTGGCGCCCTACCGCATCGAGGCGGCGCAGTGCGACGGTCAGGACATCGATGTGGTCATGCAGCACGCCGAGACGGCGGTGAACTACGTGCGCGAAAAGCGCCGTCCCTACTTCCTGGAGCTCATGACCTACCGCCTGCGCGGTCACTCCATGTCCGACTCTGGCGCCTACCGCAGCAAGGACGAGGTGGAACAGTGGGCACGGCGCGATCCCATCGGCATCTACAAGGCCCGCCTCGTCGCCGCCGGGGTGCTGAGTGAAGCCGATTTCGCCGCCATGGACCAGGCCGTTCAGGACGAGATCGAGCAGGAGATCATTCCCTTTGCCGAGCAGAGCCCCGAGCCGGCGGTAGAGGATCTGGAGCGCTACGTCTACGTCGAAGGAGGCTGCACGGCATGGCAGAACTGAGTTATTGGCAGGCCATCCTGCGCGCCCACGACGAGGAGATGGCGCGCGACCCGCTGGTCTTTGCCATGGGCGAGGATATCGGTGTCGCCGGCGGCACCTACAAGGCGACCACGGGCCTCTACGCCAAATACGGGGAGAAGCGGGTCATGGATACCCCTATCTCCGAGAACAGCTATACGGGTATCGGTGTGGGTGCTGCCATGCTCGGCTGCCGCCCCATCGTCGAGATCATGAGCGTCAACTTTGCTTGGCTGGCCATGGACCAGCTGATGAACAACGCCGCCAAGATCCACTACATGTCCGGCGGCCGTATCCGCTGCCCCTTGGTGCTGCGCCTGCCCGGCGGTACGGCCCACCAGCTGGGGGCACAGCACTCGGCGCGCATGGAAAAAGTCTTCATGGGTGTACCCGGCCTGCGCGTCGTCACCCCCTCGTCCCCCCGCGATGCCTACGGCCTGCTGAAGAGTGCGGTCCGCTGTGACGACCCGGTGGTGATCATCGAACACGAGGCCATGTACAACCTCAAGGGCGAAGTGCCGGACGATGAGCACTTCACTCCCCTGGAGGGCTCAGAGGTGGTGCGCCCGGGCAAGGATCTGACCCTCTTTGCTTACAACATCAGCGTGCACTGGGCTCTGGCGGCGGCGGAAAGACTCGCCAAGGAGCAGGGAGTGGAGGCAGAGGTCGTGGATCTGCGCGCACTCAAGCCCCTGGATCGCACGGGTATCGCCGCCAGCGTGCGCAAGACCCATCGTGCCATCGTGGTGGAGGAAGACGAGGCCGCGGTGGGAGTGGGTGCCGAGGTCATCGCCATCCTCAACGAGGAATGCTTCTTCGAGCTCGATGCGGCACCAGTGCGGGTCCACGCCCGGGACGTGCCTACCCCCTACAACCGGCGCCTCGAGAAGGCGTCCATTCCCAACGCCGATGACGTCGTCGCGGCGGCGCGCAAACTCCTGGGTCGCTAGGCCAAAAGCTCGGCCGCCCCACCCCTTCTGTCCTGAGGAATTCGTAGACCATGGCTGAACCCTACGTCATCAAGATGCCCCAGCTCTCGGACACCATGACCGAGGGCGTACTCGTCTCCTGGGAAAAGCAACCCGGTGATCGGGTGGAACGGGGCGACGTGGTGGCCACCATCGAAACGGACAAGGCCATCATGGACGTGGAGGTATTCCGCTCGGGTTTCCTCGCCGGGCCTTTGGCGGCCGTGGACAGCGTCGTACCCGTGGGTGAGGCTATCGCCTATCTGACGGATACCCCGGTGCAGTCCATCGAAACCGCCGACACGGCCGTGACAGGCGCCGCCGAACCGGGGGCTGCTCCAGGAACGGCGACCGCGGTGAGTACGACCGCACCGGCGCCAGCCGCCCCGGCCGCGCCCGCCGACAATGCACACCCCATCAAGATGCCCCAGCTTTCGGACACCATGACCGAGGGCGTGCTGGTGTCCTGGGAAAAGCAGCTGGGCGAGCGGGTGGAGCGTGGCGATGTGGTGGCAACCGTCGAGACGGACAAGGCCATCATGGACGTGGAGGTCTTTCGTTCGGGCTTCCTGTCGGGGCCCATGCTGGCCGTGGACAGCGTCGTCCCTGTGGGCGAACCCATGGCCTGGCTGGTGGATACCGCCGACAAGGTGCAGCGCGGGACGACGACAGCCGCTCCCCCCACCCCGATCAAGACCGTCGATACGCCTCCTGCGGAGACGGCCAAAGCACCGGCAAAGGATGGGCGAGCGGCAGAGGCCGACGCGCGGGCGCCAGCGCCACGTCCTGACGAGAACGTTCTCCCTGCTCCCCGTCCCCAGGGGGCTAAGGCCAGCCCCTATGCCCGGCTGCTGGCGGGCAGCCGCGGTCTGCGCCTGGATGGTGTGCAGGGCAGCGGGCCCGATGGGGTCATCGTCGCCGCCGACGTCCCTGGCGGTACCGCCGCGGCTGTCGTCGAATCGGTGCCCGTGGCTGGTGAGGGCCGGCCCATGACGGCCATCGAGAAGTCCATCAGTCAGGCCATGACCGCCTCCCTGAGCATCCCGGTCTTCCACGTGACCATGCACATTCGTCCCGAGGCCTTGCAGCGTGCGGCCAAGGCAGCGGGTGTCTCCTTCACCGTGGCCCTGGCCAAAGCGGTGTCCGAGGCGCTGCGGCGCCAGCCTCGAATCAATGCGGCCTATCAGCATCCGGATCGCATCGTCGAGGGGCGGCCGCACGACATCGGTATCGCCGCCACCACCGAGGATGGCAGTCTGGTGGTACCGGTGCTGCGCGACCTGGCCCACAAGGACGTCCAGACGCTGCAGGAGGAGTGGAAGCCGCTGCTGGAAAAGGCGCGCAAGCGGCGCCTGAGTCCGGCGGACTATCAGCACCCCACCTTCACCATCTCCAATATGGGCATGTACGGCGTCAGTCAGTTCGACGCCATCGTCACCCCCGGGACGGCGGCCATCCTGGCGGTGGCGGCGACGGGACCGGAGGGTATGCCCGTCACCATCACCGCCGATCATCGGGTGGTGAACGGCGCCGATGCCGCGGCCTTCCTCAAGGATCTCAAGGAGCTGGTGGAAGCTCCGCAGAGCTGGCTCGCGGCCGGTGGTCCCGCCATTCCCCCGGGCGACTACGATGTTCAGGTACTCGTCATCGGTGCCGGTCCCGGAGGTGAAGATTGCGCTCGGGAGCTGGCCGAGAACGGTATCCGCGTGGCCATGGTCAACCATGCGCCCCTGCCCGGTGGTGAGTGCCTCTGGCGCGGTTGCATTCCTTCCAAGGCCTGGCGCGCGGCGGCGGATCGCATCCGGAATCGCGAGCACGATGCCGCCATGGGGATCCACTTGGGCGAGGCACGGCTGGACTGGGAACAGCTGGAGAGGCATCGGCGCGGGATCGTCCAGACCCGTGGGGAGATGGCGCTGAAGACGGATCAGGGCATGAAGATCCAGTTCCTCGAGGGCCACGCCCGCTTCACCGGTCCGCACAGCGTCGAGATCGAGGGCAAGGACGCGCGCACCCTCAGCTTTGGCGCCTGTGTCATCGCCACTGGGGCGCCTGCCTTCGTGCCGCCCATTCCCGGCGCCCAGGAAGCTCTGGCGGCAGGTGCCGCCGTTACCTCGGATACCGTCTGGAATCTGTCCGCCCCACCCAAGCGCCTGTGCATCATCGGTGCCGGCGCCATCGGCATGGAAATGGCGCAGATGTTTCACGACTTCGGTGCCGACGTCACGGTTCTGGAGGCGCTGCCACGCCCCGTGGCCGAGATGGAGGCCGAACTGGCCGAGCAGCTCATGCGTGCCCTGGCCAAGAACAGTCCGCGACTAAAGGTCCTCACCGGCGTGCAGGTGGAGGAGATCGCGGGGAAGGCGGGCGACCTGCGACTGCGCTATCGCAAGGATCAGGAAACCCAGACGGTTGGCGCGGACCTGCTCCTCATCGCCACCGGCAAGCGCCCCGACTGTTCCCGACTCGCCCTGGACCGCGCCGGGGTACGCCTGGGTGAGCGCGGCGCCATCGCCGTGGACGCGCGCGGCCAGACCTCGGTACCCCACATCTATGCGGTGGGTGACGTGGTGGGCGGCTACATGCTCGCCCACACGGCCGCCCAGCAAGGACGGGTGGCGGCGGCCAATCTTCTGGGGCACCACGCCGTCTACTCGGCCAGCAAGGACTGCGGGGTCACCTTCACCCGACCTCAGGTGGCCTTTGTCGGTCTGACAACGGAGCAGGCCAAGGCCGCCGGCCTGGATGTGGTGGAGGTCAAGGTCCCCATGAGCATCGATGCCAAGGCGATGATGACCGGGGAAACGGACGGCCTCATCAAGATGGTGGCGGAGCGCCGGAGCCACCGCATCGTCGGCGTCCACTTTCTGACGGATCACGCCGATACCCTGGTAGGTGAGGCGGTGATGATGATCAGCGCTGAGCTCACGCTGGAGCAGGTGGCCACCGCCATCCATCCGCACCCCACCCAGACGGAGCTCTTTGGCGAAATGGCGCGGCGGCTGCTTTCCCGCCTGCGCCGCTCGGCGCGGGCCAAAACCTGAGCGGTACAGGGCCCGTGAACGAGGGCAAGCGCACGGCACCTACGCACCCATCCCAGATCCTGCCGGGCAGTTTCGTGGAGGGTCTGCGGGGGACCATCCTGCGCTTTTACGCGAAGATCCTCGACGTCATCGTCGCGGTGCTCATCTTCCTGATGCTACTCACCCTGATTTTTGCCGTGGCCAGCCTGTTCTGGGATATCTACGGATCTTTGGTGGACTTTCGTCAGGAAGAGGTGATCCGCAGTCTGGTGTCGGATGTGCTCTCGGTCTTCGTGCTCATCGAGCTCTTCCGTACCTTCACCGACTACCTGGAGTTTCACCGCATCCGTCTGCGAGTGCTGTCGGAGGTCGCCATCGTCTTTGTCCTGCGCGAGCTTTTCATCGGCCTCTACGCGCACCGCCTGGGCCCGCTGGATCTGCTGGCCACCGCCGCGCTGTTGGCGGTGCTCGTCGGGGCGCGCATCGCCGCCGTGCGCTTCACCCCCAGGCACGGTGATCTGGACTGACAGGAGCCATGAAGAGAGCCAGGGAGAAAACCGGATAGTGTCATGTTGAAAATGATTACCATTATGATATAGTCCGCTCACGAATCCTTTGGGAGTGTGAGCGTCATGACCCAAATCTCTCCTTCTCTGGTAACTCTCGGCCGTGCCACCCAGGGTAGCCCGGTGGAGATCTGCGCCATCCAGACTTCGCCGCAAGAGCGGCGACGTCTGCTCGGTCTCGGTCTGCGTCTCGGCAGTGTTGCCCACATCTGCCAAGGACCCAACGCCCAGGGCGTCGTCCTGCAGATCGGCAGCGTGCGCATTGCCCTGGGTCGGCCCTGGTTGGAAGTCATTGCGGTACGGCAGCGGCCGTGCCCAGCGGCGCCAACACTGGCGGAAAAGCGTGTCTGAGCCTATGCAAGCGGCGACAGCAATGCCGATCAGCGCTGGTGGACCCAGACGGGTCATCGCCCTGGTGGGCAACCCCAACAGCGGCAAGACCACTCTCTTCAATGCCTTGACGGGTGCGCACCAGCAGGTGGGCAACTGGCCCGGGGTGACGGTGGAGCGACGGGAGGGGCGACTGCGCCTCGATTCCGGACGCGAGCTGATGCTCGTGGATCTGCCGGGTGTCTACAGCCTCCTGGGCGGCGGCGGCCTGGATCAGGACATCGCCCGGCAATATGTGCAGAGCGGTGCGGCCGACGGGATCGTCCAGGTAGTGGACGTCGGGAATCTGCAGCGCCACCTGTTGCTCACCCATGAGCTGCTGGAGCTCGGCGGCCCCTTGCTGCTGGTTCTCAACATGATGGACGAGGCCCGCGCACGGGGCCAGCTGCCCGATCTGGACGCACTGCGCCAGCGTCTGGGCGGCATCGTCGTGCTACCCATCGTCGCCCGCCGCGGCGAGGGTCTGGCGGAGCTGCGCCACGCCCTGGAAGAGGACTTTCCGCGCGCGGACGCGCATCTCCCTCCCCTCTATCCGCCGGCTATCCAAGACATTCTGTCGGTACTGCGCGCCGGTACCGGGGACCTCGGGCCATTGGATCGCCTGCGCACGCTGGAGGGTCTGGCAGCCGTGCCACCAGAGCACGAGCAAGGCTTTCGCGAGGCGCGGGAAGCCATAGTGGACAAGACCGGTGAGGATGCCGCCGACGCGCTGGCGGCCGCCCGCTTTGCCTGGGCCGAGGAGACGGCCAGCGCCGCGCTGCCAGCGGTTTCGGACGCTTTACCCCGGGATACCTGGACACAGCGCCTGGATCGTTGGATCCTGCATCCGGCCGCGGGTCTGCCCATCTTCCTGCTGGTGCTCTACGCCCTGCTGGTGAGCAGTTTCAATGCCGGCGCCATCTTCCAGGACTTTTTCGAGGATAGCAGCAAGGCGCTCTTCGTCCACGGCCTGGGCCACGTGCTGCTCGCCGCGGGACTGCCGGACTGGAGTGTGCAGGCGCTGGCAGGGGGCCTCGGAGGCGGCGTGAGCATCGTCCTCAGTTTCGTCCCGCCCATCGCCTTCACCTTTCTCTTTCTGGCGGCCCTGGAGGATTCCGGTTACCTCGCGCGGGCGGCCTTCACCATGGATCGTTTTTTTCGCCGGCTGGGTCTGCCAGGCACGGCCATGGTGCCCATGGTCATCGGCTTTGGCTGTAACGTACCGGCGATCATGGCGACGCGCACCGTCGAAGACCCGCGGGCGCGGGTAATCACCGCCTTGATGCAGCCCTTCATGTCCTGCTCGGCACGCCTGGCGGTGTACCTGGCCTTTGCCGCGGTTTTTTTTCGGGGCTACGGTGGTCAGGTAGTCTTTGCTCTGTATCTCACCGGCATCCTGGCCGCCCTCGTCACGGCCTGGCTGCTGCGGCGGGGACCACTGCGGGGAGCGGACCGACCGCTGGCGCTGGAACTGCCGCCCTATCGCTGGCCGGGACTGCGCAGTGTCGTCCTGCACGCCTGGCAACGTCTGCGGGTCTTCGTGCTGCGGGTGGGCAAGGTCATCGCCGTACTGGGGGCCGTGCTCCTGCTTCTGCCGGGCATCGGTTGGGTCGACGGTGGGCTGCGCGGCACCGATATCGATCACTCCCTGTTGGCGCAGGGCAGTCGGGCTCTGACCGTCGTCTTCGCCCCCATGGGTATCGGCGAAGAACAGTGGCCGGCCGTAGCGGGGCTCGTTGCCGGCGCCATGGTCAAGGAGGTGGTCATCGGGGTCATGAACGGCATCTATCAGCGGCAGGAGAGTGCGGACCTGATGGCAGCCTACCGGGAACCCGCGATCGGCGCCGAGTTGCGCGCTGCTGTCCTGACCATCCCGGCGCACGGGCGAGAATTTCTGAAGAATCTGACGGATCCCCTGGGCTTTGCCAACATCGGCGACACTGCTGCCAGCGCTGCGGCCGCCGGCGCCGACCACGCCACGCTCCGCGGGCTGGCAGCGGGCTTTACGGATCTGTCGGCCTTTGCCTACCTGCTCTTTGTCCTGCTCTATCTGCCCTGCGCCAGTACTTTTGCCGCCCTGCGGCGGGAGCTCGGCAGCCGCTGGGCCTGGTTCTCCATGGTCTACAGCCTGGCGCTGGCCTGGCTTCTGGCAGGAAGCGTCTATCAGCTGGGGACCTTTGACCGCCACCCATCCCAGTCGCTGCTCTGGCTGGTCATGGTCCTGACGGTGGTGCTGGTCTTCTGGTGGTGGTGGCGACGTCCCGGGCACATCGCCATGGCCGAGACCCACATCCTCGGGCGGGGACCCGGATCGTGAACAGCCCTCTTTTCCGAGTGCGCGATGCCTTGCGCACCGGACCGCAAAGTCTTGCGGAGCTGGCGCGGGCCACGGGCCTCGACAGCGACAGCACGGCCCTGGCCTTGGCGCACTGGCGTCAGCGCGGGAAGATACGCAGGATCTTTGCCCTTGGGACTGCCGCCCACGGCGGATCCACCTGCGCCAGCGCCTGTGCCGCCTGCCGCGGCTGCGCTGCCGGGGCGGCGGCACCATCCCGGGACGAGTCGCGCTACCTCTGGCTGGACCAAGACCAAACTTGACGACGGCGGCCATGGACGAGCAAACTAGTCGGGTATCAGCATATCAGAGCGCTAACGCGCGGGAGAACCCTTTCATGAGCACTGCAACCGAAAGCATGACCAATCTCAGCGAGCTGCCGCCCGTCATGACCCTGACCACCAACGCGGCGGAGAAGATCAAATCCCTCATCGAAGAAGAGGGCTCTACGGATCTCAAGCTGCGGGTCTTCGTCACCGGCGGCGGCTGCTCCGGTTTTCAGTATGGTTTCACCTTCGATGAGAACGTCAACGACGGCGATACGGAAGTGGAGCAGCACGGCGTTACCCTGCTGGTGGACCCCATGAGCTATCAATATCTCGTAGGCGCCGAAATCGACTACAGCGAAGGCCTGGAAGGGGCGCAGTTCGTCATCAAGAATCCGAACGCTACCACCACCTGCGGCTGCGGCTCCTCGTTCTCGGCCTGAGTCCTATCGCTTTACCGGGGAGACGCTCTCGTCTCCCCATCCTCGCCCGTTCTGGGTTATGATCCGGCCTTTGGCTGCGTTGAGGAGTCGTTATGGCCGAAACATCCGTCGCCCCGGGTCTCGAGGGCATTCCCGCCACCCGTTCCAGCATCTCTGAAATCGACGGGCAGGCCGGCCGCCTCTCCTATCGCGGCTACCCCATCGACGAACTGGTCGAGCACAGCAGCTTCGAGGAGGTTGCCCTGCTGCTGCTGGACGGTGATCTGCCCAGCGCCGAGGTACTGGAGCGTTTCGATCGGGGCCTGCGCAGCCACCGCCAGGTCAAGTATAACGTCCGCGAAATCATGAAGTTCATGCCCATCACCGGGCATCCCATGGACATGCTCCATTGTGCCGTGGCCAGTCTCGGCATGTTCTACCCCCAGCAGGAGCTATCCGACAGCGAACGGGAAAACGTCTCGCACCTGGATGCCATGGCCATGCGCATCATCGCCCGCATCCCGACCATCGTCGCCATGTGGGAGCAGATGCGCTATGGCAACGATCCACTGCCGCCGCGGGCGGATCTGGGCCACGCCGCCAATTTTCTCTACATGTTGACGGGAAACGAGCCGGACCCGCTGCACGCCCGCATCCTCGATGCCTGCCTCATTCTCCACGCCGAGCACACCATCAACGCCAGCACCTTCTCGGTCCTGGTGACGGCATCGACCCTGACCAACCCCTACCACGTGATCGCCGGAGCCATCGGCACTCTGGCCGGTCCCCTGCACGGGGGCGCCAACCAGAAGGTCATCGAAATGCTGGAAAGCATCGGCCGGGTGGAACGGGTGGGAAGCTTTCTGGACGAGCGCCTGGCCCGCAAGGAAAAAATCTGGGGCTTCGGTCATCGGGTCTACAAGACCCGGGATCCGCGCGCCGTCCTGCTCAAGGAAATGATGCAACGCCTGGCCGAGGCCGGCAATCTCCGGCACAGCCAGCTCTTCGACGTGGCCCTGGAGCTGGAACGTCAGGCCAGCGAGCGGCTCGGACCCAAGGGTATCCACGCCAATGTGGATTTCTACTCCGGTATCCTCTACCACGAGATGGGGATCCGCAGCGATCTGTTCACCCCCATCTTCGCCATGGCTCGTTCTGCGGGCTGGCTGGCACACTGGCGTGAGCAGCTGGCGGACAATCGGATCTTCCGTCCGACCCAGGTCTACACTGGCGCCGGGCCCCGCCATTATCCGCGCCCAGCCTCGGCGAAGAGCCAAAGCGCATGATCGGCGTCCTGGGCACGGCGCCGCGCCTGGCCACGGATCGGGTCGAGGCGCTCCTCTCTCTAGAACAGCACCTGATCACGGAACAGTGTGCCATCGAACGCTGGTTTCGCTGTCAATGGCAGAAGACACCTCCGCCTTTCTATGCCTCCGTGGACCTCCGTAATGCCGGTTTCAAGCTCGCGCCCATCGACACCAACCTCTTCCCGGCGGGCTTCAACAATCTCAATCCCGAGTATGCCGCCCTTTATGTGAGCGCGGTGCAGCACTATCTCAGTCAATACCACCCGGGGCTGGAACGGGTGTTGCTGCTGCCGGAGAACCATACCCGCAACGGCTTCTATCTGGAGAACGTGGCGCGTCTGGCGGAACTTCTGGAGCAGGCGGGCCTGAACGTGCGGGTGGGCTCTCTCAAAGGGGAGTTCCAGGAACTGGAGCTGCCCTCGGGCGGACGCCTGCGGCTGGAAGCCCTGGAGCGGGAGGGAGATCGTCTGCAGGCAGGGGATTTTCGACCAGAACTGATCCTGCTCAACAACGACTTGTCGGCCGGAACCCCGCCCCTGCTGGAAGGCCTGGCCCAGCCCATTCTGCCGCCTTTGGCGGCCGGCTGGCGGACACGGCGCAAGAGCCAGCACTTTGCCCACTATCGCCGTCTGGCGCAGGAGTTGAGCGAGGTCATCGACATCGACCCTTGGCTCATCGACCCCATTTTCCGCCGCTGTCAGGGCATCGATTTCCTGCGCGCAGAAGGTCGCGACTGCCTGGTGGCCAACGTCAACGCGGTGCTGGACGCCATCCGCGAGCGCTATGCCCACTACGGCATCTCGGCGCGTCCCTTCGTCATCGTCAAGGCCGATGCCGGAACCTACGGCATGGGCGTGATGACGGCGTACTCCGGAGAGGAATTCCTGGAACTCAACCGCAAGGCCCGCACCCGCATGGCCAAGAGCAAGGAAGGTCTGCCGGTGAGCGATGTCTTCATCCAGGAGGGCGTCTATACCTACGAGCGCACCGCCGAGGATGCCGTGGCGGAACCGGTGGTCTATCTGGTGGGGCAGCAGGTGCTGGGCGGCTTCTATCGCGTCCACCGCGAACGTGGCGAGGACGAGAACCTGAATGCGCCGGGGGCGCACTTCGAGCCCATGGCCTTCGCCGAGACCGGAATCAATCCCTGTCGCAATTCGCCCCCGGACGCTCCCGTCAACCGCTACTACGCCTACGGCGTCATCGCGCGTCTGGCGGTCATGGCGGCAGCGCGGGAGGCGCAGGATTGGAGCGCCCAAAACCATGCTTGAGGCCGCTGTGCTCATGGATCCCATCGCGGGCATACAGCCGGCCAAGGATAGCACCTTTGCCATGCTGCTGGCGGGGCAGCGGCGAGGGCACCGCCTTTGGGTGTTCACCCTCGCCGAGCTCTGGGCCCGGGACGGGCGCGCCTGGGGACGGCTGTGGCCGGTGGAGGTCTGGGACCGCAGTACCGACTATTACCGCCTGGGGCCGGCGGTGGAACGCCCGCTGGCGGAGCTGGATCTGGTGCTCATGCGCAAGGATCCACCAGTGGATCTGGACTTTCTGCTGGCCTGCCATCTGCTGGACCACGCTGGTACCTGGGTAGTGAACGATCCGCGCAGTCTGCGCGAAGCCAATGAGAAACTCTTCGCCCTGAACTTTCCGGAGTTCCTGCCGGAGCACCTCATCAGCCGCGATATCCCGGCCTTGCGCGCCTTTTTGGGCGAGCACCGGGAGATCGTCGTCAAACCCCTCAACGCGCGCGGTGGTGAGGGGGTTTTCTATCTGCGTCAGGGCGATCCGAATATCGGCAGTATCCTGGAAACGGTCACCCAGTGGGGACGGCATCCGGTCATGGCGCAGCGCTACCTGCCGGCCATTCGCCAGGGCGACAAGCGAATCTTGCTGGTGGACGGGGAACCCATCCCCACGGCCATGCTGCGGGTGCCGGCCGCCGACGACTTCCGCGGCAACCTGGTGGCCGGGGCGCGGGCAGTGGCGGCCGATCTGGACGCGCGCGAGCGCGAGATCTGCGCCCGCGTCGGCCCCACGTTGCGCGCGCGGGGGCTACTCTTCGTAGGGCTCGACGTGATCGGCGGTTACCTCACCGAGATCAACGTCACAAGCCCCACGGGGGCGCGGGAAATCCAGCGTTTTTCCGGTATCGATGCGGCGGATCTGCTATGGCAGCGGCTGGAGCGAGGAGCCTGACACGGCCTCGGCACACTGGGTGTACCTGTCAAAAACCGATAAAGCAGGTATCATGAAGGCATGAGCTTTTCGTCCCTCAAGAACCACCTCCTCATCGCCATGCCGAATCTGCACGACGGCATGTTCGATCGCAGCGTCATCGTCATCTGCGAGCACGGCGCGGAAGGTGCCATGGGACTGGTCATCAATCGTCTACTGGATATCCCCCTGGCCAAGGCCCTTGAGGCCGTAGGCATTACCCCGCCCGAGGATGCCATCCAGAAACCCGTCTACTGGGGCGGCCCGGTACAACCGCAGCACGGTTTCATCCTCCACGATGGCGCCGGTGACTGGCAGGTGAGCATGCCCGTGGGCGATGGGCTCTTCTTGACGAGTTCGCCGGACATTCTCGCGGCCATCGCCGAGCACCGCGGTCCGGAACACTTTCTCCTGGCCCTGGGCTACGCCGGCTGGGGCGAGGGGCAGCTGGAGCAGGAGCTGAGCGAGAATTCCTGGCTGCATGGGCCCATCGACCTCAGTGTCCTCTTCGACCTCCCCCCTGCAGAGCGCTGGCAGGCGGCAGCCCGAGGACTCGGGGTGGACATGCGCTTGCTCAGCGGCGCCGCGGGACATGCTTGAAGACCACGCAGCCTCCGCCTCCGGTCCCTGGCTCGGTGTCGACTACGGCAGCCGGCGCATCGGCCTCGCCATTCTCGCCCATCTGAGCATCGCACCCCGTCCTCTGTGCACCCTGGCCAATGGTGCCGGCGGGCCCGATTGGCGGACCTTGGAGAAGATCCTGGCGGAGTGGGCGCCCGTAGCCTGTGTGGTTGGCCTCACCGCCCACGCCGATGGTACGGAAACCACCGTCACCCGCGCGACCCGGCGCTTTGCCGCGGCCTTGCAGGAGCGCTACGGCCTACCCATTCTCTGGCAGGACGAGAGCCTTAGCAGCGTCACCGCCGAAGCGCGCCAGCGTGCAATGCACCAAGGCCGCCGGCAAACGCGGGCGGACCTGGATCCGCTCGCTGCCTGCGAGATCCTGCGCGGTTTTCAGAGCGAGAGGTGTCATCCATGAACTCCCGTTTCGATGTCGATGCCCTCCTGAACACACTGGCAGAACAGCTTCGGCCTCTGGTGGACCCCGCAGCGACGGCGATGATCGGCATCTTCACCGGGGGCGTCTGGGTGGCGCGCGCCCTGCATCACCGTCTGGGCCTCGTGCTGCCTCTGGGCGAACTGGATATCTCCTTTTACCGCGACGATTTCAGCCGTATCGGTCTGCACCCGGAAGTACGTGCCTCGCGGCTGCCCTTCGATGTGGAGGATCGTGATATCCTTCTGGTGGACGACGTTCTCTATACCGGCCGCACCGTTCGTGCCGCCCTCAATGAAATCTTCGATTATGGGCGGCCGCGGCGCATCCGCTTGGTGGTGCTGGTGGATCGCTGCAGCCGGGAACTCCCTATCGCCGCCGATTTTTCGGCCCTGCAACTGCGCCTGGACAGCCACCACGAGATCAAACTCAACGGCCCGGAGCCCCTGCGTCTGGAAGTGCAAGCGCGGGAGTCCGGATCGTGACCGGCCTGCGTTTTGGCGACGGCAATCCGCAGTACGACCGCCAGGGGCGGCTGCGCCACCTGCTCAGCATCGAGGGCCTGCGAGAGATCGATCTCCTGCAGATCCTGGATACGGCCGAGTCTTTCCTGGGCATCGCCCAGCGGGCGATCAAGAAGACGCCGACCCTGCGTGGACGCACCCTGGTAAATCTCTTTTTCGAGAACAGTACCCGCACCCGCAGCACTTTTGAGCTGGCTGCCAAGCGTCTGTCGGCGGACGTGCTCAACATCGCCGCGAGCCAAAGCAGCGCCACCAAAGGCGAAAGCCTCCTGGATACGGTAGACAATCTCATGGCCATGCAGGTGGACGGTTTTATCGTGCGCCACCCGGAGGCGGGCGCCGCGCACCTATTGGCCAGGCATCTGGGCGATCGGGCCCTGGTGGTCAATGCCGGCGATGGTCAGCACGCCCACCCCACCCAGGCCCTCTTGGACGTCTTCACCATCCGACGCCTGGCGGGGCCGGTGGAACAGCAGGTGGTCTGCATTCTCGGTGATCTGCTGCACTCTCGGGTGGCGCGAGCACTGATCCACGCCTTGTCGATCCTCGGCTGCCCCGAGATCCGGGTACTGGGGCCGCGTACCCTGGTACCGCCGGAATTCGCCAGTCTGGGGGTACAGGTCCACCACGATCCGCGCGACGCCCTGCCCGGCGCCAGTGTCGTCTATGCCCTGCGCCTGCAGCGGGAGCGCATGGAGAGCCATCGTTTGCCGAGCCTGGACGAGTTCCATCGGCGTTTCGGCCTGACCCCGGAACGTCTGGCCCTGGCCGCGCCCGGCGCCCTGGTACTTCACCCGGGACCCATCAATCGCGGTGTCGAGATCGGTAGCGCCGTAGTGGACGGACCGCAATCCGTCATTCTTGCCCAGGTAGAGCACGGGTTGGCAGTGCGCATGGCGGTGTTGAGCCTCCTGGCGGGAGTGGGTGGCCATGAAGACTGAATCCCGCCTCATTCGCGGTGCACGCCTCTTGGACCCTTGCACGGGCCTCGACGCCGTAACCGATCTGGCCATCGACCGGGGGCGGATCCTGGCCGTCGGCGAGCTCCCCGCCGGCTTCACGCCGACGGAGGTCATCGATGGCCAGGGTTGCTGCCTCTGCCCGGGCTTCATCGAAACCAGCTTTCAGGGGCACACCCCAGGCTCCGGGCGCGACGGCAGTCTGGCCTCGGAGCTGCGGGCCGCGGCAGCGGGGGGCTTCACCAGTGTGCTCCTGCGTCCGGACACCTCGCCCGTGGCCGACACCCCCGGAGTGATCCGGGAACAGCAGGCTGAGGCGGCCGCCGCGGGGCTTATTCGGGTCTTGCCCTGTGGGGCCCTGACGCCAGGCCTGCGCGGGCGGGAGCTGAGCGAGATGGCGGCCCTGCTGGAAGCGGGTGCCGTCGCCTTTGGCCAGGCCCAGCGCAGCATCGAGGATACCCAGCTTCTGCGCCTCGCCTTGAGCTACGCTGCGGACTTTGACCGTACCGTCCTGCTCCACCCCGAGGATGCTCGTCTGGCGGCGGATGGGGTGATGGACGAAGGGCCTCTGAGTCTGCGTCTCGGCCTCGGCGGTCGGCCCCGGCTGGCGGAGGACATCGGTCTCTATCGCGATCTCCAGGTCGCTCGCCTGGCCCGTGCCCGCGTGCACTTTCCTACCCTCAGCAGTGCAGCGGCTGCGGAACAGATCGACGCGGCGCAGGCGGCGGGCCAGGCGGTGACGGCGGGGGTCAGCATCCACCACCTCCTGCTCACCAGCCAGGACATCGGCACCTTCAACACCCACGTCAAGATCCTGCCGCCACTGCGCGACGCGCGCCAGCAGGAAGCTTTGCGCCAGGCTCTGGCGCGCGGCACTCTGTCGGTATTATCGGCACAGCACGAGCCCTGGGGACCGGATCATCGGGGCTCGACCATGACGGCGGCTCCCTTCGGCATTGCGGCCATCGAATACCTGCTGCCCCTGGCCCTGAATCTGGTACGCGCCGGCCTGCTGTCGATGCTGCAACTGGTGCAGCGTCTCACCACCGGGCCGGCGGCCGCCCTGGGTCTGCCGCTGCCCAGCCTGGCGCCGGGTTCGGTCGCGGACCTCTGCCTGTTTGACCCGGAGCAGCCCTGGGAGGCGTCGGCCAATGGCTGGAGTGTGGGCGACAACCACCCCTATCGCCACTGGGAACTGCGCGGTGCGGTGCGCCTGACCCTGCGGGACGGACGCATCGTCCATCGTCGGGAGCCATGAATCTGCGCCCCAATTCCATTTCCCGTCTGGTGGTGGTGGGCTTCGGTCTGGCTATCGTCCCCCTGGTGCTGGTCATCGTCAGTGTCACCATCGCCATCGCCCATTTCGCCGAGGAGGGCCAGGCAGGCATCCTGCGGGCAGTGGCTCTCAGCGACTCGGCCAACCGTATGAGCAGCGCCGTGCGCTCCATGGAACGCTACGGGCTGCAATACACGGTGCTGCAGGACTCCGCCTTGCTCGTGCTGTTTCAACAGAGTTATGAGGAATACCAGGATGTCAGCGCCCGTTTTCGCAAGGCGGCACCCACCCAGACGGATCTCGCTCGTCTGCATCGACTCAACGCGCATCTGCGCCAGGCGCGGCGCCTGCTGCCAGTCGCCGCCTTGGAGGGCAACCGCAGTGCCCTGGAAAGCGAATTCAGCCGCGCCAACGGCGAGGTGCAGCGGCTGCAGAGCGACGTCAACGACGGCATCAGCGCCGAGGTGGCCAAGCTCGGCACCCGGGCTCTGGCCATCAAGCGCCTGACCATCCTCGAGGTGCTGCTGGTGCTGCCCCTGTCCATCGCCGTCGCCCTTTTTTTCATCGTCCTCATCACCCGCCCCATCCGCCGTCTGGACCACGCCATCACCGGTCTGGGCGCTGGCGATCTGGATAGCCCCATCCGCGTCAACGGCCCGCGCGACATTGCCAGCCTGGGCGACCGCCTGGAGTGGCTGCGACAGCGCCTGGGCGAGTTGGAGGCGGCCAAGATCCACTTCCTGCGCCAGCTCTCCCACGAGTTGAAGACCCCCCTCACGGCGATCCGCGAAGGTGCCGAGCTCTTGCAGGAGGACCTGGGCCACGAGCTGGATCCCGAACAGCGCGAGATCGTCCACATCGTCCGCGATAACAGCCTGCGCCTGCAGCGGCTCATCGAGGATCTTCTGCGCTTCAGCATCGCCGAAGGACCGGTGGCGGCTGGGATGCAACAGGACGTTCGCCTGGATCAGCTCCTGGAGGAGCTCATCCAGAGCTACAAGCCCGTGCTGCGCAGCAAGAATCTGCGCCTGGAACTCGCCCTTGCCCCGCTCCTCGTCGCCGGTCATCGCGACCGCCTGCGCACCATCTGCGACAATCTGCTGTCCAATGCGGTGAAGTTCTCGCCCCAAGAGACTACCATACGCCTGCAGCTGGAAGCGCAGGAGGGGAATGCCGTTCTCGATGTCATCGATGCCGGCCCGGGGGTGACGCCGGAGGAGCGCGAGAAAATCTTTGATATCCTGTATCGCGGCAGTGCCAGCGGCCAAGGAAAAGTGGAAGGCAGTGGCCTCGGGCTAGCCATTGCCAAAGAATACGTGACGAGCTATGGGGGAAGTCTTGAAATTGTCGATTCCGATGGTCCCGGTGCGCATTTTCGGTGTCGCTTACCGATGGCGCCCGAGTCTCGCGCTGATACTGGTACTGACCAGCCTCAGCGGCTGCGCAAGCATGCCGAACGAGAAACCCAAAGCCCCTAGCGTGGTCCTCGCCCCCGGAGAGGTCGTGGTGTCTGCAAGCCGTCTCGCCGCTCTCGAGGCCAAGGTCGCGGAGCTGGAGAAGGCAACGCCGGCCACTGCCGACTGTCGTTCGGCCCAGAGCGAGGCCAGCAGCCTGGCCCGTCAACTGGCCGCCGCACGCGCCGGCGACCCGGGCTATCAGAAGCTGGAAGCCAAGGTAAGCGACCTGCAGAACCGCCTCAACCAGGCGCTGCAGCGCGAGGGCGAGCTGCGCAAGAAACTCAATGAGCTGGTCCAGATTGAAAAGAACGCCCGCGTACCCCAGGGAAACTGAAAACGCATGGACAAAGGAAAGATCCTGTTGGTAGATGACGACGCAGACCTCTTGCGTCTGCTGTCCCTGCGCATGAAAAGCGCGGGCTATGCCATCCTCACGGCCGCCAATGGCAGTGAGGCCCTATCGGTGCTGGCCATGGAGCATCCGGGCCTGGTCATCACCGACCTGAAGATGGACGAGATGGACGGCATGGCTCTACTGGACGCCATCCGCCGCGAGTACCCGACGCTGCCGGTAATCATCCTCACCGCCCATGGCTCCATACCCGACGCCCTGGTCGCCGCCGACCAGGGGGTTTTCGCCTTTCTGACCAAACCGTTCGACGGCAAGGATCTGATGGCGCAGGTGGATCGCGCCTTCAATCTCACGGCGGCCAGCACCGGCAGCCGCAAGACTTCGGACCTGGGTTTCGAGCGCATCCTCACCCGCAGCCCACGCATGCAGGCGGTGCTGGATCAGGCTCGCCTGGTAGCGGCGTCCGACGCCAGCGTCTTCATCCACGGCGCCAGCGGCACGGGCAAGGAGCTGCTGGCCCAGGCCATTCACCAAGCCAGTCCGCGCCGGAGCAAGGCCTTCGTCGCCGTCAACTGCGGCGCCTTTCCCGAACAGTTGCTGGAATCCGAGCTCTTCGGCCACAAAAAGGGCGCCTTTACCGGTGCGGCCAGCAATCACGTGGGCCTGTTCCAGGCCGCCGATGGCGGCACCCTCTTTCTGGACGAGATCGGCGACATGCCCCTGGCCCTGCAGGTGAAGCTCTTGCGCGCCCTGCAGGAGCGGGTGATCCGTCCGGTGGGGGCGACGGAGAGCATCCCGGTGGACGTGCGGGTGATCTCCGCAAGCCACCGCGACCTGGAAAAGGAAATGGCGGAACGGCGCTTTCGCGACGACCTCTACTATCGCCTCTGCGTGGTCACTCTGGAGCTACCGTCTCTGGCGGAACGACCCGAGGACATTCCACTGCTCGCCGAGTTTTTTCTCCGCGACACGGCCAGCAAGAACCGCAAGGATGTCCGCGGCATCGCCCCGGAGGCCATGGAACTGCTGGTGGCGGCTCCCTGGCCCGGCAACGTCCGTCAGCTCGCCAATGTCATCGAGCAGGCGGTCGTCCTGTCCACCACTCCGCGCATCGGCGCCCCCCTCATTCGCCACGCTCTGCGCGACCGCGAGGGTGAGGTGCTGCCTCTGGCCGATGCCAAGGGCCGTTTCGAGATGAACTACCTCATCCAGATCATGCGCATGACCCGTGGCAATGTGAGCCAGGCAGCGCAGCTGGCGCAGCGCAACCGCACCGAATTCTATCGCCTGCTGCGGCGCTACCACCTGGATCCCGCGGCCTTCAAGGAAGAAGAGTCCGACTGATCCTTGGCAGGGACAGCGGAGCGCGCTATGGTAGGGTTCGGAGGTATGCCCTATGCCCGCATCCAACCTGTTGGATATCCTCGGTGTCATCATCGCCATCTGCGTCCTGCTCTTTCTCGCTGTGGCCTTCACCTATCTCGTAGCCCCACAGTTTCTCGATCGCAGCTTGCGCGGCCTCGGCCTGCATCGGGGCATCGGCGCACTTACCGCCGCCAATGTCTTCAGTGCCCTAGGCAAGCTCGGCGGCTTCATGGTGCTGCTCGGGGTCATCACCCTGGCCATGGTCTGGTTCAATGCCTGGCCGCGCGGCTGGCTGATCCCGGCCATTCAGGAGCTGGTGATGGCGGTGATACTCCTGGGCGTTGGCTACTTCGGCAGTCGCGGACCTTCGGGCAAAGCCTGAGGGACAAGGGCCCGGCGTCGCGCCGGGTCGTGGGATGTTAGGAGGATAGTCGTGTCCGATCAAAAAGTTTCGCTTCCCTTAGCCTCGCTCTTTGCCCTGGGCCTCGGGGCTCTACCGGCGGCAACTCTCGTGGCCATGCCGACTACGGCGTCGGCCTCCACTACGATGCAGAGCAGCAAGAACGGGATGGAGGGCGGCTGCTCCCGCTCCATGTCCAAAACCATGAGCGAGGGTGGCTGCTCCCGCACCATGGCGCCGGAGGGGCATTGTGTGAGTGCGGCAGCCATCAAGGCGCACGGCGGCAACTGCGGTAAAAGCTATATGGAGAAGCATCCTCAGATGGCCATGCCTCAGGACCACTGAAGGGCGATGGCAGCGCTGCCAACGTCCGGCACTCCCCTGGGTCTTGGCCTGCGCCGCAGTTTTCTGGCGGAGCTCGCGGCACGCGACCCCCTGCCGCTGGATTTTCTGGAGACTTCTCCTGAGAACTGGTTGCGTTTTGGTGGTCGTCCCGCCCACACGCTGCGGGAATTGAGCGAGCGGGTGCCGCTCTTCGCTCACGGACTGTCCCTATCCATCGGCGGACCGGATCCCTTGGATCGCGTCTTGCTGGACGCCATCGCCCGCTTTCTCGAAGAACACCGCTGTCCATACTACAGTGAACACTTGGCCTTCTGCCGCGACGATTCCTATCTCCACGATCTGCTCCCCATCCCCTTCAACGACGAAACCTTGTGCCACTGCCGAGACCGTATCGCGCAGGTGCAAGACATTCTGGAGCGCCGACTGCTGCTGGAAAACACGGCCTACTATGGGGATTTTGCCAGCAGCACCATGAGCGAGACAGAATTCTTCTGCGAGCTCGTGCGCGAAAGCGACTGTCTCATCCTTCTGGATATCAACAACCTCTACGTCAACAGCCGCAATCACGGTTATGACGCCCAGGCCTTCCTGCAGGCGCTGCCGCCGCAGCGGGTGGTCTATCTGCACCTGGCCGGGCATGCGCCGCACCCCAGTGGTCAACTCATCGATACCCACGATCGCGGTGTTTCGGCACCGGTACGCGAACTCCTGCGCCAGGCCCTGACGCTGCTGGGTCCGCGCCCCATCCTCTTGGAGTGGGACCACGCGATTCCTGGCCTCGACCAGCTGCTGGATGAGCTCGGCCAACTCGCGGCTACGACACGTCCCAACGCCGCATGACCCTTGACTCCAGGCTGCGTGGTCTGGCCACGGGTCTACGTCGGGGGGACGCCGACATGGCCATGGCCGCCGGGATGGCGGCCGACACCTTCGCCCTCTACCGCGCGCTTCTGCTGAGCAACCTCGAAGCGGGTCTGGCCGCCTGCTATCCCCAATGCAAAAAGCTCCTGGGGTCCGACTGGCCGGTGCTCGTAGAGGATTTCCTGGCTCACGGCGACATCCCCAGCCCCGCTTTTCACGAGTGTCCAGAAGCCTTCCTGCGCTACATCATCGACCGCGGGAGCAAAGGGCCACCGTGGCTGGCAGCCCTCGCCCATTGGGAGTGGGAAGAGCTGGCCCTGTCCTTGGCCCCCTGGAGTCCCACGCCGCGCGGCAGAGCCTTCGCGTCCTGGCAGGATCGGCCTTTGCTCCCACCCGTGCACTGCCTGCGCAGCTATCCCTTCGCCGTGCACCGCGTCGAAGGCCGGGAAGGACCGCCGGAGCCCGAGACCGTCTATCTCTTCCGCTATCGCGACGGTGCGGGTCGCATCTGCCATCGGCAACTCGGCCCGGCTGAGGCACGCTTGATCAGCGCCATCGACGAAGGATCGGAGACGGTGGCGGCCGCCATGGCCTTGGCCTTTCCCGACAGCCCTCTGGATGGGGATCAGCACCGCCGCATCGCCAGCCTTTTCCATTCCTGGATGGAGGAAGGGGCCCTGCTCGGCTGTCGCGGGGAGGAGTGTCGGTGAGCACGCCCCCCCGGCCCGGGGTGGTGGTGCTGCACGGCGATCGCCTGGAGGACCTGCTCAGCGCCGTACGCCAATGGCTCGCTGCCAATCCACTGCCGCCCTTGGTGGAGGACACCTTTCTGGTGCAGAGCAACGCCGTGGGCGAGTGGCTGCAGTGGCAGCTGGCCGAGGGCGACGGAATCTGTGCCGGAATTCGGGTCGCCCTGCCCGCCCGCTTTCTCTGGGAGAGTTACCGGCGCGTGCTGGGACCACAAGGCTTGCTCGACGACACAGCCTGGAGCAAAGCGGCGCTGCGCTGGCGCCTGCTGCGGCTCTTGCGGAAACTCGAGCAAGAAACCGCGGCATCCGGCGGACCGCCGATGCGTTTTGCAACACTCGCCGAATCCTCGACCTTGGAACGGCGCTGGCGCCTAGCGGGTCTGCTGGCCGATCTACTGGACCAGTATCAGGTCTATCGTGCCGACTGGCTGCAAGACTGGGCCGCAGGACGCTGGACCCTGCGCGACGGGCGCGGTGCGTTGCAGGATCTACCGGTAGACCAACAGTGGCAGGCCCAGCTATGGCAGTGGCTCTGCCAGGAGATGGCCGGTGAGGGCAGGCCCTTTGCCGGCCGCGGGGAGATCCACCAGGCCTTTCTGCGGCGCCTGCACGAGGCCGACCCAGCCTCCCTGGACCTGCCGCCACGGCTGATCTTCTTCGGTGCCGTGAGCCTACCGGCCCAGACACTGGAGGCTCTGGCGGCTCTGGGCCGGCATCTGCAGGTGCTCATGGCCATCCCCAATCCCAGTCCCTACCACTGGAGCGAGGTCACCGGTGCCGATGAGGATCTGCGCCGGCAGCGACACGGCCAGCCTGGGGCGGTAACCGCGGCGGGATTCGGTCCAGCTCTGCTGGCGGCCTGGGGACGTCAGGGGCGGGATTTCATGCGCCTTCTGGATCGTTTCGACGAGAGCACCGAGCTTGGTCCGCTCTGGGGCTTGCAGCGGGTGGATTTCTTCAGCGAGGATACGGGCAGGACCCTGTTGCGGCAACTGCAGACCCGCATCCGCGACCTCACGGACCGTCGCGATCCTCCTCAGGCCCTGGCTGAGAGCGACGATTCCCTGGTTTTTCACAGCAGCTATGGCCCGCTGCGCGAACTTCAGGTCCTGCAGGACGAACTGCTGCTGCGCCTTCGTGCCGACACCGGTCTGCGCCCACGAGACATCGTCGTCATGGTGCCCGACATCGCTACCTATGCGCCGCTCATTCCAGCCGTTTTCGGTGCCTATGGGCGGGAGGATCCCCGGCATATTCCCTTCCACGTCGTCGATCTTTCGCCGCAGGAACGCTCGCCGCTGGTCCGGACCCTGGCCTGGCTGCTGGAGCTGCCGCAGCGCCGCGCCCTGCAAAGCGAGATCCGCGACCTGCTGGACTGCGCCGCCCTGCGGCGGCGCTTTGACCTGAGCTCGGAGGATCTGCCGCAGATCCACACCTGGCTGGAGCAGGGCGGTTGGCGCTGGGGTCTGTCGGCGGCGCATCGCGCCGATCTCGGTTTTGCCGCCTGCGGTGACACCACGAGCGGCGCCTTCGCCCTGCACAGCCTGCTGCTGGGTTACACCAACGGCAGTGACAGTCACTTTGACGATCTCGAGGCCTGTGGCGAGGTAGGCAGCCTCGACGCCGTCCTTCTGGGTCGGCTCTACGAGCTTTGGAGGCGACTGGAATCCTGGCGGAACCTTCTCAGCCAGGCGACGACCCCAGCCGCCTGGGTGGAGCGGGCCCGGCAACTCCTGGCCGACTTTTTTGTGGCCGCCGACGCCGAGGACCGCGAAGCACTGGAACAGCTGGAGGGGGCTCTGGAGGACTGGCTGCTGCAGACGGAGAGGGCCGCCTGGGACGCGGACCTACCGCTGGAGATCTTCCGCGAGGCATGGCTCGAGGGCCTCGAAGCCGCCGGAGATGGCGCTTTCTTTCTGGGCGGCGGGGTGACCTTCTGCACTTTGATGCCCATGCGCTCCATTCCCTTCCGCATGGTCTGCCTGCTGGGCATGAACGACGAAGACTATCCCCGTCCCAATCCTCGCCGGGATTTCGACCTCATGGCTCTGCCCGGCATGGCGCGCGCGGGCGATCGCTCGCGCCGGGACGACGACCGCTATCTCATGCTGGAGGCGCTGCTTTCTGCCCGCGACTGCCTCTACCTCAGTTGGGTCGGGCGCGACCCTCGCCATCAGGAACGACGCACACCCTCCGCCCTCATCCTGCAACTTCAGCGCGAGATCGTCGCCACCTGGGGCGACGCGGCCCTGCGCGCACGCCTGCACGAGGATCCCTTGCAGCCCTTCAGTCCTCGCTATGGGGAGCCCGCAGGTCCGCTGACCTTCGCCCGCGAGTGGTTCCCCCTGACCCTTACGCCGTCTCACGACCTCGCTGCACCCGCGCCTCCCGTCCCGCCGCTGGAGTTGGGCCTGCTCGATCTGAAAAATACCTTGGCCGATGCCCTGGCCAGTTTCTACTCCCTGCGCCTGGGCGTGGAGATGCCCTGGCGCGATGCGGTGGCGGCCGATACCGAAGCCTTCGGACTGGACGGACTCGGTCAGTGGCAGCTTCTGCAGCAGCTCTGGGAGCGGGCGGCCAGCCCCGAGGAACTGCAGGACCTTCTGGCGGCCGAGCGGCGTCGGGGGCGCCTGCCCCTGGCTGCCGCGGGACGGCAGCAGGAGCGACGGGTACTGAGCCTCATGGAAGAGCTGCTGCGCAGCTGGCAGGCGGTGGCCGCAGAAATGGGGCCCGAAGCGACGGTGCTGCATGCCGAGCTCCTCGGCGAAGGTTATCGTCTGCGGGCGGAGCTACCCCGGGAACGCCCCTGGAACTCCAGAGCTCTCGGCTTTCATCTGCGTCGTCACACCAGCAAACTGCGCTACCGGGGCAAGGCCCGGGCCGATCGCCTGCTAGCGTGGTGGCTGGAGCTTACCATGCTGCAGGCGCATCGGTCCGAGGGGGCGGTGCTCGGCCTCTTTCTGGGTCAGGACGGCTGGCTCTGTGCACCACCGCCCGAAACGCCCGGCGATACCCTGGCCCAACTCCAGACCTGGCTGGGGGAAGCTCTGAGGGAGCCGCAGCCCCTCAGTCTGGACTGGGCCATGGCCTTGCTGGAGGACGCAAAGCGCGGCGGCGACGCCGCCAGCCAGGCCTATCTCCTGGGCGATGGACAAGAACCGGGCGGGGCTTGGCAACAGCACTGGCTGCTGCGCCGGCATTTTACCGATCCCGAGGCGGTGCTGGCCTGGCGCAACGGTGCCGGACTCTCCGCACTGGATCTCGCGCGCAGGATCTACGCGCCTTACTGCCAGTGGCTCGCGCGGGTTCAGCCACTGCCGGATGGCCTGGAGTTGCCCGGCCCGCAGCTGCTGCAACGGGCACTGGACCTTGTGGAGGGTGGGGCGTGAGCCAGCTCCTCGACCCGCTCCACCTGCCCCTGCAGGGCAGCGCCCTCATCGAGGCCAGTGCCGGCACCGGCAAGACCTATACCATCGCCACCCTCTATCTGCGTCTGCTCCTTGGCCACGGTGAGCCCGCAACGCCAGCGCGCCAGCCCGAGGAAATTCTCGTAATGACCTTTACCCGTGCGGCCACGGAGGAATTGCGCGAACGCATTGCCTTGCGTCTGCACGAGGCCATCGCCGCCCTGCGCGAGGGAGCGACGGACGCCCCCGCGGATCCCGTGCTGCAGCGGCTGCTGCGGGACTATCCCGATCCAGCGGCGCGGGCCCAGGCCCGTACACGCCTGGAGAACGCCTTCAACACCGTGGACGAGGCCAGCATCCACACCATCGACGGCTGGTGCCATCGGGTCCTGCGGGAACATTCCCTGTCCACGGGGCACGATCCCGAGGCCGAGATCCTGAGCGACAGCGTGCCCCTGAGAATCCAGGCGGTGCAGGATTTCTGGCGGCGCGCCATCTATCCTCTGCAACGCGCTGCCCGCTGGTGGCTCGCACGAATCCCCGACCCCGAGACCTTGCGCAGAGAGGTCGCCGAACTGCCCTGGCTGGATCCACCACTGCCGGTGCCCGAGACGCCCTTTGATCGTTGGCTGGAGGAGGCTGGCGCCGAGTTGTTGGACGCCTGCGACGCACTTAAAGGGCAGTGGTCCGACACGCTCCGCTACTCCTACGGTGCCGAGTTGCAGACGCTTGCCGTCCTCAAAGATTACCCACTGGATCGCAGGAGCCTGCCGCCCGCGAAGATTCAGGACGCGCTGCGCAGCCTGGATCGCTGGTGCGCCGAGGAGGACCAGTTCATCCCGGAGGCGATGGAGACCCTGGGCAAACTCGGCGCTCTGGAAGACCATTGTAGAGGGAAAAAGCATGCGGTGATCCTGCCGTCCAGCCCAGAGTTCCAGCGCTTTCTCGCTGCCCTCGTGCAGTGGCAGGAGCGCAGCGATCGCCTGTATCGGGAGGCATTGGAGCGCGCGGCGGCGGATATCGCCGCGCTCTACCGCAAAGCAAAGCAGGATCTGCGTCAACTGGAATTCAATGATCTCGGCCGAATACTCTGGGCAGCCCTGCGCGGTCCGCAGGGTGCCGCCCTGGCACAGGCGCTGCGCCAACGTTTTCCCGTCATCCTCATCGACGAGTTTCAGGACAGCTCCGCCCGCCAATACGCCATTTTCGAGCGCATCTACCGACCTCACGAGCCCTGGCCCGACACCCTGATGCTCCTCATCGGCGACCCCAAGCAATCCATCTATCGCTTTCGCGGGGCCGACCTCGACAGCTATCTGCGAGCACGCGCCCATACCGCCCCGCGGCACTACGTCCTCGGCACCAACTATCGCTCCACCGAACTCCTGGTGGAGGCCCTCAACCACCTCTACCAGGGGGCCGACGGACGCTGGCCCAGTGGCGCCTTCGACTACCGCGACGACGACGATGATCCCCTGCCCTATCTGCCGGTGGCTGCCGCCGGTCGCAATGAGCGCTGGCAGATCGCCGGGCGCGATGGCCCCGTCCTCACCTTTGCGCAGTACCCGGAGGCGATGACCAAGGACGCGTTCCTGACGCATTTCGCCGACTGGACCGCGGCGACCATCGCCCAGCTGCTCGGCGAGCCTGACACCGGCTTCGTCAATGCCGACGGCCAGTTGCGTCGGGTCAGCGCCAGCGATATCGCCATTCTCCTGCGCAACCGCAAGGAAGCCGACATCATGCTCTCGGCCCTGCGTCGCCGGGGTTTGCCGGCGGCCTTCCTCAGCGAAAAAAGCTCGGTCTACCACAGTCCGGAGGCGGAGGAACTGCGTCTGTGGCTACTGGCTCTGCTGCACCCCGAGGACGACGGTGCCCTGCGCCGTGCCCTCGCCCTGCCCCTGCTGGGTCTCGCTCAGGATCACCTGTGGCGACTCCACGAAGACGACGCCCGTTGGGCGCGAGAGGTGGAAAGGCTGCAGGAGACGGCGCGGATCTGGGCACGCTCGGGAATCCTCACCGCGCTGCATCGCCGCCTGCACCAGCAGGGTACCGCGGCGCGCATACTGGCGCGTCCCGATGGCGAACGCCGCCTCAGCAATCTCCTGCACCTGGGCGAACTCCTGCAGCAGGCAAGCCAGCACCTGGAGGGTCGGGAGGCGCTTCTAGAGCATCTGGAGCGCGAGCAAAGCAGCACGGATACCCCCGCCGACAGCCACATCCTGCGCCTCGAAAGCGAGGCCCAGTGCATCCGCATCCGCACCATCCATTCCGCCAAGGGCCTGCAGTATCCCTTGGTCTTTCTCCCCTTCATCGCCGCCACCCAGCAAAAAAGGAACAGTCCGCCCTGGCAGGTCACTCCCGGCGACGAGCACTCCACGCTGTCCTGGCAGAGCCCGGCGGCGGAGACCCTGGAGCGGGAGCGCTTGCGGGAGGATCTGCGTCTGCTCTACGTCGCTCTGACTCGGGCCGAATACGCCCTCTGGCTGGGGCTTGCGGCGGGCAAGAAAGCGAATACCCCGCTGTGGTGGGGCAGTGCCATCGCTCGTCTGCTGGCCCCAGACAGCGACAGCCCGCCAGCCCAGTGCCTGGAACCCTGGCAGCAACATCCTGCCTGCCAGGTGCTCGTCGCCGACCTCATCCCCCAAGGTCCAGCGCAAGGCCCCCAGCGCGCCGCACCCACGCGCGAAGCGCTCGTCTATACGGGTCGATTCGAGCGCGACTGGACCATTCACAGCTACAGCCGTCTCAGTCAGCGCCTCGAGACCTCCGCTAGCCCCTGGCCATCCTCCGGCCCACGGGCGGCAGCCCCGGGGTCGGCGCGGGAAGGCTGGCACGATTTTCCCCAGGGACCCGGAGCCGGGCGATTTCTCCACGAACTGCTGCAGTGGCTCTGGCGCGACGGTCACTGGCCCGAGGACTGGCAGGCGGACCTGCGTCGCCGTTGTGGCGAGCGCGGCTACGCGGACTGGGGTCCCGTGCTCGTCTCCTGGTTCGAGACCCTGCGCGACAGCCCCCTCGGGTCCACCGGGACCCGCTTCGGGGATCTGCGTGGGGCGCGCACGGAGATGCCTTTCTGGTTTCCAAGCCGGAATCTGTCCACCAGCCAGCTCGATGAACTCTGCCGTCAATATCTACTACCAGGGCGCGAACGTCCGCAGCTCGACGCCCAGAACCTGCGCGGACTCTTTCACGGCTTCATGGATCTGGTCTTCGCGCTGGAGGGCCGCTATTACGTCCTCGATTACAAATCCACGCATCTTGGCGGGGAGGATACCGCCTACGACAACACCGCCATCGCCGTAGATATCTTGGCACACCGCTATGAGCTGCAGGCAGCCCTCTACCTGCTGGCCCTGCATCGCCACCTGCGTCAGCGCCTGGGACGGAGCTATCGCCCGCAGCAGCTGGGCGGTGCCTGGCTCTGGTACCTGCGGGGCAGCGCCGGTGCCGGCAGCGGACTGCTGCACCTGCCCGCCGATCCCGGTCTGCTGGACGCGCTGGACCGCGCCCTGGGAGGACAGTGAGCCCCCATGTCCGCATTTGCCCCCAACTCTCGCCGTATCCTGCAGCTCCTGGGCGACTGGCATCAGGCCGGCTGGATCGGTCCGCTGGAGCCGACCCTCGCACACTGGCTGGCCCAACGCGATCCGGACATCGCGCCCGAGCTGCTCTTTCTCGCCGCCATTCTGGTACACCTGGAGGGACTCGGCCACACCTGTCTGGATCTATCCGCCTTCCTGGCCCAGCCCGCTTACTACCTGGACTGGCCGGCCGAAGCCCAAGAGGCCCTGGAGGATATGCTGCGGCAGATGGGACCCACGGCGGACGCCTGGCACACCGCCCTGGCCCGAGGCAGTCGCGTCCTCGCCCAACACCCCCAGATCGCGCACCCGCAGCCCCGCCATCCCGGCCCCGAAACTCCGCTGGTCTGGGATGGCCAACGCCTATACCTGCGCCGCCACTATCGCGACGAAATGGAGATCGCCGGGGCGCTGCACGACCGCGCACGCTCCATCGTCGCGCGTTTCCAGCAGGGTGAGGATATCCTCGCGCGTCTCTTCGGCCCCGTCAGCGCCAGCACCGCCGAGGACGGTCAGCGCCTCGCCTGCGCCCTGGCCGCGGAGCGCGGCTTCACCCTCATCACCGGCGGGCCCGGCAGCGGCAAGACCTATACCATCGCCCGTCTGCTGGTGCTACTGGCTCAGACAGCGGAGCTACGGATCGCGCTCGCGGCTCCCACCGGCAAGGCGGCCCTGCGCATGGACACGGCCCTGCAGCAGAGCGTCGACGATTTCGTCCGGCGCGGTGAACCGGAATTGGCCGACCTCCTGCGCCGTGTGCCCCCTGCCCA
>NZ_JAGDWX010000037.1:46916-53202 GCF_023256195.1 Acidithiobacillus sp.
TGCTGGGGGCTCGGCCCGGAACCCGGCGCCTGCGCCGCGATGCCCGCCGGCCGCTGGAGCTGGACCTCCTGATAGTAGACGAGGCCTCCATGATCCAGCACGAACTCATGGCCGCTCTGCTGCGCGCCCTGCCGGCGCAAGCCCAGTTGATTCTGCTGGGCGATCCCGATCAGCTGGCCTCTGTGGAGGCCGGCGCGGTGCTGGCCGAGATCTGCCGCGGCCGCCCCGTCTATCCACCCGCCACGGCGCGCGATCTGGCCGCACGCTGGGGCATCACCCTGACGGCAAGCGCCACGCGCGACGATGCCAGCGCCCTGGAAGCGGCGGTGGTACGCCTGCGCAGCAGCTATCGCTTCCAGGGACCCATTGCCGAGCTGGCCAGAGCCATCCGTGTCGGAGACGTGCAAAAAACCATCGAGCTCCTCCGCACCCACGCCGGGGCAGAGGTGGGCAGCGCCCTCGGCTGGATCGATCCCCAGGCCAATGGCGGACGCGAACGCATGGTGGAACTGGCCGAGACCGCCTGGCGCTCCACCCAGGTACTCCTCGAACAGGTGCCTGAGGAGGCAGCGGCGCACGACGCCTGGGTGCGCGCGCTGCTGCGGACTGTGGATGAGTTCCGCATCCTCTGTGCCCTGCGCGAAGGACCCTGGGGTGTCGCCGGCATCAATGCCGTGATGACTGCCCAGTTGCGCCCGCCCGGCTATCCCGGCGCCTGGTACCCGGGGCGCCCCATCCTGGTCCAGCGCAATGACCCTATCGCCGGCGTCTACAACGGCGACCTCGGCCTGGTACTTCCAGACACTGCGGGACGCTTGCAGGTCTACTTTGCCCGCGGACCCCAGCAGGCGCCGCTATGCCTGCACCCGCAGCGCCTCGGCGATGCCGCCACCGCCTATGCCCTCACCGTCCACAAGGCCCAAGGTTCGGAGTTCCAGCGCGTTCTGCTGGTCCTGCCCAGAGAAGACGCACCGGTGCTCAGCCGCGAGCTGCTCTACACCGCCGTTACACGCGCCCGACGCAGCTTCCTCGCCGTCACCCCCCTGGAAGCGCTGCCCCGGATTCTGGATCGGCACGGGCGGCGCATGAGTGGTCTGGCAACGCGGCTGTTCCCGCAGCTCTCCGGTCCATGAGCCCAATGCGACGGCCCGGCTAGGCAGAATCGGAACCTGGCTTTAGAATGGGGCTACCGCGCGAATGAGAATCCAAAGGGAATTTCCGTCGGAATCTCCGCCATCCTCCATTGTGGGAGCACTCTTGAGCACGACTCCGTTTGAGTTGCTGTCCGATGACGGCGACACACCCCCAGAGGGGCGCCCCGAGCTCGTGCAGGCCCTCGCTGGTCATGAGGATCGAGTAGACGAGGCCATCGTCCGCGCCGTGGACGATTTCTACGCCCATGCGCAGCAGCATCCGGGTATCGGGCCCTTCCTCCAGCGCCTGGGCGAGGGTGGTCTGGACCGCCTGATCCGGGCACAACGTGAGCACGCGTGGGCTATCCTCAGTGTCCTGACGGACGAGGAACGGGATCGGCGCGCGCGTCGGGCGGGGCGTCGGCACGCCCTCTTCGGAGTGGCGCCCGATTATCTGGTGGAGGCAACGGCCCTTTACGCCAACTGTCTTCTCGAGGCCCTGGGTCCCTTTCTGCGTCGCGATAGCCACCTGCGCGACCTCCTGCTGCAGCGCCTCGGTCGTGACCTCAGCGCGCAACTGGCCGGTATGGACGATGCCAGAGCCATCGAGGCCAAAATCACCGAGCAGATCGACCTCCTTCTGGTGGCGGAGTTGCCCGTCATCCAACTCGCCCCGCGCATCCTCGAACAGCTTCTGGCCATTCCTGGCGTTGCCGCCACTTGGCTGGCGGAGCCCGACGGCCGCGGTGGGCTGCGGATCCTGGCCCATACCGGCGAGGGCATGACCAGCTACCTGGAGGGCGTGGACATCCGCATCGATGACAGCGAATCCGCATCGGGTCCGGCGGGCCAGGCCTGGCGGCTCGCTCAGCCGGTGATCGTCGACGACATCGAGACCTATCCGCACTATGGACCCTGGCGCGAGGCGGCCCGCAGCCGCAGCTGGCGCAGCACGGCAACCCTGCCCATCAAACGGGGCGAGCGCGTTCGCGCACTCCTGGGACTCTACAGCAACCTGCCCGGTTTTTTCTCCAACCCCCAGCGGCAGAGGCTTCTGCAGCACTTGGCCGTCATGCTCGGCATCGCCCTGCGTCGGCTCGAGCAGCACCGCCACCTGGAGCAGGTGCACGGGCTCTACCGCGCCTTTCTCGCCGAGGGCGACGTCCTCATCCGCGCCCGCTCCGAAGCGGAAATGCTTCGGCGCAGCTGCCAGCGCCTCGCGGAAAGCGCTTTTTTCAGCGCCGTTGCCGTTGTCCGTCCTGATCGCGATGGCTGGTTCCGACCCCTCGCCTCGGCCGGGCGCGGCAGCAACATCCTGGCAAACCTCCACATCCATGCAGATCAACGGGAACCACCCAGCGTCGTCGGCGAAGCCTGGCAGAGCCATCGGCTGCGCTATCACAACGACTACTGCAGCGACCCGCGCTACGCCGCCTATCACGCCACCTTCCACAGTCTTGGCTGGGCCAGCTCCGCCGCCATCCCGATCCTGCGCGGCGGTGCCCTGTGGGGTCTGCTCACCATTACCAGCGCCGAAAAGGACGTCTTTGACGAGGAAACCTTGCGCGCCCTGGCACGGATCAGCAGGCTCCTGGGCTTTGGTTTGGACGAGCTGGACCTGCGTGAGCGCATCGAGCAGGAACGCAAGGTCCAGAGTTGGATGGCCCGGCACGATGCTCTGACGGGTCTTCCCAACCGCGTGGCACTCCTGGATCGCATCCCCGATGCCATGCAGCGGGCCAACCGAGCGGATCAGCTGCTGGCCATCTGCATGCTGGACCTGGACGACTTCAAGCCCATCAACGACCGCTACGGCCACGCCGCCGGGGATGCCCTGCTGCGCAGCCTCGCCCAGCGCCTGCAGGGGGTTCTGCGCAAGACCGACTTCATCGCCCGCATGGGCGGCGACGAGTTTGCTCTGGTGCTGGAGGGGCTGCAGCGTCTGGACAACCTGGAGCAACTCCTCGACCGGATCGCCCTCGCCATACAGACACCCACGCTCTTGCCCGGCGGCATCGAGGCCCACACCGGCGGTAGTCTTGGCGTCAGCATCTATCCCTTTGACGATGGCGACGCCGAGCAGCTGCTGCGCCACGCCGATCACGCCATGTACCGGGCCAAGATCGGAAAACACCATCGCAGCCATTTCTGGGAGCTCTATCAGGGCACGGAAGAGGGCCGCGAGGAGCCGGCACCCTATGGCACCTTGCTGCACAGCGGCGGCTTGGTCCCCTATTTCCAGCCCATGATCGCCCTGGCCTCGGGCGAAGTGGTGGGCTTCGAGGCCTTGGCGCGCCTGCAGCAGAGCGGCCTGCTCCTGACCCCCGTGCACTTCCTCGGCCAGCTGAACCGCTCCGATCAGCGGGAACTCGCTCGACAGATGCTGATCGAAGCCCTCGAACTCGCCGCCGAGGGCGCGCGTCGGGGCAGGCATCTGGAGGTCTCGGTCAATGTAGGCCCGGATCTGCTCCTGGATAGTTCCTTCACGGATCTGCTGCGCCGGATCCTCAGCCAGAGCGGCGTGGCTCCGTCCCAGCTCACTCTGGAGATTCTGGAAAGCGGCGAGTTTCTGAATCTGGCCCTCGCGCGCGACCGCATCGACGAGATCCGCCATCTCGGCGTGCGCATCGCCTTGGACGACGTCGGCAGTGCCTACGCCTCCCTTCTGCGCCTGCGTGAGATTGCCGTGGATGAGGTCAAGCTCGATCAGGGCTTCGTGCGGGAAATCGGCACGCGCCCCGAGGATCTCAATTTCGTCCTCAACGTGGGTGGCCTGGCTCAGGCCATTGGCGCCCGCTATGTTGTCGAAGGGGTGGAGGACCTCAGCATCCTCGACGCCCTGGGCGTACTCGCCATCCCTTACGTTCAGGGCTACAGCATCGCCCGGCCCATGCCGGTAGCGGAGGTCTGGGTCTGGCTCGAACACTATCGACCGCAGCCGCAGCCGGACCTACCCCAGACCCTGCTGGGTGCCTACGCGGCACATCTGCAGTTCGATGCCGTCCACCGGCTGGCACCAAAGGTCGTACAGAAGCTCCCCAATCTCGGAGACCACGGCGCCTGCCGTCTCGGACGATTCCTGCGGGAACACCGGCTGGAGGATACGAGCCTCGCCGCAGCCCACTGCGCCTATCACGTCGCCCTCGTCCATCAAGATGAGGCGGCGCTGGCCGTGGCACGAGTGGCCATGGCCCGGGCGATACAGGAACTGCAACGCGAAAAAACCGCTTCTGCCTCGACGCCTTCGGTCTGAGCAGCTCCGCCGGGAGAGGGTTTCTGGCCGTCGGTTTGTTCGAGTGAAGCCTCACGGGCTGGGGTGCGGCTGGCCCTTGGGGATGAAGCTGAGGGCGGCGGAATTCAGGCAGTAGCGCAGGCCGGTGGGCGGCGGTCCGTCCGGAAAGACGTGCCCCAGGTGACTGTCGCAGCGGGCGCAGCGAATCTCCGTGCGCAGCATGCCGTGGCTGCGATCCGTGATCTCCTTGAGGTGATCCGGCGCATAGGGGGCAAAGAAGCTGGGCCAGCCCGTTCCCGATTCAAACTTGTCCGCGCTCTTGAAAAGCGGCAGGCCGCAGAGCACGCAGCAATAGTCACCCTCACCCTTCTCGTGCAGCAGGCCACCACAGAAAGGCGTCTCGGTGCCGTGCTCAAAAAGGATGTGGCGCACCGCGGCAGGAAGGTGGCGGGCCAGTTCGGCACGCCGCTCGGGATCGATAGGGCTGAGATCGTAACCGGCGGAAGATACGGACATAGGCTGCTACTCCTGCCCAGGGTTCATCAGAAATTCGGGAAAGATCCGCCGCAGACTGTCCTGCTTGGGCCGGGCCACGGCACAGATGTAGGGCTGCTCCGGATGACGTTGGGCATAATCCTGGTGGTAGGCCTCGGCAGGGTAAAAGGGCGTCGGTCCCTCGATAGTGGTGACGATGGGCGCGGCAAAGACTCCCGCGCGATCCAGCTGCGCCATGTAGGCCCGAGCGACCCGCTCCTGGGCTGCGTTCAAGGGGAAGATGGCCGAGCGGTACTGCGGACCGATATCGTTGCCCTGACGATTCTTCTGGGTCGGATCGTGGGCGACCCCGAAGAACACCTGCAGAATACGACCGTAGCTCAACTGGCTGGGATCGAAATCGATGCGAACGGCCTCGGCGTGCCCCGTCCGGCCACTGCAGACCCGCTCGTAGTTGGCGTCGGCGGCATTACCACCGCAGTAGCCGGAAACCACGCTACGCACACCCTTGAGGGCCCGGTAGACCGCTTCCACGCACCAGAAACAGCCGCCAGCCAGAATAGCCTGCGCCGGCGTCGAGGCGGTTTCCTCGTCCAGCTCGGGGGGTGGTACAGCGACGGCCATGATCGAGCCCTCCCACAGGGTTGACGAAGTCGAGACAAGGACTCAGGATAACGCGGTTTTTCCGCCGACGGCAATCGAGACCCCATGAGCGAACACGGTCTGCACACCCACGCTCCGCACGAGGAGGCCCTGCACCACGAGGGCGGATCCGGCCACCACAGTCTTGGCCAGTGGGTCGCCATCTTCACGGCCATCCTTGCCGCCTTTGGCGCCGTGGTAAGCTATCAGGGCAGCCACCTCATGAACGAGGTCCTGCTCTACAAGAACGAGGCCGTGCTCGAAAAGGCCCGCGCCACCGATCAATGGAACTACTATCAGGCGGTGAGCACCAAACTGCACCTGCTGGAGCTGGGCAGCACCCTGGATCCCGGTAAGGCGCAGCAATTCGCGCCCAAGATCGAGAAATACCAAGCCCAGAAGAACGCGATCCTGAAGGAGGCGCGCGCCCTCGAGACCCAGTCGGGCAAGGCCGACGCCGAATCGGCCCGACTCAATCGGCCGCACAACGATATGGAGATTGCCATGATCTTTCTGCAGATCGCCATCTCCCTGGCCTCCATCACCGCACTCACCCGCCGTACTTGGCTCTTTGGCCTGGGCATCCTCAGCGCTCTGGGTGGCATCGGCCTCTGGGTCGCCGCCATGCTGGCCATCTGAGGCCCAACTTGCCTTGACCCCGGAGCAGGGCCGCCCGATAATGTCGGCCCTGTTCGCGCGACAGGCCCCGGGGGTGTAGCTCAGCCGGTAGAGCAGCGGCCTTTTAAGCCGTGGGTCATGGGTTCGAATCCCATCGCTCCCACCA
>NZ_JAGDWX010000032.1:0-5670 GCF_023256195.1 Acidithiobacillus sp.
CTCAGTCAACGACTCGACCTCATGGCGCAGTCCCGCACCCTCGCCCAACTGCGCGACACCCTGCTGCCCAAACTCATCTCCGGCGAGCTGCGCGTGCCGGATGCCGAGGCGTTCCTGAAGGGGCGCGGCCTATGAAACCCACGACCGATATCGTCATCTACGAAACCGGTGAGGCGCGCGTCGAGGTGCGGTTCGATCGCGAGAACCTGTGGCTCAGCCTCCAGCAGCTCGCCGACCTGTTCGAGCGCGACAAATCGGTCATCTCGCGCCATTTGCGCAATATCTTTGTGGAGGGAGAGCTGGAGCGCGAATCAGCTGTTGCAAAAAATGCAACAACTGCCGCCGACGGCAAGACCTATCAAGTCGAGTACTACAACCTCGACGCCATCATCTCGGTGGGCTACCGCGTCAATTCGACCCGGGCCACGCGCTTTCGCCAGTGGGCCACGGGCGTGCTGCGCGAGCATCTCACCCGGGGCTATTCGCTCGACCGCCAGCGCTTCGAGCAGAACGCCACAGAACTCGAAGCCGCATTGGCCTTGGTGAAGAAGGCCGCAGCAGGCGAGGCGCTGACCGCCGATCAGGGCCGCGGGCTGGTGGATGTGATCGCCCGCTACACCCAGACCTTTTTGTGGTTGCAGCGCTACGACGAAGGCTTGCTCACTGCCCCGGCAGGCAGTCCGGGTGGTGTGTTGCCGACACTGGACGAAGCGCGGGCGGCGATTGCGCGGCTCAAAGCCGACCTGATGGCGCGCGGGGAGGCGTCCGATTTGTTCGGACGCGAGCGCGGCGAGGCGTTCGTGGCGATTCTGGGCAATCTGGAGCAGACGGTGTTCGGCGCGCCGGCTTACGCCACCGTCGAGACCAAGGCGGCGCACCTGCTGTATTTCGTCATCAAGAACCATCCGTTCGCCGACGGCAACAAGCGCAGCGGGGCGTTCCTGTTCGTGGACTTTCTGGCGCGCAACGGGCGGCTTTTGCGCGATGGCGAACCGGTGATCAACGATGTGGGGCTGGCGGCGCTGGCGCTGTTGGTGGCGGAATCGGACGCGAAGAACAAGGACGTGATGATCCGCTTGATCGAGAACATGCTCGCCCTGCCGGGCGGCCAGGTGTAACAATGGGAAAAAGCGAGGCGAACCTATGAGCAAAAATGCCGCCCAGAGCCAGTTGGGTATTCCACGCATCGAATCCCTCAAGGTGCAGAACTTTCGCGCGCTACGCGACGTGGAGTTGACGAAACTGATGCCGCTGACGGTGCTTCTGGGGCCCAACGGTAGCGGCAAATCCACCGTCTTCGATGTGTTTGCCTTCCTTGCCGAATGCTTCTCGGACGGATTGCGCAAGGCATGGGATCGACGGGGGCGGTTCCGCGAACTGCGCAGCCGGGATCAGGAGGGCGCCATTGTCATCGAGTTGCAGTATCGGGAGCGTCCCGGCACGCCCCTCATTACCTATCACCTGGAAATCGAAGAACAGCCCAAAGGACCCGTTGTTGCGCGGGAGTATCTGCGCTGGAAACGCGGTCATCCGGCCGCGCCCTTCCATTTCCTGAATTACCAGTACGGCCAAGGCAAAGTCATCACCGGCGAGGCACCGGAAGCGCGTGACACGCGCGTCGAGAAGGCGCTCTCGGGCCCAGACGTGCTGGCGGTGAGTACCTTGGGCACCCTGGCGGAGAACCCGCGCGTGATTGCGCTGCGCAATTTCATCACTGGCTGGCACCTTTCTTATCTCTCGGCAGACGCGGCCCGCGGCAATCCGGAAGCGGGTGCCGAAGAGCGGCTTTCTCCTACGGGCGACAACCTGCCCAATGTCATCCAGTACTTGCGAGAGCAGCACCCCGATCGCCTGGAGCAAATCTTCGAGACGCTGCGGCGACGCATTCCCCGCATCGAAAAGGTCGATGCTCAGGTGTTGGATGACAGCCGTTTGCTGCTCCTGATCAAGGACGCGCCGTTTTCCAAACCGGTGCTGTCGCGCTTTGCCTCCGATGGCACACTCAAGCTGCTAGCGTATTTGACGGTGCTTTACGACCCCGCCCCCCCGCAGCTCGTCGGCATCGAGGAACCGGAAAACTATCTTCATCCGCGATTGCTGCCGGAGCTGGCGGAGGAGTGCCAGCAAGTCGCGGAGCGCACGCAACTGATCGTCACCACCCATTCGCCATTCTTCATCAACCCCCTGCAGCCGGAAGAGGTGCGTGTGCTGTACCGCGCTGCAGACGGTTATACCCGCGTGCGCCGGGTAGCCGATATGCCGGGCATCAAGGCGTTCATCCAGCAGGGGGCCACGCTGGGCGAGCTTTGGATGGAGGGGCACTTCGATGCCGGCGACCCACTGGCCGTGGGGGAAGATGCGTGATGCAGATCGAGTTCCTGGTCGAAGAGCCTTCGACAGAAGAGGCACTGCGACATGTGCTGCCGAAGCTGTTGGGCAATCGCGCGCGATACAAGCTGATCAACATGGGAAGCAAATATAAGCTGCTGCAGGCATTGCCGGCCCGCCTTGCGGCATACCGTATTCGTATCGCGCAGGGCGAGCAACTGCGAGTGGTCGTGCTGGTGGATCGCGATACCGACGATTGCACGGCGCTCAAGCGTCGGCTCGAAGACATGGCAAGCGTGGCGGGGCTGGCGACCAAGACCCGCCCCACCGCGCAAGGGCAGTTTTACGTCGTCAACCGCATCGCGGTCGAGGAGCTGGAATCTTGGTTCATTGGCGACGCTGCTGCCCTGCGCCAAGCATTCAGCAGTCTGCCCGTGATCGATGCCAGCAAAGGAATTTTCCGTAATCCCGACAACGGTGGCTCCTGGGAAGCACTGCACCGCTTCCTCAAAAAGCACGGCGTCTACAAGAGCAGCTATCCAAAAATCGATGCCGCGCGGCGCATCGCCCCAAATCTCCGCATCCAAACCAACCGTTCGCGCAGCTTCCAAGTCTTCGTCAAAGGTGTTGAGGCGTTGCTGGTATGACATATGGCATCGATCGCACCTCTTTTCTTGAGACGCGGCAGTTCTCTCCCCGCAAAATTCCGGGGCTGATGGAGATCCTCGATAAGTGCCGTTGCAGAGAGTCGATCGGGAGGGTTGCTCGCTCTTTCTGCTCAGAACGAGGAGAGCCGTAATGGCGTTTCTATCCGAGGCCGAAGTCGAATCCGCGCTGCTGGATCAATTGGCCGCGCTGGGCTACCGCATCGAAGGCGAGGAAGACATCGGCCCCGATGGGCACCGGCCCGAGCGCGAAAGCTATCAGGATGTGGTGCTCAGGAAACGGCTCATCGATGCCGTCGCGCGCCTGAACCCGGGCCTGCCCGTGGAGGCCCGCCAGGATGCCATCCGCAAGGTGACGCAGTCGGAGTTGCCGTCACTGCTCGAAGAGAACCGCCGCCTGCACAGGTTGATGACGGAAGGCGTGGATGTCGAGTATGTCGCCGCTGATGGCACGTTGACGGCCGGCAAGGTGCACCTGATCGACTTCGAAAATCCGGAGCAGAACGACTGGCTGGCGGTTGCCCAGTTCGTAGTGATCCACGGCCCGCACAACCGGCGGCCCGATGTGGTGGTGTTCGTCAACGGCCTGCCGCTGGCGGTGATCGAACTCAAAGCGCCGGGCAGCGCGGGGGCGCATCTGGTGGGTGCGTTCAACCAGTTGCAGACCTACAAGCAACAGATTCCGGCGCTGTTCCACACCAACGCGCTGCTGGTCACCTCGGACGGCATCGCGGCCCGGGTGGGTTCGCTCTCGGCAGATCTGGAGCGTTTCATGCCCTGGCGCACGACCGATGGCAGGGATGTTGCCCCCAAGGGCGCGCCGGAACTCTCGACCTTGATCGAGGGTGTGTTCGCGCAGCGCCGATTGCTCGATCTCGTGCGCGATTTCACCGTGTTCGGCGAGACCGGCGCGGGGCTGGTCAAGATCATCGCCGGCTACCACCAGTTCCACGCGGTGAAAAAAGCGGTGGAGCAGACCTTGCGCGCGTTGCCCCCGAAAAATCTGGCGCAGGAAGACCCGGCGCGCTATGGCCTGCCCTCGGCGCAGGATCAAAAGCCAGGCGACCGGCGCGTGGGTGTGATCTGGCACACCCAAGGGTCGGGCAAGAGTCTGCTGATGGCGTTTTACGCCGGGCAGCTCGTCCGGCATCCTCTGCTCGAAAACCCGACGCTGGTGGTACTGACCGACCGCAACGATCTGGACGACCAGCTCTTCGCTACGTTCTCGATGTGCCGGGATCTGGTCCGGCAAACGCCCGTGCAGGCCGAGAGCCGCGAGCACTTGCAGACGCTGCTCAACCGGGCTTCGGGCGGGGTGATTTTCACGACGCTGCAAAAGTTTGGCGAGGTGGATGGGCCGCTCACCACGCGCCGCAACGTCGTGGTCATCGCCGATGAGGCGCACCGCAGCCAGTACGGCTTCAAGGCCAAAGTGGATGGCAAAAGCGGCGAGATCTCCTATGGCTTTGCCAAGTACCTGCGCGATGCGCTGCCGAATGCCTCGTTCATCGGCTTTACCGGCACGCCCATCGAGGCAGACGACGTCAACACCCCGGCGGTGTTTGGGAACTACATCGACATCTACGACATCAGCCGTGCGGTGGAGGATGGCGCGACGGTGCCGATCTATTACGAATCGCGCCTGGCGCGCATCGAGCTGGATGAGAATGAGAAGCCCAAGGTCGACGCCGAGATCGAGGAGATTCTGGAGGACGAAGAAGAGCCTGCCCGCGAGCGCGTGAAGCAAAAGTGGGCCACCGTCGAAGCACTGGTGGGCGCGGACAAGCGCTTGAAGCTGGTCGCCCAGGACATCGTGCAGCACTTCGAGGACCGCGTGGCGGCGCTCGATGGCAAGGGGATGATCGTCTGCATGAGCCGGCGCATTTGCGTGAAGCTCTACGACGAAATCGTCAAGCTGCGCCCGGATTGGCACAGTGGGGATGACTACGCCGGGGCCATCAAGATCGTGATGACCGGGGCTGCCTCCGATCCGCCCGAATGGCAGCCGCACATCGGCAACAAGGCGCGGCGCGATCTGCTCGCCAAACGCGCCCGCGACCCGCACGACCCCTTGAAGCTGGTGATCGTGCGCGACATGTGGCTGACCGGCTTCGATGCGCCGTGCATGCACACCATGTACGTGGACAAACCGATGCGCGGGCACGGGCTGATGCAGGCGATTGCGCGCGTCAACCGCGTGTTCCGCGACAAACCGGCGGGGCTGATCGTGGACTACATCGGCATCGCGCAGAACCTGAAAAACGCGCTGGCGCAGTATTCGCCGCGTGACCGCGCGCAGACCGGCATCGACGAGGCCGAGGCCGTTGCGGTGATGCTGGAGAAGCTCGAAGTCGTGCGCGACATGTTCCACGGCTTCGACTACCGCGCGGGGCTCGATGGGTCGCCGCAGGCGCGGCTTGCGATGATGGCCGCTGCCATCGAGTGGATTCTGGACCGCCAGCAGCACTGGGCGGCGCAGGAAACGACGCCACAGGGCAAGAAAACGGCGCACCGGCGCTTTCTTGATGCGGTGCTGGCCTTGTCCAAGGCGTTTGCGCTGGCGGCGAGCTCCGATGAAGCACGCGCCGTCCGTGAAGAAGTCGGTTTCTTCCAGGCGATCCGCGCCGCGCTCATCAAGAGCAGCACCTGCTCGGGCGTAACACAGGCCGAGCGCGAG
>NZ_JAGDWX010000032.1:5780-52723 GCF_023256195.1 Acidithiobacillus sp.
CGGCCGCCGGGATCAAGAGCCCGGACATTTCCATCCTCTCGGACGAATTCCTCGCCGAAGTGCAGCAGATGGAGAAGAAAAACCTGGCGCTGGAAGCCCTGCGCAAGCTGATCAACGACGGCATTCGCTCGCGCGCCAAGGCCAACGTGGTGCAGACCAAGGCATTCTCCGAGCGGCTGGAAGATGCGGTGGCGCGCTACCACGCCAACGCCATCACCACGGCGGAAGTGCTGCAGGAACTGATCCAATTGGCCCGCGACATTCGCGCCGCCCGCCAGCGGGGCGAGGAGCAAGGATTGTCTGACGAGGAAATCGCCTTCTACGACGCGCTGGCCGAGAACGAAAGCGCCGTGCAGGTGATGGGCGACGACAAGCTGCGCGTCATCGCGCACGAACTGCTCATGAGCCTGAAGGAGAACGTCACCGTCGATTGGGCCCACCGCGAATCTGCCCGCGCCCGCATGCGGGTACTGGTCAAACGCATCCTGCGCAAATACGGCTATCCGCCGGATTTGCAGGACGCGGCGGTGCAGACGGTGTTGCAGCAGGCCGAGGCCTTGTCGTCTTTTTGGTCCACACCCACCCAGGCGCACCTGGGCGCCCACAGGGAGCACCACCCGCCACCATTGTGAGCCTAAATTTAGGGGCGTACCGGGCTGCTGCTGCGTGGGACTCAGTTGCCGGCGATGGTCATCTCTTGAATGAGGACGGAGGGGCAGCCGACATTGCCGTGGATGAGCATGTCGCTGCCGACCGCGGCAATCTGGGCGAACATGTCCTGGAGCGTGCCGGCAATGGTGATTTCCTCGACGGGGTACTGGATCTCGCCGTTCTCCACCCAGAAGCCGGCAGCGCCGCGGGAGTAGTCGCCCGTGAGGGTGTTGACGCCGAAGCCGATGAGCTCTGTCACCAGCAGCCCGCGACCCATGTCCCGCAGCAGTTCGTCCAGACTACGCTGGCCGGGGCTCAGGGTAAGGTTGTGGGCGCCACCGGCGTTGCCGGTGCTCGCCATACCGAGCTTTCGGGCGCTGTAGCTGTCCAGCAGATAACCCTGCAATACACCGTCTTCGACGAGATCGCGGTTGCGCGTCGCGACACCCTCGGCGTCAAAGCTGGCGCTGCCCAGTCCCTGTGGACGCAAGGGCTCCTCGAAGATGCGGATACCGTCGGCGAAGATCCGCTTGCCGAGACTGTCCACCAGGAAGCTGGAGCGACGGTAGAGATTCCCGCCGCTGATGGCGGAAGCGAGGTGGCCGAGGAGGCTCGCGGCCACCTGGTTTTCAAAGAGTACCGGCGCCCGCGTCGTGGCGATCTTGCGCGCCCCCAGGCGGCGTAGAGTCCGTTGCGCGGCGATCCTGCCGATGTCTTCGGCGGCCGCCAGGGCATCGGCGCGGCGAGCCACGTCATACCAGTAATCCCGCTGCATGCCCTGGGCATCGCCGGCCAGCACCGAGCAGCTCAGGCTGTGGCGAGAGCCGCGACTGACGCCCAGAAAGTTTTCGCTGTTGCCGTAGACCGTCAGGCCCTCGCCCGTACCCACACTGGCACCTTCGGAATTGCAGATGCGCGGATCGCTGTCCCGGGCGGCCGCCTCACAGCGGCGCGCCAGTTCGGCGGCGGTGTCGGCATCGATGGCCCAGGGATGATAGAGATCGAGCTCGGGAAATTCCCGCGCCAGCCATGCGGGATCGGCGAGTCCGGCATGGGGGTCGGCAAAGGTGTGGCGAGCGATGGCCAGAGCCGCCTGCACCGTCTCTTCCAGGGCCTGTGCGGAAAAGTCGGAAGTGGAGGCGCTGCCTCTGGCTTGTCCCACGTAGACGGTGACGCCCAGGCTTTTGTCGCGGTGATACTCGATGGATTCCACCTCGCCGAGTCGGACACTCACGGACAACCCTTTGCCGCTGCTGGCCGACGCTTCCGCAGCCGTCGCTCCGGCCTGGCGGGCGAGGCCGAGCGCCTGTTCGACGATGGCACTCAGTTCGGCGGCAGAGGGTAGTGGGGGTTCGCTTCGGCTCATGCTGGGCTCCTCGACGGTAGGCATCCCTGCATCATACCCATTGCCGCCCCTTGAGGAAAACGCGCGCCACGGGAGGACGACCACGCCTCGCACAGCGCCGCGCCACCATCTCGGAGCTGCTGACGATATTGCCTTTGCAGTGCCGCCAGGGTGCGCAGTTGCAGAATGCGCAGGGCGCGGCCAAAGTCCTGCCCGGCGTAGCCCTGGGTGATATCCGCATAGGCAGAGCTGCCGCGCAGTGCTTGCAGTTGCCGCTGCGCCGCTTCTGTGGTGGCCAGGGCCAATGCCCAGGGGCGACGATACTCCATCTCTGCTTCGGCAATGGCCTGCCATACCTGCAGCACCGAACCAAACACGCCGCCCTCCCGCAGTGCTCCAAGCTGCAGTAGAAGTTGCAACCATGGTCGCGGCGAGGCCTGTCGCAGGGCCGGCAGCAGCTGCTCACGGCCCGCGACCACCGCCAGCGCAAGGCGCTGCCAGTATTTGGGGATGGGCAGCCGCTGCCCCATGGCTGTCAACATCGCCTCCGCTGTAGCGGGACAGAGGGTGCCCAGGGGGTAGCAGAGAGCCGCCCAGGCCAGGGCCCCGGATTCGCAGCGGCGCAGGCAATGATCCAGCGCCGCCAGGGCCCGCTGCCAGGGCAGGCCCGACTGCGCCAGGAGCAGCAATTCCGGGAACAGGATGTTAAGGGCGCCCCAGTGCCAGAGCAGGCTGAAATAGCGGCTGGCGCCGGGGCTGGCCAAGGCCTTTTCCGTTTCTTTCCAGATCCGATCCGGACTGAGCTCCGCCAGCTCGCCCTTGGCAACCATCTGGCGCACCAGAGCTTCTGTTTCGGGAGCGATAATGAAATTACCTAGACGGGCGGCAAACCGTGCCAGGCGCAGCACCCGCAGAGGATCTTCACGGAAAGCGGGAGAAACGTGGCGCAGAACGCCCTCGTCCAGATCGCGACGGCCACCATAGGGATCGATGATCGCGCCTGTCTCCAGGTCCTCGGCCATGGCGTTGATGGTGAGATCACGCCGCAGCAGGTCGTCCTCCAAGGACACCCCCGCCGTCGCCACCACAAAACCGCGGTGGCCGCTGCCACTCTTGCGCTCGGTGCGGGCCAGGGCGAGCTCCTCGCCGTTCCTGCCGATCAACACCGGAAAATCCTTGCCCGCCCAGCGAAAACCTTGGGCGAGTAGGGCGTCGATATCCTCTGGCCGCGCATCCACCAGGACATAATCGCGATCCTGCACCGCGGCCCCGCGTAGCCGGTCACGCACCGCGCCGCCTACCAGATAGCGTTTCATGGCCTGCTTGCTCGGTCTTCGTGGATTTCCATCACCGCAGATTAGCCCAGCCGACCCGTCGCCCGAAAGTCTTGCCACGGTCCGGCGCCAGGTCGGCGCCCGGGCAATTTACAGCCGGTCCCGATTTCGCTAAGGTTCAGACTGGATTCAAGGTAGCGGAGGCCCAGGTTTCATGGCCGCACAGACCCTATACGACAAATTGTGGGACCAGCACCGTATCCTCGCCGAGGACGACGGTCGTACGCTCCTGTATATCGATCGCCAGCTGCTCCACGAGGTGACGAGCCCCCAGGCCTTCGCGGGACTGCGGGCAGCGGGGCGACCGCTATGGCGGGTGGACGCCAACATCGCCACGGCGGATCACAACGTCCCCACCACCGACCGTGCGGCGGGGATCAGCGACCCCGTGGCGCGTCTGCAGGTGGATACCCTCGACCGCAACTGTCGTGAGTACGGCATCGAAGAATTCGGGATGATGGACCGCCGCCAGGGCATCGTCCACGTCATCGCGCCGGAGCAGGGCCTGACCCTTCCGGGGATGACCGTGGTCTGCGGCGATTCCCACACCGCCACCCACGGTGCCCTGGCAACCCTGGCCTTTGGCATCGGCACCACGGAAGTGGAGCACGTCCTTGCCACCCAGTGTCTGTGGGCGCGCAAGGCCAAGAATCTCCGGGTCTGGGTCGATGGACGCTTGGGCGCCGGGGTGACGGCCAAGGATCTGGTCCTCGCCATCATCGGGCAGCTGGGCACGGCTGGCGGCACCGGCCACACCATCGAGTTTGCGGGCCCGGCCGTCCAGGCGCTCTCCATCGAAGGGCGTATGACCCTCTGCAACATGGCCATCGAGGCGGGGGCGCGTTCCGGTCTGGTAGCGGTGGATGAACGGACCATCGAATACCTGCAGGGGCGCCCCTACGCCCCCAGCGGTGCCGAGTGGGATCGCGCGGTGGCCGTCTGGCGCCAGCTGGTCAGCGATGCCGATGCCCATTTTGACAAAGAGCTGCGCTTGGACGGCAGCGCCATTCGGCCCCAGGTGACCTGGGGTACGAGCCCGGAGATGGTGCTGGCCGTGGACGATCGCGTTCCGGACCCGGACGAGGCCCCCGATGCCGTGCGTCGGCAGGCCTGGAGCAACGCATTGCAGTACATGGGCCTGCGGCCACACACGCCCATCACCGACATCGCCGTGGATCGCGTCTTCATCGGTTCCTGCACCAACGCCCGCATCGAGGACCTGCGCGCAGCGGCCCAGGTGGTGCAGGGCAAGACCAAGGCGGCTTCGGTCAAATCCGTACTGGTCGTGCCGGGTTCCGGACTGGTGAAGATGCAGGCCGAGGCCGAGGGTCTGGACGAAATCTTCCGTCAGGCCGGATTCGAATGGCGCGAGCCCGGTTGTTCCATGTGCCTAGCCATGAATGCCGATCGTCTGGAGCCCGGCGAGCGCTGTGCCGCCACCTCCAATCGCAACTTCGAGGGCCGCCAGGGCGCCGGTGGGCGCACCCATCTCGTCAGTCCTGCCATGGCGGCGGCGGCGGCCATTGCCGGACATTTCGTCGATGTGCGCCACTGGCAGGTCTGAGGGCGAGCTGGTGCCCGCGCGCCCGCGCCGTCGGCTGTGGGCGCAGCTGGCCCTGGTGATCTGCAGTCTGGGTCTTGTGGATATCGGCATTCTGGCCGGGAGTCGCGGCTGGGGCAGCGCCTGTTCCGCCGCCGAGTACCTGGTGTTACGCCGTCTGGAGAAGCGCTGAATGGAAGCTTTCACCGTAGTGGAGTCGGTCCTCATTCCTTTGGACCGGGCCAATGTGGATACCGATGCCATCATCCCCAAGCAGTTTCTGAAAACCATCGAAAGGCAGGGCTTGGGCCGCCACCTCTTTCACGACTGGCGCTACGAGGACGACGGCACGCCCAAGGCCGATTTTGTCCTGAATCGTCCACCCTACTCGGGGGGCAAGATCCTGTTGGCGCGTGAAAATTTCGGCTGCGGCTCCAGTCGCGAGCACGCCCCCTGGGCTCTGGCGGATTTCGGTATCCGGGCCGTGGTTGCCCCGAGCTTTGCCGATATCTTCGCCAACAACTGTGTGCAGAACGGTATCCTCACGGTCACCTTGAGCGCCGATGAGGTCGAACATCTTTTCCAGGCGGTGCAGAGTCGGCCGGGCTACGGACTGCGCATCGACCTCGCGCAGGGCGAGATTCAGGGCAGTGACGGTTGGCGCACCCACTTTGAGGTCGCACCGGGCACGCGGCACAAGCTCCTGCACGGCTTGGACGACATCGGGATCACCCTGCAGCACAAAGAGGCCATCGCGCGTTACGAGGCACAACGGCGAGAGCAGTTTCCGTGGCTGTTTCGTGGGTAGCAGGGCCATCCTTGGCCCCAGGCTTCCAAAAGCCTTGCTCCCGAGCCCGAGTGCAGCGGATGGGTGGGGGAATTCAGCAAGTGGGACCCAGTGAGAAAGGGAGTGTGGCGACGTGAGTCTTGACGGAAATCCAGGCGTGAGCGATACACCTGCCGAGGAGGGTCTACCCCCCCTGCGACCCGACGCCGTGGTCGTGGAGGGGCAGACGAAACGTGGGAAAGGCTGTCGCATTGTCGACAACACGGCATCGGTGGAGGTGGCGGAGTTGGAGGGCCTGTTGCAGGATCTCATCGCCCAGGATCTTTTCCAACCTCTCGGCCTCAGTTCCGCGGGCGGCAGCAGCATTCGCATCGGCGCGCCCCAGAGCGGGCACATCCAGTTAGGCGAATCTCTCTATCGCCTCATCATCATCGACCACGAGGCACGGCTCGAACCTTTCTGAGGAGTCCCGCCTCTTTGGTATGGGGGTCCTTGCGCCGCGGCAGGAAGCTGAGGTCCACCTACCGGGCAGTGCCAGAGCTGTTGGCGACGGCGGTCCTCAGGGCATCAGGCGCTGAATGCGCCAGTCATCGCCGGCACTTGGGCGGTCATAGACGAAGCGATCGTGGAGCCGATCGCGGCGTCCCTGCCAGAACTCGAAGTGGTCCGGGATGAGGCGGTAGCCCCGCCAGGCCGGGTTGCGTGGCACGCTCCCGTCAGGATAGCGCTCCGCCAGTTCTGCCATGCGTGCCTCCAGGGCTGCGCGATCGGCGATGGGACGGGACTGCTCTGAGGCCGAGGCCGCCAGACGGCTGCGCGGTGGGCGCTGGTGAAAGTAATCCTCGGCCGCGGACTCTGGCAGCATCTCAGCCTTGCCCTCGATACGCACCTGACGATCTACCTCCGGCCAATAGAAGACGAGGGCTGCCCAGGGGTTCGCGGCCAGATCCTGACCCTTGCGGCTGCGGCTGTCGGTGTACCAGCACAGCCCCTCAGCATCGAAATGTTTCAGCAGGACATAACGCAAGCTCGGGTGACCCTGCGCGTCGGCGGTGGCCAGGGCCATGGCGGTGGGATCGAAATTTCCCGCCTTCTCGGCCGCTTCCAGCCAGATGGCCAGTTGCCGGAAAGGATCGGGGTCCAGGTCCCGGCGATGCAGTTCGCCGTGCACGAAATCCCGGCGTGTGCTGCGGTGATCGATCTCGCCTTCCATGGGAGTACTCCTCGGTTCAGGCTTGGGTCTCGGTAGCGCGGCTGATCAGGCCCGAGGCGCTGCCCATGAGCACCACGTCGGCTCGCCGCTGCGCAAAGATGCCATTGTCCAGGACGCCCGGGATACTGTTGATGCGGATCTCCATGGCCAAAGGATCGCTGAGATCGAGGCCCGTCACGTCCAGAATCACATTGCCGTTGTCGGTGGTCACATCCTTGCGCAGGACGGGGTTGCCGCCCAACTTCACCAGCTGTCGGGCAACGAAACTGCGGGCAAAGGGAATGACCTCCACGGGGAGAGGGAAACTCCCCAAAGCCGCCTTGTCCTTGCTGGCATCGGCGATGCAGATGAAGCGCCGCGCGGCCGAGGCCACGATCTTCTCGCGGGTGAGCGCGCCGCCGCCGCCCTTGATGAGACGAAAGTGCGGATCGATCTCATCGGCGCCGTCGATGTAGACGGGGATATCGCCGGTGGCATTGAGATCCAGTACCGGCAGGCCCAAGGACTTGAGCCGGGCCTCGGTGGCGAGACTGGAGGCCACATAGCCTTCGACGTGGATCTTGGCGCGCCCCAAGGCGTCGATGAACAGGTTGCTGGTGCTGCCCGTGCCCACGCCCACCACCATGCCAGGCTGGATGTAGTGAAGCGCCGCTTCCGCAGCCATTTCCTTGAGGGCCTTAACGTCCATGTCGCGATCCTTTGTGATGTCGAATTGCTTCCAGCTGCGCCACGAAGGCGCGGGTGAGTGCGGCGGCCGAGGCAGGGTTCTGACCACTCAGGAGAAGGCGGTCCTGCACCCAGTGCTCAGACCAAGCCGGTCCCAGATCCGTTTGAAAACCCATCGCCCGGAGTGCCTCTTCTAGATGGAAGGGCCAGCGACCCGATAGGCGCGTGTTTTCTTCCTCAGCCTTGCTGAAACAGCTTACCGTATATCCCGAAAAAGCGCGACGGTCGTCGGTTGTCGTGGCGAGCAGAGCGGCGCTGCCGTGACAGAGGGTAGCGACGGGCGTGCCCCGCGCTTCGCAGTAGCAGAGCAAGCGCGCAAGCGCCGCGCTTCGTGGCAGGTCCTGCAAGGGCCCGTTGCCGCCGGGGATGAAGAGGCCGCGCAGCGTGTGCAGCAGTTCGTCGTCCAGGCGACGGATATCCTGGACCGTCGACAGCAGGGGGGCGAGGTCGCGGAGTTCCGCGAGCAAGGCTTCGACACGCTGTGAATCGCCGTCCAGGTTGGCCGCCTGCACGCTTTCGGGGTCGACCTGGGGTGGCTGGCCGTCGGGTGTGGCGAGGACCACGGGCCAGCCACTGTCTCGCAGGATGTTCCAGGGCGTGAGGAATTCCTCCGCCCAGAAACCGCAGTCCAGCAGGTCGCCATCCCGCAGTGTCAGCTGTCGGCTGCTGCTCAGTAATATCAGCACATAGGGTTGGGTTCGCATGGATGAAACATAACACGCCGATGCGCTCAGCGTAATAAAAAGATAAAAATATCTCCTTAAAATCAGAAAAAAAGACTTTTTGAGATGTTTTAAATAACATTACAGTAAGATGTAGCTATAGTTTTTTCTCTCTGTGGCGCGTTATTTCTATGGTGGCGACAATAAAGCAAGCATAGGCTTGGCAGAAACTCAGCGTGCTGTTTTATTATTAATATTAGAATAAATTAATATAACTATATTTACCATTGACCGTGCTAATAAATGTTTTTGTTTGCCCAAAAATATTTGAAGCCTAATTCCCTTGCCTAACAGAATAGCCTGATTTACCTTATGGACGTTTCTCATTGGTCAGGAAAAAAAGGTTCCATTCAGCAGAGCGTCGGCGGTCCGCCGACGGAGCGGGGTTCCCCCGAAGGAGTAGCATCGTGCTTTGCCTGCTGGACTGCCGCGGCACGACTTCTAGTCGGATTCTACCAGTGCACCGAGCGATGCTGCGCGGGGCGGCGGCGTGCTTGCCGCTGGTTTTTCGGCCGCTGCGGGGAAAAAAGGGAGTTCCCGGCAGGGGCAGCTCTGCGTTTTCCGCTCCATCGACACAGTCATTACACAATACGGTGGTCGCAAAGATCCGAAAGGGAGAGATGTCCTATGTATATGAATAAGGTCTGGCGCCTGGCGGCGCCTTGGATGGCACTGCTGGTAGGGCTTTGGTCGAGCCAGGCCGACGCAGGGATTTTCTGGATCTTCGATCCGAAGGGTGTCATGGCCGACACCAACCTCAAATACATGATCATCGACGTGTTGGTCATGGGCGCCATCGTTGGCATTACGGCGCTTTTGGTGGTGTGGTTCATGTGGCGTTACCACAAGGGCAAGAATCGTGGCAGCTACCACCCGGAATGGTCGCATTCCAATGCCATCGAAGTGGTGGTCTGGGGTATCCCCATCGTGGCCGTGGGCTTTTTGGCCTACTTCGCCGTGAAGGGCACCTTCGAGCTCAATCCCTACAATCCGACGGTGATCACCAAGAACATGACACCGCAGTCCCAGCGCGTGGATGTGGATGTCATCGCCACGGACTGGCAGTGGTTGTTTGTCTATCCCCAGTATCACATGGCGGTGGCCAACGAACTCGTACTGCCCGTCGATACTCCCGCCTTCTTCCGTCTGACCTCGACCTCGGTGACCAGCGGTTTCTTCATTCCGCAGTTGGTCGGCATGATCGACGTGATGCCGGGCATGCGCACCAAGAATGCACTCTACACCACGCACGTCGGTGAGTATCAGGGTATCTGCTCGGATTATGCCGGTGCGGGCACGTCCTGGATGACCTTCAAGACCAAGATCGTCCCTCAGGCAGAGTTCACGCAGTGGGTGCAGCAGGTCAAGGCCTCGCCGAAGATCATGACCGAGGCGAGTTTCGATCGCTACGCCGAGCCCTATATCAACGTCCATCACCGGGTAGCCTATTTCTCGCAGGTGCCGGACGGGCTCTTCGATCACGTCATGATGGAGGTGATGGACGGCAAGACCTGGCCCATTCCGCCGATGATGACGGAAAACATGGTGGCCTACATGGCAAAACAATCCGCAGAGCATCGCGACTAGGACAAAAGGAGAGGATAAGCCCATGCTCGTAGATCTTCCTGGGGGTTGGAACCCCCTTCTGGGGCGCCTGGCCTGGAGCCAGATTCCCTATGACAACCCCATCCTCGCGCCTCTGTTTGTGGCAGTGGTCCTGGGTGGCATCGCCATCGTGGCGCTCATCACTTACTACGGTAAGTGGGGCTATCTCTGGAAGGAGTGGCTCACTACCGTCGATCACAAGAAGCTGGGGGTGATGTACATCATCATCGGCCTGGTCATGCTGTTCCGCGGTTTCGTGGACGGCATGATGATCCGAACCCAGCAGGCCTGGGCCGTGGGTCCGGACTCCTCCGGGGTTTTCGGCGCTCTGCACGGCTACCTTACCCCCTTCCACTATGGTCAGGTCTACACCGCGCACGGACTGATCATGATCCTTTTGGCAGCGACGCCGCTGCTGGTGGGCTTCATGAACATCATCGTGCCGATCCAGATCGGCGCCCGCGATATGGCCTATCCCTACCTCAACGCCCTGGGTCTGTGGATCACGGCGGCGGGTGCGGCCCTGATCATGGCGAGCCTGTTCATCGGCAACTTTGCCCACAACGGCTGGTTTGGCTATGCGCCCATCTTTGAGATCCAGTACAGCCCGGGCGTGGGTGTGGACTACTGGATGTGGACCCTGCAGCTTCTGGCCTTGGGAACTACCTTGGGCGGTATCAACCTGCTGGTGACCATCATCAAGATGCGTGCCCCTGGCATGACCTGGTTCCGTCTGCCCATTTTTGTCTGGGCCAGTCTCTCTGCCAACATCATTGCCCTGACCTCCTTCCCGGCCCTGCAGGTGGCGCTGGGTCTCGTGGCTGCCGATCGCTATCTGGGTGCCCATTTCTTCACGGCGGGCCTGGGCGGCAACCTCATGCTTTACACCAACCTCTTCTGGATCTGGGGTCACCCCGAGGTCTACTTCGTCATCCTGCCAGCCTTCGGCATGATGTCAGAGATCTTCCCGGTGTTTTCCGAGAAGCCGCTGTTTGGTTACATCACCATGGTGCTGGCGAGCTTTGCCATCGCGGGTGTGTCCTGGCTGGTCTGGCTGCACCATTTCTTCACCATGGGTGCGGGTCCGGACGTCAACAGCTTCTTCAGTGTGGCTACCATGCTCGTCGGTATTCCCACGGGCGTGAAGGTCTTCAACTGGGCCTTCACCATGTACCGTGGGCGGCTGACCTTCACAGCGGCCATGCTCTGGGCTCTGGGAGCTCTGTTCCTGCTGCTCATCGGTGGTTTGACCGGCATGATGCTGGCCATTCCTGCCATCAACTATATGGTGCACAACAGCGTCTTCGTGATTGCGCACTTCCATTCGATGCTGCTGGTGATCGTCTACGCGGTGTTCGGTTCGGTCATCTTCTGGTTTCCCAAGGTGTTCGGCTTCAAGCTGGATGAGTTCTGGGCGAAGACCATGTTCTGGCTCTTCACCGGTGGCACGGTGTTGGTCTTCGTGCCCATGTACATGCTCGGCTTCATGGGCATGACCCGGCGTCTGGACTACGTCTTCAACACCAACTGGCATCCGTATCTGCTGGTGATGGAAGGCGGTATCGTGGTGTACACCCTGTCGGTCTTCGCCTTCTTCGTGCTGCTCTACGTCAGCATCCGCGATCGGGTCAAGAACCGGGTCGGTGCCGATGCCTGGGGTACCTCTCGTTCTCTGGAGTGGCTCACCCACTCGCCTGTGCCCTTTTACAACTTTGCCGTGACGCCGCACGTCAATGCCCGGGATGAGGCCGCCTGGCGTCGGGCCAATGGTATCGCGGCGGTGCAGCCGGCCAAGTATGTGGATATCCACATGCCCAACAATACCCCGGTGGCGCTGTACATCGGTGCTCTGACCTTCGTCCTGGGCTTTGCCCTGACCTGGCGGATCTGGTGGCTGTGCCTGGCCAGTCTGGTGGCCATCATCGTGCTCATGATCGTCCGTTCCTATCGGGGTGACCCGGGCTACATCGTCACCGCGGCGGAGCTGGAACGTATGGAGCGCGAAGCCATCGCCCGCGAACGGCAGGTGGACGGCAGTGCCGGTGAGCCCGTGGTGGGTGGTGCGCCGGCGGTGGGTCGTCCGGCCATGGCTTACGAGCGCAGTGATCTGCCCAAGACCTCCACGCCACCGAGCATGGGTCCTGGTGCGCATCACTAAGGCAAGTATGGGCTGTGCCTACGGGCGCAGCCCCACACAAGGAAGATCGAGCTTATGAGTGGACACGCAAGCAATAACCCGGATCCAAAGACCGCGGTGCTCTGGGATACGGAGTATCACGGTCACGACGTGATCTCTACCCGCAGTCTGGGTTTCTTTATGTACCTGCTGAGCGACGGCATGCTTTTCGCCACGCTTTTTGCGGCCTACGGGGTGCTGAGCTATCAGCACAGTTACTTCGGTGGCCCGACGCCCGCCGACTTCGTCAAGCCTTGGTACACCTTTTCCCAGACCATCGCGCTCTTTCTGAGCGTGCTGGCCTACGGCATGGGCATGACAGCCCTGAAGCGGCGCAGCCGCGGCGGCCTCATCAACGGTCTGCTGGGCGCTTTCGTCCTGGGGGCGCTCTTTCTGGTGCTGGACGTCCACGACGTCATGGATTTGGCCGCCCACGGTATCACCGTTGCGACCAGCGGTGGGACCTCGGCCTTCATCATTCTGACCCAGGTGCACGCGGCCCACATCTTCTTCGGGCTGCTCTGGATCCTGGTGATGATCTACCAGGTGCTGCGGCTCGGCTTTACCACGGACACCGTCGGCCGGCTGCTGAGCCTGCGGATGTTCTGGCACTTCCAGGCTGTGATCTGGGTTTTTGTCTACATCTTCGTTTACCTCTGGGGGTACATGTCATGAGTCAGGCACATCACGGGCACCAGGGTGGACACGGTCACGCCGACCCCATCCTCCACCCAGAGGTGCAGATGTCCAGCGGGCGCGGTTATTTCTCGGGTTTCCTCATATCGACCCTGCTGATGCTGATCGCGACTTTTCTCGTCAGCTCCCACGCCGCACCACCCTTTGGGCTCCTGCTGGTGATAACGGTCTGCGCCGGGATTTCCATCATCGCCCAGATCTATTTCTTGCTGCACATAGACATCTCCGAGCACAACATCTGGAACACCGTTTCCTTGGTGGCCTTTATCCCCTTGTTCGTGCTGACCATCGGTCTGACCTGGTGGATGTTCTCGCAGCTCTACCTCCGTACCATGCCGCCCATGCCCGGCATGCACTGATAGCCGAGGAGTCTGAGACCCATGTCTAGTGTCCTGAGTGATCGTCCCGCCGCCGCCCCTGCTGCCGCCGAGGCTCTGCCCCATGCGGTAGAGCCGGAGATGACTCCGCTGGTACGCCGAATCGGTAAAGGCATCGGTGTTGCCCTCGCTGCCGCCGTGCTGGCTGGCCTGTGGCGGGGGCTCGACAGTTCCGGCCCCCTGCTGGAACGGGTGGTAGCGGGTCTTGCCGTCACCGAGGTCGGGCTGGCCATGGTGCTCATCCTGCTCGGTAGCCTTGTGGAGGGCTTCGGCTACGGTCTGTCCCTGGGGACCAAGTGGCCCTACACCCGTAACATCGTGGTGTTGATGCTGCGCGGCGATCCGGAAGCGGCGCACCGGGTGGTGGCGACCATGGTGGGTCTCGTGGCATTGGCTCTCGCGCTGCTGTCGCCGACGGTGAATACCATCAGCGGCTTGAGTCTCATCGTGGTGACGGCGCTGTTCGGCATGGGCACGCTGTACGTCCTGGCTGGACGTGCTCCGGCGCTGGTGCACGGCGTGCACGGCCTGCTGGCCTATGGCGTGTTCTTGACCTATCTCACCAATCTTGCCTATCCAGGGATGAACTTCTGGACCTTCCTGTACTATCAGGGGGCTTTGCACGCACTGCTGCTGGCGGTATTGCTGGGCGGCATGACCACGGGTCAGCGTGGCTTCGGCACGGCAATCGGCAGCTTTGTGCAGCCGCGCAAGGCCTCGCAGTGGACGGTGGCGGCCCACGTATCCGCCGCCCTGATTCTGGTGGCAACGCTGGGCTGGATGATGCCGGCCTTCCCCGTGGCCTTCTATCTGGCAGTGACCCAGGTGGCCGTGGGCTTCCTCCTCTTCCACGCTGTCAATCTCAAGCCCAAGGATCCGGGCATCATGGTCGCTTTTCACCAGAGCATGGTGCTGTTGATGAGTCTCGCCATCGTCCTGCACTGGCATTGAGGAATCCATAGCCATGTCAAAGTCTTTGAGCAATGCCCCGCGCATACTGCCGCTGCCCGAGCCGGGCAGCGTTCGCCAGCTCTTGCGTGACCTTTGGGTGCTGGCCAAGGCACGGGTAGTCAGTCTGCTGGTTTTCACCGCGGCGGTGGGTGAGCTGTTGGCGCCTGGCACCCTCAATCACTGGCCCGCGGCTCTCGCGGGGCTCGTGGGTATCGCCCTGGCGGGTGGTGCCGGCGGTGTACTCAATCAGATCGTCGAGCCCGATCTGGATCAGCACATGCGACGTACTCACGGGCGGCCCCTCGCAAACGGTCGCATTGGTCGCTCCGGAGCGATTCTTTACGCACTGGTCTTGATGAGTCTGGCCATCGCCATCCTCGCCACCTGGACCAATCCCCTGACGCTGGTGCTGACCCTCCTGGGCACGGTGGGTTATGGCGTCGTCTACACCCTCTACCTCAAGCCGAGCACTCCTTGGAACATCGTCTGGGGTGGCCTTGCCGGCGCCCTGCCGCCGCTCATCGGCTGGACGGCCGTGACGGGCCATCTGGCCGCCTTGCCGCTGGTCTTGGTAGCCCTGATATTTGTCTGGACGCCGGCGCACTTTTGGCCGCTGGCCATCTACTGTCGCCGCGACTATGCCCAGGCCTGTATCCCCATGCTGCCGGTGACCCACGGCGTCGACCGGACGCGTCGTGAGGTCGTGCGCTATGCCTTGGCAACCTGGGCCGTGAGCATGGTGCCGGCCTTCTTGAACCAGGACTGGATCTACGGCGCCATCGCCGGTGTCGCAGGAGCCTGGTTTGTCGCCATGGCGCTGCGCCTGAAGGGGATGCGCATCGATGCCGACATGGATCGCTACGCCCGGCGCCTCTTTGCTTTCTCTATCTCCTATCTGTTCCTGATCTTCACAGCGTTGCTTCTGGGCAAGGCGGCTCTGGCCTATGGCATCGTCTGAGCTTCGGCGCGAGCGTACTGTCGGCACCGTCGCGCGGCCCATGACCAAGGCCGAGAAACAGGCCATCTCCGGGCTGAGCTTCATCTATGTCGTGCGTATGCTGGGACTCTTCATGCTGATGCCGGTACTGTCCCTGGACAGTGCGCATCTGCAGGGGAGCTCGCCCGTACTGCTTGGTCTTGCCATAGGTGTCTATGGGCTGGCTCAGGCCGCCCTGCAGTTTCCCTTCGGCGTTGCCTCGGATCGCTTCGGCCGCAAGCCGATGCTGGTCTTCGGTCTGGTGCTTTTCATCGCCGGCTCCCTGTTGGGCGCCTTTACCCACAATATCTGGGGAATCGTGCTGGCAAGGGTGCTGCAAGGCGCCGGTGCGGTATCTTCGGTGCTTTTGGCCAGCGCTGGCGACCTCACGGATGAGGCGCATCGCACCAAGGCCATGGCAGCCATCGGCGGAAGTATCGCCGTCGCCTACGTGCTGGGTATGGGGCTGGGCCCGGTGGTCTATGGCCTTTCTGGCTTGACCGGGGTTTTCCTCGCGGCGGCGGTCTTGGGGGTTCTGGCGTTATTGCCGCTGTGGACCATCATTCCACCCATCCCCGTCCATCCAGAACGACGCATGGGCGGTTTTCGTGAAGCCTGGGCCATGTTTACCCACGCTCCGGTACTGACGGCCAGCGTTGGCATCTTCATCCTGCAGATGGTGTTGGGTGCTGGCTTCGTGGTCCTGTCGCCGGAGCTCGTGCGGGCCATGGGGGTGAGTGATACCGGTATCTGGAAAGTGTATCTGCCGGTCATGCTGCTGTCCGTCGCCATCATGGTACCGCCGGTGATCTATGCCGAGCGTCATCGGCACCACGGCAGCGCTTTGGTGGGCAGCGGCGTCGCCATCGCCTTGGGCGCGCTGTTCATGGGTCTCGAGGCGGGTCATTTCTGGCCCGTCGCTGTGTCTGCGGTGATCTTCTTCGGCGGCTACAATGTCGCCTCCGCCATCCTGCCATCGATGATGAGTCGCTCCACCAGTCCGCAACAGCGTGGGGCAGCCAGCGGTGTGTATTCCCTCATGCAGTTTCTCGGCATCTTTGTGGGTGGGGTAGTGGGTGGCTGGGGTCTGGGCCTCGTCGGTGTGTCTGGGGTTTTCTATATCTTGACCGCCATTGGTTTGCTGCTGGCGCTGCAAAGTCTGGGCAGTGGACGTTTGACCGTATTGCTGGCGCCGGAACAGCGCTGAGTTTGGTATCTGAGGACGATGATGCTTGCCTCGGGGCCGTGCTCTGCGGCCCCGTTTTCGTTGGTGGTTCAGGTGGATCCAACTTGTTGGCGACTGCCCATCAGCCAGCGAGACCGCCCACGCCCAAGATCAAGGCCAGTGCGCCAAAGCCGACGCAGTAGAAACCAAAGGGACGCAAGGCCTTGATCTCGTGGCTGTGGAAGTAGCGCATCAGGAACCACACCGACAGCCAGGCGAAGACACCCGAGAGTACTCCCGCAGCGAAGATCAGCTGCAGGAAACCGTCTGGAAGTTGCGCATGGAAGAGCTTGGGGACTTCGAGCAATCCCGCCGCGCCGATGATGGGAGTGGCCAACAGGAAGGAAAAGCGCGCCGAGTTTTCGTAATCCAGTCCGGTGCCGATGCCGGCCACCAGGGTGGCGCCGGAGCGGGAGAAGCCTGGGATGAGGGCGAGGGCCTGGGCGAAGCCGATGACCAGCGCCCGACGCCAGCTCAGAGTGTCCAGGTTGTGGCTGGGGTTGCGACTGCGTAAGCGATCGCCCCAGATGAGCATCAAGCCGTTGAGCATGAGCGCAATGGCGGCAAAGCTGAAGCCGCCGAAAAGGGCCTTGATCTTGTGCGCGAGGGCAAGACCCAGCAGACCAGCGGGGATGGAGGCGAGCACGAGGAGCCACAAGAGGCGCGACTCCGGGTTGCTCGGCCTTCCCCGAGCCCGCAGAAAGCCACCGATGAGGCGCACCCAGTCGCGCCAGAAGAAGGTAAGCAGGGCTGCTACGGTGCCGAGGTGCAGGACCACGATGAAGGGCAGAAACCACTCGGCATCGCGGTCGATAGGCCACTGAAACAAGGCCGGTACCAGTATGCTGTGACCGAGGCTGGATATGGGGAAGAGCTCGGTGACGCCTTGCAGCGCTGCCAGGATCAGCAGGTAAAGATGGTGTGCCATTACAGATCGCTCCCCGTGCGTGCTGGAATTCTTGGTAAAACAGCGAGTGAGAGGCCCCGGGCACGGGGCTTCGATTTATCGGCGCTCAAAGGTAGCGGACACCGAGAATGCTGTATTCGCGGATACCCCCGGGAGCATTGACCTCGGCACTGTCGCCTTCGTGCTTGCCGATGAGGGCGCGGGCCAGGGGTGAGCTGATGGAGATCTTGTTCTCTTTGATATCCGCCTCGGCATCGCCAACGATCTGATAGGTGATCACCTTGCCATCGCTGTCTTCGAGTTCGACGGTCGCGCCAAAGACGATACGACCGTCCGTATTGAGGCTGCGTGGATCGATGATCTGGGCGCGGGCAAGAAAGTCCTCGATCTCGCGGATGCGGCCCTCGATGAAGGCCTGCTGCTCCTTGGCGGCATCGTATTCGGCGTTCTCCGAAAGGTCACCCTTGGCGCGTGCCTCGGCAATGGCCTCGATGACCGCCGGGCGGTCCTGACTCTTGAGGCGCTGCAGTTCTTCGCGCAGACGCTGAGCGCCGACCACGGTCATGGGAATTTTATCGCTCATGGCAGTTACCTCGTGTAGGGTGTTGCGAAAGCCAGATCCTGAAGCTTCTCGACGCTCCAGTCGCCGTCCAGAAGGACCCGCAGGGCTGCCGTACCGGCGCTGGCACCCGCCAGGGTGGTGTAATAGGTTAAGCCCATCTGCAAAGCGGCACGGCGGATACTGTAGGAGTCTCGCACCGACTGGCGCTCGTCCACCGTGTTGATGATCATCTGGACCTTGCCGTTCTTGATGGCATCGACGATGTGCGGACGGCCCTCCGTCACCTTGTTGACGTGGGCGCAGTCGATGCCACGCTCCTGCAGATGCGTAGCCGTACCGTGGGTTGCGAGAAGCGAAAAGCCCAGTGTACGCAGGTCCCGGGCGATACGCGCGGCAGCGTCCTTGTCGCTGTCGCGGACGCTGAGAAAGACGGTGCCGGATCGCGGGAAGTGCTCACCAGCGGCGATCTGCGCCTTGAGGAAGGCCTCACCGAAGCTTCTGCCAATGCCCATGACCTCACCCGTCGATTTCATCTCCGGACCGAGGAGCACGTCGACGCCTGGGAACTTGATGAAGGGGAAGACCGCTTCCTTGACGCTGAAGTGGGGACCGGCAGCAATGGCGACCACACCCTGGTCTGCGAGGCTGCGTCCACTCATGGCGCGAGCAGCGATCTTGGCCAGCGGCACGCCGCAGGCCTTGGACACGAAGGGCACCGTGCGCGAGGCCCGGGGATTGACCTCGAGTACGTAGATACGATCTTCCTGCACCGCGAACTGGCAATTCATGAGCCCGATCACTCCCAGGGCCTGACCCAGGCATTCGGCCTGCCGCCGCAGCTCCTCCTGGACGCTTTGGGAGAGGGAGTAGGGTGGCAGACAGCAGGCGGAATCGCCGCTGTGTACGCCTGCCTGTTCGATGTGCTCCATGATACCGGCGACCATGACCTGCTGGCCATCGGCCACGGCGTCCACGTCCACCTCCAGGGCGTCGTTGAGAAAGCGGTCCAGGAGTATGGGCTGATCTTCGGAGACCTTGACCGCCTCCACCATGTAGCGGGCGAGATCCTCCTCGCTGTAGACGATGCGCATGGCCCGCCCACCGAGCACGTAGGAAGGACGCACTACCAGGGGATACCCCAGTTGACGCGCCAGCTGGAGTGCCTCGTCGGTGCTGCGGGCGATGGCATTTTCGGGCTGGCGCAGACCAAGGCGGGTGATGAGCTGTTGAAAGCGCTCCCGGTCCTCGGCCAGATCGATGGAATCGGGACTCGTGCCGATGATGGGCACACCTGCGGATTCGAGATCGTTGGCGAGCTTCAGGGGTGTCTGGCCACCGAATTGGACGATGACCCCGACGGGCTTCTCCAGCGCCACGATTTCCAGCACATCCTCGAGGGTCAGTGGCTCGAAGTACAGCCGATCGGAGGTGTCGTAGTCCGTGGAGACGGTTTCTGGATTGCAGTTCACCATGATCGTCTCGAAGCCGTCGGCATGCAGGGCCATGGCGGCATGGACACAGCAATAGTCGAACTCGATGCCCTGACCGATACGATTGGGTCCGCCACCGAGGATCACGATCTTGGGGCGATCGCTGGGTGCGGCCTCGCATTCGTCTTCATAACTGGAGTAGAGATAAGGCGTCGGCGAGGGGAACTCGGCCGCACAGGTATCCACCCGCTTATAGACGGGGCGCAGGCCCATCTTGTGGCGATGTTCGCGCAGCAAAGACTCACGACAGCCCAGCAGCCGGGCTAGACGGCGGTCCGAGAAACCCATGCGCTTGAGCTGGCGCAGCCGTTCCCGGTCGAGACTGGCCAGCGGCAGGCCGCGCAGGGAATCCTCGGTGGTGACGATCTCGGCGATCTGCTCCAGGAACCATGGATCGATGTGGGTGAGGGCCTGCACCTCCTCTGGTGTCCAGCCACGGCGGAAGGCGTCGGCGATATACCACAGGCGCTCGGGTCCAGCGTTGCGCAGCTCCTGCTCCAGACGGGGCAGAGCCTCGGGCTCGCGCAGATCCAGCTTCTCATCGAGACCGTACACGCCCGTCTCCAGTCCGCGCAGAGCCTTCTGCAGGGATTCCTGGAAGCTGCGGCCCATGGCCATGACTTCGCCCACGGATTTCATCTGGGTGGTGAGGTGGCTATCGGCCTCGGGGAATTTTTCAAAGGCGAAGCGCGGGATCTTGGTCACCACATAGTCGATGGTAGGCTCGAAACTCGCCGGCGTGGCGCCGGTGATGTCGTTGCGCAGCTCGTCCAGGGTGTAGCCCAGGGCCAGCTTGGCGGCGATCTTGGCGATGGGGAAACCCGTCGCCTTGGAGGCCAGGGCCGAGGAGCGGGATACCCGGGGATTCATCTCGATGACCAGCATCCGTCCGTTGCGCGGGTTCACGGCAAACTGGACATTGGAACCGCCGGTATCCACGCCGATCCGGCGCAGCACGGCCAGGGAGGCGTCGCGCATGTACTGATACTCTCGGTCCGTCAGGGTCTGGGCTGGGGCGACGGTGATGGAGTCGCCCGTGTGGATGCCCATGGGATCGAGATTCTCGATGGAGCAGACGATGATACAGTTGTCGGCCCGATCTCGGACCACCTCCATCTCGAATTCTTTCCAGCCGATGACCGATTCCTCGATGAGGATCTCGTGGCTGGGGCTCGCCTCCAGGCCGCGGGCGGCGATTTCCTCGAACTCCTCGCGGTTGTAGGCGATGCCGCCGCCGCTGCCGCCCAGGGTGTAGGAGGGACGGATGATGACCGGGAAACCGATATCTTCGGCGATTTCCCGTGCTTCCTCGAGGGTGTGGGCAAAGGCGGAGCGGGCTACCTCGAGACCGATCTCCTCCATGGCCCGCTTGAAGCGGCCGCGATCCTCGGCTTCCTGGATGGCGTCGATGCTGGCGCCGATGAGCTCCACGTCGAAGCGGTCAAGGACGCCCTCCCGGTGGAGATCCAAGGCACAGTTCAGGGCGGTCTGGCCGCCCATGGTGGGGAGCAGGGCGTCCGGCCGCTCCCGCTCGATGATCTTGGCCACGGTCTGCCACTCCACCGGCTCGATGTAGACGGCATCGGCCATGTCGGGGTCGGTCATGATGGTGGCGGGATTGGAGTTGACCAGGATGACGCGACAGCCCTCCTCGCGCAGAGCCTTGCAGGCCTGCACGCCGGAGTAGTCGAACTCGCAGGCCTGGCCGATGACGATGGGGCCGGCGCCGATGAGCAAGACGCTGTGGATGTCCTCGCGTTTAGGCATGCGGCGTCACCTCTGCCCGGTGGCTGAAACTGGCCACAAATGCATCGAAGATGCTGCTGGCATCGTGGGGGCCAGGACCTGCCTCCGGATGCCCCTGGAAGGAAAAGACGCGGGTGCCGCGCAGGCGCATGCCCTGCAGGCTGCCATCGAAGAGCGAGCGGTGCGTGACCTCGACGCTGGCGGGGAGGGTATCGGCGTCGATGGCAAAGCCGTGATTCTGGCTGGTGATGAGCACGCGGCCCGTGCGCAGATCCTGAACGGGGTGATTGGCACCGTGGTGGCCGAATTTCATCTTGAGACTGCGAGCGCCCAGGGCAAGCCCCAGAATCTGATGTCCCAGGCAGAGGCCGAAAATAGGCAGATCCTGTTCCAGGAGCGCGCGCATGTGCTGCTGCGCACCGTGCAGGGTGGCGGGATCGCCGGGACCATTGGCGAAAAGTACGCCATGGGGGCGCAGAGCGAGTACCTCCTGCGGGCTGGTGTCGGGCGGTACCACGGTACAACGGCAGCCTCTGTCGGCCAGAAGGCGCAGGATATTGCGTTTGGCGCCAAAGTCGTAGACCACTACATGATGGGTAGCGGCGTCCTGCTCCTGCGCCCTGTAGGCTTCCGCCGGGTGCCCGCTGCGCAGGGTCCAGGTGCTGCGCTGCTCCGACGCCACCTCGGCGATGAGATCTGCCCCCTCGAGGCCGGGAAAGGCGCGGGCGGCATCCAGGGCCGTCTCCGGATCCACAACATCGCCCACCAGCACGGCGGCGTTCTGCGCGCCGCCTTCCCGCAAGCGCCGGGTGAGCGCGCGGGTATCGATGTCCGCCAGACCTGGAATCCCCTGTCGGCGCAGATAGTGGTCCAGATCTTCCTCGCTGCGCCAGCTGCTGGGGCGACGGGGCAGGTTGCGGACCACCAGGGCGGAGCAGAAGATGGTTCGTCCCTCGGCGTCTTCGCCGTTAGTGCCGGTGTTGCCGATGTGCGGATAGGTTAGCGTGACGATCTGACCGCGATAGGAAGGGTCGGTGAGGATCTCCTGATAGCCCGTCATCGCCGTGTTGAAGCAGATCTCGCCAACGGCCAGGCCCGGGGCTCCGAAGCCCCGCCCACGAAAGACGCTACCATCCGCCAATACCAGGACTGCCTGCACGCCTCTATCCTCAACTCTGCGCAAAAGCTGCAAAAAAAGGAGGGCAAAGCCTCCCGACATCGACTCGCCATTCTAAAGAGGGGGATGCCTGGGGTCAATTGGACCGCCCGAGGGTGGCTGACCTGCGTCGGCCGGTCCGCTATACTGCGGCCGTCATTGGTGTGGCGGGGTCCTGGAATGGGGATGGCGCGGAAAAGTGTCGGGCTGATAGCAATACTGGCGGTAGCAGGTTGTGCCACCAACAATGGACTGCCGCCGAACACGGTGGCCTACGAGATGTCGGCACCTGCAAGTGCGGCCGCTACCGTAGCAGAGCGGCCTCAAAGCTACCGTCCTGCCCCCTCCCCGGTTCGGCCTCGACCGGTTCCGTCGACACCGACCATCCGCTCCGAGTCCATCAGCCCCGCACCGTCCCAGAGCGCATCCATGTCTGCCCAGGGCGTGGGTCCCGTGACGGCGTTGAGCCCAGCGACGGCGGACTTTAAGACGCGCTGGGAGACGGACCTGCGTCAGGCCCGCAAAGACAGTGCCCAGTGTGCGGGACTGAACGGTGAGGCCCAGAGTCGATGCTGGCAGTCCGTTGCGACCTGGGCCAAGGATCGCTCGTCGAGCTATGAGCAGCTCAGTCGGCAGGAGCAAGGGGCGCGGGTTGAGCAGGCCAGATCGGCAGCGCACTTTTTCTCTGTGACGGCGCAGTGGGCCAGCGCCTGCAGCAGTCTTTCGGCCAATGCCTGCGCAAGCTCTCCCCTCATCGCCCAGATGCAGCAGTGGAAGGAGTCCGTAGGAATCGGCGCCCAGCCCTGACGCTGCGTCAAGGCTCGGGCAGGCACGGTGAAGGCTCAGGATCTGGGCAGCTTACAGGTGCGAATTCCCAGCAGGGAGTAAGCAGGGCAGACTCCCACGAGTCCAGTAATGAGGGGGAGCAGACCTATCCATCCCCACGGCGTCTTGGGGCCGACGAACACCAAGGCGATAAGCACTATCCCGACGACGACGCGAAGCACACGATCGACACTGCCTTCGTTGACTTGCATTTGGATTTCCTCCCGAGGTCCATGTGACCACGTTAAAAGCATCGTCGATGTCGGTGTCAAAGTCCAGAATGGGCGCGGGACGGCGAAGATATTCGGATTCCAAATACTCCGTCATGCTCCGTCCCATCGCTTGATCCTTGCGCCAGCGCCGCGGCATGACCACGGGACAGATGGGGCGATCCAGCACATCATTAATTGTGTAGATAGTGCGATGCTGATGCTCTGTGGGCATTCACGGCAAGGCTTGACCTGTTTCAACGATGGTGTATTAATTTCCTTATGCTCCCTATGCTTGAGGGGGCACGGACCGCGGTATAGAGCCTATGGCCGAGCACCGTCGGAATTCCTCACCACCTACAAAAAGCGAGAAATATCATGCCCAAAACCGTATCGCTGCTTGCGGCATCCGTGACCATTCCTCTCCTGGTTTTTACGACACCAGCCCTGGCCGCAGTTCTGCCGGCCATGCCTCCGAGCGTCAATATCGATGCCGGCCCCTTGGGTCAGGTACAGGTGGGTGGCCTCTTTTCATTTGCGGGCAGAGCCCAGAGCAATGTCTATCCCGGCGCCTCCGGGCCGGCTGGCAAGACTTTCAGCGCCGCCGTGAGCGACGCCCTGATTTCCATTTCCAAGGATACCGGTACCTGGCAATTCTATCTCGAGGGTGGCGCCTATAATTTCTATATAGTGGGTCAGCCGCCGAGTTCCACTGGCAATATCATGAACGCGACCTTTGGTCCTTTGCCCCTGGCTTATATCCAATACACGCCAAGCAAGAATTTCAATGTGCAGATTGGTAAGTTACCAGCCATACCCGGAATTACGCCCCTCACGTCTCTGATTTCGGATTCCTACGGAATCGAGTTCGGGCTGACCGGTGCACAGCAGCAGACCGTTACCCGTGGGATCCAGGCCAATTATACCTTGGGCCCGGTGTCCGCTTCTTTGGCGTGGACGGACGGCCCATATTCCAACCGCTATAACTGGGCCGTGGGTCAGTTGGCGTACAATCTCAGCAAGGCCAGTACCGTCATCGCTCAGGCAGGTGGAAATCTCGGACGTACAGGCTACGCCACCTCAGCAGCTTCAGCCTACCTCAACAATTCCGATTTTTACCTGCTGGGTTACAACTATAGTGGCAGTCGCTGGAATCTCTTCGGCTACGTACAGTACCAGAAGCTGCTGGCGACCCGCCGCGGTGGGCGCAGCCACGGTGATCAGTACGGTGCCAGTATCGATGCCAACTACGCCTTTACACCCCATTACTCCCTCAGTACCCGAGTGGATTACATTGCGTACAGCGATCAAGCGGCGGTAGCGAATCCCGGGAACGGCATGGGTTACGGTCCAGGCAGCCGCGCCGTCTCGCTGACGCTGTCGCCTATCTATCAGTACAAGCACTGGTTTGCCGAGGGTGACCTGAGTTATGTCCACGTCTATCACTATCAGGCGGGCGACGTCTTTGGGCAAAACGGCACTGCGCCAAATCAATTTGTCGCCATGGTCAATGTCGGCTTCCTACTCTGATCACCACAAGGAATTCTGCCATGAAGGGAAAATTGAAACGCGATGTCGGCTTCTCGGGCCTAATCTTCGCGAGCCTCGGAGGCATCATCGGCTCGGGATGGCTGTTCGGCCCGTTGGTGGCAGCACAGACCGCCGGACCCTTGAGCATATTTTCCTGGCTCATCGGTGCCCTGACCATCCTACTGCTGGGCCTGACCTACGCCGAAGTGGGGCCGCTCTTTCCCCGGGCCGGTGCTGCCGCGCACATTGCCAATGTGGTGCATGGCAATCTGCTCGGCAAGATCTGGGCCTGGTTGCTGTTCATGTTCTATATCGCCATTGCGCCTGTAGAGGTGGTGGCGGTCTTGACCTACGCCAACAATTATCTGCCGGGTCTGTTGCAGGGGAATACCGGACTCTTGAGCGGCGTTGGCGTCATAGCGGCTGTGGTGCTGCTGGGCCTCATGTTTCTGCTGAACTTTTTGGGCATCAAACGTGTGGCTCAATTATTCACCGGCATTGGCTGGTGGAAACTGGGCGTGCCTATCCTCACCATCGTCGTGCTCGTGCTGACCAGTTACCACCCCGAAAATCTGCACGTGATGGACTGGCACAGCAGTGTGCACGGCATGTTCGTGGCCGTGGCCTCTTCGGGTATCGTCTTCAGCTACCTGGGCTTTCGCCAGGCTATCGAGCTGGGAGGCGAGAGTCGTGAACCGGGCAAGCACATTCCGGGTGCCGTCATTGGTGCCATCGTCATCGGTGCTCTCGTCTATGTCGGTCTGCAGTGGGCTTTCATCGTCAGCATGCCACCGAGTCAGCTGACCAACGGCTGGCAACATCTGGATTTCAAAGGCCTGTTCGGTCCCTTTGCGGCCATCTCCACCATGCTGGGAATCGGCTGGCTGGCCATTCTGATTTACGCGGATGCTCTCATCTCCCCCGGCGGTACCGCTTTCGTCTATGCCACATCGGCGGCGCGGGCCGTGGTGGCCAACGGCGAGGTCGGGGCCGGTCCATCCGTCTTCACGCGCATCAGTGCCAAAGGGGTACCCTGGGTGGGGGTAATCGTGGCCTATGTGATCGGCTGCCTCTACTTTCTACCCTTTCCCTCCTGGCAGAAGATGGTGGGCTTCATCACGACCATCTCGGTCATTACTTACGGCATCGGTCCTATCGTGCTCTTGCAGTTGCGCCGGTCGGTGCCGGATCTGGATCGGCCCTTCCGATTGTGGGGCGCCCAAGTGATTGCTCCGGTGGCCTTTGTGCTCTCCTCTCTCGTCGCCTTCTGGGGCGGGTTCCAGGCACTGACCTACATTTTTGGGGCTCTCTTCGGCATCCTGGCCGTCTATGGCATCGTTCGTCTGCTGCGCGGCGGGCAAGCGGGGATGGAGTCCGGCTTTTACAACATCACCTGGATCTTCCCGTATTTCATCGGTCTGTGGGTCCTCTCCTATCTCGGACCCAAGGTACTAGGTGGGGTTGGCGACATCGGTTTCTATTGGTCGATGCTGGCCGTTGCGGTGCTTGCGCTGGTGAGCATGCTCTGGGCGCTCAAGGTGACGGTTCCCGATGGCCGGGTGGCCGATTACTTTGCGGCCATGGCCGAGGAGGGCATCTCCCTCTGAGCAGGGATGCCCCCCTGCTTGGGGGGCAATTCGGGTGCTTCCCCGAGGGCGATCCAGTGGGATCGCCCTTTTTATCGCGGTGTTCATCCATTTTTCTTGACAAGCTTCCGAGGCGCTGAGGACAATCCCGATTCCTTGGGGCGCGATGCGCGTTCCGGTTTCATCTCTGGAGACGAGTGCTCATGGATTTTGATGCGGTCAAAGGCCTGGTCGAGGCAGACATGCAAGCAGTCAATCGGGTCATCCATGAGCAGATCCAGTCGGGAGTGCCTACCATTCCGGCCATGGGCGCCTACCTCATCAATGCCGGGGGCAAACGTTTGCGCCCGATCATTCTGCTGCTGGCCGCGCGTATGGGCGGTGAGCGCGGCCCGCGCCCCATCCCCCTGGCGGCGGTGGTGGAGTTCATCCATAGCGCTACCCTGCTGCACGACGACGTGGTGGATGGCTCGGAGCTGCGACGCAACCACGCCACGGCAAATCAGCTCTGGGGCAATGCCGCGGCCGTACTGGTGGGCGATTTCCTCTATGCCCGGTCCTTCGAGATGATGGTGGAAGATGGCGACATGCGCGTCATGGCCACTATGGCCGAGGCCACCAGCGTCATCTCTCAGGGTGAGGTGGCCCAGTTGGAGAATGCCGACGACCCCGATCTAGGTACGGAAGCCTATTTCGCCGTCATTGCCGCCAAGACCGCGAAACTGTTCGAGGCAGCCGCCCGCATCGGAGCCATCGTCAATGCCATGCCGCCGGCGGAAGAGTCCGCGCTGGCGCGCTACGGTTCCCTGCTGGGGGTAGCGTTTCAGCTGATGGACGATGCCTTGGATTATCAGGCGGAGGCCGTCACCATGGGCAAGAATCCGGGCGATGATCTGGTCGATGGTAAGGCTACGTTACCGTTCATCGTCGCCATGCAGCGCTGTGAGCCGCGTGACCGGGAGGTGCTGCGCGCGGCGCTCGGCGATGACAGTCGCCAGCACTTGCCCGCGGTCTTGGAGATCATTGCCAGAACCGGGGCAATTGACTACACTCTGCAATCTGCGCGGGAGCGGGCGGAGGAGGCAGTACATTGCCTCGCAAATTTCGGCCCCGGTCCCGAACGGGATGCTCTGGAATTTCTGGCGCGTTTCTCGGTGCAGAGAGAGTACTGATTTCGGGGCGTGGCTCAGCCTGGTAGAGCGCCGCCTTCGGGAGGCGGATGTCGGAGGTTCGAATCCTCTCGCCCCGACCATTGATATAAGCACTGCCTATCCCTGGGACCCCCAGGGGAGACGGCTGGGGCCGCGGAAGTGATCGTATGTGGAAAATTCTGATCTTGGCTGCTGCGGTCGTCTTTCTGTGGTGGCAGTGGCGCCGTCGTCGTCCGGTTTCCCATGTCACCCGTCCCCTGCAGTCCCTGCGAGAATGTCCCCGCTGCCAGCGTTACACCTCGGCGGATCACTGCACAGAGTCCGACTGTCCCCTGCAGACTCCGCAGACGCACTGAGCCATGTCTGGCCAGGATCCACGCAAGCTTCACAGAAAACTTCCGGGCTGGCGCGCGGCGGCGCTCTTTGCTGTAATCGTTCTCGCGTTCGTCGCGGTTCTGGTCCGCGATGCCGAGGTGCAGGGTTGGCTGTCCCAGCATCTGCGCAGTCAAGGCGCCATCCGGATGATCCAGGAACGGCCCCTGCCGGCGGCGCGGGGCAGCATCCTCGCGGACAATGGACAGGCTTTGGCGGTGAATGTACCGGCAGTGACGGTGTGGGTTGACCCACGCATCTTCGCGCGGGAAAAGGCGCAGTGGCCCAGCGTTGCGCAGGTTCTCGGCCTGACGCCGGCGGAACTGGCACAGCGGGTCGATGCCGGTGGCGCGGACTTTGCGTACCTGGAGCGGCAGGTCCTGCCACAGCTGGGGCAGAGCATCTCGGCCATGCACGTTCCGGGACTTTACGTGCAAAAAACCAGCCGCAGCTATTATCCTCTGGGGCCTGTGACGGCGCCCCTGATCGGGCTGGTTCACCTGAACCACCACGGTGCCGCTGGTCTCGAGCGCGGCTACGACAGTTGGTTGAGCGGTCAGCCGGGCGAAGAAAAGGTGCTCGTCGACGGCAAGGGGGAGGTGCTGCGCGTGCTGGGCAGACCGCGGCCGCCCGTGAACGGTCACGATCTGCATTTGACCATCGATCCCCAGATTCAGTATTGGGCCTACATGACCCTGCGGGCAGCGCAGAAGCATTTTGGTGCCGAGAATGGCTCGGCCGTGGTGATGAATGTGCACACCGGCCAGATTCTGGCCATGGTCAGCGTACCTTCCTGCAACCCCAATACCCGGGACGGCTGCACGAATCCGTCGGACTACGTCAACAATGCCGTGCATCAGGCCTTCGAGCCGGGTTCGGTGATGAAACCCTTCATGGTGGCAGCGGCGCTGGCTACCGGCAGCATCCGCCCCGACCAGCATTTCAACGTGTCCCACTGCCTGCCGGTGGGCGGTTTCTGCATCCGGGACGACGTGGTCCATCGGGAGTTGGACGTAGCGCATATCCTCAAGTATTCCAGTGACGTGGGGGCCGCCAAGATTGCTTTGCGCACCCCCGCAGAAGCCATCGCCCAGATGTATCGGGCCGCGGGTTTCGGTGAGCCGGCGCCATTGGGCTTCGACGAGGCAACGGCGGGTGTATTGCCACCGGCGCAGAGCTGGGATCGCGCGCGTCATGCCACCATCGCCTTGGGCTATGGTGTATCGGTGACCACGCTGCAATTGGCGGAAGCCTACGCCGCCATCGCCAATGGTGGCTACCACGTGCAGCCGGTGCTGGTGGCTGGGCAGACGGGCCAATCCCGCCGTATCATGTCAGCCGCCATCGCCAACCACCTGCGACACTGGCTCGAAGGCGTCTGTGCCGCCAATGGCACAGGCATATTGGCCGCCATCCCGGGCTACGCGGTAGCGGGCAAGACGGGTACCGCCAACCTCGCCAATGGCAAGGGCGGTTTCAACAAAAAGAAGACCAACGCGACCTTCGTCGGTTTTGCTCCGGGTTTTGCACCGGACCTCGTCATGGCGGTATCGTTACGCGGCAGCACGCGCTATTGGAATTTCGGCGGAGTAGAGGCGGCGCCGGTCTTTCGGGTAACCATGCGCCACGCTCTGCAGCGGCTGAACATCGCGCCCCGCTGGTGCGGCACGCGCGCCTGCGTGAGCAAGGACGCCAACGTCTCTACCACGCAGGCGGAGATCTGGGCAGAAGGAGGTGGCAAGTGAGCAGACTGGATCGTTGGGTGGCGGGCGTCCTCGCGACTGGCGTTGCCCTGATTCTTCTGGGAATTCTGGTGGTGGCACTGAACACCCGGATTCCCATCGCCCACATCTATGTGAACGCCGCTGGAGCGCGGGCGCTGGAAGCCGCGGGCGTTGCGGTGCACCGTGCTGCCGACTGGCCCGGGGCATTCCGCGCCAATCCCCGCAACACTGCGGCAGCCTTTCTTCCCAGCGCCGAGCTGTATTTTGGCGGGGATCGGCGGGTGCAGCTCCCGCGTCGAGATGTCCTGCTGTGGGTCTATCGAGGGTGAGACCACTGGCCGATCGGATCCCAGCGCTGGGCCCGCTACTACGGGGAGTCGGGGCGGTGCTCTTGGTACTCTTGGCAGTACTCGTGCTGCTGGCTGTGAACGGGCTGCTACTCATCCCGGCTTTGCTGCTGTCCTATGATCTCTTGGATATCGCCTGGCAGTGGCAAGGCTTTTTACCGGACCCGGTGCCATCGCCCGGACCCTGGACCAGCCTGTTTATCGGACTGGTGGCGTCGTTCTTGTTGGCTCTGGTGAATGGCGTGGCTCTGGGGCTGTGGACGCGTCGCCAGCGCTCAAGCTGAGGCTTCACTGGCTTTGCTTTCCAGAAGTGCCCAGCGGGCGTAGGCCGCATCCAGTTCCGCGGCGACGGTTTTGGCCTCCTCCTGGATGCTCTTGAGCCGGTCCGGCTCCCGGTACAGGTCGGGGTCGGCGAGAGCGGCGGCTATGCTCTCTTGGCGCGCTTCCAGAGCTTCGATCTGGGCTGGGAGCTGCTCGAGATCCTGTCGCTCGCGAAAACTCAGGCCAGCCTTGCGCGGTTTTTCTTTCTCGCGCGTGAGCTTGCGCGCGATCGGCATAAGCGAATCGCCCGCGTGTGGCGGCTCTGCCTGCTGCTGCCACGCCTCCCAGTCACTGTAGCCGCCCGCCATGTTGAGCCAGTGCCCGTCGCCGCGACTGACGAGGACCTGGGTAGCCACCTGGTCGAGGAACTCGCGATCGTGGGAAACGAGGATGACGGTGCCTGGAAAAGTCTGAAGGCGTTCTTCCAAAACCTCGAGGGTTTCCAGGTCGAGGTCGTTGGTAGGCTCATCCAGCACCAGCAGATTGGCGGGCCGCGCGAAGAGACGGGCCAGCAGTAGGCGGGCGCGTTCGCCGCCCGATAGGGCCTTGACAGGCCCACGGGCGCGACCAGGTGGGAAGAGAAAATCCTGCAGATAGCTGAGAACATGGCGGCGCTCGCCACCGATGTCCAAGAAGTCGCTGCCATCGGCCACGGCATCGACGACGCGCATGTCGGGGTCGAGTTGGGCACGGAACTGGTCGAAGTAAGCAAGCTCCAGCCGGGTACCCTGGCGTACCTGGCCCTTCTGTGGGGGCAACTCCCCAAGGATTAGACGCAGCAGCGTGGTTTTCCCCACCCCATTGGGCCCGACGATGGCGATCCGGTCGCCGCGCTCAATGCGGATGGACAGATCCTCGACAATGGGTCGATCGTCGTAGGAGAAAGACACATGGGTCAGTTCTGCCACCAGGCTGCCGGAGCGTTCGGCGGCGGCAATATCCAGACGCGCCGTCCCGAGCCGTTGGCGCCTTTGTCGGCGCTCATCGCGCAGACGCTCCAGGCGACGCAGACGGCCTTGGTTACGCTTGGCGCGCGCCTTGACGCCTTGGCGCAACCAGGCTTCCTCTTCGGCCAACTGTCCCTCCAGCCGCTCCGATGCGGCCGCCTCGGCAGCCAGCATCTCCTCCTTACGCTTGAGGTAATCGCGAAAGCTGCCGGGAAAGCTGCTGAGCTTGCCACGGTCCAGTTCGACGATGCGCGTGGCAAGACGATCGAGAAAGCGGCGGTCGTGGGTGATGAATACCAGGGTTCCCCGATATCGGGCCAGGGTTTTTTCCAGGGTGTCTATACCGGCCAGGTCCAGATGATTGGTGGGCTCGTCCAGAAAAAGTAGGTCGGGTTCACCCATGAGGGCCTGGGCAATAGCGACCCGTTTGCGCTGCCCGCCAGAGAGTGCGGCGATCCGCCCGGATTCCGGCAGGCCCAATTGATCGCGCAAACTCTGCGCCCGCGCGGTGACGGTCCAGAAATCCGGATGGTCCGTCGGTTCGGCGGTACCCTGCGGACTTGCTTGCGCTGCTTGGTGCAGCGGGTGCCCTGCGCAGATGGCGTCCAGCAGATCCTGGTCTTCTGGCAGTTCCGGTTCTTGGGCCAGGTAGGCAGCGTGCAGTCCGGAAGACCAAGAGAGTCGACCGCCGTCCAGAGGGTAGAGCCCTGCGAGCACCTGCAGCAGGGTCGACTTACCCTCCCCATTACGGCCGATGAGACCTACCCGCTCGCCCTCATCGAGCACGAGGTCGGCACGATCCAGAAGCGCACGCCCCCCCCATTCGACCTGGCCCTGGTCCAACTGCAAAACCATCCCCACGGTATTTCGTCTCCTCGCCCTCTGCTACCGGCACACGGACGCGCACCGGCCTCACAGCTTAGAGGGCGAGAGTCCATGGGGCAAGGACCCCTATTTCAAAAGGCGCAGGGCGATGGGATAGCGGAAGTCCGCACCATTGCTGGATTGTACCGCAGCCAGAATGCAGAACACGATGTTGACGAGGAACAGAAGCCCAAAGAACACCAGACCGACGAGCAGCATGGCTAGAATACCGGAGATCAGGTAGGCGATGAGCAGCGTGATCTGAAAATTCAGAGCCTCCAGGATCTGACTGCGCAGCCAGGGACTGGCACTGTCTTTCTTGACAAGGTAGAGGACCAAGGGGACGATGATGCCGAGGAGGATTCCGCTCAAATGGACGATGGTGGCCGTGTTGGTATCTTCGGAACTCGGTCGGCTGGTGGAAATGGCCTGTTCGGGTGATTCCATGGTACGCTCCCTGGGGTGGTTGATTTCGTGACGATTTTAATGAGCAACACCGCTTTAGTCCAGTATTTTTCGCCAGCGTTTTTTGCGGGCGAGCGGGATCCCAGGAGCAAAGAACGGCGAATCCCGTGGCATTCCTCATGAATCCGCGGCAACGCCGTTTTTTTGAGGTTCTGGGTCTGGATCTTGCGGGATTTCCGGTCTCGAACCCCGGCGCCGAGCTGGGCCCAAAGTCGATGTCTCTGTCTTCTGCGGTGCCACAACCGTCTGCGCGAACCCCGTCAAACCTGCCACATCCAGCGCCGGCTCGCATCGAACCGGTTGCTGCAGAGCCGGAACGCGAGGACGTCCGGGCGCCGGCGAGCGCGAACGAGTGCAGCGCCGACAATGTGGGCGTGGATGAGCAAAGTCGACACGCCATCGCGGCCATGGACTGGTCGACCCTGAAGGATAGCATTGCGGCCTGTCGCGCCTGCAGCCTGGGGAACACCCGGCAGAATGCTGTGGTAGGCGCCGGCAGTCCCACGGGATCCTGGTTCTTCGTTGGCGAGGCGCCAGGGGCGGAAGAGGATCGGCGCGGGGAAGCCTTTGTGGGTCGCGGCGGTCAGCTTCTGGACGCCATGCTGGCGGCCATGTCTCTGAGTCGCACTCGGGACGTCTACATCGCCAATGTGCTCAAATGCCGCCCGCCCAACAATCGTGACCCACAGGGTCCGGAAGTGCAGTCCTGCCTACCGTATCTGGAGCGCCAAATTGCCTTGGTCCAGCCCCGGATAGTGGTGGCCATGGGACGCTTCGCCGCGCAGTCCCTATTGCAGACCACCACTCCCATCGGGCAACTTCGTGGGCGTGTCTGGGAATACCGCGGCATTCCTCTGGTGGTGACCTATCATCCGGCCTATCTGCTGCGCAATCCCCTGGACAAACGCAAGGTCTGGGAGGATCTGAAACTGGCGCTCTCCGTTTATCCCAAGGACTCGCCGCGCACCGATGCGATGGCTTGAGCGACATCGTGACGAGCCCGCCAGCCCAGCTCTGCCTCTGCCTTGCGACAGTCCACCACCAGAGGATGCTCGAGCCCGAGTAGCCAGCCGGGGTCTCCCATGGCTCGGACCAAAGGACGCAGGCGTCGGTGGATTTCGTGCATCTGCCGTGGCGACAGGGGCAGCGACCAGCGGCGGGGAATGCTCGACCAGGGGATCGGGTCCGGTGCGGCGATGTTGTAGGCGCCTGGACGATCCTGTGTCAGAGCTGCCAGCACGGCGCCTATGGCATCCTGCTCGTGGATGCATTGCAGGGGCAAGTCGGGATCGGGCAGGCGTAGACCGAAGGGACTCGTGGCGATGTTGTTGACGAGAGGCTGGGCTTGCGGCCCGACGATGGCATGCAGGCGCAGGCGGGTGATGCGCAGGCGCGGATTGCTGGCGGCGTGTTCATCCAGTAGCCCTTCCACAGCCACCTTGTCCTCCGCGTAAGCAAAGCCTGGGTTGGGACGCAACCTCTGCTGCTCATCGATGATGGCGGGGTTGTCGGGCCAGGCGCCATAGACCGCGACGCTGCTGCTGTAGATGAGACGATGGACGCCTGCGGTGCGCATGGCCTCCAGGAGCGCGCGAGTCCCCTCGCGATTACTGGCCGCCATGCGTTCCCGCCACGCCTTGCCCCAGCCGAGGTGCGGACTCAGGACCACGAAGGCGAGGTGGATGACGAGATCGACGCCCGCCAACAGTACCGGGAGATCCGGATCGCGCAGGTCGCGCTGCCAGCAACGGAGCCTGGGATGGGTCGAATGGGCCGCTACCCGATCCAAGGCCAGCAATTCGTGTTCCGGAAAACGATGGAGAAGCTCCGCCACGAGCAACCTGCCCATGTGGCCCGCGGCGCCCGTGACCAGAATACGCATCAGGCGGCGTCGGCGTCCTCGTGCTCGAGGCCGGGCAAGACCTCTCTCGCCAAGATTTCCAGAGATCTCTGGGTTACTTCGCTGGGCACCATGCCTGCGCCCACCGCGAGAATCAGACGATCCACTCCGGCGCGTGCGTAACGAGAAAGCTTGCGGCGGCAGCTGGCGGGATCGCCCACGACCACCATCCCCATGTTTTCCAACAGGCTCAGGCTCAGACCGCGACGCAGCAGGGGCTCCAGAAAGCCAAGGCGATGATAGTACTCATAGCTTTCCCGCAACTGCGCGAGAACCGGACGGGTCTGGTCCAGAAGCCGCTGGTAGTACCAAGCAAAACCGGCCGCCAGTTGCCGGGCCTCCCTCTCATTTTCGAGGCAGAGACAACCGATGGTCATGGCGAAACGGGGATTCTGGCCGGGTGTTACCGTGGCGGTACCGTGATGCTCCCGCCAGGCCCGACGATAGGATTTAAGGTCCTGTTTAATGAGAAACCAAGGCTTGAAGGGGCCGCTCAAGACACCGATACCCTCTTTTGCTGCCCATTGAAAGCTCGGCGGGCTCACCGCTGCTGTCCACAGCGGTGGGTGAGGGCGCTGCACCGGCTTGGGCAGAATGTCGAGATCCTCGAAGTCGTAGATCTCGCCGTGATGGCTGAAGGCACCGCCCGGCGCCCGGCGAAGGATAGCGAGGCCTTCCTCGAGGTGGCGGCGGCTTTGCCCCATGTCGCTACCGAAGAGGCGATACTCTTTCGGCGAAAAGCCCCGGCCCAGGCCGAGCTCCAGCCGTCCTCCGCTGAGAATGTCCAAGGCTGCCGCTTTCTCGGCAACGCGCACGATGTGCTGATAGGGCAGAACCACCACGGCATGGCCGAGACGCAGCCGCTCGGTGCGCTGGCTGGCGGCCCCCAGGAACACTTCCGGCGCACTGGAGTGCGAATACTCGCGCATGAAATGGTGTTCCACAAACCAGGCGCCGTGGAAGCCGAGACGATCGGCCAGTGTCAGCTCCGCAAGGGTTTCGTGATAGACTTGTGCCTCGGAGCGCCCGAGGTGCTCGGGTACCGCCAGCTCGTAGAAGAGATCCACCTGCATGATCGGGAGTCCCCCATGTCTTTGACGCCGCCCCACATCGCCGAGCGCCTGCAGATCGCCATTCTAACATCGGAACAGATGCGTCTGCACTGGGAAGATCCCGACAGTGGCATGCATTACTATGAGCGGGTACTGCCTGTGGCTCTGGAGTCGTCCGGCGATGGCGATCTGCTGCGCTGTCGACTCCTGGATGAGGATCGTGAGATTCAGGTGCCCGTGGCGCGTATCCGCAATCTGCCGACACCGGTGAAGTGACCCAGGTGACGGCTCTCCGCCGGGGTCAGGGCAGTTCAGCGTCATCCGTCTCGCCAAAATCTCCCGCGCTGCCAGCGACGAAAAGACGTTGTGGGAACAGGTGCTCGCGGTAGTAGAGCAGCTCGCCTATGGATTCGCGAATATCCGCCAAAGCTTCGTGGCGCTCGGTCTTGGGGTAGCGCGGCAGGTTGGGATACCAGCGGTGGGCCAGTTCCTTGATGGTACTGACGTCGATGAGACGGTAATGGAGAAAACGCTCGAGGCGGGGCATGAGACGGGCTAGAAAACGACGGTCCTGACAGACGCTGTTTCCACAGAGCGGTGCCGTTCCGGGCTGGACGTGGGCTTGCAGAAAATCCAGGGTCTGGGCCTCCACTGCGCCGAGGTCGAGGCGGCTTTCGCGCACCCTCTGGGTGAGTCCAGAGTTTCCGTGGGTGCGTTGATTCCAGTCGTCCATGGCGGCAAGCACACTCTCACTTTGATGTACGGCCAGTACCGGCCCTTCGCTGAGGATGCGGAGCTCGTTGTCGGTGACGATGCTCGCAATCTCGAGTATCTGATCACGCTCCGGACTCAGGCCCGTCATTTCGAGATCGATCCAGACCAGGCGCTGCGTTTTCGGATCCATACCGTGCTCCTCCGTGACCAGCTTCAGTCTAGCACGATGGGCTCGGGGTAAAAAAAGACGGGCTTGTGAGCCCGTCCAATAGCCGCAAAACAACCGCTACAAAACTCGCCTGGACACCGTACTCCTTACCTGCGTCTTTCCCTTCGGATGCTACGCTCCCTTTCATCTTGAGGCTTGGGCCAGATCTCCAATGCCCATCCAGAATATCCCTGCCGTGTTTCCAGATTATTTCCGATAACGCCTGTTTTGCTGCCCCGAGAGCCGGGATAAAAAAAGACGGACTCAGGAGTCCGTCCAATAGCCGCAAAACAACCGCTAAAACTTCTAGGGTCGATCCCCTGTCCTTTCTCGGGGCTTGACCGTGTCTATCGCTCCATCACATTTGAGGTTTGGGTCACTAAGCCTCACTGCGCACTACTATGCTATCTTAATGTTTCGAGAATATTTCCGGCTGATCGCCCATTGGGTAGAGTCACTGTCTGCGGCTTCGTCCGCCGTTTTCCGGGGTGGTCTCAGCTTGGGTTCCGTCGCGGGATGGATACCACAATGGTGCCTCGATAGGTCCGGGCATGGATTGGGGAGGCGCAGGTGAGGGCTCTCGTGGGTTTTGGGATGGTCGCCGGAACAAAAAAGTGACGGGCGCAAGGCCCGTCCAATAGCCGCAAAACAACGAGAACCGCGTGGATGGCCGCTCCGAAGCGTCATCATCCGACGCGAATGTGTGGATTATTCCCGAGAATTGTTTCAGAATTATTTCCGGATCCCTGGGAGAGGAGTCTGAAGCGCGTGGCCGTGGTACTCATCGTCGATGACGACCAACGCTTGGCGGCTTTGCTGCAGGATTTTCTGCAGGCAGAAGGGATGGTGGTGCGAGTCGCCAGTAACGGCCGAGAGATGTGGCAGCAGCTGGCGGCCGAACCCGCGGACGTCGTGGTGATGGACTGGATGCTGCCCGGCGGCCAGGACGGCATCAGTCTGGTGCGGGAGCTGCGCGCGAAGTCAGGGCCGCCCATCCTTATGCTTTCGGCCAGAGGCGAGGACGAAGAACGCATTCACGGGCTGGAGAGCGGGGTCGAGGATTATCTTGCCAAGCCCTTCAACGCTCGAGAGTTGCTGGCGCGATTGAAGGTTTTGCTGCGTCGGGCCGGTCGTGGCGACCCTGGCCGCTTACTGCACTTTGGTCCCTTCGTTTTGGATCTGGTGGAGCGACGCCTGTCGCGCGATGGTGAGGTCGTGGAACTCAGTCCTGCCGAGATGGACCTGCTACTGGTATTTGCCCAACGACCCAATCGAGCCCTCAGCCGGGACCAACTGCTACAGGCCCTCGGAGGAGATGACGAGGGACGATTCGATCGCAGCATCGATGTTCGGGTGACACGGCTGCGCAAACTGATTGAAGAAAATCCGCGCCAACCGCAGTTTCTCCTGACAGAGCGTGGCGTGGGCTACCGCTTCACGCCAAGAGACGCGAAGGCGGCGAGCCACGCCGAGATGGGGTCGGCCGACGATACCCCTAAGGGCATTGCCGGCTGACTCGGGCGTCGTCAGCGTTTAGAAGCTTGCCGTGACGCTGCCGTAGAAGGAGCGCGGTGCCTGAAAGTTGAAGGTATCGCCGGGAGAGGGCTGCGCGCTCTTGACCTTGGCCTTGTACGCGCCGCGTTCATCCGTCAGATTGTAGACATCGAAGCCAAGCCGCAGCTTCTTGACCCGCGGCAGGGGCGAGACGATGTCATAGCCGAGCTTCAAATTGAGATTGTTGAGGGGTGCCAAGGGGTACTGGGCATCGTCACGAACGTATTGACGACCGGTACGTTTGTAAACCAAGGCGAGGTGATAGGGCCCCATATCGTACAGCAGAGCTGCGGCCGCCGTGTAGCGCGGCGCTCCCGATATGGTCAAGTTGGTCGCCTTGGATTTGGCGCTGTTGATGGAGCCGTTGGCGTAGATGGCAAGCCCATTGCCGAGGGCGTAAGTCGCTTCGCCCTCGACCCCTTTGTAGATGACCCCGCCCTGGTTGTAGTAGTAGGGATCGCTCAAAGGCGAGTTTGGATCGATGGCATAGCGGTTGTTGAAATCGATGTAGTAGAGATCGGCATCCCAGACCCAGTGCTCGGATTGGTGGTTGAAACCCAGCTGATAATTGGTAGTGGTCTCCGGCTGCAGACGATTTTTCTCGCCATTGGCCGTCTGCAATACGTCCAGCGGCGGTGCGAGAAAGCCTTTGGCAAACTGCAGATAAGCCGAGTTTTCAGGATTGAGGCGATAATTTACGGTCAGGAAAGGCAGAGTGCTATGGTAGCTCTGTTGATAGAAGGCTGGCAGTCGCGAGTTCTGGTTGATGAGTGCGCTCATGCTGCGGGTGAAACGTAGGTATTTGATGCCGGGTGTGATGGTGAGGGACTCCATCGGGCGCCAAGCGAACTGAGCAAAGGGTTGCAGGTTGCGCGTTCCAGAGTGCTGATCGAACTGGATGTTGTTTATGCCGGGAAGGATTCCGGGCACCGGCTTCTGATCGTAATTGGGCGCACCCGTCAGAAGATCGTAATCCACACGCCCACGCTGGGTCGCTCCCGTTTCTACCCACAGACCCGCCGTGGCGCGACCAAAAGACCAATCCTTGTGTAGGCGCAGAATGTTGCCAACCAGCCAATAGCCGTTGAGTTTGTCGTAGCCCGGTATTCCTAGGGATTTCTTGCCGTTGCCAAGGATCACCGCACCGAGTCCCGCCAGGGGATCCTTGGCCGAGCTGGACAGGGTACTGTTGTGATAGAAGTAGTAGTACACCGTATCGTCCAGCGAAAAACCCTCCCCGAGGGTGCTCTGCAACCGCAGATAACTGAAGCCCGTATGCTTTCGCGTACGGTTGTAGGCGTAATAGTTGGCCATGAGGGGATTGTTGCCGAGCGCGAAATCCTTGCCGAAACGCTGGGCCAGAGCTTCCGTCAACTGCCCTTTGGTGGCATCGGACTGATAATACGTATTCCAATTGAAGGTGGTGAGCAGGGTCACCAGAGTGTTCTCGCCCAGGGGTACGAGCATCTTGAAGAGGACGTTGTCGCCTTTCACGGGCGAGAAGCTCTGATAGCCATCGCTGCTGTTGTGTTGATAATTGACGAGGTAGCGTGCCCCGCCCAACCACGGCAGCGCTCCGCTATTGGCGCGGGCCTTGAAGAGCAGGGTATTGTCGGAACCGTAAAGGAAGCCCATCTTGCCCGAGGGTGTGGCGCTGGGATTTGGGGAAAAGAGATTGACGGAGCCGCCAAAGGTGGCGTAGCCGAGGTTGTCGGCGTTGCCGGGACCGCGCTCCACGACCACCCGATCGATGGTGGAAGCGGGGAAGTAGGCGGTGGAGTGGTGGGTAAAGTCGTTGGTATCGCCGAAGGGGATGCCGTCGTAGGTCATGTTGAACTCTCCGTCGCCGAATCCGCGAAGGTTGAGCTTGGACTCCCCAATACCGGGTCCATTGCTGTTGAAGCCCCCGGAAACACCCGGTGCAAGATTTGCAATCTGATTGAAATCGGCATCCCCCAGTACGGCGTTGTCGATGAAGCGGGAGTCGATGATCGTGGACGGCTCCGTGGCAGAGAGCGGAGCCTTGCCCGGAGCCAGGGCCGGAGCACTCTGCGGCCCATAATGCGCCATGGAAGGCGCCCCCCCACCGTCCGGGGTAGAGTCCACCGCCGTGACGGTCCCGAGGGACTGGCTCTCGGCCAGTGCCGTGCCCGGCAGGAAACTAAGAACCACGGCAATTCTCAGGGCTTTCATACTTAGTTGCATTGGCTTAGACGCTCCTTCTCGATCAGCGGAATTTCTGTGTTTCCCTTGCCTTCAGTCGTTGCGCAGCACGAACTGCACCACTACGTCCAGGCTGTAGGTTTTGTTCTCGAGTTCTTTAGGTGTGGGCGGCAGACGCGCGCTGCGTACGGCCGCCAGAGCCGCGCTGTCGAAGGCCTCCAGACTGCCTTTGCGGAGGATGCGCAGATCCGTTACCGCGCCGTTACGCAAGGTGAAGTGCACCAGGACTTGGCCCTGTTCTCCCAGCATTCGGGCGGCCTCGGGAAAGTGCACAGCGGCCTGGATAGCGCCTTTCACCTGGGCGAGGTAGTCGGCCTTGACTGCGGGATTCACGGGAGCGGGAGGCGGGGGCGGCGTCTCCGGCACCGGTTCCGGGGGCGGTGCTTGCACCGGGCTGGGGAGAGGGCTCGGCGGCAGCGTCTCGCGCACCGGCTTGGGCGTCGGAGCCGGTTTGGGCGTGGGCTTCGGCGTGGGCTTTGGCACCGGCTTGGGCGTGGGTTTAGGCGGCGTCGGAGTGGGCTTGGGGGGCGGCGGCGTCGGTGGCAGCGGTTTGGGCTCCTGCACGAGCTGCAGCTGCATGGGTGGGAGGGCAGCGGGGGGTGGAGAGGCGTGCTGGGTCTCCCAGAGGATCAGGGCGAGCAGTATCGCCTCCACCACGATGGCGAGAACCCAGGCTTTCCGCTGCGTGCGCGGCTCGACACACAGTTCTGCCGGGAGCTGGCGAAAGTCGACGGCCATGACTCAGTCCTCCCGTGTGCTTGCGGCAGCGAAATACGCAGCGGGATAGGGTCTATCCATCAGACCTTTCCACAGGATGCGGTTGTAGCGGTCCGCATCCAGGCGATCCTCACGACTGAAATCCATGCCGGCCGCGGCCTGCGCCCAATAGTGGCGATCGTGGCGAGGAGCCAGCGCCGCTGAATCGCTACAACGTGTAGCCTCAGCCGGGAAGTGCTGTGCGAGAGGTGTGCCCAGGAGATAAGGTGAGGGACAGGCCCGAAAATCCCACTGGGCCGCGCGTGTGTCGAAGACCTCCACCATGGGCCGCGCCGCGGCCACCAGGGCGTTCGTCGGCGGAATGCCGAGGACCTCGCTGATGGTACGCAGCACGCTCAGGGTGTTGTAAGGCGCGGAGATGACGCGGCCGTGAGCGACGTAAGGCCCGACGACGAGGGCGATGCTACGGTGAGCATCCACGTGATCGGGGCCATCCTGGGCATCGTCCTCCAGCACGAAAATGAGAGTGTCTTTGGCAAAGGGACTCTGCGCTACGCGCTCTAAAAGCAGACCCAAGGCGTAGTCGTTGTCCGCGACCTGACGCTCCGGTGTGTCGATGCCGTCCATGGCCTCCGAGAAGGAGCCGGTGTGATCCCCCGGCAGACGTACCAGGGAGAGCCGGGGCAGCTGCCCCTGTTTTCCGTAATCGCGAAATTCCCGCTCCCACTCCTTGAATCGCCAGAAATCCGGATAGGCGCTGTCAAAGCCCCGGAAGTAGACGTCCGTGATGGGGGCGAGCTCGGGGTTGGCGGGCACACCTTGCGGCTTCTGCTCAGCAAAGGCGTTACGGGAGGCCTTTAGGCTGCTGTCTTCGGCGCGGTGATAGAGACTGAGGAAGAACCCGTAATTTCGCACCGAAAGACCCTGGCGCAGGGCCGCACTCCAGAGGTAGCCTTTTTGTTTTTCGCCATCCATGGCGTCGGGAGCAGCGACGTCGGCGGTACCAGGCAGAAGATCCGGGTCCGCAGGCAGGCGGGGGTCCGCCGCACGGCGGGCCGCGCCACTGAGGCCGACATTCACGCCGCGATTGCTGCCTTCCCAGTCGTAGGAACCGCCGCCACCGCTATAGGCCATGGGCAGGACTTTCACGCTGAGATAGGACTCGCGGCCGGCCGTGGACCAGGCCCAGCCGTTCCCACTTACCTCCCCCGTCACGAGAAAATTGTCCAGGAGTACCATCTGCTCAGCCGCTTGGTGCTGATTGGGGGTGGTCCGGCGCGGGAATTCCGTGAGTTTCGGGTCACCGTTGCCCCGCGGGATATCTCCGAACACCTGATCGTAGCTGCGATTTTCCTTGATCACGTAGATGACGTGGCGAATGTGGCGGCGCAGAAAGGCCATGGTCGCCTGCTCGTCGGCACTGAGGGCAGCGGCCGGATGATTGTTCTGCCAGGTCTGGCGGGTCAGACCCACCAGGGTTTCGGGATCCTGTGGCAGCGGGAGCTTCTGCAGTCCGGACTCCACCTTCTGGAGGATGTACTGATTGGCACGAGCCTGCACCGGAGAGCTCTCCAGACAGCCGCGGTAGCGTCCGTAACAGAGTCCGGTGTTCGGGCCCGGCATGGTCTTGTTGTTGACTACCCAGAGGGTCCTGTCGTCGCTGCCGACGGCGAGATCCTGCGGTGACCAGGCCGTTGGCAGGAGGGCGAGGCTCTCAGGCCGGTCCTTGTCGAGACCCAGCACGGCGACGGCGTTCATGCGGCCGATGCTGGCATACAGCCGCTTGCCGTCCCGAGACATGGCGAGGCTGTTGGCGGACCAGCCAAGATTCTTGGCGCCGACGAAACCCGCTGCCTGCAATTCCGGCGCGAGGCTTGCCGGCAAAAGAGGCGTCTCGCCGAGCAGCTGAAAGCGAGCGAGGTCCACCACCGCGATGCTGTCCCGATTGTCCTGCGCAACGTATAGGCGCCCTCGGGCCGTATCTACCAGCATGCGTCCCGGGTTGCCAGGCACGGAGAGGCGCTGAAGGATCTGCGCGCCACCGGGTGTCACGTGCAAAAGTACGAGTTCGCGATCCCGGAGGCTGGAGACGATGGCCTGATCCGCCTGGCTCCAGACCACCGCAAAAGGATACTCCCCACCCGCCACGCCGCTTTTTCCCTGGCTTGGCCCGGGGCGCAGATCCTGCTCCCAGAGGATGCGGCGATTTTCGGTGTCGATGAGGCTTACGGAATCGTTGAAGGCGTTGCAGACGAGGAGATAGCGGCCAGTGCCGTCCAGGGCGAGACCGGCGGCCAGCGGTTTGACGCCGATGCCGAGGCCTTTGCCTTGGTGGCCAAGCGCGATGGCAGGCCCGGCAAAGCGCCAGGCAGCCTTGTCCCCCTCGCGGCGAAGGATCAGTACGCCGTCTTTTACCCCAGTGCTCAGGTAAAGGGTTCGTTCATCGGGGCTCAGCGCCATACCCTCGAAGCTATCAAAGAGGGGGATGGACTGGGTCAAAGCGGGCATCTGCGCGGAGAGTTGCAGGCGCAAAAGGTGCTGATTCGAGAGTTTCCGGTCGGTTCTGCCGGGAGCCTCATCGACATTCTTGTAGCCTGCGCCCAATACGAGGGCTTCGGCCCCGCCGTTCACGAACAGTATGCGACTCGCCCCCCGCAGGGCCAAACCGCGATTACTGCCGTCTGCGGGCAGGCGCCAGTAGGCACTACCCGGCGCGGCCAGGGGCGCGAGCCGCTGACCACTGGACAGGAGCGTCGCGGAATGCGCCGAGGGGGAGGCCCCTTCGCGCGCCAAAGCGGGCGCTTGCGTAAGGCAAGCGAGCAGAACCACCGACACGATCACCGAACTTCGGTGCGACATGTGCAACCTCACTGGCTCAGCGCGAGCTCTCAAGACGGGAAGCGAGACCGATGGCGGTGACGCCGGCCTTTCGGCAGCTGTCCATGACGTGGACCAGGGCGTCGACATCGGCATTTTTGTCGGCGGCGATGGTCACTTGCAGGTTCTTGGGATCGTGCTGACGCAGGTAATCCTCAAGGGCGCTTGGGCTGTAGGTTTTGCCGTCGACCTCGGCATCGCCATTGACCTGCAGGTTGATGACGAGCTTGGGCTTGGGCAGTTCCTGGGCGGTGCTTGAGCCCGGCATCTGGGCTGGTAGACCTTTGTCGGGGATCATGTGGATGGTCACCATGATGAAGAACACCAGCAGAAATAGCATGATGTCGATCATCGGGATGATCTCGATGCGCGCTTTTTTGACCTCGAGATACTGCACGGATCAGGCCTCCTGCGCCGCGTAGTACACGGGTTTGGCCTCGTTGGCCGTCAGGGCGTGGCTATGGTCCAGACCTTCCAGACGGTTGACCAGCATGTTGCGCAGGGTTTCCATCTGGTGGACGACGAGGCGCATGCGGTTGTGCAGCCCGTTGAAGGTCACCAAGCCGATGATGGCGATGACAAGGCCGGCGGCGGTGGCGAGCAGGGCCTCGGCGACGTTACCGGTGATGGCGGTGGGGTTGTTGGCGGCGTCCCCCAGCACCTGGAAGGCGTGGAACATGCCGACGATGGTGCCGAGCAGGCCCAAAAGAGGGGCGAGGGTCACGGCAGTGTCGAGAATCCAGAGGCGTTTGTCGAGGCTTGGGACCTGGCGCATCACCATTTCCTGGAGGACTTCCGAAAGGCGGGCGCTGTCGCGGATCTGAGGAAAGCGCAGGGGGACCTCGAGCAGCGCCCGGAAGGGATAGGGGCTACGCTCGGCGATGGGTGCCAGGGTGCTGGGCTTGAGGTCGGGGGCGGAGTCCAGTGCTGCGGCGATCTGCTCGCCCTGCTGCACCATGCGGTTGATGAAGAGAAAGCGCTCGAAACTCACCCAGAGGACGAGCAGGAGGATGAGGGGCATGATGAAGAGGATCCCGCCCGATTCCTGAGCGATGGTGAAAAGTGCGTGCATATCCATGGCAATACCTTTCTCAGACGGGATACCTCAGAGGTATCCCGTAGGGTGGATGGATGGACTCAGAAGCTCGCGTCCAGTGTGGCGTAGACGTTGGCGGGCAGATTCAGCTTCAGGTTGGGATTGGCGTTGCTGCCCGAGTAACTCTGGATCCAGGTGCGATCGAAGAGGTTATTGACGTACACGCCCAGGGAGACCTTCTTGAGGCCAAAGCCGCCGCTGCCGAGCGCCATGTTGTTGAAGGTGTAGCGCAAGCTCGCGTTGGTGTAGAAGCGACTGCCCAGAGGCAAGAACTTCCCACCCAGGTTGTAGTAGGCGTTGCCGATCTCGTTGAAGCCGACCGTCGCCCGCAGACCTCGGTCGTGATAGATGAAACCAATGGATTCGGTGTGGTGCGGGGCGTAGGGGAAGGGTTGTCCCTGCGATTTCAGGCGAGCGTCCAGAATGCCCAGATTGGCGTAAGCGCTGAACTGGTCGTTGAGGATGAAGCTATTCTGCCAGGAAATGCCCTGATTAATGGCCTTGCCCGCATTGGCGAGCACAGTCTGGTTGAAGGAGCCGACCTGCACGGTAGTCGACAGAATATAATTGCGGAAATCCACCCGGAAGAGATCCAGTTCGCCTTTCCAGAAGCCGAGATTCCAGACCGTGCCGAGATCGTAGGTGTACGCCTTCTGCGGCGCCAGAGAAGGATTGAAGACGCCGGAGTAGAACTGATTGTAGGCGGGGGGGTTGGCATTCTGGGTGAAGTTGGCAAAGACGTTGACGCCATCCATGACCCGATAGTTGAGGCCCACCGACGGCAGCACCGCGTGGAAATTCGCGTTGAAGACCCCTGGCTTATTCTGTGCTAAGGCGACCTCATCGCGGAAATCGCGCTGAGCGTAGAGATATTTGACGCCCGCGGTCAGCTTGAGCGCCTGGGTCGGCTTGTAATTGAAGACGATGAAAGGCTCGTAGGTATCGGTCTTGACCGGCTCGATGTAGGTCGAACCGAGATAGGTGTTGGCCTGATTGTAATACTGAGCATCGTGCATGGTGTTGTTGTGGTTGAACCAGAAGCCCAGCTCGGTATCCACGGGTCCCAGCGGGAAGAGCAGCTTGGCGATGTTTCCCCAGCGATGGGTGTTGTTGACGCTGTTGCGTAGCAATACCTGGTTGGCAGCTGGCGAGGTACGCTGTACCGTACCTTGAGGAGTGAGGAGCGTTTGGGGGAAAGTGGTCGCACCGGCGCCGAAGCCGTTGCCGTAGTAGTAATAGAGCTGCTCCGAGAACTTGACTTTTCCTACTTCACCTTCGTACTTGCCATAGGCTACCCAGTTGAGGTAGCGGTTATAATTATAGCCGGTGTAGAAAGTGTTCGGTTTGCCATTAGCGAGAAATGGATCGCTCGTATAAGCGTTATAATTTTCTCCATATTTCGCGATATCGGCCGCCGTGGCACCGTTGTAATAATTGAAGCGCTGATTGTTCTGAGTGAAGAACAGGGTCAGGGCTCCGGGGCCGATCTGGCTCACGGATTTGAAGAGGAATTGCGTCTGGATAGAGCCGTTGTTCAGGAAATACCCGTCCCGACGATTCTGATTGACATAGAGCCAGGCCGAGGTGGGCGCGACATTCTTCAGGAAGAGTCCGGTATTGATCAGTCCGCCGTAGTTGTACTTGCCGAAGGAACCGCCGCCAACCATGGGCCGCACGAAGAAGTAGGGGGACGGCTTCAGGCTGTAGGTCTCGATGGAGCCGCCGAAGCTTGCAAGCCCCGGGATGGCCGCAGACTGGGCACCGGGGTAGTACTTGGTACCGGCGATGAGCACCGAGGGGATGAATTCATTGGAATAATAGGTGTAACTGTCGTTGTCGTTGAGTGGTATGCCATCGAGGGTGAAGTTGATGAGACTCTTGCTGAAACCATTGATGTAGACGTCGTCCCCGTCCATACTGTCGCCACTGCTGACGACCACGGCATTGGGCAGGTTCTGCAAGGACTGGGTGTAGGAATCCGTCGGGGTGAGCATCTCGTACTGCCCCCGGGTGATGGTGGTTTCGGCGTTGGTGGTGTCCTGCTTGAACTTCTGGATCTGCTGGATATCGCTGGGC
>NZ_JAGDWX010000021.1 GCF_023256195.1 Acidithiobacillus sp.
TCAGGCCATCATGGATCGACGCAGCAGCCAGCTCATGATCAGCATGCCCAAGCCGAAGGCGGCGGAGAAGCCGATGATGATCCAGTTGTAGACGGCCGTTCCCTCGCTTGGCGCCACCGCAAACATGAACTGCAGGGCAACGGCCAGCGCGAGATACGCACCAGAACCGACGATCAGCAAGAGTTCCTTGTTCTTCACCATCTTGAACACCCACACGCCTTCAATCACGCCAGCCAGGGCGACCCAGATGAAGACCGTGAGAAGGATGGTCGTCATGGAGCCACCCCGCAGGAAGAGAGAGATGGCCACGATACCGGCGAGAATGCCGATCACGCCTTTGAGGGCGATGGCCATTCGATTCAGCGTGCTGCCCGGACTGTGACCAGCGGCGACGGCCAGAGCGTATGCGCCATCAAAGAACACATAGATGGAGAAGAACCACACCAGCAGGTTGATGGTGCTCTTGAAATCCAAAAGCGCCGCTAACACAAAGGCGAATGCCGCAACGCCGCGTAGTGCCAGCAGGGGTGGGGAATAAAACCCTCCGCTACGCCGCACAAAAGCCGGTGATGAGGATGTGATGGTATCGTTCATGCTGCACCTCGACGTAAAACCATTTCCGTTTAAACCCGAACTCCCCGAATCTGTATGAGCCGAGGGACTTTCACACCGTTACCGAAAGCCCGAACATCGTGGCGACCACCCGCGCATCGCTTTGCGATTACCTCTTCGCTACGCTTTCGGTTGATTTCAGTTTAGTCGCGCCATCGCCGAATGGGCAAGCCTAAAATAGGCTGCAGAGCAAAGATTTCCTTTATATAAGCGCATAATTATGTGGTATTTTTCTTCAGTTCTGAATGCGCCGATTTTCACCTATGGCTCTCGGTCGCTGGTTCCATGATACCAAGATCAAAGATCCGGTTTGGTATCCTTGAACCAAAGGGCATCCATGTTGTGCTACACTAAGGATAATTCTATCTGGATAACGACGGATACGGACTTTCGTGTCAGCGAATCAAGGAGACCTCATGGAATATGCCGATATCGCCTCTCTGCACCAAGTGTCCAAGATCGCCCTGGGTACCTGGGCCATTGGCGGCTGGATGTGGGGGGGCAGTGATGAGCGAGACGCCATAGCCACCATTCATCGCGCCCAGGAATTGGGCATCAACATCATCGATACCGCTCCCGTCTACGGCTTTGGCCGTGCCGAGGAGATCGTCGGCAAGGCGCTCCGCCAGATGCCCGTCTCCCAGCGGCCCTACATCGCCACCAAAGTCGGCCTGAACTGGCGGGATGGCAAGGTCTACCGCGACAGCCGTCCGGCGCGACTGCGCAAAGAAGTGGATGACTCCCTGCGTCGCCTGGGAATCGATCACATCGATCTGTACTTCGTGCATTGGCCCGATCACCAGAGCGATTTTGCTGAGGCAGCACAAACCCTGGAGTCCCTGCGTGCTCAGGGCAAAATTCGGGAAATCGCCGTGAGCAATTTTCAGCCGGCGGATATGCGCGAATTTCTCAAGGGTGCGGGCATTGCCGCCAACCAGCTGCCCTACAATCTATTTGAGCGCGACATAGAAAAAGCGACCCTACCATTCTGCCGAGAGCACCGCATTCCCATAGTGGCCTACGGCGCTCTTTGCCGAGGTTTGCTGTCGGGCAAAATGACAGCGGAGCGCAAATTTACGGGGGACGATCTGCGTCGCGTCGACCCAAAATTCCAGGCACCCCGCTTTTCCCACTATCTGGCCGCCGCCGAGGCTCTGGAAGCCCTGGCCGCTCGTCTTGGCCACAGCCTCCTGGGTCTGGCGCTGCGCTGGCTGCTGGACCAGCCGGACCTCGCCTGTGCGCTCTGGGGTGCGCGCCGACCGGAGCAGCTGGAGAACCTGCCGGAGGCCTTGGGGTGGCACCTGGATTCCGAAAATTTCCGCGAAATCGACGAGATTCTTCAGAAACACATCCCCGACCCCGTCGGTCCGGAATTCATGGCCCCTCCCGAGGAGCGCCCAGAGGATCTCTGAGCGGATATGGTGGGAGCGCAGGCAGACAGGAGGGGCTACGGAGGGTCGCGCTGTGATCAACCAGAGATAAATTTCAGCCCGGCGTCTATCGGCGACCTCGCCCGGAGTTCCGCAGGTTCTCGGCGGCGGGGGTGGGCTCTGTGCGAGGGCTTTTGCCTGTCAACCCGATTCACAGATGTCCCCGTCATCCCAATCCGATCGTCCTCTTTGCAATTCATCGTCCGATTCCCTTCTACTCAAACGCCCCCTCCCATACAAAGGAGGGACGGTTCAGAATTGCTCCGAGGAGACACTGCGTTAGGCCAACGTCGAGGGTCTTTGCCTTGCCCGGCACTAGCGGCTTCCGCTATGCTCCAGACTGATATTGCCCCTAGGCGATTTACCGGCGAACCGAAACGAAAGGCAGCAAGGAGGTAGTACCCGATGTCCAGTTGGCTCAAACCCTTCCTCTGGATCGGGCGCTTCCTGCACTGGGTGCGTCTCACCCTGCTGAATCTCCTCACCCTGCTCATACTGGCAGTCGTCGGCGTCGTTCTTCTCAAGCTCTTGCAACCGGTCGCCCCCCTACCCAGCGATGGGGTTCTGGTGATCGCTCCCCACGGTACCCTGCGCTATGCCGAACCCAGCCCCTGGGCAGATTCGCTGCCCGGCCTTGGCCAGAGTGCAACGCAGGACGTCGTGGTGCATCGCTTGGTTCGCGCCATCGACGCCGCGGCCCAGGATCCGCACATCCGCCTGCTGGAACTCAATCTCAGCGATTTTGGCGGCGGCAGCATCACGGAACTGAACACGGTGGCCAAGGCACTGCGGACCTTCCGTGCCAGCGGCAAGCCCATCTACGCCTTCGCACCCGATTACAGCCAGGCCAGCTATTTCCTGGCAGCCCAAGCCAACCAAGTATTCCTGCCCCATCTGGGCGTCGTCCTATTCACGGGATTCACGACCAAAGGGCTCTATTTCAAGGATTTCTTCGACAAGATCGGAGTAAAGGTCTACAGCTTCCGGCAGGGCAAGTATAAGTCGGCCATGGAACCTTTGATCCGATCCGACATGTCTGCAGCGGCGCGAGAGGAAAACGAAGAGTGGCTGAAGGTCTGGTGGCACACTTATGCGCAGGGTATCGCCCAAGGTCGCAATATCCCCGTGGATCGGGTCGATCGCTACGCCAGCAAGCTCCCGGAACTCATCCAATCCAGTAAAGGGAATGCCGCACAACTGGCCCTTTCCGAAGGTCTGGTCACACAGCTGGGAGATCAGAAGGATTTTGAGGCCGCCATTGCCAAGGCTCTACATAAACCGGAAAAAGATCTGCAGCGGGTCAGTCTCGATACTTTCCTGCAAAAGGTGCCGACACCGGCGCGGTATCCGCAGCAGCAGATTGCCGTGGTCCCCATCGACGGCATGCTGGTTCCTGGGGATGTGGAGAAGGCCGGCCTGGTCGCGACGGAGCCAACCGTCGCCCAGCTGGATGACCTGCGCAAGGATAAGGCGGTCAAAGCGGTGGTCTTGCAGGTCAGCAGTCCCGGTGGCGATGTGACGACGGCCGATGCCATCCGCAAGGCCATTCTGCGCCTGCGCAAGGCGGGCAAGCCCGTCGTCGTCTCCATGGGCAGCCTGGGTGCCTCGGGAGCCTACTGGTTGTCCACGGGCGCCGATCGGATCCTTGCCGAGCCCACTACCATCACCGCCGACATCGGGGTCTTCATGCTCTTTCCCGATTATTCCGGTACCTTGCAGAAGCTGGGTATCACGGTGTCGGGCGTGAGCGTGCCTGCAGACGGTGCCCACCCCTCGCCCATGGTGCCGCTGACGGACAACGAGCAAAAGGCCTATCAGGCCGTCGTGGATCATCTCTACCACCACTTCGTCAGCCTTGTGGCAACGGCGCGCCACCTACCCTTTGCACAGGCCGAAAAAGATGCCCAAGGGCGCGCCTGGAGTGGTGAAGCGGCCTACCGTATGGGCCTGGTCAACCAACTGGGGGGGATGCGTGAAGCCATCGCGACAGCAGCCAAGCTCGCCAAACTCCCGCCCGACCATTACGACGTACACTACCTGCCCATTCCCGAGAAAATCTCGCTGCAGGGCCTGCTGGGTAATCTTGCCCTGGGCATCCTGCCCCAGGACACGCTGGGTCTGGGTCTGGTGGACACCGCCTTGTCAAAGGACAGCGAACTAGCGCAGATGCGTACTCTGCTGTTGGCGGCGCGGCCCTACGGATTCTTTTCCTACCTGCCCATAGATCCCACCATACGTTGATGGGGGCGAGGTGGGCCGGGAAAGTGGCCCGTCGGCAGGGTGGTCCGGCTGCACACTGTCCACCGATGGTCCATCCTATTCATCGCCCTTTGGAGATTATCCAGATCGTGGGCCTTGCCGAAGGGATCGAGCATATCCTCCCAAGGACCCATGCCAAAACGACAGTTGCCTACCTAGTGGGCGGTCGCAGAGATATCCGTGTCCTGAAGGAACACTGCGACGAGTAAATCGGTATTCATCTCAGCCGCCATGGCGAAAATCGGGGTAGATGAGCATGCCGCCGTCCACCGCCAGGGTGGTGCCGGTGATGTAGCTGGCCAGATCGCTGGCGAGGAAGGCGACGACCTGAGCCACCTCTTCTGGCTTACCCAGACGCCCCATGGCGATCTTTTCGTCCAGATCCTTGAGCGTATCCGGATTGCCCCAAACGGAGGCATTGATGGGCGTCTGAATGGCGCCTGGGGCTACGGCCACCACGCGGATGCCCCGGTCCGCCGTCTCCTGCGCCAGGGTCTTGGTGAACATGGACAAACCGGCCTTGGCACTGGCATAGGCGCTGTAACCCTCCCAGGGAATGAACTCGTGTACCGAGGTGATATTGACGATGACGCCGCGCTTTTGCCGTTCCATGATGGGGATGGCGGCTCGGGCTGCGTAGTAGGGTCCCAGCAAGTCGACGGCAAGGACCTTTTCCCAGGCCTTGGGATCGTCGTCCGCACCCACCAACTGGTGCGGGCCGTCCATACCGGCATTGTTGACCAGGATATCGAGGCTACCGAAACGCTGCTCCACGGCGGCGACGAGCTCGCGGACGGCCGCCACATCGGCGACGTCGGCCGCGAAGGCTTGCGCCTCACCCCCCTGCTGGCGGATGCTCTCCACTACTCGGGCCGCGCCCTGCGCGTCCTTGCCGTAGTGCACCGCCACCCGCGCCCCCGCAGCAGCCAGGGTGGTCGCAATGGCCTGACCCAGACCACCGCTGGCGCCGGTCACCAGGGCTACCCGTTTCTGCAGATCAAGATTCAGCATGAAAAGCCTCCACGACGGTCAGAGAAAAATCCTCGCCCAACCAGGAGCCGTCGTCCTGCCACTGGAGAGTGAACTGCAACTCGGTGCCGACGGGCAGTTTCTCCGTCGGGAGGAAGGCCACGTGACCCAGATCCCAGTCTTCACTGACGGTGTCCTGAATCTCCTGCCAACCGTTGATGCCCCAGTGCACCCGGAAAGGGCGATGCAGCAGCACCCGCAGCTCCTGTCCGGCGCGCAGACGGCGCGGCCGCTGACGCAGGCGCCACAGACGATAGGAAAGCTCCGGCCGCTTGCCCTGATAGCGGGCCCAGGTAGCCGCCGGACGGTCCACCGGTGCCTTGGCAACCATGCTGTGACAGAGTTTGATGAATTCGCCGTGGGCCCAGACCAGAGGCATGGCCGAACCGCTGGGCTGACCCGGAAAGAGTCCCTGCTCCGGAATGGGCTCCCGATCCCAGACCTGCTCGGGCAGGAGTCCGCCTACACCGGTCATGGCGGTCATGGCGCGCAGGTAGGGGCGGACATCCTCCCCGGCCAGCAGGGCATAGTGGCCGCGCTCGCCCACCAGCAGCGGCCAACCGCGACCGATGCCGCTGCCATCGAAGGGGCTACCATCGGCATGCTCACCGTAGCCGTCGCCGTTGTAGCGGTGCCAGACCGGACCATTGGGTGTATCACAACGCAAGACCGCGTCCATGACCTTGACGGAATCGACGATGTGCGGGTCGTCCGCCTGGCGCAGACCATAGCGGACCAGCTGCAGAAAATCCGTGGAAATCTGCTCGCTGGCAGGCAGATGGGGATCGTGGGCGCGATTCTTGATCTGCACCCACTCGTCCTTGGCGCCATCGTGGATCAGGATATCCTGAGGCGCGATACGCAGATAATAACCGCGCACACCGTGGACCCGGGCCAGCTCCGTATCGCGCACGAAGGTCCAGTCCTCGAGGCGGGCGTTCCAATAATCGGCCACCATCTGCGCACAGGCAGCCGCTTTACCCCCCAGGAACTCGGCACCCTCGATCAAGGCGGCGATGGCGACGGCCAGGGTAAAGGGGTTGACGCCCGCATCTTCCTCCCAGCGATCCTGGCCCGTTGCCGGGCCCTCTCGCAGGATAAAGCCCAGGGCGCGGCGGACCATGTCCTCGACCACGATCTCCCCGAGCACCTCCTGATCCCGCAGGAGAGCGGCGAGCAGCACAGGGAAGGCCGCTTCGTCCAGTTGGATTCCCTGCCAGAAGGGTTTCCCCCCCAACCACTGATTCTGCAGCCAGTGACCATCGGCCTGCTGAGTACTGAGGAGATAGCAGAGCACCTCCCGCGCTTCCTCCACCATTCCCGCGGCCAGCGCCGCTGCGGCGCTTTCCACGAGATCCCGAGACCAGACCAGGTGATAGCCGCCGCGGCTGACACTGGCCTCGCCCCAGGGAACCGAGAGACTCGCCACCAGCGCCCCCGGAAAAGTCCGGTCGGCATGTGTCTTGAGCACGTTCTTGGAGCGGCGATAGAGATTCTGCATGGCCGGCGAGAAACGACGGCGAAAACCTCGCGGCGGCTTGTGGCTCGCGTGCCACTGCAACCATCCCTCTTGGTAGCGTGCGCGGCTTTCGGCAAAACCTTGGGCAAGACTGGCCCAGGCGTTGGTGGCCGCCGCCTCCTTGCTGGTCCCAAGGCCCAGGGCCAGGGTACCGCGATGGGGGAGTTCGCCCGCCATGGCCACTTCGCCGGGCCCCGCTTCTGCGTACTCCCAGGTCATCACCCCATCGTGCTGCGCAAAATCCTGCCAGAGATCGCTCGCACCCACCTCGCCCACACTGCGGCGCGCGAACGCCGGCCTACCCTCGGCATCCCGGCACAGCAAGGCCAAGCCGAAGGGCCCCTGCTCTGCCCAGAGAAGTTCCCGTCCTTCCCAACTCCCGGTCCAGGCGCGATTGGCCGTAGCATCTCCGCCCAGTCGGGACGCGCAGAGCGCGAAGAGCCGCATGCCAGGTGCGGCCTCCAGATCGTAGTCCAGCAACAGCACATCCCGTTTGGGATCGGCCACCACCTCAAAGCGCAGGCGAAAATGGGCATGCCGGTGTTCGATGATCGGTAGGGGCACCTGACTGTCGACCAGACTCTGGGTCCAACTCGGATTGGCCTTCATCTCCAGCCAGAAACCCTGACCGTCGCTGACGAGGAAACCCAGATCGCGAATGGCCGGAATGTCTATGCGCGGATAGAAAACTTCCGTCACGATACCGCGTCCGAGGGTGAACCACAGGCGTCCGGGGCCCAGTGCGGTACCTACCAGACTTTTCTGTGCGGTGGCCCAGACGGGGTGGGAAGCTTGCGCGTGGGGAGCGGGATTTTTCGTGGACACGGGGTTCCTCTCTGGCGACCATGACTCCCCACAAGTCTAGACTATCCTCCGGTACCGGAGCGGGCCGGAATCACTCCCGACTTCTCCAGGTAGACGGGCAAGGCGGCAACCACCCGCATGCCGCGCTGGACCTCCGGATCCTTGAGCATGTGGTAAAGCCCACCGAGTCCGCCGCGGTGGTCTCCCTTGGCCGCGTGCTCCGCGCTTTCCGCCAGGGCCTGAGACAGGGACTTGCCCAGGTGCATCGCAGCCGCAAAGCTGTTTAACAGCGGATTGTCGCGGTTCTCCTCGATGAGGCTGCCCACCAGAGCCGGTAGATCGATGGTCTGCGCCAGTAGCCCGATCTGTTCACTGAGATCGGCAAGCCGGGCCAGGTTGCCATCCTCCTGTAGGCGCCGCAGGAGCTTCAGCGCGGCGACGATCGACTCGTCGGCACGAGTCTCCTCCCACAGATCTCCAGCCCGGCGCAGGGCACGGACCAGATCCTGACCCGCGGCTCCTTGGAGAAAGGCGAACAGGGCCTGGGCCTTAGGCAGGATCTCGGCCAAGGAACGCAACGCCGTGATCAGTTCCTCCATCGGCACGGTTTTCAGCGTATCCAGCAGTTTTGGCAGGAGCGGGCGCAACAGGTCCAGACTCTCCACCACAAAGGCGGCGTTCTCCCGCAGCAGCCGCAGCACGCCTGCCTCGCGCAGGGTTTTCACCGTCTCCAGAACCTCTTGCAGACTGTCGTCCACGGCGTAACGCTCATTCCAATCGCCCGCCTTGAGGGCGAGCTGCATGGGCAGCGCTGCCACCGGGCTGCCCATGAGGGTCTCGGCCCCGTTCACGAGCTCGCCCAGACGAGCAAGACCCGCCCACTGTTCGGGTGTCAGATGGGGGGCTGTCGGATTTTGTTCTGCTACCGCCATATCACATTCTCCCTGATTCAGATTCCGCAATCGCGGACGGGCAGCACCTCACGGCCTTGCTGCCCGTCCGGTGGCTAGGCTCACGGGCAGGCGTAGCAAGCCGCCGTACCCGCCGACCCCCGCACATCAGGCGGCAAAGAGCTTCTCCGCCAGCAGCTTGGAGGCATCCAGGCCCCACTCCGGCATCTTGCCTCGCGTCTTGAAGAAGAGATTCTTGTACTGCATCTTCAGGAGGAAGGGGACGTGACCCATCTTCAGCACCTGGTCGGGCCCGCCAAACCAGCTGTTGGAGCGGATGTAGAAAGCTTGGTTGGCACCCATGTCGCCGATGCAGTAGACCACGGGCTCCAAGGGTTTGTCCGCCTCTTCTGCCGCCATGCGTCCCAGATCCTTGGCAATCTGCTTGCCGACGATCTCGCCCTCGGCGTGGCCGATCCCGCCCAGCTTGGGCACCGTGATGGCCGCTGCGTCGCCCGCCGCAAAGACGTTGGGATACTTGGGATTGCGCATGGTCACGTCGGTGACGACGAAGCCCTCGCTGTCGCTGATGGGCAGACCTTTCAGGAAGTCGTGAGGCACCCAGTCCGGGAAGACCAGCTTGAGTTCCGCCTCTACACTCTTGCCGTTGGCGAACTCCACCCCTTCCTTGGTGATCCGGGTGATGTCCTGGGTCTCGTTGAGGTAGTGGAAACCCATGCCCGAGGCAATCTCCAGCAGCTTGCCTACCACCTTCTCACCGGCATCCTCGGCGATGAGCTTGGCCGGAGTAAACACCGTGATCTTGTCCGGTCCACCCTTGCCGTGCTCCTTGAGCCAGGTCGCCATGGACAGCATCGTCTCCACGGGCGGACCTTCGCAGGCGGCCTCGGCGCTGGGGAAAGCATGACCGCCGTAGAGCCGGATATCCTTGGTACCGTCGCCCTGGTGGAAGCGGGCCGAACCGATGGCCACCGGTCCGCCCTTGTACTCGTGCTCCAGAAAGTGCCGTAGTTTGTTGCCGTAATAGAAATCGGTGCAGGTCTGCCCGTACTCAGCAAAACCTTCGATCCTGTCAAAGGCCAGCCGATTACCCACCGCCACCACCACATAGTCGTAGTGCAGGCTCTCGGGAGCCGCACCCGGTCGCTCGCTGGGCACAAAATCCACGCGCTTGGCGTCGGGGTCCAGAGCCTTGACCTCCGCTTGAATGAAATGGATGTCGTCTTCCGCCAAGGTCGATCTCAAATCCATGCTCAAGGTCTTGGCAGGATCCCGACCCTCGAAGACCTCCGCCGGAATGTTGGGAACGAACAACAGAAAATTCTT
>NZ_JAGDWX010000023.1:0-828 GCF_023256195.1 Acidithiobacillus sp.
CGCAGGTCCAGCGCCGGACGCAGCCATCAAACCGGTCACAGGCCGGGAGCCATGGAGAGAGTCCCGCAGGATCAAGGGCTCCGCTGGTAGCGTGAACCCAGCATGGGTAATGGCGTCGAGGACCCTCTGGTCGCAGCCCGTTGCCCGTTGGTTCACTGTCCAGCTGCCAGGGAGAACGCTGTGCCATCGGATTTTGCCTCCGGAAAGGCGGAGCGACATATATTGTAAGCGAGCACCATCATGCCCGAGACAAAGCTGGCAGGGCCTGACCAATGGCACGGATCCACTCGCCATCCGGCTGCGTGATGGCGGCAACCAAGACGATCGCGTGGTTATCTTCAGCAGATGCACAGTAATCAATCTTGTCGTTCATGAGCAGATACAGGCTTCCCACACCCACCGCAGAATCGGTGCTCGGGAGCCAGGGCGGTACCGCAATGGGTGCAGAAACGCTGCGGCTGAGCAGTCAAGGGCGACGGAGAGGACTTCGGTGTGGGTGAAAACCCGTTAGCTGGATCTGCCCCACGCACAGCTTCTACCAGGGACTTCCCGCTGAGATGAGTGTACCGGGCCAACATCTGGGCGGTTTTGTGGCCGGTGATGCCCTGCACAATCGCCGCATTCAACCCCCGCTCGAAAAACCTGCTGGTGGCCTCGTGACGTAGGTCATGAAAGTGAAAGTCATCAAGGCCTGCCACTTTGACCGCCTTGAAAAACGAAGCCCGGACCCCATCCTGGGTAGCATAGGACCATACGCGGTTGCCCATTTTGCGGGGACGTGCTCTCTGCCTTTTCAGCGCGTCATCTGCTCGTTCGGAGAGGGGTACG
>NZ_JAGDWX010000023.1:838-134916 GCF_023256195.1 Acidithiobacillus sp.
GCCCTTGCGGGTCTTGGTGAGCTCCGGGGGGAGTTTGATGGTGTGGTCGGCGAAGGATATGCGGTCCCAGGTCAGGGTAAACACCTCTCCCTGCCGCATCGCCGTCTCCAGGGCGACAATTACAAAATCGGCAAGCTCCGGGTTCTTCCTGGCGCAGGCCTCCAGCAATCGTTCCTCCTCGTTGCCAACAAAGCGCCGGTCCCTGCCTTCGGGCAGACGGGGTTTGCGGACCAGCTCAACCGGGTTGATGAGGTCCACATAGCCCCATTCCTTTCTCGCGATGGTATACAGGTGCGAAAGAACGGCCAGCATCAGGCGAATGCTGTTCGCCGAACGATTCTCTTTCTCCATGGCCCGGATGGCTTGCGCCACCTGCGGTCCGTCGAGATTGGGGATAGGGACCGCCTGCCACAGGCTGCAAGACCACCACTCGATCAGGGAGTGTTCTCTCCTCGCCGTATGCGGTGCCTTGGATGGCAAAATCTCTCGTTTGTACCTTTCAAAAGCCGCTTTCAGCGTGAGTTCCCGAACCTCTACCTTTTTGTAGACCTGGCCTGGCGTCTGGGTTTCCAGGCGGGCTTCGATCTGGGCCGCCCACTGTAGGGCTTCCCGCTTGGTGTCAAAAGTGGCGGAAAGCGATGGGTAGCCTCTTCTGCGTACCTGGGCCCGCCAGAACTTGCCGCTTTGGAATACGGATGCCATGCATTGCCTCAGCGTTTCGGTATAGCGTAATGGTGCCGGGCAAGAGGGAGGCGATCAAGAGAGAAAGGGTGCTACCCTCTGGGACCAGCAAGTCAACAATCCCGTGGTCGGTGGCAGGTTGCCCGAGGCGTGTAGATATTCTCAAAAGGCGCAGATATCCACAACCTCATCGAATAATTGCACGCAGAAGATTGCAAAACAGAACAGGCGGATACGCCATAATCTGTTGTTTGAGAAATCATTTTTCTTAAACTGAAAATCCTCGTGTCGGTGGTTCGATTCCGCCCCTGGGCACCAAATAAATCCATGATTTTTAATAAAAAAGCTCGTTAAATCGAGCCTTGGCACCGAAAATGACACAGTAAATCGTGCCGCGATCGACGGATAAAAAATTCGCGATTCTCCCCTGACTTACTGTAAGTTCGAGCACGTCTCCACGCCATCGCCGGCTGCGAATGGGGCATGGCGGACCTCGTCAACTTTCCCGCTGCCGCCGGGTCCTGACCGAACTCTTGGGTTTGTACTCGTCGCTCCGACTTGCAAAATTGGGCCGGCCCCATGCGTGGTCGCATCGAACACAGCCCGACCACGGTCTCGTGAAAGGGCAGGCAACGTGCTGCCCACCGATCCGAGTCCGGGGCACATCTCAGCGGGTGATGGGCTTGTAGCGCAGGCGGTGTGGTCGCGCGCCTTCGTCGCCCAGACGCCGCTTTTTGTCGGCTTCGTACTCCTGATAGTTGCCGGCGAAGAACTCCACGTGGGCATCACCCTCGAAGGCGATGATGTGGGTGGCGATGCGGTCGAGGAACCAGCGATCGTGGGAGATCACTAGCACCGTGCCGGCGAATTCCAGGAGGGCGTCTTCCAGGGCGCGCAGGGTTTCTACGTCCAGGTCGTTGGAGGGTTCGTCCAGAAGGAGCACATTGCCACCTGTGAGCAGGGTCTTTGCCAGGTGCAAGCGGCCGCGCTCACCGCCCGAGAGTTGCCCCACCAGCTTCTGCTGGTCGGCGCCCTTGAAATTGAAGCGGCCGCAGTAGGCGCGGGAGGGGATCTCGAAGCGCCCGATCCGGAGGATGTCCAGGCCCCCGGAAATCTCCTCCCAGACGTTCTTGCGGCCGTCCAGGGCGTCTCGGGACTGGTCGACGTAGGCCAGCTGGACCGTCGGGCCGAGAACGACCTCACCGCTGTCCGGCTGCTCGGCACCGGTAATCAGTCGGAAGAAGGTGGATTTGCCCGCCCCGTTGGGGCCGATGATGCCGACAATGGCGCCGGGTGGGATCTTGAAGTTCACCTGCTCGAAGAGCAGGCGATCGCCGAAGCCCTTGCTGACATTGCGGAACTCGATGACTTCATTGCCCAGTCGCTCTGCCACAGGAATGAAGATTTCCTGGGTTTCGTTGCGGGTCTGATATTCGTAGGAGCTGAGCTCCTCGAAACGTGCCAGTCGGGCCTTGCTCTTGCTCTGTCGGCCCTTGGCACTCTGTCGTACCCATTCCAGCTCCTGCTTCATGGCCTTGATACGCGCGGCCTCGGTCTTGGCTTCCTGTTCGAGGCGCTTTTCTTTCTGTTCCAGCCAGGAAGAATAGTTGCCCTTCCAGGGAATGCCTTGACCGCGATCCAGTTCCAGGATCCACTCGGCGGCATTGTCCAGAAAATAGCGATCGTGGGTGACGGCCACCACCGTACCCGGAAAACGTTGCAGATATTGCTCCAGCCAATCGACGGATTCCGCATCCAGATGGTTGGTGGGCTCGTCCAGGAGGAGCATGTCAGGGCGACTGATGAGCAGGCGACAGAGGGCGACGCGACGCTTTTCACCCCCGGACAGGGGGCCAACCTGCGCGTCCCAGGGGGGCAGACGTAAGGCATCGGCAGCGATCTCCATCTGCTGCTCTGCCTGGTGGCCGTCTCCGGCGGCGAGGATGGCCTCCAATCGTGCCTGCTCCGCCGCCAGGGCATCGAAATCGGCATCCGGCTCGGCATAGGCGGCGTAGACGGCGTCCAGAGCCTTCTGCGCACCGAGAATCTCACCCAGGCCCTCTTCCACCACCTCGCGCACCGTTTTGTCCGGTGCGACCCGCGGTTCCTGCGGGAGGTAGCCGATCTTCAGGCCAGGCATGGGGCTCGCCTCCCCTTCGTATTGCCGGTCTTCTCCGGCCATGATCTTGAGCAGAGTGGATTTTCCGGCCCCGTTGAGACCGAGGACACCGATCTTGGCGCCGGGGAAAAAGGACAAGGATATGTCTTTGAGCAGAACCCGTTTGGGCGGGACGACCTTGCTCAGGTGATTCATGGTGAAGACGTACTGGGCCATGGCTGCGCTTTCTTCCTTGGGCTTGGGATCTCTCGACTGTCGTCTCCGGTGCTGGTGGGCGCCGGCAAACTTGCCTTGCGTGGCGCAAGACACAGAACTATACCTTAACACAGAAGTTGCTGTCGGGAGGCGACCGGCGATGGGCAGCTACTCGGCTCCATGGGTAGGGCCCTCGTTACGACGCCGCCCGCAGCGTAGGGGAGTCTCGGTACGACCCGCAGCGCGGCCCGCTGAGCTTGCGCTTTTCTGGCAGGCGCTGCCTGGATGAGGGCCGGACTCAGCCCGTGGCTCTTGGGAGACACAACAACGACAAAAGCGCCCCGCATGGGGGGCATAAAGGAGCACCATCATGAACACAACCACAGCATCGGCAGCGGGTACCGATCCCCAACCCGCGCCGAAGAAAGATTTTCGTTTTGTGCTCATCGCCATCGTGGCGGGTCTCGGCGGATTGCTGTTCGGTTACGATACCGGCGTGGTTGCCGGTGTCCTGCTGTTTCTGCGCGATACCTTTCACCTGGATTCCACTTTGCAGGGGCTGTTCGTAGCCATTGCCCTGGGGGCGGCGGCGGTGGGCGCGGCCTTCGCCGGTGCACTTTCCGACGCCTTCGGCCGCCGTACGGTGCTCATCATCACGGCCCTCATGTTTGTGCTGGGCGCTTTGTTGGCGGCCATCGCCCAGAATGTGCCTGTGCTTTTTGTCGGTCGCGTTTTGGTGGGTGCAGCCATTGGTGTGTCTTCCATGCTGACCCCCTTGTATCTGGCGGAGGTGTCGGCGGCCCACTGGCGCGGTGCCATCGTTACCATCAATCAGTTCTATATCACCTTTGGGATCTTTGTCTCCTATCTGGTGGACTACGCCCTGGCGGATGTCACCGATGGCTGGCGCTGGATGCTTGGACTGGGGGCCATACCCGGTCTGATCCTGTTAGTGGGTATGTTCATTCTGCCTGAGAGCCCGCGCTGGCTGGCGGGACACAATCTCCTGGAGAAGGCCCGTGCGGCGCTGCGTTTCTTGCGCGGTCGTAGCGACGTGGATGCGGAGCTTGCAGCGTTGCACAAGGATGTGGTGGAGGAGGGCAGGCGGGCTGCACCCTGGTCGCGTCTGCTGCAGAAGGATGTGCGTAAACCTCTCATCATCGGCGTCGGTCTTGCGATCTTTCAGCAGATTACCGGCATCAATGCCGTCATCTATTTCGCGCCGACGATCTTTCAGGATGCCGGCCTGTCGTCGGCTTCGGTGTCGATCCTTGCCACCGTGGGCGTGGGCGCTGTCAATGTCATCATGACCCTCGTGGCCATGCGCCTGATGGATTCCTGGGGGCGTCGCAAGCTTCTGCTTTGGGGCTTGTGGGGCATGCTCGTCAGTCTCGTCACCATCGGCATCGGTTTCATGGTCCAATTGCAAGGGGCACTGGCTTACGTGATCGTCATCATGGTGGCGGCTTTCGTGGCCTTTTTTGCCATCGGTCTTGGGCCCGTGTTCTGGTTGTTGATATCGGAGATCTTTCCCTTGGCCATCCGTGGCCGGGGTGCCAGCATCGCCACCATCGCCAACTGGGTCTCCAACATGGTGGTGTCGGGTATTTTCCTCGACCTGCTGCTGGCCATCGGTCGCGGCCCCACGTTCTTGCTCTATGCGGCGATGACAGTGCTGGCCATTCTCTTCACGCTGTGGATCGTTCCGGAAACCAAGGGACGCAGCCTGGAGCAGATCGAGAGCCACCTGGATGCGCAGCCGGACTGATCCGGACCCGAGACCGGCCGTTCAGGAATAGAGAGCCTGGGCGGCCTTGCGAAAACGTCGGTAGCGGTCTTCGTGGTGGGACTGAGGCAGCAGCGTAGAGGGGGTGACAGCGGCGCTGCTGCGGTCCAGAGTGCTGGCGCTATCCTGCCTGGCCCAGCGAATGGCACCGAGCAGGGCGACGTCGGTGTCAGCGGCCACTTGCAACGGCAGGGCAAGCGTATCGGCCAGAAGCTGCGCCGCCCAAGGCGTTTGAAAAAGGTGACCGCTGGCGATGAGGCGCTTGGCGGGGTGGGGCGCCCGAGCCTGCAGATCCTCACAGAGCCAACGCAGGGTAAAGAAAAGCCCCTCCACGGCTGCGCGCAGGAACTCGGCAGGGCCGTCCCGGGCGTCGATATCGAGGAAGGCAGCGCGGGCCTCGGCACGCCAGAGTGGAGCCCGTTCGCCTTCCAGAAAGGGCAGGCAGAGTAACGACGAGGGGGTAGCGCGGGCAGCGGCGGCGAGGGCCTCAGCAAAGCCAGTCTCGGCGCCGAAGCCGCGACGGCGGACCCAGTCGAGGAGTGGACCACCGTTGTTGCTGGCCGTACCTACCAGCCAGTGGTGATCGTCGACGCGGTAGGCAAAATTGCGAGTCCGCCGCGACAGCTGGGGTCGCGCAGCATAGCGCCGCACCGCCATGCTGGTTCCCAGGGATACGCCGAGAACGTCCTCCCTGACGGCCCCCATCCCCCACTGCGCCAACACGCCGTCGCTTGCACCCAGATATACCGAGGCCCCTGCCATTTGGGGCGGAAAAATCGGATCGTCGGGGCGCAGTGGACGTTGCCACTTGCGGTCCACCAGCCGAGACAGCCGTCCCGTGTCCAGATCCACATAGGCCAGTGCTTCCGCGCTCCATTGGCCGCGGTGGATATCCAATAGCCCTGAGGCACTGGCCGTGGCGGCATCCACCTCGTAGCTGCCAAAGGACCGCCACCAGAGCCACTCCTTGATGGACAGGACGTGGCGCGCGCGGGTCAGTTCTGTGGGCGCGGTTTGGCGCAGCCAGCGCAGTTTGATGAGGGGGGAGATGGGGTGTATGGGGGTACCGGTGCGTTCGTAGAGGCGACGACCCGGGCCATGGTCCCAACAATCCCGTGCCACGGTCGCCGCCCGCCCATCGAGCCAAGTATAGGCAGGACCGAGGGGCTGGCCGTGGCCATCGGCGAGCAGTAGGCTGTGCATGGCGCAGCTCCACGCTACCCTCTCGACCCGATAGTGCTTCCCGAGATCGTTGGCCAAGGCCTGGAGCAGATCCCGGAGGAGCCCCTCGATGGCCAGCACGTCCTGCAGGGCGGCGCCCGGAGCAGGTTGCAGGAGGGGAATCGCGGACCGTCGTTGGGCGATGATCCGCTCTTCGCCATCCACGGCCGCGACCTTCAGCACACTCGTGCCTACATCGATGGCGATATCGACGGTGCGGGTGGTCTCAGCCATGACGCGGGTGGCGCCGATAAGCGTGGTGGGGAAGGCCGCGGTAGGGCACCGTCCGACGATAGAGGTGGCCCGCTTGGGGATCCTCAGGACGACCCCGGGCGGCGGTGGTGATGTACAGATCCCGATACTGTGGCCCGCCGAAACACAGCGATGTGACCTGCGGCGTGGGTAGCTCGATGTAGTCGGTGGCCCGGCCCTCGGCATCGAAACGCGTCACCCGGCCGCCGCCGAAGTGCGCTACCCAGAGCCCGCCTTCCTCATCCCCCGTCATGCCATCGGGATAGCCATCGGTCTCGGTAAACTGGATGTGCAGCCGTTTGTGGCGGATTTCGCCCTGTGCGGAGAGGTCGAAGGCGTAAATGCGGCGCAGGGCGCTGTCGCTGTGATAGAGCGTGTGCCCATCGGCACTGAAGGCTGGGCCATTGGAGACGATATAGGGTGCGTCGACGCGGGCCATGCTCTGCCCGCTGATGCGGTAAAGGGCCCCGGTGGGACGTTTTTCGTCGTCGTCCATGGTTCCGGCCCAGACCCTGCCCCAGGGGTCGGCCTTGGCGTCGTTGAAGCGATTGTGGGCGTGCTCCGGTTCCGGATGGGGGAAGCGGCGGCGTAGACGGACGCCGTGTTCTTCCAGTCGCAGCGAGACGATGTCGCGCCGTAGGCCAGCCAGAAAAAGATCGTCGTCCGCGTACTCCACCAGCCAGGTGCAGGGTTCCTCCAGCGCCCACAGACCTTTGGTGTCGCTGGCAGGCCAGAAGGCGGCGATCTTCTGACCGAGAATGTCTACGAAGTACACGGCCTGGTGGCGCGGCGACCACAAGGGACCCTCGCCCAGGATGGCCCCCAGGGGCCAGACCACCTCGGCATGGCCAAGCTTTCGGGACGGACTCTGCGGCTGTTCCATGCCCTGTTCCTCCTTCCGGTTCAGGCCCGATTCAGGCGCCGCAACAAGGGCACCTTGATCTGATCGAGCAGCAGGGTGAAGAGGACGGTGGCGGCCAGCAGGGCGAGGATGATAGGTACCGGCAGCGCCGTCATGAGCCAGCCCTGGCTTGCCAGCACCGAGACGACCACGATATCGGCAAGGCTCGCCCAGAGCAGGAACCGCCCAGGAAGCGAAGCCCAGAGATGGCCCCGTTCACGTACCAGGAAGACGTTGGCCAGGCCGGAAAAGACCAGGCCCAGAAAATCGAGGCTCTGCCGCGCCGGCAACGGCAGGTGCAGTAGGATACCGGCACCGTAGACCAGAAAAATGTAGACGAGCCAGGCGCCGGCCACCACCAGTGAGGACCAGACCAGGCTGCGCACATCCCAGCGATCGGGTCGCGGCGAGGGGCGGACGTGGTCGTCGGCCAGGGACATGGTCACGAAATCGTTGGCAAAAAGCAGTAGCAGCACCAGTAACGGGGTCACGACAAAGTCGTGAAAGACCAAAAAACCGAGGCTCAGGAAGAGCGCTACCTGAAAGACCTTCACGATCTTGTTGAGGGTGTAGGTCAGCATACGCTGATAGACGCGTCGACCCGTCTCGACGGCCGTCAGGATTCCACGCAGACCCGCTTGTGTGAGAACGAGGCTGGCCGCCGCCTTGGCGACGTCCGTGGCACTCTCGACGGCCACGCCCATTTCCGCCTGCTTCAGCGCTGGCGCGTCGTTCACGCCGTCGCCGGTCATGCCGACGATGTGGCCCTGCTTCTGCAGAGATTGGACGAGGTGAAATTTATCCTCGGGGAAGACCCCGGCATAGACCCCGCAATCCTCCCGGAGTGACTTGCGGTCGCAGGCCTTCCCAGAGATGCCCAGCTCTTTGGCTACGTGGGCGGCGGTGGCCGGGCTGTCGCCAGTGACCATGCGTACCCGCACACCAAAGTTCTGGAGTTTGGCAATGAGATCGGCAGCATCTTCACGCAAGGGATCGGCGAGGCCGATGAGCCCCAGCCATCGGGGAGCCCCATCGGGGCCGGCCGCCACCCCCAGCACGCGGGCGCCCGTGCTGGCCAGTTCCTCCGTCTCTTTCTCCCAGTCCGCTCCTTGGCACAGGGCGGCGATCACCTGCGGCGCCCCTTTCAGCGCCCGCCAGGCGCTGCCATCCTTTTGAAAAACCGCCTCGGAGCGTTTGCTAGAGGGGTCGAAGGGAATGAAATCCTGACGATCCGGAGTTGCCACGCCCTCCGCTTGGGCCGCACCCAGGATGGCCAGATCGATGGGGTCCTGGGTGGCCTCGTCGCTGGCCAAGGCGGCCATGGCCAGGAGCTCCTGACGCTGTTGGCCCGAGGCCGCTTGCACGGCACTGACCTGCAGTCGATTCTGGGTAAGGGTGCCGGTCTTGTCGCTGCAGAGATCACTCATGGCCGCCGCTTCCTCGATAGCGGCGAGGCGCGTCACCAGTACGCCGTGGTGCGCCAGGCGCAGCGAGGCAACGGCGGTGGCCAGGGTAAAGGTGGCGGGCAGCGCCACAGGTACCGAGGCGACCAGGAGGATGAGGGCAAAGGGTAGGATCTCGGCCAGGGGCATCTGCATCCAGGTGGCGTAGGCGAGGATGGCAGCTACCAGGAGTCCATCCATGATCACCAGGTAGCGAACGATGGCGAGCACCAGGATCTCGAGGTGGCTCTTGGCCCCGGCACCGCGCACGAGCTCTGCCGTTTTTCCGAAGTAACTCTTCGCGCCGGTTGCGGTCACCGTGCCGGTAGCTTCGCCGCGACGGACCGTAGAAGCCGAGTACACCGTGTCCTGCGCCTTGCGATCCACGGGCAGCGATTCTCCCGTCAAGGCGGACTGATCGACGAGGATCTGTCCCTCTGTGAGCTGGATGTCGGCGGGGACGATATCGCCCAGACGTACGTGGACGCAGTCGCCCGGTACCAGTTCCGTCGCGGAGATGCTGCGCCATTTGCCATCGCGACGAACCCGCGCTTCTATCCGCAGGCGCTCACGCAACAATTCCAGAGCCTTCTGTGCCCGTTGTTCCTGGCTGAAGCCGAGAATGCCATTGAAGATGAGCAGCGCGGCGATGATGATGGCTTCCGGCCATTTGGCCAGCACCAGCTCGAGCACCAAGGTCAACTCCAGCATCCACGGTACCGGTGCCCAGAACTTGCGCAGGAAGAGAAGCAGCGGGTGGCTGGCCTCCTCCCGCACGGCGTTGGGTCCATACTGCTGCAGGCGCGCCGCCGCCTCCGCGCTGCTGAGGCCGGTACAGGGACTTTCGCTCACAATGAACTCAATACGATGCCATCCATAGCTCTCATTATAGGACCACCCGGCGCTCTTTGGTTTCCGTTGTCTTCGGCTCGGGGTAACATGAGGGGAGGCAAGGGAGGTGGTGCATGATGAGTGTGTGGGGAGATGTCATTGTCATGGTCGGTACGCCGGTAGTGATGATCCTCGTGGCCTGGGGAGTCCATCGCCTCTCGCGCCAGCGGGATCGCGACGAGGACCGGCACTGATGCAGCTCACTCTGCTCAAGGCCAAGCTGCATCGGGTGCGGGTCACGGCGGTGGAGCTGGACTACGAGGGCTCCTGTGCCATAGATGAGAATCTGTTGACGCAGGCCGGGATCCTGCCTTTCGAGCAGATCCACATCTACGATGTCCACAATGGCGAGCGCTTCACCACCTATGCCATCGCCGCAGCATCCGGCAGCGGAATCGTTTCCGTCAACGGCGCGGCGGCGCGGCGGGTATCCGTGGGCGATCTACTCATCGTCGCCGCTTACGCCTTGGTCCCGGCCAGCGTGGCGGACAATTTCGAGCCCCGTGTGGTCTATGTCGACGGCGACAACCGTCCGCGTGAGCGGCACACCCCAGCATGACCGCCCGGCACCCCAAGGATCCATTCGACACCTGCGTAAGGCACATCCGCAGTCGCTGAATCCTCTTGGCCTTTTCCACCAGCAGCCGCATCGTCGCCGCTCGTGCCGCCCGCAGTGTCGGCCAGGGGGCGCTGGTCGTGGATTTTGCCCTCTACCTGCACGCGCTGCATTGGTCGGCCTTGGCCATCGGCACCCTCTACTCTGCGAGTCTGCTCGTGGGGGCCGTGGCGACTCTGATCGTCGGTCCCGCCAGCGATCGTCTGGGTGCCAAGGGTTTTCTGCTGGCCTATGAGGCCTTGCAGATACTGGCGGCCGGCGTCGCTCTGCTGACCACCGCCACGGCCTGGCTCAGTCTCGCCGCCGTGCTGGGTGCCTTTGGTCGCGGGGCCAACGGGGGTGCCGGGCCCTTTGCTCCGGCAGAACAGTCCTGGCTGTCCCGCGCCGCCACGGGGTCCAGCTGGGGGCGGCTCTTTCACACCAATACCGCCGTTGGACTTTCGGGTATGGCGCTAGGCGCAGCTCTGGGGGCGCTGCCACAGTACTTGGCCCCCGCCATTCCCTTGACCGAGGGTTACCGTCTGCTCTTCGTCATCGTTCTGCTGGGATCCCTGCTGTGCCTGCTTTTTCTGGCCGGCGCCCACGAAGATCGCTCCGCAGGCGTTGTAGGCCCGAACCGTCCCCAGGAATTGTCGGGGGACGACGCGCCAAGATCCCGCCCTTGGCGAGTGCTCCTTGGTTTTGCCGGCGTCAACAGCCTCAACGGGCTCGGTATCGGCATGGTCGGCCCGCTCATGGCTTACTGGTTCCATCTGCGATTCGGGGTGGGCCCGGCGTCCATCGGCGCCGGTATGTCCCTGGCCTTTCTGAGTGCTGCCACCCTCTCGCTCCTGGGTATCCGGCTGGTGGATCGCTTCGGCATGATCGACACAGTCGTTGGCATGCGTCTGCTGGGTCTTGGCCTGCTCTTGGCCATACCCTGGATGCCCAGTTTCTGGTTAGCCATGGCCTGCTACATTTTTCGCGCTGCCCTCAATCAGGGCAGCATCGGATCACGGCAGGCTCTGTTCCTTGGCCTCGTGGACGCCCGCCACCGCGGCCTTGCGGCCACCGTCAACAGTCTTTCCATTCAGACGCCGCGTGCCATCGGACCCAGTATCGCCGGTCTTTTTTTTGAAGCCGGCCTGCTGTCTTGGCCCTTCTGGCTGGCAGCGGCCTTGCAGGGAGCTTATCTCGTCCTGTTCCAGCGCTTCTTCCGCAAGTACGGCGCCACGGAGTGACGCCCCGGGGGCAAAACCCTCAGGTCTTTGCCAAGGGCTTGCCGCATTCTCCACAGAAACGATCCCCGGGCTGCGCCGCTGCACCGCAATGCGGGCAGTGCGTGAGCTCGTGGACGGGAGTCGCTGCCGCCGATGCCGCGCTGTCCGGGTTCGACGCTGCAGCTGGCGGAGGAGCGAAGCCCGCGGCGGAGGCATGCGCCGACGCTTGCTGCGCCTGCGCTCGGGCTCTGGCAGCGGCTGCTTCAGCGCGTTTCTGTGCCGCCTCTGCTGCCCTGCCGACTTTCTGCATCACTCCGCCGACGAAGGCATGGCCGGCCTCAGCGTCTACCGTCTTGGTGCTCTCGTCGTAGAGGTAGGCAAGTCCGAGCAGGAATACATTGTTGGGAATGGCGACGCTGATCGCTGTCACGAGGAGGATGGTGAGCCCGAAGGCGAAGATGTAGAGCTCTCCGTTGAGGCCGACCCCCTGGCCACCCAGCATGGAAAAAGCAGCGATGGGATTGTGGATGAGGGGTTGCAGGATACCCCCGAGGACCCCCGACAGGACCAGACTCGATATCAGACTGCCTGTCAGCATGGCAGAATAGAAGGCCAGAGCAGCGATCATGACGGTCACGACACTGACCAGGACAATGAGTAGGGCCAGGATGAAAATGACCGGCCCTGGCCGGGAACGCGCGACCGCTACCAAGTGACCCAGCGCCCCACTGACCGTCTCACCGAACCATAGCGCTGGTCCGCTGAGGCTGAATATCACCATGAAAGTCAGAACGCTGGCGATGTTCACCAGAAACAGCCCAGGAAAAACTGCCAGCGAGAGCAGGCCCCCCAGCGCGGGGATGCGGCAGATCTCTACCAGAATGACCTCTGCAACGAGCAGGCCGAGCAGCAGCAACGATTCCAGAAGCACGAGCCCTATCAGGCGTGGCAAGGTGAAGAGCCCAAACAGCAGGCAATCCAGGATGCCTGGCGCTTCGCGTCCCTGTACCGTTGCCGCGAGGCTGTGCCCCGCGCCGAGGTAACCCGCCCCCACCGCAACGAAATACACGAGAAAACCCAAGGCGAGGAAGAGAAAGGCAGCGGCGCCTGTGCCACCGAAGCGTTCGAGAATCGCAAGTATTAACAATCCGATGAAAAGGGCGGTCCCCATGACGGCGATGGGGCGCCATAAGGTGAGTCCGCGTAGCGCCTTGATGAGAATGGAAAAGTCCAGCTCGTGCGCAGGTAGGGCCGGTTCTGGGTAGGCAGCCATGAAGTCTCCCGAGGTGGTGGGTTGAAGCCTGGCGAATCGCCCTCAGGGATTCGCTCCGGAGTTGTTCTGCAAAAGCGGCTGGTTATCTGCCGGTGGAGTCATCGCTGGATTGCGCATAGCCTCGAGGTTCTGATCGACCGATCGACCAGCGTACTGCATCGCTTGCCCCGTGTTGCCAGGGATGATGCGAGCGTTGAGGAGATATCCGTCCACAGCCTTGCGTTCGGCATTCATCCGATAGCGGAGCCGGTCGTCGTGCACACAGCGCGCAATGCTGATACCGCAGGCCTGTGCGTATTGGCTACTCAGTTGAAAGAACTGAACCGCTGCCTGTCGGGCCATGCCGAAGCTGCGCATCTGTTCTGGACTGAGGCCTTGCACGGTCATTCCCGCAAATTCCGTGGAGAAAGCGTTCGCCTGACTTTGCAGCTTCTGCCAGCAGGCGCTCTGATCCTGGCGCGAAGCCATCGCACATTGGGCCAGGGAGTTTTTCATCGTACCCTTGGCATTTTCCCAGGTCCCGACGAATTGCCGCGATACGTTGATGCCTGCCTGGCGGACGTTGGCCTGGGCTTGCGCCTGATCCATGCTGATGGGCATGGCTGGCACCGTCGTTCCGTACTTGGCAGCGCAGCCAGCGGCCAGAAGGACAGCGGAAGCGGAAAACAGAAGAGAACGCGTACGGACCATTTTTTGCGGCATATGGGCACTCCTGTATAGCCGAAGCATCATGGATTACCTCCGAAGGGTGAAAGCAGTTTCTGGAGATTCTGTGGCGAATGCGGCGTATGGTCGTCTTCCCGCGCTCCCGTCTGCGGAACCGTATCTTGAACCCTGTGGGACGGCGTGGGGACGACCTGCATCGTCGGCTGATGCGAGATGGGTTTTTCCGAAGCAATCGTCGGGGTGTGCTGGGATGCGCGTTCGGCGGGTGGCGACGGCGGTAGCGCCGCAACCGCTGCAGGGGCTCTGACGGGAGGGGGTATAGTGGCCGAAGGTCGTGGCATTGGGCGAGCTCTGCTCTCTTCGGACCAAAGAGCAGGCCAGTGAGCGTAGATCAGGTAAGCACCAGCGGCGAGCACCAGCAGGAACGACAAGGCGATGACGTAGAGCCGATGGTTTCGGGGGGTGGTAGCACCGGCCCGACTTTGCGGCGCGGACACGGCTCCACTGGCATCGCACGTGCTGTCGAAGATGACTGGGATATCGGCGGCGGCGTCGGTGAGTGGCTCGGGTTCCTCGGTTTCCAGAGTGTGCCCGAAGGGCTCTTGCGTGGGCTCTGGTTGCGCCACGTCCGATATCTCTGACGCGCTGTCCTTTTCGGCGTGGCTCGGGGGCGCTGTGTGAGACGACTCGGGATGCGACGTATCCGTGATGGGAGCGGACTGGTCCGCCCCGCAAAGGGGACAGAAACGTTTACTCGCGAGTACCGCACCACACTGACGGCAAAAGTTCTTGGCCTCGATTTCGGCAGAAGCCATCTCCAATTTCGCGCCGCAATGGGCGCAGAACACCTTGCCTGCCGCGTTTTCCGCACCACAAGCGGAGCAGCGCATGTTCGCTTCCTTTCCCTTCTCTGGCCGCTTGCTGAGCTTTTTCACGCGGCCGTAATTTTCTTCCTCCGAGACGCTCTACGGGGTCCCATGGTTTCGTATTTTGCGGATATTATAATGCACTTTGTGCTCAGGCAAGGAAGCAGGGCACGTTATGGGATATCAGAGCTTGCCGTAAGAGTGCAGCCCCGATAGGAACATGTTCACGCCCAAAAAGCAGAAGGTGACCACCCACAGGCTCATGAACGACCACCATGCCATGCTGCGGCCGTGCCAGCCCTTCACCACTCGCGCATGCAGATAGCCGGCATAATTGAGCCAGACGATGAGGGCCCAGGTCTCCTTGGGATCCCAGGACCAGAATCCGCCCCAGGCGCGGGCTGCCCAGACGGCACCGAGGATGGTGGCGACGGTAAAGAAAAGGAAGCCCAGGGCGATGGCCTTGTACATCACATCGTCCTGCACCTCCAGCGGGGGCAGGGTGCGCGCCAGTCTGCCGCCGCGCAGCTCCGACCGCTGCGTCAGCAGGTAGGCCAGACCTACGAGACTGGCGATGGTGAAGTTGGCATAGCCGACAAACATCATGGGCACGTGCAGCTTCATCCAGAAACTCTGCAGGGCCGGAATCAGAGGCTCGATGCGGTCCATATGCTGCGCCAGGGTCAGCCACAGGAGAAAGCCGACGCTGATGCCCACCAGCGGCATCACGAAAGCACCCAGGCCGCGCGCCCGATTGCGCTGTTCGTAGTACAGCCAGAACAGGGCCGTCGAGGCGCAGAAAAGCACCATGACTTCCCAGAGGTTGCTGACGGGGATGTGCCCCCAGTCGGGATGCCCGAGATAGGTCTCGCGCCAGCGTACCCCAAGACCGATAAAGCCAAAGATCACGCCGACCCAGGTCAGCGCCGACGCCAATCGCCCCAGGGTCGCCTTTGCGGTGACGACGTAGGCGATGTAGAGCGCGGTGGCGGCGAGCAGCGCCGCCGACATCCAGTAGACCGCCGCCACGCCTTGCAGGACATAGCGCAGTAGCAGGTTGTCGGCAGGCGTCTGGCCATCGCTGTACAGCCAGACGGCGAAGAGAGCTGGTAGTACCGCAGCGATGGTCGCCCATTGCAAGGGCCGCCACGCTATCCCGGCGGCGAGTAATCCCGCGTACCAGCTCGCCAGAACCAGATACTGCCAATATCCGAAGTCGTGGCCATAGCGCATCAGGATGGCCAGAGCGGCCAGGGTCAAACCGCCGACCCAGGGTGCCTCACGGCGCAGGAGGGCAATCCAGGAACGGTGCTCGGGGGACGATGGCAGGACGTAGCTTTCCACGGGACTATGGGCCATGGTGAACCTCCTCATGGGTTTCGCGAGAGGAAATGGTTTGGGCGCCGGCAGCTTCCAGGGCCGCGCGCCAACGCGCAAACTGGCGGGCAAAATCGAGACGGTTGCGATCGGCTCCGGCGCCGAGCAGCAGCCGGCTGCCACCATCGGCACGTCGCTGGATCTGCGCCCAGACCTTTTGCTGGGGCAGGTAGAAGAGTATGAAAATACCCAGCACCAGGGCCACACAGCCCCAGTAGATCAGGGTGGTACCGGGCCACTTGGTGACCTGTAGACCCGCCGCCCAGCGATGATCGAACTGCGACAGGGTCAGCACGAAGGGCACGGGGTAATCGTGCAGACCTGCCAGGGCCTGCAGACTGGCCTCGACGAAGCGTTCCTTCTGGGCGGAGGTCCAGTCTGGAGCCGCCCTGGCGGCTACCCGATCAAACACCGCGGAAAAAAGCGCCGGCGAGGCATTGGCCCCCTCCTTTGCCGCCTTCTGCAGCGCGGCAAGATAGGCCATGAACAGGTGGATGCTGCCCGCGGGCCCCGTGGGAATGTAGACATACTGGTATGGGTCGCCAAGGCTGCGACGGTAGCCCTGCACGAAGAATCCTTGGCCTCCGCGGGTGATGGGCTGCATGTAGGTCTTCATCTCGGCCCCACCACCCTGAGGATCGCGCACCACGTAGGTGAAGCTCGGTCCCAGATTGACGGTGGGATGCCTGGGATCGCTTGGCTCCCCCACGGCGCTGCGTGGGACGATGTTGTAGAGTTCGAAGTTCTTGAGCTGCAGAGAATAGCCCGAATTGCCCGCGTGCAGGGTCTGTCCCACCCGTCCCTGCAGCTCGGCGCTGTGACCGTCCGCGGCGCCCAGCAGGTAGGAGCGCATGGTCAGCAGAGAACCGCCGTCGCTGAAGCTCGACTGGTAGATGTCGACGCCATCGTAGGACATCGGGTGGTTGACGCGGATGGCTCCTTCCTTCAGCACCTTGCCCTGAGGACTGTAGAGGACCACGTCGGAGACGAAGTCCTTGGGCATGCCGGTGGAATAGTACTGGATGTGGAAGGCCTTCAGATGGATCCGAAAGGGCAGGGGCTGTACCAGATAGCCGTTGCCCGCCAGCTCGAAGACGGCATCGGCCGTCTGCCCCTCGGGGAGGGTGATGATGCCCCGGTAAGCCGGGTTGTGGACGGGCATGAAGGCCGACGGTGGAATCTTGGACAAGGGTAGGTCGAAATCCGTCGCGGGCCGCAGACTGCCCGTGAGCTCAGCCCATTTGACCGGCACGTCGGCATTGTAGAGGGCAGCGGCGCAGATGACGATGATGGCGATGTGGGTGAGAAAATAGCCAAGACGGTGGTACTTGCCCTTGCGCGCCGCCAGGTACTGCGTATCGCCTTCTTGCAGCAGGCGCGGCCGAAAACCGCTGGCGCGCAGCGTCTGCGCGAGGCGCCGGGTAAGATCATCGGGATCTTCCGCTGCCAGCATCTCCACGACCTGCGGCTGCGCCCGCAGTGCATTTTCGCGCTGGCGCAGCGGAAACTCGCGGATATCGCGCAGCATCCGCGGCGTGTTGCGGGTCACGCAGGTAGCGGTGGACAGCACCAGAAAGGCAACGATCCCCGTATACCAGGCGGTGCGGTAGACGTCGTAGAGCCCCAAGGTGCGGAATACCGCAAACCAGAAGGGACCGAACTGCAGGGCATAATTGCTGTAGGGCTGCTGCTGGCTGAGGATGGTGCCGATGATGGAGGCAATGGCCAACAGGACCAGCAGACTCACCGCCAGTCGCATGGACCCCAGGAAAGACCCGAGCAGCCGCCACTGCGACCGCTCTCGCGTCATCACTTTTGTCTGCGCTTGCAAAAACCCCTCCCTTTTTTGTAGCGCACCGTTGGGCAGTCTAGGAGCCTGTGTCACTGCACACAAGCCCCGGCTCGGTAAATATGTGATTGCCAGTGACAAGCGCTGCCGACTATTCTCTAAGCATGGAACGTACCAATCCCAAGGATATGGCCAAGGCCTTCCGCTTTGCGCCGCTGCGCAGGGCGTGTTTTCGTCTGAGCGTGACCCGGATGGACCAGTTGCCGGCGGACGATGGGGCCGAAGTGGCCATTGCGGGGCGCTCCAATGTCGGCAAGTCGTCCGTACTGAACCTCCTCACCGGCCACGGTGGTCTTGCGCGCGTCAGTCGGACGCCCGGGCGTACCCAGGCCATCAATGTCTTCGACCTGGATCCGGGGCAGCGGCTCATGGACCTGCCCGGCTACGGCTATGCCAAGGTACCGGATGCGCTGCGCTTGTCCTGGGGCGGGCTGATGGAGGAGTACCTGAAGCGTCGGCGCAGCCTGCGTCTGCTGCTGTTGGTGATGGATATCCGCCATCCCCTGGGGCCCTTTGATCTCGCTTTGCTAGACTTTGCCCGGCATTGCGGACGACCGGTACACGCACTCCTGAACAAGGCCGATAAACTGAGTCGGGGTGCGGCGCTGCAGGTGCTGGCCCGCTGCCGCCGTGACCCGGCCTTGGAGGGCGTGGGAACGCAGTGTTTCTCGGCGCAGTCGGGTGAGGGGCTCGAGGATCTGCATCGTCTTCTCGCCCGGACCTACGAAAAAGAGACCCCGGTCGAGACCGGGGCCAAGTCAGAGCCCTCAAAGGGAGGGGAGGGCTCGGGACCTGGCCAGGGAGGAAAAAGCCAGGACCGCAACGCTACTACTGCGGGCTTTGAGTAGCAACATGACTGTAAAGTTCAACCGTAAACATCCCTGGCATGTCCTGCGCCCCGATTGGCGAATTCGCTGGCGCAATCGCGGGCAGCGCTGGGCCAGCCGCCTGCATCTGTCGCTCTGGTACCCGCACTGGCCCATTGCTGCCGCCGTTGGTCTTCTGGGGATCCTCAATATCCTGCCGGCGCTGGAGCACATCCTGGGACTGCGTTATAACGGCAGTTTGGCGCACATGTCCCAGAGTTTCCTTCTGGACGCCTTCCGCGGTATCCCCGTGGGTGCCGCCGGGATCGTACTCCTGATCATGTCCGTGGGGCTCCTGTTCCGCTCCCGCTTCGCCTGGGTGTTGGTGCTGGTGCTGACGGGGGCCATCCTGAGCTACGGACTGTTCCGCCACCCCAGCCACCCGACCCTGCTGCTCTACTACAACGCTCTGCTCATGGCCATGCTGTGGCTGTTCCGCAAGCACTTCAGCTACAGCAGTCTGGCCACCGGGACCCTGTTTGCCCTGACCGGTGCGGTGCTGGTGATCAGTTATGGGGTCTTCGGCGCCTATATTCTTGGGGCCGACTTCAAGCCGCCCATCCATAGTCTCCTTACGGCGCTGTATTATTCGGTGGTGACCATGTCCACGGTGGGCTACGGCGACATCGTCCCCGTCACCCCCGAAGCCAGGATATTCGTGGTGTCCCTCATCGTTCTGGGCATCACCGTCTTCGCCACCTCTTTGTCCGCCATCATCGTTCCGGCCGTGCACAACCGTCTGCAGGCCGCCCTGAAAGGAGAGGCTCGACCCATGATCCGCAAGAACCACTACATCATCGTCGGCGATACCCCCCTGTCCCGTAACAGCTACCGCGAACTGAAAAGCCGCCAACTGCCGGTGGTGGTCATCGTCGGACATCCGCCCGAGGATTCCATCTACCAGAGCGATGACCTGATCCTGGGCGATGCCGCCGATACCGAGGTGCTGCGCAATGCCGGAGCGGAGAACGCCATCGCTGTGCTGGCCCTGCGTGCCGACGACTCGGAGAATGCCTTTGTGGTGCTTGCCGTCAAGGAGTTGGAGGGCAATGCCAGGACCGTCGCGGCGGTCAACGACAGCAAGAATCTCGGTCGGGTGCGACGGGTCCAGCCGGATATGATCATCGCCCCACAGGTCATGGGCGGGGAGCTTCTGGCCATGGCCCTGAACGGCGAAACCCTCGATAGCGACGCCGTGATGCGGATGTTCCGCTTCAGCAGCGGCGAGACGGACAACGGCGCCAGGAAAAGCTGAGGCAGGGGCCCTCAGTCGCCGTGGGCGGCATCCCAGTTGCTGCCCACGCCAAGTCCAACGGTCAGCGGTACGGCCAGCTGCGCCACACCTTCCATCTTCTCCCGCAGCATCGCGCAGGCGGCATCCACGGCTTTTTCCGGGACTTCCAGGATCAGCTCGTCGTGTACCTGCAGCAGCATCCGACCCTGGCCCTCCTGCGCCTGCAGCGAGGCATCCACGGCAATCATCGCCAGCTTGATGAGGTCCGCCGCGGTCCCCTGCATGGGGGCATTGATGGCCGCGCGCTCGGCATAATTGCGCCGAGCCGGATTCTGGGAGCGGATTTCCGGCAGGTACAGGCGGCGACCGAAGAGGGTCTCCACGTAGCCCTGCCGATGGGCCAGGCGGCGGGTGTTCTCCATGTACTCTCGGACGCCGGGATAGCGCTCGAAATAGCGCTCCATGTAGGCCTTGGCCTCGGCTTGGCCGACCCCCAGCTGCTGCGCCAGTCCGTAGGGTGTCTGACCATAGATCAGGCCAAAATTGATGGCCTTGGCAGCTCGGCGCTGATCGGCGTCCACCTGCTCGAGGGGGACCGCGAAGACCTCTGCCGCGGTGGCGCGGTGAATGTCGAGGCCCTGAGCAAAGGCCTCGCGCAGTCCAGTATCGCCGGAGAGGTGGGCCATGATGCGCAGCTCGATCTGAGAGTAATCGGCGCTGATGAGCAGGTGGCCCGGTGCGGCGACGAAGGCCTGGCGGATGCGCCGACCCAGATCGCTGCGGACCGGGATGTTCTGTAGGTTGGGGTCGCTGGACGACAGCCGTCCGGTGGCGGCTACCGCCTGATGGTAATGGGTGTGCACCCGCCCGGTACGTGCCTGAATCATCTGCGGGAGGGCATCGACGTAGGTGTTCTTGAGTTTGGCGAGACTCCGGTAGTCGAGGATGAGGCGCGGCAGATCGGCCTGCTTGGCCAGCTCCGCCAGGACGTCCTCGTTGGTAGAGGGCTGGCCGCCCGGCGTTTTCTTGAGGACGGGCAGCTGCATCTTGTCAAAGAGGATGGTCTGGATCTGCTTGGGGGAGTTCAGGTTGAAGCTCTGTCCGGCCGCCGCGTAGGCCTCGGCCTCGGTTTTGGCCATGCGGGAGCGCAGTTCCTCGCTGAGGCGTGCCAGCGCATCCACGTCGATGCGCACGCCGGCCCACTCCATGCGCGCCAGAACCTCCACCAGGGGCATCTCGATGTCGCGAAAGACACGGTCCAAGCCCGCGTGCGCGTGGATCTGTGGCCACATCTGAGCGTCCACGCGCAGACAGACCTCGGCATCTTCGGCGGCGTAGGCCGTGGCGCTGGCGATGTCGACGTCCGCGAAGCTGCGCGCCTGCCGACCTTTGCCGGCCACCTCTGCGTAGGAGATGTTACGATGCTGCAGGTAGCGCTCGGCGAGGCTGTCCAGATCGTGCGCGGCCGTGCTGTCCAGCACATAACTCTCCAACAGGGTATCGCGCCTGAGCCCGCGCGGTTGCAAGCCATGGGCCCAGAAAATCTGCCAGTCGAATTTGGCATTCTGGGCGAGCTTGGCCCGAGTGCCGTCCTCGAGCCAGGGGGCCAGCAGTTCCAGGGCCTCCTGCCGCGGAATCTGCTCGCCCTCCCGGTGTCCCAGGGGTACATAGACGGCGCGCACCGTCTCGCCCTCGAACCAGGCCAGGGAGAAGCCCACCAGCTCTGCCGCATGGGGATCGAGGGAACTGGTCTCGGTATCGATGGCGACGCGATCCACCTGCTGCAGACGGTCTAGAAGTTGCGACAGCTCGGCGCGGTGGACGATGGCACGGTAGTCCTCGCGCCGCACGGGATCATCGCCGTGGGCCGAGGTGTCCGACTCCGGCGCCGCGGGCAGATCCTTCAGCCACTGCTGGAAACCCAATCGTTCGGCCAGGCGGCGCAGGGCATCGGGGTCGGCTGGCTTGGCCTCGCTGGGAGGAAGCTCCACATCGCAGCGGATGCGGGCCAGTTCGCGGCTGCGCGGCAGGGTGTCGGCCACGGCCCGAAGGGATTCCCCCACCTTGCCGCCGATCTCTTGGGCGTGGGCGAGGATCCCGTCCAGGTCGCCGTATTGTTGCAGCCACTTGGCCACGGTCTTGGGCCCGGCACCGGGCACCCCCGGGATGTTGTCGACCTTGTCTCCCACCAGCGCCAGGTAGTCGGCGATCTGCTTTGGCTCGACCCCAAAGCGGGCGCGCACCTCGGCCAGATCGGTACGGGTTCCCTTCATGGTGTCCATCAAGGTGACCTGGTCGTCGACGAGCTGGGTCAGATCCTTGTCGCCGGTGACGATGATGACGGGGGTTTGTGCGGGCGTGGTACGCGCCAGGGTGCCGATGACGTCGTCTGCCTCGACCCCGGGAACGACCAGCAGCGGCAGCCCCATAGCGCGCACCCAGTCGTGCAGCAACTCTACCTGGGCGCGCATGTCCTCGGGCATGGGCGGACGCTGCGCCTTGTACTGGTCGAAGAGATCGTCGCGAAAGGTCTTGCCGGGCGCATCGAAGACCACGACGATCTCGCTCTCTGGGTATTCGCGCTGCAGTCGCCGCAGCATGTTGGCCACGCCCAGGATGGCGCCCGTGGGCAGACCGTCGGGCGCGCGCAGGTCGGGAAGCGCATGAAAGGCGCGGTACAGAAAGCTCGAGGCATCCACCAGGATGCGCGGCGCAGTGGGCATCGGGACATCTCCTAGAATTTATACCATAATACGGGAAAGGCCCCTCATTGGACACGGAACTCAGCATGCGCCCTCACCTGGAAACGGAACGTCTGCGCGACGGCGGCGAAAGTCGCCTCACCCGCGAAGCCTGGAAAATCTTCCAGATCATGGCCGAGTTCGTGCGTGGCTACGAGAAGCTCGCTGCCGTGGAGCCTTGTGTCAGCATCTTCGGCTCCGCCCGCATCGACCCGGAACACCCTTGGTATCGCAAGACGCAGGAGATTGCTACCAAGCTTTCCAATGCCGGATTTTCCGTCATCAGCGGTGGCGGTCCGGGGGTCATGGAGGCGGCCAACAAGGGGGCTTTTCGCGGCACCGGCTACAGTATCGGGCTCAACATCGAGCTACCCCATGAGCAGCACAGCAACGCCTATCAGGACATCTCCCTGTCCTTCGAGCATTTCTACTCGCGCAAGGTCATGTTCATGAAATATGCCGCGGCCTATGTGGTCATGCCCGGCGGCTTTGGCACCCTGGATGAGCTGGCGGAGTGTCTGACCCTGGTGCAGACGGGCAAGACCCGGCGCATGCCCATCATCCTGGTGGAATCCAGCTTCTGGAACGGTCTCATCCAGTGGTGGCGAGATGCCATGCTGGCGGCCGGTACCATCCATGCCGAGGATCTCGACCTCGTCACCGTCATCGACGATGCCGATGCCGTGGTTGCGGCCATCTTCGATCATTACGAAAAGCGCGGTTTTGCGCCTTCCGCCGCCGAGGCGGAAGCACTGCTCAATCTGTAGGCGCGAGGAATTGTCCATGAAACGCATCCTGTGGTCCCTACTCATCGCCGGCTTGACGGTTGTCAGCGGTAGTTCCTGGGCGGCGGAAAGTGCTGCCGAAAACATTCACAAGCTGGACCTGCCCAAGCTCGCGCCATCGGCCAAGACAGGGCCCGAAGCCAAGCTCAAGGTGCCCAAAGGCTCCCAGATCGAGGAGTACAAGGTCAACGGACGGGTGTACATGGTCAAGGTCATCCCGCCCAAGCCCTTCCCGCCCTACTACCTGGTGGACAAGAGCGGCAGTGGCGAATTCACCCAGGTACCGCAGAAGGATATCAACGACCTCAGTGTGCCCCATTGGGTCATCTTTCGCTGGTGAGGCGCTGAAACCACTCGGATCCCTGGGGTTCTATGTCCGTTTACACCGACGTTTCTGCGCCGGCCTTGGCCGAATTTCTGTCCCACTATGACCTTGGGCAGGCCAGCTCACTGGAGGGCATCGGCGCGGGTACGGAAAACAGCAATTTCTTCCTGCAGACTGCTTCTGGTCGCTATGTCCTGACCCTCTTCGAGCGTCTGCCCGCGGACGAGATCCCCTACTACTTGCACGTGACGGAATGGCTCAGCCGGCGGGGCATTCCCTGTCCGGCGCCGATACACGCGCGCGACGGTACGATTCTACGGCCGCTCTGTGGCAAGCCGGCGGCCATCGTCCAGTGTCTGCCGGGCAGCTCCATCGTCCAGCGCCGCCCCAGCGAGGATGAGGTGGCGGCCGCGGGGGCACTGCTGGCCCGGATGCACCTGGCCGGCGCCGATTTCTCCGAGCGTCACCCCAATCCCGCGGGATTTTTCTGGTGCCAGCAGACCGCACGTCGCCTCAGCCCCAAGCTCAGTCCGGAGGAGCGCGCCCTTCTGGTGGAAGAACTGGAGGCGCAGAAGGGCTGGCCGCGGGACCAGGTCCCCGGGGGGGTCATCCACGCCGACCTTTTCCCCGATAACGTCCTGTTTCAGGACGGGGCCATATCCGGGGTCATCGATTTCTATTACGCCGGCGATGACGCCTGGCTCTACGATCTGGCAATCCTGGCCAATGCCTGGTGCTCCCTCGGCGATGGCAGCCTGGACAAGCATCGGGCCGCCACGCTCTGGAGCGCCTACTCCACGGTCCGGCCCATCGAACGCCGGGAGCACGGTTTGTGGTTTCCCTATATGCGTGCAGCCGCCCTGCGTTTTTGGTTGCTGCGCCTGGAGGCGGGCCATTTCCCGCGCCCAGGTGCCATGACGGAGTGCCGCGACCCCGAGGAGTATCGGCGCATCCTGCTGCGCCGGCGCGAATTCTGCTGAGCCGGCGCTGCGCCATTCCGGCGGGCACCAAGGTTCAGGAACGCGGAGGGCGCGACCAGTAGCCCGCCAGGAAAAGGGCCACACCAAAGAGTAGACCCTCCCCCGCCGGCAAGGACCAGTCGGCCGGATGATGGCCGCTCAGAATGGAGGCGAAGAGGGCCAGGGCAGCGACGATGAGCAATAGGCCGAGGCGTTCCACGGCGAGGGCAAAGCGGCGCGTGTCGATACGCTGCAGCCAAGGCCACAGACCCGTGCGCGCGAGAAACTGACGCGTCTCGCGGGGGAACAGAACGGCCAGGATGATGGCGCAGGCCAGGAGCGTGTTTGCCAGATAGAGCCAGATCATGCGCTTTGGAAATTCCGATTCCAGAATCCTTTTATAGCGCGGGCCAGGCTCCCTGCCAAGTCTGTGGCAGAATACGTGGCGCCGGCGACTGGAGTCGGCGCTAGCGAACGGACGACACACATCGGGGAGTGTACATGGCGGAAAACGACGGGCATTCGGGAGTGGTGACGGCCAGTAGCTGGCCCCAGGAGGCCCGTTGGCTGCATGCGGGCATCGCCGTAGGTGTCACCTGGCAGATCTGGTCGTCGCTCTGGATGACGCCGCAGTGGGAGCGCGCCGACTATGGCAGTCTTGGCGGCCTGCTCTTCAATGCCCATGCTTGGATCGGCTTGATGACGGCACTCTTCATCCTCTGGCAATGGCTGTGGATTGCAAGCGACCGCCGCATCCGGCGCCAGTTCTTTCCATGGCGTGGCCCCTGGCAGCCGGTGCTCGCCGACCTCAAGGCCCTGGCGCGCGGATGTCTGCCCGCCGGCGGGCCGCGCCCGGGCCTGGCGGCACTGGTGCACGGCCTGGGTCTTTTGGCCATCACTTGGATGGCCGCCACCGGTTCTGCCATCTACTTTTTTCTGCCTCAGGGTGGTGCCTTGCCGGGGCCTGCCCTGGATACCCTCGTGCCCCTGCACAAACTGGGCAATCTGGTGGTCTGGATCTACTGGTGCGGGCACGTCGCCATGACGCTGCTCCACGCGCTGCGTCGTCATGCCATCTGGGGCATCTTCCGGCTCTGGTGACTGGCGCGGGGGTGAGGCTTTTCGCTATAGTCGCGCCGATGAACAGGAGTCCAGCATGACCGAGAAACTCTGGGGTGGTCGCTTTGCCGCGGCAACCGATGCCCTCGTCGAGCACTTCACCGCCTCCATATCCACCGATCGACGGCTCTTTCGCGAGGACATTCAGGCATCCGTCGCCCATGCGCGCATGCTCGGACGGGTCGGTGTGCTGACCGCGGCCGAGGCGGATGTCATTGTCCACGGTCTGCGCCGAATCGAGGGCGAAATCGCCGACGAGACCCTGCCCTTTACGGATCGGCTGGAAGACATCCACATGCACGTAGAGAGCCGTCTCATCGAGCTCATCGGCGATGTGGGCAAGAAGCTGCACACCGGACGCTCCCGCAACGATCAGGTGGCCACGGACATGCGCCTCTACACCCGCGGCGCCATCGATCGCCTGCGTGCCCTGCTGCACGCCCTGCAGGGGGTCTTCGTAGATCTCGCCGAGCGCGAGGCCGAAACCATCCTCCCCGGCCTGACCCACCTCCAGGTAGCCCAGCCCATTACCTTTGGCCACCACTGCATGGCCTATGTGGAGATGTTCCGGCGTGACAGTGATCGCCTCGCCGACGCACGCCGGCGGGTCAACGTTCTGCCTCTGGGCTCCGCCGCCCTGGCCGGTACCACCTTCCCCATCGATCGCTGGGACGTGGCGCGGCAGCTGGGTTTCGATCATCTCGCCGAGAACAGTCTCGACGCCGTGTCCGACCGCGATTTTCTGCTGGAGGTAGCGGCGGACCTGGGCATCCTGGCGGTACACCTGTCGCGTTTGGCGGAAGAGCTGGTCTACTGGATGTCCACCACCGTGGCCTTCATCGACCTGCCCGATGCCTTTTGCACCGGCTCGAGCATCATGCCGCAGAAGAAGAATCCCGATGTGGCCGAGCTGATCCGCGGCAAAAGTGGCAAGGTGATGGGGCAGCTGGTAGCTCTGTTGATACTCATGAAAGCCCAGGCACTGGCCTACAATCGCGACAACCAGGAGGACAAGGCGATCTTTTTCACGGCCTTGGACGAGGTGGAAATGAGCTTGAGTCTGCTGGTACGCATGCTGCCGGGCCTGCAGACGCGACCGGAGCGCATGCGGGCGGCGGCGCTGGAAGGCTTTGCCACGGCCACGGACCTTGCCGATCATCTGGTGCGGCGCGGCATACCCTTTCGCGATGCCCACGCCGTGGTGGGTCGTGCGGTGCGTTTGGCGCAGGAGCGTGGCCTGAGTCTGGAGCAGTTGTCCCTGGCGCAGCTGCAGGAAATCTCGCCAGCCATCGACGCGGCTGCTCTGGAGGTGCTGAGCCTGGAGGGCTCCGTCGCCGCTCGCAACCACCCGGGAGGCACGGCACCGGCACAGGTGCGCGCGGCCATTGCCCGAGCGCGGCAGCGCCTGGCTCAGGAGGCGCGGGAATGAGTCGCGACATGCCTTATCTGCGTTACCTGGTGCTGCTCGGCCTGTTGATGGGGCTCGCCGGCTGTGGCCGCAAGACTCCCCTGCAGCTGCCGCCGACGCCAAGCCCGCAGGCCAGCCACCCGGCGCCCGGCAGCCACCCGGCAGCCTCGTGAACACGCCCTTTCACTATCGGGGAGACCAGCTCTACGTCGAGGATCTGCCCTTGGCAGAACTCGCCGAGCGCTTTGCTACCCCTAGCTACGTCTACTCCGAAAGCTATTTACGCCAGCGCTATCAGGCCTTCAGCCACGCCCTGGGACCGGAGACGATGCTCTGTTACGCGGTGAAGGCCAACTCGAATCTCAGCATCCTCCACCGCTTGGCGACTCTGGGTGCCGGGTTCGACATTGTCTCGGGGGGTGAGCTTGCGCGCGTACTGCGCGCCGGGGGCGACGCCGCGCGCGTGGTATTTTCCGGTGTCGGAAAAAGTCGGGACGAGCTCCGGCGGGCACTGGAGGCAGGGATCCACTGCATCAACGTGGAGTCGCCGGCGGAGCTCGCCCGCATCGAGCAGGTGGCAGCGGAACTGGGCTGTCGTGCACCCATCGCCCTGCGCGTCAATCCCGACGTCGAGGCTGGAGCGCATCCTTACATTGCCACGGGTCTGCGGGAGACGAAATTCGGCATTCCCATGGCTGAAGCTCCAGAACTGTATGCGCGCGCAGCCCGCAGCCCGCAGCTGCGCGTTCTCGGTGTTGCCTGTCACATCGGCTCACAGCTTCTGGATCTGGCCCCCATCGGCGAGGCGGCACAGCGCGTGCTGCGCCTTTACGAAACATTGGTACAGCGCGGCATTCACCTGGAGCATCTGGATCTCGGCGGTGGCGTCGGCATCCGCTATCGCGACGAGCAGGCGCCCACGCCTGCGGATTACGCGGCTACCCTGGATGCGGCCCTCGGGGGGCTGCCCGTGCGTCGGGTGGTGGAGCTGGGACGGGCCTTGGTGGGTAATGCCGGCGCGCTTCTGACCCGCGTCGAATATCGCAAGTACAACGGTAGCCGGGCCTTCTGCGTGGTCGACGCGGCCATGAACGACCTCCTGCGTCCCAGTCTCTACGGTGCCTGGCACGAGATCTGGCCGCTCGAGCGCCGTTCGGGGCCGGAAGAACCCATGGACGTAGTGGGTCCCGTCTGCGAGAGTGGCGACTTTTTTGCCAAGGCGAGGCCCCTGCCTGGGGATCTTCGCGAGGGCGATGTTCTTGCCATCCTCGGTGCCGGTGCCTACGGCTTTGCCATGAGCAGTCAGTACAACAGCCGGCCGCGGGCGGCGGAGATCCTGGTGCACGGTGCCGAAGCCCGGGTCATCCGGCGCCGCGAGACCCTTGGCGAATTGTGGGCGGCCGAGGAGCCCTGCAGCTAGAACCGTCCAGGCCCCAGTAGCAAAATCTGCCCTCGCCACGCCCTTGCATCGCGGCGCAGAAAGTGTATAGTGGGCCGCTCTGTTTCCACGGCACCGAAAGCAGCTACAAGGGGGTCAGTCCTTAAAAGACTGGGAGCGATTAGACGGTTCCAGCAAGGTAGGGCATAAAACCACGTACTGTCTGGGGGTGCACGGGAGCTGCTTCTTAACCTTTTTTTGCTAGTTAGGGGGGGCACCGATGCGCTCATTGGGACATCAAATCGTCGCGGACTTCTACGGATGCGACAGCAGTACCTTGTCGGATGTTGAGTTCGTCACAGATGCCATGCTGGAGGCCGCTCGGCGGGCCAATTGCACCATCGTGACGCAGACCTTTCACCATTTTTCACCCTACGGGGTGAGTGGCGCCGTCATCGTCGCCGAATCCCATCTGGCCATTCATACCTGGCCGGAGTACGGTTATGCCGCAGTGGACGTCTTTACCTGCGGTGACGTGATACAGCCGGAGGATGCCCTGAGTTTCCTCAAGGAAGCCTTCGGCGCCGCGCAGGTCTCCACCATGGAGATGAAGCGTGGGCAAGTGGAAATGATGGGCGTTCCGGCCCACGAGCTGCGGGTCAAGCCGCAACTCTGCGCCTGATCTTTCCCGCAGTGCCAGTCCAGGCGGTCCCGAGCGGGCCGCCTTTTCTTTTTCCCAGAGGCTGCGCACAATCGTTGCCACCCGCCACGTTGAGGAGTCACCATGAGTACGGAACTGTGGTATAGCGAACGTTACGAGGCGCACGGAGCCGCCCTGAGTCTGAAGGTCACCGGCGTCCTCCACCGCGAGAAGAGCCCCTATCAGGAAATCGAGATCTTCGAGACAGAGCATTTCGGAACCCTGATGACCTTGGATGGCTTGGTGATGCTCACCGATCGCGACAATTTTCTCTATCACGAGATGATGAGCCATCCCGCCCTTTTCAGTCACCCCAAACCGGCGCGTGTGCTGATCATCGGTGGTGGCGACTGCGGTACCTTGCGCGAGGTTCTGCGCCATCCGGAGGTGGAGCGGGTCGATCAGGTGGAACTGGACGAGCGGGTGACGCGCGTGGCCGAGCGCTTCTTTCCAGAGCTCTGCGCCAAGAACGACGACCCGCGGGCACATTTCTACTTTCAGGATGGCATCGAGTGGGTGCAGCGGGTACCGTCGCAGAGTTACGAGGTCATCATCATCGACTCCACGGACCCCGTCGGGCCTGCCGCTGGCCTGTTCTCGCCGGAGTTTTACGCTGCCTGCCTGCAGGCTCTCTCGGAGCCCGGTATCCTCGTGGCCCAGACGGAGTCGCCCCTGCTCCATGCCGATCTCATCCGGCAGTGCCAGGAACGCATGGGAGCCGTGGGCTTCGATGCCGTCAACAGCCTGTATTTCCCCCAATTCTGCTATCCCTCGGGCTGGTGGAGCGCCACCTTGGGACGCCGGGGGCTCGAGCTCGACAGTTTTCGTCGCAAGGACGCCGAGGCCATGACGGGGCTTCGCTACTACCACGCCGATCTCCACGGCGCCGCCCAAGTTCCTCCCGCCTTCCTGCTGCCGACGAGCTAGCGGCCACTGGCAGTCCCTTACCGTGCCGCTACCAAACGTCTGACATCTCGCCACACAGCGCCCAGCCATCGGCTGGGCCGCTGTCATAATACTGTCACAATGCTCTGCTAAACTCCGTTCAGTCGGACGAGTTGTCCGCACACATCCACCCGAGTGGAGGGGAGCGTATTCATGTCCAGTGACGAACTCGCATGGGCTGTCGGCACCGGATGCCTCGTAGCCTCCGGTAAGTTTCGTGGTGTTCGCCAGACCACGCCGGCCGTATCGGCCCGACCTCTGTCGCCGCGCTCCTCCGCCCTCGATACCACGCCCAGGAGCACACCATGCGTAAATTGCTGCTTAGCGGTCTGACCGCTCTTTTTCTGAGTCTTGGAGCCATTACGGCTCAAGCCCAGGAGCCAGGTGCCGATCTGCCCTTCCTGACCCGTTACCCCGGCATGCAGATGGAGGAGTACGGACACTCTGCCTACGACGAAGTGAATATCCCCGTGCGCAAAATCCCCTCGGACGCGCGTTGGCGCGATGCCGTGGAGCATCTGGAAGGGGAGGTGACCTACATCGAGTACAGCAATCCCAAGGGGCGCTCTTCCCTGGAAATACTCAGTAACTTCCGCCAGGCTCTGCAGAATGCCGGCTTCAAGACCCGCTGGGAGTGCTCCGCCGCCGCTGGTAATTGTATCGGCAGTGGTCTGCCAAAGGTCGAAGTGTGGCGGGGGACGACCATCAATGATCGTGGAACGCGCAATACTAGAACTTATGAGGTCTACGAGTGGCTGGACACCGCCAGGGCGCTTACCGCTGAGCACGTCGCGCCCAACGGGGTACGCACCATCGTGTTTCTCAACGTCACGGACGGCTCCACCCGCCTTTACGCCGTGCAGACAAAGCCCATGCAGACGGGTCTGGTGACCACCAATCTCACCCCAGTGGACAGCGCCGGCATGACCGCGGCTCTCCAGGGACCGGGCAAGTTCCAGATGCATCTGCCCTTCGACTACAACAAGGCGAGTCTGCGTCCCGACGCCCGCAAGACGGTGACCGAGCTGGCCCAGACCATGCGTCAGAATCCGCAGCTGTTCATCGGCCTGGATGGACACACGGATAATGTCGGTGGGGCCGATTTCAATCAGAAGCTCTCGGAAGCCCGTGCCAATGCCGTCAAGGCGGAGCTGGTGGCGCAGGGCATCGAAGCACGGCGCATCGCTACCCGCGGTCTGGGCGCTACCCAGCCTATCGCGGATAACGCTACAGAGAAAGGTCGTGCCGAGAACCGCCGCGTGGAGGTGGTCAACCTGACCCCGGGCTTCGTGCCTGCGGCCAGCGCGGCGCCTGCGAGCGCGACGCCGGCGGCTCCCGGGGGCCTCAGCCTGACCCCCGCTGCAGCGCCGGCCAACACTGTGCCCCAGATGCAGGCGCCCAGCCAGCAGCAGCGCGCCGGGAACGTACCGAATCCAGCGGCGGACGTTGCTGGCCAGGCGGGTTATGCCGCCAAGGACCAACTGGAGTATGAGATCCGCTCCGGGGTCCGCAGCCTGGTGCACGGCCTTTTCCGATAAAAAGTGGGGCGGTGGAGCGCTCCGTGGCTGGGCCTATCCACCGCCCCATATCGGCTGATTTCTTTCGAGTCTGCTCTTGGTATCAAGGAGGTCCCCACGGTGCGGGGAGAGAAAGCGTCGAAAATGGCAGCCGTCGCTGTTTTCTTGCTTGGCTTGGGATTGCTTTCCTCTGGGGTCGTTGCCGATATGTCGGAGGCTACTCCGGGGTGAGTTTTGAAACCCTGGGTGGCGTCTTGGCGCCACTAGGTCCAGATTTTGGGAGTCGAAAGTGCTTCCCTAGTTGCTCTGGTGACAATATCCTTCGCGGGAGCGATCTGGTCGCCCAGATCGGGTGGTGGCAGAGCGCTCGGGGAGGTTCTTAGGTTCGCGACGAGTGGCGCCGAGATCGACGCTGTGCCATCGATCGCCGTGGCGATCACGGACTCGTGATGACCAGGTTATCCCGGTGGATGAGTTCGGGCTCGTCCAGGGAGCCGAATTCCGCTTTCAGCACCTCGCTGCTTTTGCCGAGCCTCTGGCGCACTTCTTCCGTCCCGAAATTGACCAAACCGCGGGCGATCTCGCGCCCCTTCGGGTCGAGACAGCAGACGAGGTCGCCCCGTTGGAAGTCGCCTTCGGCAGCGTGCACTCCTACGGGCAGCAGGCTGGAGCCCTTTTCTCGCAGCACCCGGGCGGCGCCGGCGTCGAGGTGCAGGGTGCCGCGAGGGCGTAACTGTCCGGCGAGCCAACGTTTGCGGGCCGCGAGCTTGGGCAGGGCGGGGTGGAAGTAGGTACCCAAGGGCTCGCCGGCCCAGAGGCGCAGGAGGACATTTTCCGTGCGACCGGCGCAGACGATGGTGGCGGTGCCGGAGCGGGCGGCCCGCTCCGCCGCGAGAACTTTGGTGCGCATGCCACCGCTGCCCACGCCGGTACCGGCACCACCGGCCATTTGCAGGAGCTGGGGATCGCCGGCTTTGACCTCGCTAAGCAGGCGCGCATGGGGGTGCTGGCGAGGATCGGCGTCGTAGAGGCCCTGCTGATCCGTAAGGATGATCAGGAGATCGGCTTCCAGCAGGTTGCTGACCATGGCCGCCAGGGTGTCGTTGTCGCCAAAGCGCAGCTCACTGCTGGTGACGGCGTCGTTTTCGTTGATGATGGGCAAAGCGCGCATGTCCAACAGGGTGCGTAGTGTGGCGCGGGCGGCCAGGTGGCGTTGGCGGTCGCGCAGGTCGTCGTGAGTGAGCAGCACCTGAGCTCCGACTACGGCGCCTTTCTGCAGATACTGCTGGTAGGTCTGGATCAGTGCCGCTTGGCCGATGCTGGCAGCCGCTTGAAGCTGATGCAAGCGCTCGGGACGCTGGGTCCAGCCCAGGCGTTCCATGCCGGCGGCGACGGCGCCGGAGGAGACCAGAATCAACTCCATGCCGGCACGATGCAGTACCAGCAACTGCTGCACCCACTGAGCGATGGCCTCGCTGTCGAGACCCAGACCGTTGTTGGTCAGTAGACTGCTACCGATCTTCACGACCCAACGGCGACTATCCGCCAGCGACCGGTTCACGACCCTTCCTCCCAGTCCTCCCAGTCCTCCTCGTCCAGGACGTAGTCGGCGTCACTCTCCGCCCCATCGCCCCAGTCCACTTCTTGGCTCGGTTCGGGCGCGGGTGGCAGCTCCGGCAGGGCGCGTCCGATCTCTTGGACGAGGGTTTCGCAGCCATAACCCGTCACTGCAGAGACGAGAAAAGCCGGTCCCTGCCAGTCCAGGCGCTGACAGATCTCGCGGAACCGTTGCTCGGCTGCCGCCGCCTCCAGCAGATCGGCCTTATTCACTACCAGCCAACGTGGGCGCTCGGCCAAGGCGGGGCTGTAGTGGAGCAACTCGGCTTCCAGGGCGCGGAATTGGGCGACCGGATCCTCACCAGGATCCGGCGGCGCCATATCCAGAAGGTGGAGGAGTAGGCGGGTACGACTCAAGTGCTTCAAAAAACGGGTACCAAGACCGGCCCCTTCGGCGGCGCCGGGGATGAGGCCGGGAATGTCGGCGATGACAAAGGAGGCCTCGACACCCAGACGGACCACACCCAGGTGTGGGCGCAGGGTAGTGAAGGGGTAATCCGCTACCTTGGGGCGAGCGGCGCTGACGGCGCGGATGAGGGTGCTCTTGCCGGCATTGGGCAGGCCCAGCAGTCCGACATCGGCGAGCAGGCGCAGTTCCAGGCGCAGGTGGCGTTCCTCGGCGGCTCCCCCCATCTCGTGCTGGCGCGGCGCGCGATTGACGGAGGACTTGTACCAGAGGTTGCCATGCCCGCCGCGGCCGCCGCGGCAGACCAAGAGGCGCTGACCGGCGGTGTGCAGGTCGCCCAGGAGTTCCCGGGTGTCCTCGTCGTAGACCAGGGTGCCGACCGGCACAGCGATCTCCAGATCCTTGCCTGCCCGCCCGGTCATCTGTCGACCGGCACCGCCGTGGCCGTTTTCGGCGCGATAGCGGCGCTGGTAGCGAAAATCGATGAGGGTGTTGAGATTTTCTCGGGCGACCAAGTAGACGTCGCCGCCGCGCCCGCCGTCACCCCCATCCGGACCGCCAAAGGGGATGAATTTTTCACGCCGGAAACTCACCGCCCCGTGGCCGCCCTTGCCCGCGGCCACGGAGATACGTACTTCGTCAATGAATTTCATAAGAAAACCCCGCCCCGCAGTAGGCTGGGGCGGGGTCCCTCGTGTTGGACTTCGGCTGGGGCCTGCGTTCAGTCCGCCTGGGCGATGACGCTGACCGTACGCACATGGCGCGGGCCCTTGCGTTCGAACTGTACCACCCCGTCACTCAGTGCAAAGAGGGTGTGGTCCTTACCGATACCCACATTGGTCCCCGGGTGGAACTGGGTGCCGCGCTGACGCACGATGATATTGCCGCCGATCACGGCTTGGCCGCCAAAGCGCTTTACACCCAGGCGCTTCGATTCGGAGTCGCGGCCGTTACGGGAAGAGCCGCCTGCCTTTTTGTGTGCCATGCTGTTTCTCCTTAGCCTTCGATACCGGTGATGCGCACTTCGGTGAAGTACTGGCGATGCCCCTGCTGCTTACGGTAGTGCTTGCGCCGGCGCATCTTGAAGATGTGGACCTTGGCGGCACGTCCCTGCGTGAGGACCGTAGCCTTGACCAGTGCACCGCTGAGGGTAGGGGTGCCGACCCGAGCATCGCTGCCCTCGCCCAGCATCAGCACGCGGTCGAGGGTGAGTTCGCTGCCGGGTTCCGCCTCGATTTTTTCGAGCCGCAGTTTGTCGCCCACCGCGACACGATACTGCTTGCCACCGTTTTCAATCACCGCGTACATCAGAACCTCCAGCAAAGAGAACTCGGGTATTCCGGAAAAGGCGCGTAGGATAAAAGGAAAAGCCCAAAAGGTCAAGGAGCTGCCCGGTTGCCCACACATTTTTGTCCTGAATGGATCCAGACCAAGTCAGGGCTATGGTCGCTCCGCCAAGCCTTCCCGATTCGGTGGGATGTGCCCCTCACCCCCCACAGAAACGCCTGCATCGAGCGGGGGGTGAGGTTCTCAGCCAGGTACGCTGGCATCCGTCGCCGTCATCGTCCGCTCGTTGCGAGTGACCCGCGACCGGTTCGGACCCAGATAAACCCAGGCAGCGAGGAAAAGAAAGACGATGGCGTAGATGTTGGTGGTTCCCAGCACGTCGCCCTTATTGGCCGTCGCCCCCGGAAGGTAGGGACCACCCCAGCCCTCGGCCGTGGTCCACAGGCCGATACTGTAAGCAAGACCCAAGGGAATGATCCAGCGCAGGCCGCGTCCGAAGATCAGGGCAAGGGCGATGAGGCTCTCGGCAAGGGCGGCAAAAAGGCCGAAGACCATCGGTCCTACCAGCTGGATGAGGGTGATGAAGAAGGCGATATAGGCAACGATCCAGGCGGGCTCGCCCGGCTCTGCCTGCTGGAGGTAGGTGACGGCATGCGTCAGGAAATAGGGCTGCCATTTCCAGAAGGCATCGAAGGCCCAGAGCAGACCGAAAAGTATCCGCGCCGCGTGCATGTGAGTGATCGCGATGGCCTGGGGCCGCGCGCGGGCTAGGCTGAGACCCTCCCAGCTGCGCGTCCAGAGAACGGTGAGAAAGCCCAGGGCATAGACGATGGCGGTCCCGGGGTCGGTGGCGCCGGCGGTGTAGGGTCCCCCCAGGCCACCCACGGTGCTCCACAGCCAGAGATTGTAGAGGACGCCTACCCAGGCGAAAAAGGGTAGTCCCAGGCCGCTGATCAGGGACGCTGCGAGGAAGGCGTCGAGAGCCACGGTGATCCCGGCTACCCGATGGGCGCCGATGGCTGCGACCCAGTGTGCCGTCCAATGACCGTAGGCTGCGAGCCAGCTGGGTTGTCCCGCGGCCCAATCTGCCGACAGGCTGCCCAGAAAGTGGGCAGTGTATGCGGGATTCATCTGCAGATACGTATTGATGAGCCAGACGATACCAAAAAGTATGCGGATCGCCCCGAAGGCGCGACGCAATTCCGTAGAGGGCATGTATGCGGAGTTGGACATGGGATTCCTTGTTCTCGGATTATCAAGGACAAGATGCTAACACGTGCCGCCACACGCGTCACTCAATATCCGAAAAAATATATAAAAGACATATAGATATCCAAATAGTGCGAGTTCCCGCCGGACTTCTGTCCGCGGTCATTCCGAGGATACCAGGGCGGGGATCGCTTCGCGGATATGCTGCAGCAGGGTTTCGCTCGCACGATCCAGTGGATCGCGATAGAGAACCGCCAGCCGATGGGGAATCCTCGGACTCAGTTCCCGCGTGATGAGGCCAGGCGAGGGTTCGCTGCTCTGGGTAGCGCTGACGAAGGCAAGGCCCAGTCCGGCCCGCACGCCGTCGCGGATGGCGGCGAGCCCATTGAGCTCGAAGCGGATCTCGGGAAACAGGCCGAGCTCACGAAAGGCCTGCAGCACCGCCTCACGGATACCCGAGCCCGACTCCCGCCAGATCAGGGTGCTCTCTTGCAGGTCTTGCAATTGGATGGGGCCTGGCGTCGCGGCGAGGGAGTGTTGGGCGGGCAGCAGCAGGACGATGCGGGTGCTGAGTAGGCATTCCTGTACCCAGCGCGCTTCCCGCGGCTCGGGGAGATCGTCTTCGACGAAGACCAGATCCGCTTCGTCCCGGTGCAGGCGTGCCTGACGACTGTTGCTGGTGGTCAAACGCAGATGGATGCCGGGGTGGGCGTTGCGGAAACGCGCCAGAGCTCCCGGGAGCAGGAGCTCGGCATTGCTGTTGCTGGCGAGAATGCGGACAGAGCCGCGCAGCAGCCCTTCCGTGGACTGGCACAGATGCTCTGCCTCTTCCAGGGCGAGTTCGATCTTTTCGCCCATCTTGGCCAGGCGCAGGCCCAAAGGTGTCGGAACGATGCCGTGGCGGGCACGCCGGTAGAGGGGCTCCCCGGCCCGCTCCTGGAGTTGTTTGAGGCGGTGTGAGATGGCCGGTTGGGTGAGAAAGAGCCCCTCTGCCGCAACGTGCAGGTTGCCGGCGCGTGCTACCTGGGTCCAGAGGAGGAGGAGGGCAGGGTCGATGCGATAACGGGTCATGCGGTGGCTCAAGAAATAAGATGAACGAATTTCATGAATCCATATTCGTCATTGGTCCGCGGGAATGCAAGGGCCTATGCTTTGCAGAGTCATTCGACGAGGGAGTATTGCAGCTATGAGACCGCTTTCCGCTGCCCCAGGTCGCGATCCCCGCGAGATCGTCCGTCACTTCACGCCCAATTGGTTTGCAGCCAACATGGGCACGGGCATCCTCGCGCTGATGCTGGCCGCTTTTCCCTACGGTCATTGGGGGCAACTGGAGATCGCTCGTGGGCTGTGGATCGTCAACGTTTTTTTCTTCGCCCTGTTCAGTGCCCTGTTCGTGGGCCGGGCGCTGTTCTACCGCCACAGTTTCGTGCGGCTCTTCGACCATCCGGTGCAGTCCCTCTTCATCGGTGCCATCCCTATGGGATTTGCGACCATCATCAATGGTCTACTGGATTTCTGGACGGTCACGCCGCAGACGCTTGCCATTGCCGAGACCCTCTGGTGGATCGATGTGATCATGGCCCTGATCTCGGCACTGCTCATCCCCTTTTTCATGTTCACGGCCCACGAGCACAGCATCGAAAGGATGACGGCGGCCTGGTTGCTGCCTATCGTTCCGCCGGAGGTGAGCGCGGCCAGCGGCGGTCTCCTGGCTCAGCATCTGGCCCCGGTAGTGGCCCGTCCCGTCGTTTATGTGAGCTATGTGCTGTGGAGCATCTCCGTGCTCCTGGCCCTGGCGGTGCTGGCCATACTGCTGTTGCGCCTGACCCTGCACAAGCTTCCCCATCGCGACATGGCGGTGTCGGCCTGGTTGCCCCTTGGCCCTTTGGGAACCGGCGCCTTTGCCATGCTGACCCTGGGCAAGGCCGATGTCCTTGCCTTTGCGCAGACGCCCCTGGCGGCCATGGCCGGTTTCGGCGAGCTGGCCGGCATTCTGGTCGCCCTGGTACTTTGGGGCTTTGGTCTGTGGTGGATGGCCATGGCGACGGCCTTTACCCTGCGTTATCTGCGGGAAGGTCTGCCCTTCAACATGGGCTGGTGGGGCTTCACCTTTCCTTTGGGGGTATTCGATGCTGCCACCTATGGCCTGGCAGAAGTGACCGGGTTTGCCCCCTTGACCCTGCTCGGCGCGATCTTCACGGTCCTGTTGGCCGGTTTTTGGGCGATCGTTACCCAACGCAGCTTTGTGGGTATGTGGACTGGGGCCCTGTTCCGTGCTCCTTGTCTCTCGCAGGAGACGGGTTTGCCTTCGCCAGCCTGTGTCGAGGACGCTGCGCCAACCAGCCAGCGCCCGGACCTCATGGCCAGCCTGCGGCGCTGAGCGACGGCGGCGTCGACGGAGAAGACCTGGGGCGGGGCCGTTAAGTCCAAGCTCTAGAGGAAATCCCAGCTGCCCTCGTTGGCTTGTCCCGGCAGGTTCAGGAAGTGCAGTCCTTTACCGTTGATGGCAATTTCCGCCAGGACCTTGCGTCCGCCATGGTGGGTGTTGAAAAGCAGCAGGCGCCCGTCGGGGGCAAAACTCGGACGTTCGCAGTTGGCACCGTCGTAGAGCACCCGCAGATCACGGCCTTGACGATCCATGACGGCCAGACTCAGCACGCCGCCATCGGCGTGAATGAAGCTGATCCAGCGCCCGTTGGGGGAGATGGCCGGAGATACGTTATATCCCCCGGCGAAGCTCAGCCGTTGTACCTGCCCGCCGCCACGGTCCATCTGGAATATCTGGGCGCTGCCGTCGCGGTTGGAGACGAAGAGGATGTGCCGTCCGCTGGGCGTCCACACAGGACTGGTATTGACGGTCCCCTCGCGGGTCAGCACCCGTTCTCGCCCATTGGCCAGGTCGAGGCGAACGATTTCCGTACGACCATGAGCCCAGACGCGCGCAAAGGCCAGGTAGCGGCCGTTGGGAGAGTAGGCCGGAGCACTCAGTGCCGCGCCTTGCCCGGGCACTTCGTGCCGTCGGCCAGTGCGCAGGTTCTGGATATAAATGACGGAGTGCTGGTGGCGATAGCTGACATAGGCCAGGTGCCCGTGCCGGGGTGACCAGGCGGGCGAGATGACGGGAATGCGCCCGCGCAGAACCGTGCGTGGATTCCAGCCATCGCTGGCAGCCACCTGTAGACGAAACTGCCCGTCCTGCGCATCGACATAGGCGATGTGCCCACGAAAGGGACCAGGATGACCCGTGACGGCGCGGTAGACCAGGTTGGCGACGTCCTGGCCTATCTGGTGGTAGCTTGCCGCATCGCCATCAAAGCGGCGAGCGGCAATGACCCGGTCGTCCAAAAGGTTCACCACGTACGCCTGCACGCGGTAGTGCTGTCCGCTGGACCGTACCGAGCCCAGTGCCAAGGTCAGGGCTCCGGTGTGTGCCCAGGGCGCCGCTTGCAGGTCCTGCGGTCGATGCGGGTCGGCTGGGTAAAGGCCGGGCGGAATCAGGCGGAAATAGCCGCTGTAACGCAGATCCTCACGGACGATCTGGGCAATGGTTGGCTGGCCTGCCGGTGCCGGTCCAAAGCGTGGGACGGCCACGGGATCGCTGCTACTGACGGCCTTGGCGACCTGCACCAGCAAAGTGGCTTGGGCCGTCGGTGCCAGCAGCAGAGCGCCGCACAGCAGTACGCTGCGGCGCAGGTGTGGATGCCGCATTGGCTTGCAAGGCGTGGAAGGTTCAGCTGCCATGGTTCAGAGCTCCGCGCGTATACGATTCCAGAGGGTGCCGAGAGTTCCTGCGGGCTGGGCAGGGGCTGCCGCCAGCAGTGCAGTCCGTGCCAATACCCTGCCATTCAGTTCAAAGCGCATGCTGCCGACGGGCATACCCACTGTCACCGGCCGTCCCCCCAGCTGGTCGTAGTGCAGCACGCGCTGAATGTGCTGCGCCTGACCGACGAAGGTGCTCACCCACACGGCCTGGGCCGCCTTCACTGGAAAATGATCGGGATCCAGGGCATCGTCCCGGTAGTTGCCGACGATCTGGCCGGCCTTGAGCAATTCGTGATCGTGGGTGAAGCGATAGGCATAGTCGAACAAGCGCATGACGTCGTGGACACCCGCAGGCCAACTGGGAGCCCCCATGACGACGGCGATGAGGCGTCGGCCGTGTCGGTCTATGGTGGTATCCATGCAGTGACCCGCCGCGTGGGTGTGGCCGGTTTTCAGGCCGTCGACGTGGGGATGGCCGAAGAGAGCCGGATTCCAGCTGCGTTGGGTGATGTGGTTGTAGCGGTAATAGTGGATGCGGGAGATCTGCAGCACCTGCGGGTAGCGGGCGATGAGATCGCGGGAGAGCTGAGCGATGTTCATGGCCGACAGGTGCAGACCCGGGTCGGGAAGGCCATCCACGTCTGTGTAGTGGGCGCCTTTCAAGCCGAGCCGAGCCGCCTCGGCATTCATATCCGCCACGAAGGCGGCGCGGCTGCCCGCCACCGCCTGCGCCAGGGCGACGGCCGCATCGTTGCCGGAGTCGATGATCAGACCGTGCATGAGCTGGTCCACCGTGACGGGCAGATTGGGCTGGATGAACATGCTCGAACCGCCGGTGTGCCAGGCGACATCGCTCACTGGGATGCGTTGATGCCAGCGCAGGCGCCCGTCGGCCAGGGCTCCGTAGCTGAGGTAGGCGGTCATGAGCTTGGTGAGACTGGCGGGTGGCAGCTGCAACTGCGGATCCTTGCTCGCCAGAATCGCGCCCGTGCGGAAGTCCATGAGCACGTAGCTCTTGACTCCGGCAAGGGCGGGCGGTGGCGGCACGAGCGCCGGCGTTACCATCGTCCCGGCCAGCGCCTTTGCGGCTACACCGAGAGCGAGGGTGAGGCCGGCCAGGGCGCGACGCCGGTGGGTGGAGGGGGATCGTCGGTTCATTCCGGGACCCCTCAATGCCGGGGCAGGTGGACGACGACGTAGAGACTCTCCTGTCCTTGGCGCACCAGCATGGGGATAGGCTCGTTGCTCGGCAGGTGTTTGACGATCTCGGCCAGCTGTTCGGGGCTGGTGACCTCCTGCTGATCGATCTGCTGGATGGCCATGCCCGCCGTCAGGCCGATCTCTGCCGCTGGGCCGGGGTACACACTTTCGATGACCACGCCGTGGTGAATGCCCAGCTCCTTCATCTCGTTTGGTCCGAGGGTCGTGACGCGGATTCCCAGCCGGTGAATGTCCGCGGTCTTGACCGCTTCGGCATGACGCATCTTGACGGGCATTACCCCGACCTTGACCTCGATGGTCTCGGGCTTGCCATCACGCAGGATACCCACCGGCACGGTCTTGCCCGGGCGGGTGTCGCCCACCAGGGGTGGCAGCTGGCCCACGTTATAGATGGGGATATGATTGTAGGTAACGATGACATCGCCGCTGCGCAGCCCAGCCTTGGCCGCTGCCTCGTGCGGCTGGACCGAGGCGATGAGCGCGCCCACGGGCTCTTTCAGATGCAGAGCCTTGGCCATCTGGGGGCTGACCTCCTGCACATCCACCCCGAGCCAGCCGAAGGTGAGTTTCTTGTGCTCCATGAAGGCATGCACGGCGCGCATGGCGGTATTGATGGGGATACTGAAGGACAGGCCCATGTAACCGCCATCGTTGGTATAGATCTGGTCATTGATGCCCACGACCTGGCCCTCCATGTTGAAGATGGGACCGCCCGAGTTGCCGGGATTGATCGGCACATCGCTCTGGATGAAGGGAATATATTCATCGTCGTGGGGCAGCGAACGATCCAGGGCGCTGACGACGCCCTGGGTGACGGTGTTGTAGAAGCCGAAGGGCATGCCGATGGCGAGCAGCCATTGCCCTACCTTGAGATCATTGGAATTGCCCAGCTGCACTGTGGGCAGATCGTGGGCTGGGATTTTCAGCAGCGCGGTGTCGTAGCGCACCGACAGGCCCACCACCTTGGCGGGGTAGGCGCGGTGGTTGGTGAGGGTGACGATGATATGGTGCATACCGCGCACCACGTGCCCCGCCGTCACGATGTAGCCGTTGGGCGAGATGATGAAGCCGGAACCCAGGGCCTCCATCTTCTCTTTCTGCGGTGGCTGGGCTCCGGGGAAACCTTGGAAAAACTGGTAGAAGGGCGAATCCTTCGGGAACGGATTCTGGATATTTTGCCCGCCGACGATCTTCGTGTCGGAATCGTCGATCTTGACGATGGCATTGCCGTACTTGTCGACGATGGGTGTGAAGCTCGGCAGATCCACCATCTTCTTGGCTTGGGCGGCCTGGGCAACACTCGGGACCGTGACGGGCGTCGAGGCCCCGTTGTCCTCGGCCAATGCCCAGCCGGCGGCGCCGAGGGCAAAGCCCATGACGGCGGCGCTGACGGCTATCAGTAGGGACCGCGGACGAGGAAGGGAGTTTCTCTGGGACATGATTGCTAGCTCCTGATGCGTAAGGTGAAGGGACGATCAGCGTTGCTTCCAACGCTGCCAGAGGCGATCGAGGGTCCAGGCGGCGGGCAGCACAAAAGCGAAGATGGCCAGGGTGATGAGAATGATCTCCACGATCTGCGTCAGCATGGCTTTAACGCTCGGCCGACGGCTGCCAGAGTGCGCGCAGTTTTTGTGTCTGTGGCGCGCTGGGCGCATTGCGGTGCAGGATGATGGCCGTGGTCCGCGCCAGAGCCATGAGATCCAGGTGACGGTAGGACCGGGCCAGGTAGTACAGAGCAAGGTTGCGCGCCGGGCTCAGTTGATAGTCGCGAATGACCCGTACACAGCGATTGGCTGCGGCAACGTAGGCGTGGCGAATGAAGTAGAACTTGCAGATGCGCAGATTCCGCTCCCCCAGGATGTCGATGATCTTGGCTATGTGCAGGCGCGCGCTGAGGGCGTAGGCGGTTTTGGGATAAGTCTCGGCCAGGTAGCGGAAGGTCTGCAGGGCCGCATAATCCGGTTGCGGATTGAACTCCGCTCCCTCGATGGCCTGGTACTGTGCCAAGCCCTTGAGATACCAGGCATAGTCTACGTGGGGGTTGACCGGATGTGCCTTGATGAAGGCCTCGGCCGCTGCCACGGCCGCCTTGGAATCGCCTTGCTTGTAGTAGGCGTAGGCGGTATCCAGCTGCGCCTGTTCCGCGTAAGGGCCGTAGGGATATTCCGCTTGCAGATTCTGAAAATCACGGACTGCGCGGTCGTAATCGCCACGGTCCAGAGCCGCTTTGCCGGGTCGGAACATGGCCTCGGCCGACCGCGCCTCATGCGCGTGGGGGTGCGGGCTGCCGGCACAGGCGCAGGTGGCGAGCACCAGGGCCGCCGACGACGCGCCACGCAGTAGTCTAATATTTACAGTGTTGCTAATTATGCGACTCATGGTTTTTTGCGGCTGATCCAAATCTTGGTTTTGGTCCGCGCGGCACGATCCTGCATGCGCGGCAACGGACACTTCGACGGTGTGGCCCGGTGGTAAGTTCCCGGTGGATGGCGCCCCCTCCCGGGGAACTTGATCGCGCTTTTGCCGCTCAGAGCGAGCATGCCGCAGCTCCCCTCGTCTCCCACTCCCTTTCGTCGCCGACTGTTTCTGGCGGTGCTGCTATTGGCCGCACTCTTTGCGGTGCTCCTGGGTCGGATCGTGGGAATGGAGGTCCTGCATTACCGACGCTTCCGCCAGATGGCGCAGGCCAATCACAGTGCCATCGTACCGCTGGCGCCGGCGCGGGGGCTGATACTGGCCGCTCACGGACAGGTTCTGGCGGGCAATCGAGCCCGCTATGTGCTTGAGCTCATCCCCGACGAGGTGCACCACCTGCACGAAACCCTGGCGAGTCTGGAAAGACTCTTCCCCATCCCGCCGCAGCGGATGCAGCATCTACTGGCGACCTTGGACGACAAGCCCGCCTATCTGCCGCGCCTCCTGATGTCGCGGATGAGCCCGGCGCAGATGGCCCGTTTTGCCGTGCGTGCGCAGGATTTTCCGGGCGTCGGCCTGGCGGTACGCTGGCATCGCTTTTACCCTTACTCGCCCCTGTTCAGCAATGTGGTGGGCTATGTGGGGCCCGTTACGGCGGCGGATCTGCAAGGCTTCGATCCGCAGAAGTATCTTTATCGCCGCCACGTCGGCCTCACGGGTCTGGAATATGCCTTCGAGCGCGATCTGCGCGGTCGCTTCGGATATCGCATCCTGGAGGTCAACGCCCTGGGTGACCCGGTCGCGCAGTTGCGTACAGTGCCGCCTACTCCCGGCGACACCCTGCAGACGACATTGCGCCTGCGGGTGGAACGGGCGGTGGCGCGGGTCATGCGTCGCTACCACTATCGGGGTGCACTGGTCGCCATCAATCCCAACACCGGTGCGGTTTTGGCCAGCGTCAGCAATCCGAGCTTCAACGCCAACTGGTTCGTCAACGGCATCCGCCAGCGGCACTGGCAGTCGCTGCTGCACCAACCGGGACGGCCGCTGGTGGATCGGGTTGCTCAGGGACTCTATCCGCCGGGTTCTACCATCAAGCCTTTCTACGCCCTTCAGGCTTTACAGGACCACGTCATCGGTCCCAATTTTCACACCTACTGCCCGGGTTTCCTGCGGGTCGGAGGGCACGTCTATTGGGACTGGTATCGGGCCGGATTTGGTGAAACCGGCCTGACCAAGGCGCTCGCCTGGTCCGTCGATGTCTTTTTCTACAAGCTGGCCATGAAGATGGGCATCCAACGCCAGGACCAGGCGCTGTGGCGCTTTGGCTTCGGCCGTCCGGCACCTATCGATACCCCGGGCAGCAGTCCGGGCTTCGTGCCGACGCCGGCGTGGAAAGAACGCCGCTGGCACGCACCCTGGTATACCGGCGACAGCATCATCCTCGGCATCGGTCAGGGCTATCTGCTGGTCACGCCCCTGCAGCTCGTGCGGGCCGTTGCTGCCATTGCCAACGGCGGCAGGCTGCCCTATCTGCACGTGGCCCGGGCGCTGATCAACCCACTCACCGGACGGCGTACCCTGCTGTCCGTGCCGCCCGCCAAGAATCTGCACCTGCCGGCCTTTGCCCTGCGAGCGGTGCGCCGGGGTATGCACGCCTGTGTCACCCGGGGTACCTGCCAAGCGGTGTCTTACCCGGGACTGTCCATGGCGGGCAAGACCGGTACGGCGGAAGTCCCCGTCGCCTTCAAGGACGGTCGTACGGTCTACAACGACGACTCCCTGTTCATCGGCTGGGCACCCTACCACCATCCGCGCATCGCCGTGGCGGCCGTGGTGGAGGATGGCGGTGCCAACGCCTGGCAGGCCCTGCCCGTGGCTCGTGCGGCCTTTCTTGCCTACCTCAAGCCCCATTTGAAGATCAAGACCTTCACCAATATCGTCGTGAATCCAGCCCAGGCCTTTGGCTAAGGGAACCTCTGCAGAAAAATCTGGTCATAAACGCGTGCCAATAGCCGCAAAGTTCATTATCATTAAATTTTATCGAGGATCCTGCTATCATGTTCTACGCGACTTTTATCGTTTTGGGCGGCATGTGGGTCGGTGCCGTGTTTTTTGCCATGCGCAGCACCTTCGGCAAAGACACCAAGGATCAGCATCCCCACTGAATCCGATCCGCCCCCAATCCGGGAGGATCTCATTTGAAAGTACCTGAACTGATCCAGTTCTCGTGGTGGCAGCGCTGGGCTAGATCCGGCGCGCGTGTGCAGGCCGCGTTGCACCTGGAGCACTGGTTTCCACACGTGCCCATGGCACTGGCCGTCGGCCTGCTGGGCGGCCTATCGGTGCTGGAAACACTCCCCAGCCTTGCCAAGGTGTTTCCGGAGCTGCAGGTCATTACCCCTTCCACCAGCCTGACTCAGGTGCCACTGCTCTCGGCTCTGGGTACCGTACCGGAGCTGGTGGCCGGTATCGTCCTGCTCATCATGGCCTTTGGCCTACTGTTTCGGTCCCGCTTCTCCTGGGTCATCACCCTGCTGCTCGCCGCAGTGACTCTGGCTCTGCTGGTGCATCAGTATGGCTGGACCTGGAACGGGATGATGGTTTTCAACGTCGCCATTCTCCTGGCCCTGCTCATCTTCCGTCACCATTTTGCGCGCTCCAGCGTCGCCGCGGGCAGCCTGTTTGCGGTAGTCTCGGTGTTGCTGCTCATGAGCTACGCCGTGTTCGGTGCCTACGTGCTGGGGGCAGGCTTCTCGCCCAAGATCGATAATCTCGTCACGGCGCTCTATTTTTCGGTGGTCACCATGTCCACCGTGGGGTACGGTGACATCGTCCCGAAAAGTGAGGACGCGCGACTCTTTGTGGTGTCCATCATCCTGCTCGGCATCACCGTCTTTGCTACCTCTATCTCGGCGGTGATCGTGCCGCTCGTCAGTGGCCGGATGCAAAGGCTGCTCATGGGCGAAAAGAAAACCAAGCGCCGCAATCATTACCTCTTGGTGGGCGACAATGCCCTGGCCCAGAACACCTATCGAGCGCTGCGAGAGCGTCACCTGCCTGTGCTGGTGCTGCTCCCGCATCGCCCGGAGAACCTTTGGATGGAGGAGGCCGACCTCATGATCGGTGACCCCGCCGATCCCGAGGTGCTGCGTCAGGCGGGTGCATTGCAAGCCCTGGGTGTACTGGCCTTGCGCAGTGACGACAGCGAAAATGCCTTTATCGTCCTGGCAGCCAAGGATCTGGGCGTCGATGGCAAGACGGTGGCTGCGGTGGATGAAGTGCGCAACGTCGCCCGTCTGCGCAAGACCGGCGTCGATCTGGTCATCGCGCCGCAGGTGCTGGGTGGGCGGGTGCTCATCCAGAGTCTCAGCGGACAGAGTTTTGCGGGCGAGGAAATTCTCTCGGGCATGTTCGGCGAGGAGGCGCGGGCGTGAGTGCTGCCCTGGCCCTGTTCATCGTGTTCCTGGCTTTGCTCGGCCTCGCCGTGGGCAGTATTTTCCTGCACGTGCTGCTGTGGGTGCTGGGCGGGGTGCTGGCGCTTTTTCTCTATTTCATCCCAGCCATAGTCGCAGGTGCACGCCACCACGAGCACAGTCTCTGGATCCTCGTCCTCGACATCGTCCTCGGCTGGTCCGGTATCGCCTGGGTGGTGCTGCTGATCTGGGCCCTCGTGGGCGAGTCGCACGCGGGCTTGCGCAGGCTTCGTGCCGACGGCACACCGCTCTCCTGAATCGATCAGGACGGATTGCGCCGTCAGGCGCTTCCTGACGCGGCGCGCTCAGCCGTTTTCGCGGCTGACCGTAAAGCTTCCCAGACGCAGGCGCCGAAGACTGCGCAGATAGGTCTCGGGACTACTGGTCGGGGCCATGGGGCCGATCTTGACGGCGTAGCTGTGGCCATCGACGGCCACCAACTGCGCTGTGCTGATGCCGAACTCCCGGAGTCGATGTTGTTCTTCCCGTGCGTGGGCAAGGTCCATGGGGTCGGCGGAGATCAAATAGAGGGCTGGTTGCAGCGCAGCGCTTGGCCAGTGCCGGACTTTGGGAGGCTCCTCATGCGCGGGTGTCTGCGTCTCCGGAGTCTGCGGCAACGGAGTCGTCCGGCGTGCCACGACCACGGGTCGGGCCGGATTGCTGGCGAAAGCATCCTCTACCACGGCTTGCAGACGCGCCTGGGCGGCCGGCGAGGCGGCCTCCTGGGGCACCTGGACTGGGGTAATCGTGGCCAGCGTCGGAGGCGGAGTCCTGCTGCGTACCTGGGTCAGCTGCGGGGTAGCCACGGTCGGTGTCACCGGACTGTTGGCAACGGCCTGAATCTGTACGGGCGTGGTGCCCTGCGTCACCATGCCGAGGGCGTGTGCAGTGCCCAGGGACAGGTCCATCACCCGACCGGCAACGAAAGGACCGCGATCGTCCACCAGAACCAGTACACTGCGGCCGTTGACGAGATTGGTGACGCGCACGCAGGAGGGAAGGGGCAGCACCCGGCTGGCAGCGGTAAGGGCATTCTGGTGGAAGGCCGTGCCCATGGCGGTGACGCTGCTGGAAGAGGCGCGATCGTACCAGGAGGCAATGCCGCGCACGTCGTAGCCACGAGCCGTGGTCAGGGGATGATACCAGCGGCCGTTGATTTCGTAGGGTTGATTGTAGGCTGCCTGCAGGTCCGGAGATGGCGCATAGCAGACTTCGCCATTGGAAAATGCCGCACCCACCCGCGCCGCGTGGTAGGCGCGCGCGCTGGCGGCGCCTTGGTGTGCGGGAAGACTCGCGCAGCCAGCTAGCCCGGTGAGCGCGACAGCGAAGGCGCCGAAGCGCCACAGAGGGGTGGGCGATGGTGTCGGCATGGTTCTCCTCTCCCGCACCGGAATTTCTGGATTGTAGGGCGAGCATGCTATAAAGTTCAAGTGGGATAAGGGGTTATATCTGCTTTTTCCACTGCTTTGCCAGGATGGCGGCGGAGCCGGCAACTTTTTTTCTTCGCGCGGGTCTCAGTCGCCATCCCGAGAGACAAAACGCCTATGCCGCACATACCGCTGTATCCTGTTCCACCCGGGCAACGGAGTCTAGGGTGAGACCGCTGCCATCGGCTCGCGCGCGCTGGTTCGTCGCCGTCGTACTGCTGGGCTTTGTGGCCATGCTCGGGCGCGACTTCGTCTTGCAGGTTCAGGACGGCCATCGTCTGCGCGATCAGGGACGGATGCGCTATCTGCGCACACTTCCCCTCAGCAGCCAGCGGGGGATCATTCTCGGCCGTAACGGTGAACCTCTTGCCGTCAATGTTCCGGCGGTGACCATCTGGGCGGACCCCAAGGTCTTGGAGAGCGAGCGCAGTCGCTGGCAGACCTTGGCCAGGACCCTGCACCTTCGTGTCGGCGAACTCGCCCAGCTTCTGCGCGCCGGTGGTGCCGACTTCGCCTATCTGCGACGTCAAGTGCCGCCGAGTCTGGGCCGGGCGGTGCGCGCCCTGCATCTCCCCGGTGTCGGTGTCAGCCCCAGTAGCCGCAGCTATTTCCCGCTGGGAGCAGTCACAGAGCCCCTTGTCGGCTTTCTCGATGAGGCGCACCGCGGTGCCGGTGGTCTGGAAATGGCCTTCAATGGCTGGTTGGCCGGGCAGAGTGGCCGGGAGCAGGCCTTGCTGGATCCCCGCGGACAGGTGCTTCAGGTGGCCCGCGTGGAGGCTCTGGCGCACCCGGGCTCGCCCATCCGCCTTACCATCAGTCCGCAGATCCAGTACTGGGCCTATGTCGCCCTGCGCGCTGCCCAGAAGCACTTTGGCGCGGCCAACGGCTCGGCGGTGGTCATGAACGTGCGCAATGGCCAGATTCTGGCCATGGTGAGTGTTCCGAGCTGTAATCCCAACGACCTGGCCAGTTGCCGTAGTGCCGCGGATTTTACCAACAATGCGATACACCAGGCCTTCGAGCCGGGTTCGGTCATGAAGCCCTTTGCCATCGCCGCCGCCCTCGCCAGTCACAGTGTCTCGCCATCGGCGCGATTCAATGTGTCGCAGCCGTTGTGGATCGGGGGCTACCCCATCACCGACGATGTCCTGCACCATGTCCTCAATATCGAGCACATCCTCAAGTACTCCAGCTGCATCGGTACCGCCAAGATCGCCCTGCGTACCCCGCGACAGGATATCTACCGCATGTACCGTGCGGTAGGCTTTGGGCGCGAGCTCAGCTTGGGCCTGCCCGGTGCCACCGGCGGGGTGCTGCCGCCTTGGCAGGGTTGGGGCAAGGCGCGCCACGCCACCATCGCCATAGGTTATGGGGTGTCGGTGACGACCCTGCAGCTGGCGGACGCCTACGCGGCCATCGCCAATGGCGGTTACCACGTGCGTCCACAGCTGATGCTTGGCGAGCCCCTGAAACGCAGGCGGGTCATGCCCGCCTGGGTGGCCGCAGATCTGCGCCGCTGGCTGCGCAGCGTGGCAGAGCCCAATGGCACGGGCATATTGGCGGCCATTCCGGGTTACCAGGTGGCGGGTAAAACCGGGACGGCGGATATCGCCAATGGCAAGGACGGCTTTTTCCACCACCGTACCAACGCTACCTTCGTGGGCTTCGCCCCCGGGCGGGATCCGCGTCTCGTGATGGCGGTGACCCTGAGAGACAGCGACAAATTCTGGAATTTTGGTGGCGTGGAGGCGGCGCCGGTGTTTCGGGTGACCATGGAACACGCACTGGAAGAGATGGACGTGCCGCCCCTGTGGTGCGGCAAGCGGGTTTGTTCGCTCAAGGCGCCACGCATCACGCTGGCGCAGGCAGAAATTTGGTCCGAGGGTGGGGGTCAGTGAGCTGTGGGTGAGTGCTCCGACGCCTGCAGAGCGGCGTCCGCAAGTCGCCGTTGACGCCTTACCCACGTCCGCAACTCCTTGAGGTCGTTGCGGATGAGGCTGGCCATGACCGCCAGAGACAGGATCAGTACCCCGAGGGCAGACCACCAGAGAAAGCTCGGCATACCAAATATGAGGTTGACGAGAAAAACACCGAGAATGGGGCCAAACAGGAAAAGGCTGAGAAGCCACTCGCGGCGCAGCACTGTAAGGACGGCAGCGGGACGCAGCAGCTTGGGCTGAAGCGTTCCGCCGTCTTGGGTAACGAGGAGTATGTCGCCCCCCTGCACCAGAAAAGCGGCTTTAGGCTGGGGGGGCTGGGGCAGCGCCAAGTACAGTTGCGCTACCGCGGCATCCTCGCTGCTGTGTGCTCGCACGCACCAGACCCGGCCGCCGCCAGAGCGCCCATCCGCTGTCGCGGCCAGGACGATCCCGGGTGCCCGCCACCAGGGCACCGGGCGCGCGCCATCCAAATTCCCCTCTACCCAGTGGGCTTTCCGGGAGCTTTCGGCGGCCGTGTCCGGCGCTGGGCTGGCAGGCTGGGGCATCAGCGCGTGGTGCAGGTGTAACCCGGCGGGCAGGATGGCGGTGGTGGAGTCGGGTTTTGATATTGTGGAGCCGTCGGCGTACAGACGTAGCCTGGCGGGCATTGGACGTTGCTCGGTGGCGGCGCGTAGTAGCCGGGTTGTGGCGCGGGCGGCGCACTCTGCTCCTGGGATTTGGAGATCCCATAGCCGGCCAGACCGCCGATCCCGGCACCGATGGCAGCGCCCGCCAGAGGTGAACCGGTCTGATTGCCGATGACGGCGCCGGCGATACTGCCTAGGAGGGCGCCGCCAGCCGTGTTGGCGGTGGTACGATCGGAGGCGTAGGGGTTGTTGGCACATCCCGCGAGAATCAAGGGCAGGATGGTGACGAGGGCCCAACGTGCTGTCTTCATGTCCAGTGCTCCCTTCAGAATGGTAATCGGTCCGTGGATCCGCTAAGGTTCAGACAATTCCCGACACCTAGTATACTCGTTCGTGTCGGCGCTCGGCGAGTCCCCGATTGCGCTGGGAAAATTCTGGCTGGCGTCATCTACGGAAAGGTAAATCTCATGAAAAATACTCTCGCAGGACTGCTTGGCGCGCTATTTTTCTCGGCAGCGCTCGCGGGCTGCAGTTCTACCATAGCCCCGCAAATCAATCCGATACCCTACTACACGTATTATCCGGCCTCACTGGCGGTGGTGACGCAGGCGGCGGAACGCGCTCTACCGGCTGCAGGGATGCGGTTTTCGGGGGTCAAGTCTGTGGATGCCCGAACCACGGAAGTGCGGGGATACACCAGTAGTGGCGATGCCATTCTCATCACCTTGCACAGTGAGGGCGCGGCGGTGACCAAGTTCAGTGCCAAGATTGGCCTGTATGGGCACCTCCGCGAAGTCCAGGAAATCGAGCACTGGATGGGCAAATACGTGGGTGAGGCCATTGCCAGACCCGGGTAATCCTTCTAATACCGGTTAGAGGGTAGAAAGGCAGCGGCCCGTGTGGCCCGAGCTCATGCCCGGCACAGTCTGAGGTGGGTCATGGAGGAAGTAGCACCCGTTCGCAAGGTCATCATTGCTGGTCCCGTGGGCTCGGGTAAGACCACGGCCCTGCAGAGCCTTTTTGATGGTCAGGCGCTGACGACGGACGCCCGTCACTCGGAGGCGGAGGGTGATCCTGAAAAAAAGACGACGACCGTAGCCATGGATTATGGCGTCATATCCTGTCCGGACCGACCGGAGCGCGTACACGTCTATGCCATCCCGGGGCAGGAGCGCTTCCAGTTCATGTGGGAGATTCTTGGGCGCAACACCGATGGACTCATCGTGCTCTTGGACGTGCGTCAGCCCGAGCCCATCGCCGCGCTGCACCTCTATCTGGAAAAGATCCTGCCCTACCTGAAGCGGCCAGCGGTAGTGGTGGGTCTCAACAAGCTTGCGCCGGAAGAACGCGAGGCCCTGCAGATGCCGCCTTATCTGCGTCACGGTGATCTGCGTCTGCGGCTGGCGCCGACGGATGTGCGCGACCGCCCGCAGGTGCTGCACCTACTGAGGTTGCTTCTGGCCGAGATGGTCCCGGGCGCGACGAATGGGCGGCAGTTCGCCTGATCGATTCGGTGACTCCGGGGAGTCGCCTGCCTAGCCGAAACCGGTCCTGCAGAAATGGCGGTCGTCGACTAATCTACCAAGGCCCAAGCCAAACGGACCGGGACGCATGGATGGATTGATGCTGGTTTTGGAAATCGTAGTCGTGCTCCTGTTGGCGGTGGAGGTCTACATCCGCCTGCGAGCACGTCGAAAGCGTGATCGGGAAAGCGAGCCAGCGCCCCGTGCCGAGGGTTCTTCGGTGGCGCAGGCGAAGCAAGCGGAGCAGGCCTCCCCCAGTGCGGGATCCACGGTCGCCGCGACCAGCGCCCAAGCGGCGGCTGGGATAGAAGAAGAGAGCCTCAGCGTCGACGATCTGCTGAAGGAATCCGCCATCTACATGCAGTATGGCCATTATTCTCAGGCGGCCACCGTGTTGCGCTGGTACGTGGACCTGCGCCCGGACGATACCCGTGCCATCAATCAACTTCTGGACGCCTATCTCGCTCTGGAAGACCTCGACGCCTATACCGAACTCCTGGCGAGTTTGGGGGAGAAGCTGGGGGTACAGAGCCCGACCTGGTGGCGTGGCAAGATCCGTGAGGGACTGGAGCGGGATCCGGGCAACCTCGAGCTGCTGGTCCTGGCAGAAAAACTGGGTATCCCGATACCCACACCGGGGGAGGGTGTGGAAGAGCCCATGACGGCCGCCAAGGCCCTGGCTCTGGTGTCTCGTAATCCGGACCCCAAATACGCCGTCTCGGTGCTCCACGCCGCAATTCTGGAAGAACCTCTGCGCTTACCCCTCTATGCCGAACTGCTGCGGATCACCCATCGCCAACGGGATCTGGAGGGCTTCATCGATGGGCTCATTCTTCTCTACCTGGCTCTGGGCGGCACCATGGCCACACTGCGCGAGCGGATGCTGAAGGCCGGCCTGAACCTTGGTCCACATCCCTTGTGGCAGACCCTGGAGCACTGGGACGGTGACCGGGAAGAGCTGCGCCAACTGGCGGCCTCGCGACGGCTGCAGATCTCACCCAAGCTGCCTCACTGAGGCGCTTCCCGGAAATGGAAAGCCCCTGGGGATTGCTCCTCAGGGGCGCTCCGGACAGCGGGGGTACGCGAGAGCCGCCCCGCGCGGCTCCCCCCATCAGTGACGCTTGCGCATGGCCTTGGCGGCGGCGACCATGTGCTCCAGGGCCGGGGTTACCTCCGGCCACTTGCGTGTCTTCAGGCCACAGTCGGGGTTGACCCAGAGCCGTTCTGCCGGTATCACCCGTTCGGCCTTCTCCAGTAGATTGATCATCTCGGCTTCCGACGGCACTCGCGGCGAGTGGATATCGTAGACGCCCGGCCCGATCTCGTTGGGATACTGGAAGTGGGCAAAGGCATCGAGGAGCTCCATCTGTGAGCGTGAGGTCTCGATGGTGATGACGTCGGCGTCCATGGCCGCGATGGCCGGCAGGATATCGTTGAACTCCGAGTAGCACATGTGGGTGTGGATCTGGACGTCGTCGGGTGCTACCTGCGCTGAGATCCGGAAGGCGCGGGAAGCCCAGGCGAGGTATTGATCCCAATCCTTGCGCTTGAGCGGCAGGCCCTCCCGGTAAGCCGGTTCATCGATCTGGATGATGCCGATGCCGGCGTCTATGAGGTCCTTGACCTCGTCGCGGATGGCCAGAGCGATCTGCAGGGCGGTGCGTTCCCGCGGCTGGTCGTCGCGGACGAAAGACCATTGCAGGATGGTCACGGGACCCGTGAGCATGCCTTTCATGGGGCGCTTGCTCAGAGATTGGGCGTAGCGTGCCCAATCCACGGTCATGGGGTGGGGACGGGAGACGTCGCCAAAGATCAAAGGCGGCTTGACGTAGCGGGAACCGTAGCTCTGTACCCAGCCGTGGCGGGTGAAGGCGAAGCCCGCCAACTGCTCACCGAAGTACTCCACCATGTCGTTGCGCTCCGGTTCACCGTGCACCAGCACGTCGATGTCGAGGCGCTCCTGCTCCCGTACCACGTGGGCGATCTCCGCCTCCATGGCCTTGCGGTAATCGGCATCGGAGAGCTCGCCCTTGCGGTGCAGCAGCCGCGCCTTGCGGATTTCCGGGGTCTGCGGAAAACTGCCGATGGTGGTGGTGGGAAAGAGGGGCAGGTGAAAACGCTGGCGCTGGGCCGTGGCGCGCACCGGATAGGGGTGCTGCCGATGACCCTCGTCCTTGCCCAGCTCAGTGAGACGTGCCGCAACTGCGGCGTTATGGATGCGCTGCGAGGAACGGCGCGAGGCCACTGCGGCTCTGGCGCTGTCCCAGGCGCTTTGGACCGCGGCGATGCCGTGATCCGTGGCGCGGGCGAGGACGGCGAGTTCGTCCAGCTTTTGCACCGCAAAGGCCAGCCAGGATTTGAGCTCGGCATCGAGCTCCGTCTCCTGCTCGAGGTCGACGGGGCTGTGCATCAGGCTGCAGGAGGGGGCGAGCCAAAGGCGTTCGCCCAGGGCCTGCGCCGCGGGCTGGATCAGCTCCAAGGCAGCGTCGAGGTCGGCGCGCCAGACGTTGCGACCATCCACGACGCCCAGGGACAGGATCTTGTCCTTTGGATAATGGGGGAGAAAGACGTCCCGCTGTGCTGCGGCACGGCGCAGATCCAGATGCAGACCCGCTACCGGGAGCGCCATCAGCCGCTTCGCGTGGTCGGCCACGGACTCGAAGTAGGTGGCCAGGAGGATCTTGGGCCCGACGGCTTTGGCAAGCTCGGCATAGGCCCGGTCCAGGGCCTCCAGCCACTCCTGGGGCAGATCCTGGGTCAGGGCGGGTTCGTCCATCTGCACCCACTCCACCCCCAGTTCGCGCAGGCGCGCCAGGATTTCGCCGTAGACGGGCAGGAGCTTCGGCAGCAGCGAGAGCCGGTCAAAGCCCGCGGGGCCGCTGGTGGCGCCGTGCCCACAGCAGGCGCTGTCGTCGTGGTGGTGCTGCGGCGCATGGGCGGCCTCAGCGGCCAGATCCTTCTCCTTGCCCAGCCACAGGTAGGTGATGGGGCCGACGAGGACCGGTTTGGGAGTGATACCCAGGCCCTGGGCTTCGCGGACTTGCCGGAAGAGCCGCTCGCTGCGCAGGGCGAAGTGCATCCCTTCGTGAAATTCCGGGACGATGTAGTGGTAGTTGGTGTCGAACCACTTGGTCATCTCCATGGCCGGTTGGCTGCTGGAGCCGCGCGCCATGGCAAAGAAGGTAGCGAGATCCACTTCCTTGGCGTTGAAGCCATAGCGGGGCGGAATGGCGCCCAAGGTGCAGCTCATATCGAGCATCTGGTCGTAAAGACTGAAATCGCCGACGGGAATGAGTTCGACACCACAGGTCTGCTGAATACGCCAATGGCGTTCGCGCAGCTGGGCGGCGCGGGCTTCCAGCTCCTCGCCGTCGATCTCGCCGGACCAGAAGGACTCCAGGGCCTTCTTGAGTTCGCGTTTGTGTCCAATACGTGGAAAACCCAGATTGTGGACCCGAGTCATGCTCTTCTCCTATGCCAAAGCTGCGGCCATGATGCCCCGAGGATGGGGCAATCTCAAGGGTATTTTATTCGGACGACCCATGAAGCAAATTCATGGGTCGGGGCTCAGTCGAAGCGAAAGCCGCGGTGGATGGCGACGATGCCGCCGGAGAGGTTGTGGACATCGACGCGTTCCAGCCCCGCGTCTTCCATCATCGCGCGGAAGGTTTCCTGATCGGGAAAGCGGCGGATGGACTCGACCAGGTACTGGTAGCTCTCGCGATCCTTGGCGATCATTTCGCCAAGGCGCGGCAGGATATTGAAGGAGTAGAGATCGTAGAGACTCTGCAGGCCGGGCCAGCGGGGGTGGGAGAACTCCAGGACCAGCACCCGTCCACCGGTCTTCAGCACCCGGTGAATTTCGCGCAGGGCCCGTTCGGGATGGGTCATGTTGCGGATGCCGAAGGCGAGGGTGACGAGATCGAAGGAGCGGTCGGGGAAGGGGAGCGCTTCGGCATTGGCTTCCACAAACTCCACACCGGCCAGCATCCCTTTGTCCGCCATACGTTTTTCGCCCACCGCCAGCATGTCGGGATTGATATCCGAGACGACGATGTGGCCGTTGGGCTGGATGCGCCGGTACAGAAGCGCTGCCAGATCGCCGGTACCGCCAGCGAGATCCAGCACCGTTTGCCCCGGTCGCGGGCGGGCAAGATCGACGGCGAAGCGCTTCCACAGGCGGTGGATGCCCAGAGACATGAGATCGTTCATGAGATCGTAGCGCTCCGCCACGCTGCTGAACACTTGGCGAACGCGCGCCTCCTTCTCGGGTTCCGGTACCTCCTGGTAACCAAAATGGGTCACGGGTACGAGCTCTTGCCCGCTGGCCGTGTTGGTCTCGCTGGCATCGTTTTCGGTCATCTCTCGTCTCCGGTCAGGCTGAGCGCAGCAGTAGGCTGCCCTTCTCGCTCAGATAGTTGCGAATCTGCTCGGGAAAACCCGGCTGCACCGACGCGGCCACCTCCGGCAGCTCCAGCAGGTGCGCCGCCCACCGTCGCAGTTTGCCCAAGGATTCCCAGCGTGGCAATGGGCGCAGGCTGTGCAGGATTTCCATGCGCATGAACAGAGGGGCGTAGGCGGCGTCCACCAGGCTGAAGGATTCGCCGGCAAAGAAGGGCCCGTCGCTGGCAGCCGCCTCCAGGCGTTCCAGCTTCTCGAAAAGCTGGCGATGGGCGGCGGTGAAGCGCTCCTCGCCCTGCGCCACCATCATCTGGAACTGATCACCCAGAGCCTCACCGCCAAAGGCGATCCAGGATCGATGGCGGGCCCGTTCCAGAGGGTCGGCGGGGTGCAGGGGCGGGGGCGTGGTCTCATCGAGGTATTCGTTGATGACCTGGGACTCGAAGAGGACGACATCGTCATCCACCCGCAGACACGGTACCTTGCCCATGGGCGAGATCTGCAGGAACCAGTCGGGTTTGTGCGCGAGGTCGATGTGGGTCAGGGTGAAGAGCACTTCCTTGTGCAGGAGCGTGATGACCGAGCGCTGGACATAGGGGCACAGAGGGAAGCTGATCAATTCCAGTGGCATGCGATTTCCTTGTCTCGTTTCAGCCGGTCCCCCGTGTGCAGCGGTAGAGCGCCACCTCCCCGAACAGATTGGGCAGGAGGCGGATCGCCCAGTTGCTGCGCCGCCGATCGTCCAGCACTACCCGCTGGCGGACCGCGATGCCGTTGGCGCGGCACAGGGCATCGAAGTCGCGGATGGTGCACAGGTGGATATTGGGGGTGTCGTACCAATGGTGCGGCAGGGCGTCCGTGACGGGCATGTGCCCCGCCACCCCGAGCTGCCACCGAGCCTGCCAATGACCCATGTTCGGAAAGGTGACGATGCCCTCGCGACCTACGCGCAACATCTCCAGCAGGAGTTCGCGTGGGTAACGCACCGCCTGCAGTGTCAAGGATAGTACCACAGTATCGACGCTGCCGTCGGCAAACTGGCGCAGACCGGCGTCCAGGTCCTGCTGAATGACGGGCAGGCCACGACGCAGGGCCGCTACCACTCGGCTGTCCTCGAGCTCCACACCGTAGCCGGTGACACCTTTTTCCCGGCGCAGGTAGTCTAGGAGCTCGCCCTCGCCACAGCCCAGATCCAGTACCCGGCTGCCAGGCTCGATCCACTGGGCGATGACCGCTAGATCCGGACGCAGTGCACTCAAGCGCGTCCCTCTTCGGCAACGCGTTGCAGATAGGCAGACATGACCTCCAAATACTGGGGCACGGCCAGGAGGAAGGAGTCGTGACCGTGGGCCGCCTCGATCTCGGCGTAGCTGACTTCGCGTCCGGCGCGATACAGAGCCTGGACGATTTCGCGCGAGCGCTCGGGAGAAAAACGCCAGTCGGTGCTGAAGGAGATCACCAGCACCGAGGCGCGGATGGGCGCAAAGGCCACAGCAAGATCCCCGCCGTGCGCGGCCGCCGGATCAAAATAATCGAGGGCCTTGGTGATATAGAGATAGCTGTTGGCGTCGAACTGCTCGACGAAGCGGGAGCCCTGGTAGCGCAGATAGCTCTCTACTTCGAAATCGACATCAAAGCCGAAGGAAAAGGCCTTGCCGTTGCGGGTGTCGCGACCGAACTTGGCGCGCATGGCGTCGTCCGAGAGGTAGGTGATGTGGCCGATCATGCGCGCCAGAGCCAGTCCCCGCCGCGGCTTGGTGCCGTGGGCGTAGTACCGGCCTTCGTGGAAATCGGGGTCGGTCATGATGGCCTGGCGGCAGACCTCGTTGAAGGCGATGTTCTGTGCCGTCAGACGCGGCGCGGCGGCGATGACGACGGCGTGGCGCAGGCGTTCGGGATAGAGCATGGCCCACTCCAGGACCTGCATGCCGCCGAGACTGCCGCCGATGACGGCAGCCCACTGGGCGATACCCAGATGATCGGCGAGGGCCGCCTGGGTGCGCACCCAATCGCGCACCGTGACCATGGGGAAATCGAGGCCCCAGGGTTCGCCGGTAGCGGGGTTGATGCTGGCAGGGCCGGTGGAGCCTCGGCAGGAACCGATGAAGTTGCTGCAGACGATAAAGAAGCGTTCGCTGTCGATGGGTTTTCCGGGGCCGATCATGGTCTCCCACCAGCCTGGTTTGCGATCCTCCAGGCTGTGGTAGCCGGCGGCGTGGTGGTCACCGGACAGCGCGTGGCAGATCAGGATGGCGTTGCTGCGCGCGGAGTTGAGCGCGCCGTAAGTCTCATAGGCGAGGGTATAGCCGGGCAGAGTGCGACCGCACTCCAGAGTCAGGGGATCGGAAAAATCGACCGTCTGGGCGTGTACCAGACCGACGGAATCGGTGGGAATGACAGCGGGCATGGCCATCCTGGTCAACGGAACCCGTCGAGTGTAAAGGTGGGGAAAAGCCCAGGCAAGGGCAGCCGCAGTGGCCTGCTGCCGCCCCGATGCTCAGGAGGACGGCAGGGTCTCGGGGATGCGGATTTCCACCCGTCCGTCGCGCAACTCGGCGCGGATGCGCGTGCCTTTGGGCAGATCGCCAAAGAGGATGTGCTCGGCCAGTGGCTTCTTGAGGTGTTCCTGAATGACCCGCGCCATGGGACGGGCGCCCATCTGTGGATCGTAACCGCGATCTGCCAGCCACTGGCGCAGCTCCGGCTGGACCTCCAGGCTGTAGTCCTTCTGCAGGAGCTGCTCGTCCAGCTCCATGAGGAACTTGTCCACCACGTGGAGGACGTGTTCCCGGCTCAGTGGCGCGAAGGGCACGACGGCATCCAGACGGTTGCGGAACTCCGGAGCGAAGATCCGCTGGATGCTCTCCATCTCGCGCCCCTCATCCGCGCCGCTGGGGGCGAGGAAGCCCACACTGGTCTTGCCTCGCTGCTCGGCGCCGGCGTTGGTGGTCATGATGAGAATGACGTTGCGGAAATCCACGGAGCGGCCGCTGGCATCCGTGAGCTTGCCGTGGTCCATGACCTGCAGCAGGACGTTGAAGATGTCCGGGTGCGCCTTTTCGATCTCGTCCAGGAGCAGGACCGCGTGCGGGTGCTGATTGACCGCTTCGGTGAGCTGTCCGGATTGGTCGTAGCCCACGTATCCGGGCGGCGCGCCGATGAGGCGGGACACCGTGTGGCGCTCCATGTACTCGCTCATGTCGAAGCGCAGCAGGGGGATGCCGAGGAGTGTGGCGAGCTGACGACTGAGCTCGGTCTTGCCCACCCCCGTGGGGCCGGCAAAAAGGAAGCTGCCCACGGGTTTTTCGTGGTGGCGCAGGCCGGCGCGCGCCATCTTGATGGCGGCGCTGAGCTCGCGGATGGCGCGATCCTGGCCAAATATCACGAGACCGAGGTCGCGTTCCAGATTCTTCAGGGCGGCGCGGTCGTCCAGGGAGACGTTCTTGCCGGGAATCCGCGCCACCCGAGCCACCATCTCCTCAATATCGTGGACGCCGATGGACTTCTTGCGGCGCGACGGGGGCAGCAGGGCCTGAGCGGCACCCACCTCGTCGATGAGGTCGATGGCTTTATCGGGCAAGTGGCGATCGTGGATGTGCTTGACGGACAGCTCCACGGCGGCGCGCAGGGCGGTGTCGGTGTAGCGCAGCCGATGGTGGCGTTCGAACTGGCCCTTGAGTCCGCGCAGGATCTGCACGGCTTCCTCGGCGCTGGGCTCCGGCACGTCGATCTTCTGGAAGCGTCGGGTGAGGGCGCGGTCCTTCTCGAAGTACTGGCGGTACTCTTGATAGGTGGTGGCACCGATGCACTTGAGCTCGCCCGAGGCGAGAGCCGGTTTGAGCAGATTGGAGGCGTCCATGGCACCGCCAGAGGCGGCACCGGCGCCGATGATGGTGTGGATCTCGTCTATGAAGAGGATGCTGTTGGGCTTCTTGCGCAGGGCCTTGAGCACGCCCTTGAGACGCTCTTCGAAATCACCGCGGTAGCGAGAGCCGGCGATGAGGGCGCCCATGTCCAGGGCATAGATGGTGGCATCCTCCAGCAGCTCCGGCACCTTGCCTTGGACGATGGCGCGCGCCAGCCCCTCGACGATAGCGGTCTTGCCTACTCCCGGCTCGCCCACGAAGAGCGGGTTGTTCTTGCGCCGCCGGGCAAGGATCTGCAGTGCGCGCTGCATCTCCAGCTGGCGACCGATGAGCGGGTCGAGACGCCCAGCGCGAGCCATGGCGTTGAGATTGCGGGCATAGGCACTGAGCGGATCCTTGCCGGGCTTCTGTCCCTCCTCACTGCTGACTTCCTCTTCCTCTTCCATGAGCTCATCCTTGCGCATCCCGTGCGCGAGAAAATTGACCACGTCCAGGCGAGAGACATGCTCTTTCTGGAGGAAATAGACGGCGTGGGACTCCCGTTCCGCAAAGATGGCCACCAGCACGTTGGCGCCCGTGACGGTATCCTTGCCCGCCGACTGCACGTGATAGAGGGCGCGCTGGATCACCCGCTGAAAACCGATGGAGGGTTGGGTGTTGACGCTACCGGCGGTGCCCAGCGAGGGAATTTTCTCCTCCAGGAACTTGCGCAGGTCCCGCTCGAGCTGGCTGCGGTTGGCGCCGCAGGCCTCCAGCACCTCGCGGCCACTGGGGTTGTCCAGCAGTGCCAGGAGCAGGTGCTCGACGGAGGCGTACTCATGACCGTACTGACGGGCCATCTGGAAGGCCTGATTGATGGATTGTTCCAGCGCTTTGTCGATCATGGCTCACTCCTTTTCCATGGTACAGCGCAGCGGATGCTGATGCTGCCGTGCGTCGGCGGTGACCAGGGCGACTTTGGTCTCGGCCATATCGTAAGGATAGACCCCACAGATGCCGCGCCCACTGTGGTGGACTTCCAGCATGATCTGTACCGCTTCCTCGTGGGTTTTGTGAAAATACTGCTGCAGGACCTGGACGACGTAGTCCATGGGAGTGAAATCGTCGTTCAGCAACAGCACCCGGTAGTGACTCGGCTCCTTGAGCCGGGGCTCCCGTTCCAGCAGTGGCTGGCGATGTTCCTTGCGACTCGGCATACCCACTCCATCGAATCTGCTACGGTCCCATTGTGACCCCAGACCCCAGGTGAGGCAAGGTCGCGGACCCCGTTGGGGCCCACCATGGCGCACAAAAAAGCCGGGGGGACACGCCCCCCGGCTGGTGCTTCGGTACCGGCGTACCCGCGCGGGCCGCCGTCTTACTTGTTGATGTCGATCTTCGCCTGGCTGCGCAGATCGGAGACGAACTTGGCCGCCTGCTCCTGCTGCAACTGCGCCTTGATGCGATCCTTCATGGCGCTGAAGGGCGGCGGAGTCAGAGGCTTGGTCGCCTGCACCTCGATGATGTGGTAACCGAACTGCGTCTGCACCGGGCCCACAGGCTTGTCGATGGGCGCCTTCTCGATGGCTTCGGCAAAGGGCGGTACCACCATGCCGGGGACGATCCAGCCGAGCTCGCCGCCATGCGCCGCGCTGGCCTTGTCGATGGAGTACTTCTCTGCCAGCGTCGAGAACTTCTTGCCGGCCTTCAGTTCCGCCAGGATCTTGTCGGCTTCGGCCTTGGTCTTCACCAGGATATGACGGACCTCATATTCCTTTTTGCCCATGGCCGCGACGAACTTGTTGTAGGCCGCCTGGATTTCCGACTCGGGTACCGGATGTTCCTTGATGTACTGATCCACGGCGGCGTCGGCCAGGATCTGCCGCTTGGCCAGAGCCAGTCGCTCCTTGACGTCGGCGGACTGATCCAGGTTGTGCTTCATGGCGTACTGGGACAGTACCTCCATGTTGACGAGATTCTGGACGACCTGCTCCCGGGCATTGGGTTCCTTGGCCAGTTCCGGACTCATGGACAGGATGGCCTGTACCTGACTGTTGTCGATGGCCTGACCGTTGACCGTGGCCACAGGTGCCGCGAATACCGGGACAGCGAAGGTGCCGACCAGGGCGGCGAGGACGATGGAGCGAAGTTTCATGAGCATTCCTTGGGTTAGCAATAGCTCGGCCTATTATCCATAGGCGCAGGGCTGAGGGCAAAGGTTATCTTGGGGACTTCGACGGTCGCTGCAACGGCGCCTCTACTTCCTGCCGCCGTTGAGCGCCCACCAGAATTTCCACCAGGGTCAGTGCGAAATCCAGGGCCGTACCGGGGCCCTGGGATGTGACCAGGGAGCCATCCACGACCACCGCTTGGTCCACCCACTGGTAGTGTGGACTGTGCGGGTCGAGGACACCTGGGAAGGCCGTCACCCGCCGACCCTCCAGCATACCAAGCTCGGCGAGCAGCCCGGGGGCGGCGCAGATCGCGGCGATCCTCTGACGGCGCCGGTGCCGATCCAGGAGGAAGGCGCGCAGGGTGGTGCTGGCCGACAGCGCCTGCACCCCCGCCGCGCCGCCGGGCAGGACGACGAGATCCCAGGGCTCGGATCGGGCCGTTTCCCAGTCGGCGTCCGGCACCACGCGCAGCCCCCGGGAGGCACGCACCGGGCTTGGACCGATACCGGCGACGACCACGGTGCAGCCTGCCCGGCGCAGGATGTCGATGCAGGTTACGGCCTCCATCTCCTCGAAGCCTTCGGCGATGGGTATGAGGACTCGCAGATTCACACAAGCACCTCCATGGTCACACAGCCCTTGGACAGATATCGTGCATTTTCTATCCGAGCTTGCGGACGCCGCCGCTGGGAACGCTGGGCAGGGGGATGACCATGGGTATGGTCTTGCCGTCCACATCCACCGGTACGGCCTTGCCCTGGAGGATTTCCAGAGCTTCGCGCAAGGTGAAATCGCTCTTCAGGTCAGGTTTGTCGCTGAAGTTCGGGGCCTGCTCCTTTTTGGGCGCCTCCGGCGGAGTGGGTTCGAGGATGGTGTACTGGGGCTTCTGGGCGCGGCACTGCGCCGGCGCCTTCAGCACTCCCTGCAGCTCCGACTCCCGCAGCAGATCCTGATCCAGAGCCTCCTGCTCGGCATTGGCAGGACGGATGGCGACGTTGGGGACGATGCCCTCGCCCTGAATGGAGCAGCCCAGGGGGGTGTAATAGAGCGCGGTAGTCAGTTTCAGCGCGCCGCCATCGTCCAGCGGAATGACCGTCTGCACGGAGCCCTTGCCAAAGCTGCGACTGCCCATCACCAGCGCCCGCCCATCGTCCTTGAGGGCGCCGGTGACGATCTCGGCCGCGGAGGCCGAGCCGCCATTGATGAGTACGATGAGGGGTGCGCCGTGCAGCGCGTCCGGACCGTGGGCGGTGAAACGCATGTCGCTGTTGGCCGCCCGTCCCTTGGTGTAGACGATGAGTCCGCGATCGAGGAAGGTATCCGCCGTCTCGACGCCCGCCCCCAGCACGCCGCCGGGATTGTTCCGCAGGTCGAGGATGAGTCCTTTGAGACGACCGCCGGATTCCCTCTCCAGGCGTTCCACCGCCCGCCGCGTCTCTACTCCGGTGTTGTCCTGGAACTGGCTGATGCGGAGGTAGCCGTAACCGGGTGCCAAGAGGCTTGCTCGCACACTCTGGACCTTGATGATGGCGCGGGTGAGTTTGACGGTGATGGGTTTGGCCTCGTGCGGGCGCAGCAGGGTCAGGTCCACGGTCGTCCCCACTTTGCCGCGCATGCGGTCCACGGCGGCGCTCAGACCAAGGCCCTGTACTGCCTTGCCGTCGATCTTGACGATCAGGTCACCGCTTTGGATGCCCGCCTTGGCCGCAGGGGTACCGTCGATGGGGGCGATGACCCGCAGTACTCCGTGATCGGCCGCCACCTCCAGCCCGACCCCACCGAATTTGCCGTCGGTAAAGCTTTGCATCTCCTTCAGCTCTTTGGGTGTGAGATAGGCCGAATGCGGATCGAGGGCGCTGACCATGCCGCTGATGGCGCCTTCCATCAGTTTCTTGTCGGAGGCGCGGTCGACATAATCCGATTTGATCAGCGAAAAGACCTCGCTGAAGGTCTGGATCTGGCGCAGCGGGATGCCGTTCTCGACCTTGTCCGCCGCCAGGGTCATAGAGCTCCAGCCCACGCCCGTGAGCAGGGCCAAAAGCAGCGACAGGCGTGGTAAGACCTGAAGAAAACGGGGCAGAACCATGGAGAAACTCCTGCGTATCGCATCCCCTCGGGGACGAGTTCAGTTATGAATATACTGCAAGGGATTGACGGGGTGTCCGCCACTACGGATCTCGAAGTACAGCCCATCCTGGCCCAGTTCGCCGCCGCTGCCGACGGTGCCGATGGCCGTGCCGGTCTGCACCTCCTGACCCACGTGCACATCGCTCTGCCCCAGGTGACCGTAGATGGCCAACACCTTTTCCGCCTGCTGGACGATGACGATCTGACCGTAACCGCGCAATGGTCCGGAGTACAGGACCATGCCTGGAGCAATCGCGCTCACGGCCGTGCCCGGCGCCGCCGAGAAGGTGATGCCCTGCCAGTTGGGCCCACCCTGCATGCGCGGCGTTCCGAAGCGGGCGCCGATGGGCGCGCGTACGGGAGGTGGGAAGGGCCCGTGCCCTACCGCCGGGAGAGCCGGAGTCGGCGCGGCCGGCGGCGGTGTCGCTGGCACGGCCGGCACGGTGGCGATCTGCGGAGGCGTGATATGGGTGGTGGGCGGCGGCACCTGGGCCGCGCGGGCCTCCCGCTCCACCTGCTGTGCCCGTCGCGCTTCTTCGGCCCGTCGCCGCGCCGCTGCTTCCTCGGCGGCCTTGCGCTGGGCGGCGGCGCGAGCGGCTGCCTCTGCCGCCGCCTTGCGCCGTGCTGCGGCTATGGCCTCCTGCTGCTGCCGATATTCCTGTACGAGGCGAGTGACGAGCCCATCCAGTACCCGAGCATTGGCCTGTAGCTCCTGAATCTTGGCCTTGTCCGCGGCTATACGGTCGGCCAGCTGCTGCTCCAACTGGGCATGCTGCTGCCTCTGCTGCTCCAGGGTCTGTTCTTGGGTGCGCACCGCCTGGGCCAGCCGGGTGAGGTGCTGTTCTTGGGCCTTCAGGGCGTTGCGCTGTTCGGCAATGGCGGCCGTGGTCGCCTCGGTGCGGGTGATGAGTTCGCTGCGCGCCCGTGCCAGAGCCTGATAATAGACACTCAGGCGACCGATCTGCGCCGGTTTCTCGGTCTGCAGCCATACCGCCAGCGGGGTCAGGCTGCCAAGGGTATAGGCCGCCCGCAGTTGCTTGGCAAGGATATCCTTCTGTTGGGCCAGTTCGCTCTGCAACTGGGCGATGCGCTTTTCCAGCGCGTCGATCTTGCTATGCGTCGCCTGCTGCTCAGCGCGGATCTTCGCCAGTTTCTGCGTGCTCGCCTGGATCTTCTGGTCCAGAGCGGCGATTTCCGCGCGGATCTCTGCCTGGGTCTTCTGGCTGGCCGCAACGTGCGCCTGCAGGGCGCCAAGGCTGCTGTGAATGGATTGCAGGCGCTCGCGATTGCTTTCGATCTTCTGCTGCAGGTTGGCTGCCCCCGCCCCCGGAAGGACGCAGAGCAGACCCGCCCCCAGGAGCCACAGCACCGGGCGCGGGCGTCTTGCCATCAGAGCAGTTCGATCAGGCTGTGGCCGCCCATTTCCGGCGCCTTGGGCAGCCCCATGAGGGTGAGCAGGGTGGGAGCGATGTCCTCCAGGGCACCTCCGGAGCGCAGGCGCGCTGGGCGACCCAGATAGAGCAGCGGTACCGGGTTGCAGGTGTGGGAGGTGTGCGCCTGGCCGGAGCTCAGATCGCGCATCTGCTCCACATTACCGTGATCGGCCGTGATCAGCACCTCACCGCCGTGCTGGCGGATCGCTGCGACGATGCGTCCCAGCGCCGCATCCACCGCCTCTACCGCAGCGATGGCGGCGGCAAGGTTCCCCGTGTGCCCCACCATGTCGGGATTGGCGATGTTGGCGATGATGACGTCGTCCTCACGGCGGGCCACCCGATCCTCCAGGGCTGCTGCCAGGGCGTCTACGCTCATCTGCGGCTGCAGATCGTAGGTTGCCACGGGCGGCGAGGGGATGAGGATGCGTTCTTCGCCGGTGAAGACCTTTTCCTGACCGCCGTTGAAGAAAAAGGTCACGTGCGCGTATTTTTCCGTTTCGGCAATGCGCAGCTGCCGGCGACCGTGCCGGGCGACCCACTCACCGAAGGTGTTCTGCAGGCGCAGGGGTGGGAAGGCGACGGGCACGGCAAAGTTTTCGCTGTATTCCGTCAGGGTGACGAAGGCTGCGAGCTGGACCCGACGGCGCCGTTCGAAGCCGTCGAAATCCTCCTCGATGAAAGGGCGGGCGATCTGTCGGGCGCGATCCGAGCGGAAATTCATGAACAGTACGCTGTCGCCATCGGCCAGAAGGGCCGGCTCGCCGATGCGCGAGGCGGTGACGAACTCGTCGCTTTCGCCGCGGGCGTAGGCCGACGCCAATGCTTCCTCGGCGGTGGCATAGACCTCGCCATCGCCCAGGGTCAGGAGGTCGTAGGCGGCGCGAATGCGTTCCCAACGGTGGTCCCGATCCATGGCGTAATAGCGACCGATGAGGGTGGCCAGGCGTGCGCCGGTGGCCTCGAGCTCGGGCTGCAGACGCGCCAGGGAGGCCTCAGCGGAACGCGGGGCGGTGTCGCGTCCATCGAGGAAGGCGTGTACGTAGATGCGCTGGGCGCCACGGGTATGGGCAAGGCGCAGGGCGGCAAAGATGTGTTCTTCGTGAGAGTGCACGCCGCCGGGGGAGAGCAGGCCGAGTATGTGGACGGCACCGCCATTGGCTATCGCCGCATCGACGGCGCGACACAGCACGCCATTGCGGGCGAAACTGCCGTCGCGAATGGCCTGGTTGATCCGTTCGAACTCCTGGTAGACGACGCGCCCCGCGCCGAGGTTGATGTGCCCGACCTCGCTGTTGCCCATTTGCCCCCGCGGTAGGCCCACCGCTGCCTCCGAGGCCTGCAGCAGGGTGTGGGGCTGACTCTTCCACCAAGCGTCCCAATTGGGCGTGTGCGCCTGGGCGATGGCATTGTCGTCGGATGCTTCGCGATAGCCCCAACCGTCAAGGATGAGTAGGGTGATGGGACGGATGTGTTGCGGATTCACGTAACTCCTCGGGCGGTGGCGGGCCTCAGTTGAGTTTGCCGAATTCTAGACAAGTCCGGAGGCCGAGGCTACCAGGGGCTGCAGGTGCCAGATGTCGCGATTGTACTCGGCGATGCTGCGGTCGCTGGAAAAGCGGCCGCTGGCGGCGGTGTTGAGCACGCTCTGCCGCTGCCACTCCGTCTGATCGTGCCAGAGGGCCGCCACATCGTTCTGTCGGTGCTTGTAGCTGCTGAAATCCGCCAGCACCATCCACGGATCCGCCGGCGCGAGCAGGGCGTGCAGGATGGGGTCGAAGAGGCCCGGCTCGAAGGGATTGAAGTAACCGCTCTTGATGAGATCCATCACCCGTTCCAGATCTTCGTCTGCGGCGATGGCCTGCTGGGGATCGTACTGGGGTCGCAGACGGGCTACTTCCTCGGCGCGCAGACCGAAGAGGAAGAAGTTCTCCGGACCCACGGCCTCACGGATCTCGATATTGGCACCATCCAGGGTACCGATGGTCAGGGCGCCGTTCATCATGAATTTCATGTTGCCGGTGCCGGAGGCTTCCTTGCCGGCCGTGGAGATCTGCTCCGACAGGTCGGTGGCGGCACAGATCCGTTCCATGACGGAAACGCGGTAATCCGGCAGGAAGCACACCCGCAGCAGGCCGGCGGTATCGGGATCGTCATTGATGGTGGCGGCTACCTCGTTGATGAAGCGAATGATCCGCTTGGCCATGAAGTAACCGGGTGCGGCCTTGCCGGCGAAGAGCACGTTACGGGGGGTAATCTGGCTGGCCTCACCGCGTTTGATACGATCGTAGAGATGGATGACGTGCAGGGCATTGAGCAATTGCCGCTTGTATTCGTGGATACGCTTGACCTGGACGTCGAAGATGGCCTCCGGGATCAGCTCCACCCCCGTCTGTGCACGCACCAGGGCCGCCAGACGGGCCTTGTTGCCGCGCCGCACTTCGGCCCACTGGGCCCGGAACTGCGGATCGTCCGCCGCTGGTGCCAGGGCGGAGAGCTCTGCGAGGTCTTGCCGCCAGCCGTCGCCGATGCGCTGCGATATCAACGCCGACAGTTCCGGGTTGGCCCACTGCAGCCAGCGTCTGGGGGTCACGCCGTTGGTCTTGTTGTTGAAACGCTCGGGCCAGAGACGGTAAAAGTCGCGGAACAGTTCTTCCTTCAGGAGCTGCGTGTGCAGGGCGGCCACACCGTTGACGGAAAAACTGCCTACCACCGCCAGGTGGGCCATGCGGATCATGGGCTCCGGTCCCTCTTCGATGAGAGACAGACGTTGCAGCAGGCCGGTATCCCCCGGTGCGCGTTGCGCCACCTGCCGCAGGAAGCGAGCGTTGATCTCGTAGATGATCTCGAGTACCCGGGGCAGGAGATGGCCGAAAAGGCGTACCGGCCACTTCTCGAGAGCCTCTGGAAGCAGGGTGTGGTTGGTATAGGCCATGGTCTGGCTGGTGATGGACCAGGCCTCGTCCCAGCCCAGACCATGCTCGTCCAGGAGCAGGCGCATCAGTTCGGCCACGGCGACACTGGGGTGGGTGTCGTTGAGCTGAAAGCTGTGGCGCTGCGCGAACTGGCGGAAATCCTCACCCTGTTCGGCCGTCCAGTCGGCCAGCACATCCTGGAGGCTGGCGGAAGCCAGAAAGTACTGCTGCCGCAGGCGCAGCTCCTTGCCGTTCTCGCTGCTGTCGTTGGGGTAGAGCACCATGCTGATGTGCTCGGCCTCATTCTTGGCGGCGACGGCCTCGGGATAGGCGCCGGCGTTGAATTCGCCGAGATCGAAGACGTCGGTGGCCGCCGCCCGCCACAGACGCAAGGTATTGACGATGCCGTTGCGATAACCCGGTATGGGTATGTCGTAGGGCACGGCCAGGACATCGCGGGTATCCACCCAGCGTCGGTGCTCCTGGCCCTGGGCATCGCGGTAGCTTTCGCTGCGCCCGCCGAAGTGGACGCGCCGGACCCGCTCGGGTCGCTTGAGCTCCCAGGGATAACCGTTCTTCAGCCAGTGGTCCGGCTCCTCGCGTTGTTCGCCGCCGTGGATCTCCTGGCGGAACATGCCGTAGGCGTAGCGGATGCCATAACCTGTCACCGGCAGGGCCAGGGTCGCGCAGCTATCGAGAAAGCACGCCGCCAAGCGGCCCAGGCCACCGTTGCCCAGGCCCGCGTCCGGTTCGACATCCAACAGCTCCTGCAGATCGCGATGCTGCCGCTGCAGCGCCTCGCGGGTGTCTTCTTCGAGACCAAGATTCAAAAGGGTGTTGCCCAGCGCCCGGCCCAGCAGGAACTCGAGCGACAGGTAGAAGGCACGCTTGCCACCCTGTCGGTGACGCAGCTCGCTGGTGCGTTTCCAGTTCTGCGCCAGACGGTCGCGCAGGGTCAGGCCAAGGGCCGTGTAGACCGCCAGCGGACTGGCCCGGCCGGCGTCCTGGCCGAGACCCAGCTCGAGATAGCGCAGTAGGTCACGGCATAAGGTATCGGCGTCCGTACCCAGGGGTTCCAGGCGACAGGGGCGTTCCGATGGGAGGGGCTGGCTGGACATGCGGCGCTCCTAAGGTCTGCGTTGGGCCCCATGATAGGGTGCCACACCGGGGATGGGAAGGGCCGCTACCCAGCGCGGGTATTGCAGGGCGGGGGGCTCCCCCGTTCCCCAAGGCAATACCCCAAGCTGGAGCCGTATGCGCGCTCAGTCCGCCTGACGCCGCAGGAAGGCGGGGATGTCCAGGTCCGAGTAGTCCGGCGCACTGTGCCGACCGCCCGCCGCGACGGCGCGCTGCTCTGCCGCCTGTCGCTGTCCCGTGGGTTTATCGAGATTGCGCCATTCGGCAGCGGTGCTGGGCGAGACCAGGGCGCCGCGGGCGCGCAGGTTGTCTGCGGCCAGGCGGACGGGTTCCCGCTGCAGGCCCGTTGCCACCACCGTCACCCGCAGCTCTCCATCGAGATCCGGATCCAGTACCGTTCCCACCTTGACGTTGGCGTCGTCGGCGGCGTAGCTGCGGATGAGTTCGCCCACTTCTTCGAACTCGCCCAGGGTCAGGTCGGTACCGGCAGTGATGTTGACCAGGATGCCGCGGGCGCCGGCCAGATTGATGTCGTCCAGGAGCGGACTGCTGGCGGCCCGACTGGCGGCGTCCCGCGCCCGGTTTTCACCGCGGCCACTGGCAGCGCCCATCATGGCCAGACCCATGCCGGACATGACGGTACGCACGTCGGCGAAATCCAGGTTCATGAGGCCGGGACGGGTGACCAGTTCGGAGATGCCCTGCACCGCGCCCAGCAGGATGTTGTCCGCCGCCTGATAGGCATCCTTGAGACTGATGTTCTTGCCCAATACCGCCAGGAGCTTCTCGTTGGGGATGATGACCAGGGAGTCGACGTGCTGGGATAGCTCGTCGATTCCGGCCAGGGCGTGCTGCTGTCTTTTCTTTCCTTCGAAATTGAAGGGCTTGGTGACGACGCCGACGGTGAGGATACCCATGTCGCGGGCGATGGAGGCAACCACGGGGGCGGCGCCGGTGCCGGTGCCGCCACCCATGCCGGTGGTGATGAAGACCATGTCGGCCTTTTCCAGGGCGGCGCGAATCTCCTCACGGCATTCCTCCGCGGCCTTGCGCCCGACTTCGGGGTCGGCTCCGGCCCCGAGGCCGCGAGTCAACTCGGCGCCCAGCTGGACGGTACGGTTGGCCTGGGAATGGCGCAGGGCCTGGGCATCGGTATTGGCGGAGATGAACTCCACGCCCTCGAGACCGGCACTGGCCATGTTGTTGACGGCATTGCCACCGCCGCCGCCGACACCGATGACCTTGATGACGGCACCTTCTTGTTCACATTCGCTGAGTTCGTACATGTCTGTATCCTCTTGGCTGATCCTGGGTTTTTGGGGGCGTTGTTGCCTTAACCGAAACTTGTCTCTACCCACGAGCGCATTTTCCGGAAGACACCGGCAAAGCTCGTGTCCATGGCCTTGTCGCGGGAGGCCTGGGAGGCCGCCGCCGGGGCTTGGGCCGGCTCGGCCTGACCGCTCAACTGATTGTGCAGACCGTACATGACCAGACCGACGCCGGTGGCGTGGTTGGGCAGGCGGACCACGCTTTCCATGCCCGGCAGGTGCATGGGCTCGCCCACGCGCACGGGCAGATGCAGAATTTCCTCGGCCAGTTCTGCCATGCCCTCGAGGCGGCTGGAACCGCCGGTGATGACCACGCCCGCCGCCACCAGATCCTCGTAGCCGGTGCGCCGCAGCTCGGCCTGGATCAACTCAAAGAGCTCCTTGACCCGGGGCTCGATGATGTCTCCCAGAATACGCCGGGAGATGGTGCGGGGCGGGCGGGTGCCGACGCTGGGGACGGGGATCTCGTCGTCCATCTCGATGAGATCGCCCAAGGCGCAGCCGTAGAGCTTCTTGATCTGCTCTGCCTCCACTGGGGGGGTGCGCAGGCCGAGGGCGATGTCGTTGGTGATCTGGTCGCCGGCGATGGGAATGACGGCGGTGTGGCGCACCGCACCGTCGCGGAAGATGGCGATATCCGTGGTCCCGCCGCCGATGTCCACCAGGCAGACCCCCAGTTCCTTTTCATCGCTGGTGAGGACCGCATCCGCAGACGCCAGTTGTTCCAGGACCAGATCCTGGACCTGTAGACCGCAGCGCTCGACACACTTGCTGATGTTCTGGGCGGCACTGACGGCTCCGGTGACGATGTGCACCCGTGCCTCGAGGCGCACGCCGGACATGCCGATGGGGTCGCGAACGCCCTCCTGGCTGTCGATCATGAATTCCTGGGGCAGAATGTGGATGACGTTCTGATCCTGGGGGATGACGATGGCGCGGGCGGCATCCATGACCCGACCGATGTCCTCGTTGCTCACTTCCTTGTTCTTGATGGCGACGATGCCGTGGCTGTTGTACCCGTGGATGTGGCCGCCGGCGATGCCTACCACGGCGCCGCGGATCTGCACCCCGGCCATGAGCTCGGCTTCCTGGACGGCGCGGGTAATGGCCTGAACCGTGGATTCGATGTCCACCACCACGCCTTTCTTGAGTCCGCGGGACGGGTGCTGGCCAACGCCGATGATCTCCGCTTCGCGTCCGCCACGGGCCTGGGCCACGATGCAGGCGACCTTGGAAGTTCCGATATCCAGGCCGACGATGAGTTCCTGATTGCTGCGCTTCATGTCATTTCTCTCCTTGGGATGTTCCATCCCCTTGTGCCGAACCAGACTTGGTCGCCCCCGGCAGAGCGACCGCGAAACCATTGTCGTAACGCAGATCCATGGTCGCTCCGGCGACCAGGTAGGACTGGAGCTGAGGTACCACCGCGACCCAGCGACGGAGGGTTCCTTCGGGATCCTGGGCGCCGAGGACGAGGCGCACACCATCGCTCAGAATGCAGCGCCAGCCGCCACTGGGCACCTGCTCCAGAGCGGTCACCCGCAGGCTTAAGGGGCTGAGGATGCCGTCGAAGGTCTTCAGGGCGTCCAGCAGTGCCGCGCCGGACTGCGCCGGCCCATACAGGCTCGGGAGGTCCTTGGGGACCTCACGGTCGGGCACCGTGAATATCTCGCCATGGTTCGAGAGCAGTTGACCGCTACCGCCCAACCAGCGCGCTGCCGCCTGATAGCGGGTCAGCTGCACGTCCAGACGGTCCGGCCACACCCGCCGAACATCGGCGTTGGCGACCCAGGGGAGCCGCATCAGGGAGGCCCGTACGGCTTGGGGATCCAGCCAGAGGAAACCTTGCTGCAGGTAGGGACGCAGCACGCCATTGACCTCTGGCAACGGGACCTGCGGCGCCAGGCCTTCTATGTGGATGGTCTCGATGGGCATGAAAGCGGGATTGCGTAAGGTCTGCCAGCCCAGCCAGCTTCCCCAGGCCAGGACGCTGAGGCCGAGTCCCAGGGCCAGTCCCCGACCATAGAAGCGCCAGGGAAAGGGCCGGCGTTGGACGCCGGCTCCTGTCCCTGCTGCGGGCTTCTCTTGGAGCGGGCGGGCTGGCGGCGTACGCCGCGCTACAGCGGCGGGCTCCGTCGTAACGGTGCTGTTCTGGGCACGCCAATGGCGCATGTCGCGCATCACGCTAACCACGATTCCATCTCCTTTGAGCGGTGCTCACTATCTCCAGACACAGCTCGGTCATACTCCAGCCCATGGCCTTGGCGGCCATGGGAATCAGACTGTGGTCGGTCATCCCCGGTACGGCATTGAGCTCGAGCAGGTAGATGTCCTGACGGTCATCGACGAGAAAATCCACCCGCCCCCAATCGCAGCCGTCGAGCTCCCGGAAGGCCTGCAAGGCCAGTTCCTGCAGGCGCCGTTCCGTCGCCGCGGGAAGACCGGAAGGCAGCAGATACTCGGTATCGTCGGCCAAATACTTGGCTTCGTAATCGTAAAAGAGTCGATGAGGACGAATGACGATGGGCGGCATGGCGCGTTCGCCGACGATCCCCACCGTTGCTTCCAGCCCCAGAACGGCTTCCTCCACCAGGATCTCCGAGTCCACGGCGAAAGCCCGCGCCATGGCCTCACCCAGGTCCTCTGCCCTTTCCACTCGACTGATGCCGAGGCTGGAGCCGGCGCGGTTGGGTTTGACAAAGACCGGCCATTGGGAGATCCGCAGTGGGTCTGGCGCCTCTCCCCGGCGCAGCCGCCGGCCACGGGTGGTGGGCAGGCCCGCGGCCTGCCAAAGACGTTTGCTGCGCCACTTATCCATGGCCAGGGCGCTGGCCAGCACCCCGCTGCCGGTGTAGGGCAGCCCGCTGGCTTCGAGGCAGGCCTGGAGCAGGCCGTCCTCGCCAAACTGCCCGTGGCAGACATTGAAGACGAAGTCCGCGCCACTTTCGGCCAACTGCGCCTGGATCCGGCGCGGCTCGACGTCGATCTGGACGACGCGCACTGCGGCGCTTTCCAGGGCGCGGCGCACGGCTGCGGCGCTGGCCAGGGATACGTCCCGCTCTCCGGATGGGCCGCCGCAGAGAAGGGCGATGGTCGGCCATTCAGACATCGTCATCCTCCCCGATCACCCGCATTTCCGGAATCAACAGTACCTCGAAACGGCGCCGTACCTCGTCTTGAACCTCCTGCACCAGGGCCTCGATCTGCGTGGCCCGGGCGGCACCACGATTGACGATGAAGTTGGCGTGCTGAGGGCTGACCTCGGCATCGCCGATGCGTCGCCCCTTGAGTCCCGCCGCTTCGATGAGGCGGGCCGCGTAGTCGCCCGGCGGGTTGCGAAAAACGGAGCCGCAGCTCGGCCACTCCAGAGGCTGGGTGGCGGCACGGCGCTCCTGACCGGCTCGCAGTCGCGCCTGCACCGCCCCCGGTTCATCGGCAGTCAGGCGCAGGGCGGCGCGCACGAAGCAGTCCGGACCCAGCCCCTGCACCTCCCGATAGGCGATGCGAAAGGCCGTCGGCGGCAGGCGGCGCAGTTCACCCGTCGGGCTCAGGGTTTCCACCCACTCCACCCGTTGCCAGGTCTCACTTCCATGGGCGCCGGCATTCATGGCCAGACAGCCGCCCAGGGTTCCCGGGATACCCGCGAGGAACTCGGCACCAGCCAGGCCCGCACGGGCGGCAAAGTGGGCAAGCTTGACGGCACCCACACCGGCCTCGGCGACGATGAGGTCCGGCTCTGCCAGTTCCATGCGCTGCAGGCCGTGGGCAAAACAGATTACCGTGCCGCGCAGGCCGCCATCCCGCACCAGGAGATTGCTGCCCAGACCCAGCCAATGGATGGGTGGCACCGCAAAGTGGTGGAGGAAGTAATGGAGATCGGCAAAATCCTGTGGCATGTAGAAGCGATCCGCCGGCCCACCCACCCGCCAACTGGTGTGGCGATCCAGGCGTTCGCCGAGGCGCAAGCGTCCGCCGCTCATGCTGCACCTCCGCTACCGAAGATGGCGGGCCAGAGATTGGCCCAGCGGGCGATGCTACCGGCGCCGGCGCAGATCAGAACGGCGCCTGCGGGCAGTAGCGGCAGGATGAGCTCCGGCTGCTCCAGGGCCGCCGGCAGATAATCCGCCTGCCGACCGGAAGCGGTCACGGCCGCGGCAAGATGGGCGCTGTCCACGCCGGCTATGGCCGCTTCGCCGGCGCTGTAGACGTCCAGCAGGATGCTGCGATCCGCCTCTCCCAGCACCTGGACGAAGTCGGCGAAGAGATCGCGCGTGCGACTGAATCGGTGCGGTTGAAAGGCGAGCACGAGAGGTCGGTCTGGCCACATGTCCCGCGCCGCTGCCAAGGTCGCTGCCAATTCCCGAGGGTGATGACCGTAGTCGTCGACAATGGTGACGCCGGCGAAGTCGCCGAGGATCTCGAAGCGCCGACCGACACCGCGAAAATCCGCCAGGGCTGTGCGAATGGTCTCGGCGCGGACCCCAACCTTGCTGGCAATGCCCATGGCTGCCAGGGCATTGAGCACATTGTGGCGGCCGGGAATGGCCAGCTCCGCGTCCAGCCAGTGTACCGCCTCGCCATCCACCCGCCGCCAGACCTCGAACTGGGATCGTCCCTGGACCTGACGCCAGTGGCGGGCCTGTAGATCGGCCGCGGGCGAGAAACCGTAGCCCAGTACCGGCGAGCGCAGTTCCGGGATAAGACCGCGCACCAGCGGATCGTCGGTGCAGAGTACCGCCAGACCGTAGAAAGGCAGTCGTTGCAGAAACTGCAGGAAGGCGCGGCGCAATTCCTCGAGACTGCCGCCATAGGTGTCCATGTGATCGGCATCGATGTTGGTGACCACTGCCATGACTGGCGCGAGGTATAGGAAAGAGGCGTCGGATTCGTCCGCCTCGGCCACCAGATACTCGCCATCACCGAGGCGCGCGTTGGTGCCGGCACTCTTCAGCAGCCCGCCGATGACGAAGGTCGGGTCCAGACCCGCCACCGCAAGGATGCTGGCGATGAGGCTCGTGGTCGTGGTTTTGCCGTGGGTGCCGGCGACGGCGATACCCTGGCGGAAGCGCATGAGTTCCGCCAGCATCTCCGCGCGCCGGATCACCGGAATCCGTTGGTCCCGCGCCGCCTGCACCTCGGGGTTGCTCTCGGGAACCGCCGAGGAGATGACCACGACGTCGGCGCCGCGCACGTTGGCCGCTTCGTGCCCACTGAAGATGCGCGCACCCAGATCCTCCAGACGCAGGGTGGCGGCACTGGCGCGCAGATCGGAACCGGACACGGCATAGCCCAGATTGAGGAGCACCTCGGCAATGCCGCGCATGCCGCTGCCGCCGATGCCCACCATGTGAATCTGCCGTACCCAGTTACGCATGGCAGAGCTCCTCGCAGGCAGCGGCCACTCTCTGCGCCGCATCGGTGCGTGCCTGGGCGCGGGCTGCTTCTGCCCAGCGGCGCAGCAGCTCGGTATCCGCCAGCAGGGGAGCGAGGATGCTGCGCAGTCCCTCCCCGTCCAGATCCTCCTGCCGCAGCATACGCCCCGCCCCCGCCTGCTCCAGAAAGCGGGCGTTGGCAGCCTGGTGGTCGTCAACGGCATAAGGGTATGGGATCAGCAAGGCCCCGAGGCCCGCCGCCGCCAGTTCTGCCACGGTCGCCGCGCCGGCCCGACAGATGGCCAGATCCGCCCAGCCCAGCGCCTCGGCCATGTCCTCGATGAAGGCGTCCACCCGCGCCACCACACCCGCCTCGGCGTAGGCCCTGCGCGTATTTTCCAGGTGCTCGGCGCCGGTCTGATGCCAGATTTCCGGACGTTCACCTGCCTCGAAGCTGGCCAGCGCGGCTACGACGATCTCGTTGAGGACCTTGGCGCCGCGGCTGCCACCCAGAACCAAGAGGCGACCCGGTCCGGTTCTCCCCGCCAGTCGCGCCTGCGGCTCTGGCAACGCGGCGATTTCCGGACGCACGGGGTTACCCACCCACTCCGCCTTGGCCCAGGGCGCATGGGGGAAGCCCGTGAACACCCGACGTGCCAAGGGTGCCAGCAAGCGATTGCTGAGGCCGGCAACCGCATTCTGTTCGTGCAGACACAAGGGACGGCCCAGGGTCCAAGCCGCCAGACCGACGGGTGCCGAGACATAGCCTCCCATGCCGAGGACGACCTGGCTGCCGCAGGTGCGAAGGATCCGCCGTGCTTCCACCAGGGCCCGGCCGAGACGCCAGGGCAGGAGCAGCCAGCCAGCCAGTCCCTTGCCCCGCAGGCCGCGCATGTTCAGGCAATGCAGGGGGTAGCCGCGGGCCGGAACCAGGGTAGTCTCCATGCCCTGTGGGGTACCGGCAAAGTCCACCTGTAGACCGTCTCGGCGCAGGCAATCGGCCACGGCCAAGGCGGGGAAGATGTGGCCGCCGGTACCACCGGCGGCGATGAGCACCCGGCCCCTGGCGATGCTTGTGGTCGGCACGGATTCAGCCATGGGCCACCTCCGCCGGCTGCTCGGACGGCTCGCGCTTTACGGCGGGGTAGCGGCGACTGACCGCCAACACCACCCCCAGGGTGGCACAGAGAAAGACCAGCGCGCTGCCGCCGTAGCTGATCAGGGGCAGGGCGAAGCCTTTGGTGGGCAGGGCGCCCAGATTGACGCCCATGGAAAGCACGGCTTCGCCCCCGAACCAGGTGAGGGCGCCGTAGCAGAAGAGGGCATAGAAGGCGTCACCCGCCGCCGCCGCCCGCCGCCCGATGCGGTAGATGCGCCAACTGGCGATGGCGTAGAGGATGGCCAGTGCCCAGACCCCCACCAGCCCCAACTCCTCACCGATCACCGCCAGGATGAAATCGGTATAGGATTCGGGCAGATAGAAATACTTCATGATCCCGTCGCCAAGGCCAACTCCGAATATTCCGCCACGGCCGAAAGCAATGAGCGACTGCACGAGCTGAAAGCCCGCCCCGTAGGGATCGGCCCAGGGATTCTGGAAGGCGGTGATACGCGCCAGACGATAGGGCGCGGAAATGGCCAGGAAGCTCAGGGCACCGCCCGCTACCAGACCCGCCAGGAGCACATAGCCCAAGGGCAGGCCACCCAGGAAGAGGAGCACCCCGGTGATGAGCACGACCATGGCGTAGGAGCCAAAATCCGGCTGCAGCAGGAGCAAAACCCCGAGCAGCCCCAGCACCAGGAAGATCGGCCACAGGCCTTCCTTGAATTTGCCCAGGAGGTCGCCTTTGCGAACCACATAGCGGGAGATGAAGAGCAGCAAGGCAAACTTCAAAAGCTCCGATGGCTGCAGACGGACGACGATCAGATTCAGCCAGCGATGGGAGCCATTGACGGACACGCCGATCACGGGCAGGAAGACCATGACCAAGGTGATCAGCGATAGCCCCATCAGCGGAAAGGTCATGCGCTCCCAAAAATCCAGATCGATGCGGCTGAAGTAATAGAGGACCGCAGCGGCCAGCACGGCGTAGAGCGCCTGCCGCTCCGCGAAGTAGAAGGCGTTGCCAGTCTCGTGCTGGGCCACGGGGGCGCTGGCGGAGTAGACCATGACCAGACCGAAGCAGAGTAGAACGATGACGATCCACCAGAGGGTGAGATCGGCGGGGCCATCTTCCGCCAGCCACCAGCTGGGTTTCTTCACGGCGTCACCTCCCGCAGCATTGCCTGGACGGCGGCGGCGAACTGCCGCCCCCGGTCGCGATAGTCCTGGAACATGTCGAGGCTCGCGCAGGCCGGCGACAGCAAGACCTGGTCGCCGGGCTGGGCCATGGTGGCAGCGGCCTGCACCGCCGCCGCCATGCCGCCCTCGCGAATGCGCCGAATGGGCAAGGCGCCGGCGAGGATATTCTCGAGCGATTCCGCATCCTTGCCGAGGAGCACCGCACCCCTTTGCCCCTGAAGGGCCGCGCGCAAGGGGCTGAGGTCCGCCCCCTTGGCGTCGCCGCCCAGGATCAGCACCAGGGGCCCCGGCAGGGCCTCGATGGCTCGCAGGCTCGCGCCCAGATTGGTGCCTTTGGAATCGTCGTAGTAATCCACTCCGTCCACCCGGGCCACCCACTGCAGCCGATGCGGCAAACCGCGAAAGTCCTTCGCCGCTTGGCGGATGGCGGCCTGCGGAAGGTCCAGCGCGCTGGCCATGAGCGCGGCCGCAAGGACGTTTTCGCGGTTGTGTGCACCCGGTAGGTGAAGCTCGTCTACAGCGAGGCTCGCTGCGGGCGGCCAGTGCAGGGCCTGCGCGTCCGCCCAGGCGTCCGCCGCCGGTGAGTGGCCGAAGGTGCGCAGGCGCACCCCGGCCGGTATGCGCGGCGGCAAAGTCTGCAGTGCCGGGTCCTCCGCATTCAGCACCACGGTGTCGCCCTCGCCCATGGCCCGGAAGATCCGTGCCTTGGCGTCAAGGTACGCGTCCATGTCGCCGTGCCAGTCCAGATGGTCGGGGCTGAGATTGAGGATGGCGGCCACCTGTGGGCGGAAGTCGCTACAGTAGTGGAGCTGGAAACTGGAAAGTTCCAGGACGTAAAGTGCGGACGCGGGGACGTTCTCCGCCGGCAGAAGATCCAAGGCCGGTGTGCCCAGATTACCCCCTACGGCCACTTCGATGCCGGCGGCCCGAGCCATCTCGCCGAGCAGCGTGGTCACCGTGCTCTTGCCATTACTGCCGGTGATGGCAGCGATGGGCGCGCCGGCCAAGCGGCCGAAAAGTTCGATATCGCTCCACAGGGCGATACCTTCCGCCTGCGCGCGACGCAGAGCCGCCAGGGTGGGCGGTAGGCCGGGACTCACCAGGACCAGGTCGGCGCCCAGCAGGGCGTCCTCCGGGAGCTCGCCAAAGTGCAGATCGCAGCCGGGGAATTCCTCCGCCCAGGGGCGCACCGTCGCGAGCTGGGCGCGGGTGTCGAAGGCCTGCGGCTGCAGTCCCTCCCGCTGGGCCCAGCGCAGACAGGACAGGCCCGTCTGGCCGAGGCCCAGGATGCGGATGTCGAGATTTTGCCAGGGCGTATGCATATCAGCGGATCTTCAAACTCGACAGACCGATGAGCACGAGGATCACGGTAATGATCCAGAAACGTACGGCCACCCGTGGTTCCGGCCAGCCCTTTTTCTCGTAGTGGTGGTGCAGCGGCGCCATACGAAAAACGCGCTTGCCCGTCAATCGGAAGGAGGCCACCTGGATCATCACCGAAAGGGTTTCCACCACGAAGACCCCGCCCATGATGAAGAGCACCAGTTCCTGTCTCGCGACGATGGCGACGATGGCCAAAGCCGCACCCAGGGCGAGGGCGCCCGTGTCACCCATAAACACCTCGGCGGGATACGTGTTGAACCAGAGAAAACCGAGGCCCGCCCCCACCAGGGCACCGCAGAATATGAGCATCTGCCCGGCGCCCGGCACCCACGGCACCCCCAGATATTTGGCGAAGACGGCATTGCCCGAGACGTAGGCGAAAATGCCCAGAGCGCCCGCCACCATCACCGTCGGCACGATGGCGAGGCCATCCAGGCCATCGGTGAGGTTCACGGCATTGGAGGTGCCGACGATGACGAAGTAACTGAAAACGATGAAACCCAGCCCCAGCGGGATCAGGATGTGGGGGACGAAGGGGATGATCAGGCTCGTCTCCACCGGCTTGCTGGCAAGGCCATAGAGGGTGGTGGCGGCGGCCAGGGCAACCAGGGACTGGAGTCCATACTTGGCGCGCGCCGACAGGCCCTTGGTGTTACGCCGGCGCAGTTTACGCCAGTCGTCGACGAAGCCGATGGCACCGAAGGCGAAGGTGGTGACCACGGCGACCCAGACCAGCGGGTTGGCCAGATCCGACCAGAGCAGGGTGGTCAGGATCACTACCAGCAAGATCAGTGCCCCACCCATGGTGGGTGTGCCCTGCTTGACCAGGTGGGTTTCCGGTCCGTCGCTGCGCACCATCTGGCCGATGCGATAGCGCCGCAGACGGGCGATGACCCAGGGTCCCAGCGCCAGGGAGAGGACCAGCGCCGTCAGAATGGCCATCACGCCGCGCAGGGTCAGGTACTGGAAAACATAGAAGCCGTGGTAGAGGCTGCCCAGCTGCATGAAGAGGTAATACAGCATCAGGATGCCTCCGTCAGGGCTTCGACCACCCGTTCCATGCGGGCGGCGCGGGAACCTTTGACGAGCACGACGGCGTCCGCTCCGAGGAGTGTGGGGACGGCGGTCAGGAGCGCATCCTGCGACTCAAAGTGGGTAGCGTCGGGGCCGAAGGCGCGGCTCGTGGCCGCGCTGAGTCTGCCCACGGTGAAAACGCCGTCGATGCCCGATTCGCGGGCGTGGACGCCGATCTGCTGGTGATGGAGTTCGGCATCCGCCCCCAGTTCCGCCATGTCCCCGAGGATCAGGTAGCGTCGGCCCGGCTGCTCGGCAAGGACGCGCAGCGCCGCCTCCACCGAGGCCGGATTGGCGTTGTAGGTATCGTCCAGGATGCGGCTGCCACCCTTGCCGGGCCGCCATTGCAGGCGGCCGGGCACGGGCTTTAGGCCGGCCACGGCGCGGCCGATCTGGTCGAGACGGACGTTCAGAGCGAGGGCGGCGGTGGCGGCGGCCAGCACGTTGGCACCGTTGTGACGGCCGGCCAGTGGAATGGGCAGGCTCAGGCTCCCCTGGGGTGCGCGCAGCTCCAGCAGCCCGCCGTCCCCCTGCGGGTGCCAGGTCCCGCGTACCCGAGCCGGACGATCCGTGAGGCTGAAACGCCAGACTTCGCCCGGCGACCGCTCGGCCCAGAAGTCCGCGTAGTCGTCGTCGCCGTTGATGACGGCGATACCCTGCGCGGACAGCCCCTCGAGGATCTCGCCCTTGGCCGCCGCGATGGCGGCGATGCTGCCAAGATTCTCGATGTGGGCGGGTCCGGCGTTGTTGATCAGGGCCAGGTCCGGCGCCGCCATGCGGGTGAGGACGGCAATCTCACCGGCGTGGTTCATGCCCATCTCCACGACCGCGAAACGGTGCTCGGGCCCGAGTTCCGCCAGAGTCAGGGGAACGCCGATGTGGTTGTTGAGGTTGCCACGGGTAGCGAGACAAGGGCCACTTTGCCCAAGCATGGCGGCAAGGATCTCTTTGACGGAGGTCTTGCCGCAGGAACCGGTGACGGCGGCGACGGGAGTGCCCAGCTCCCGGCGCCAAGCGGCAGCGAGGGCCTGTAGAGCCACCAGCGGGTTTTCCACCCGTACACCGGGTCCGGCACAGGAATGTTGGACCAGGACAGCGGCCGCACCCGCACGTCGGGCGGCCTCGATGAAGTCGTGGCCGTCGAAACGCGGGCCGCGCAGGGCGACGAAGAGGCGGCCGGAGAGGTCCTGACGGCTGTCGATACCGACGCCATGGATTTCCTGCGCCGGATCGGAACCCGGGAGCAGGCTGCCGCCTGTGCGCTGGACGATCTCCTGCAAGGAATAGCGCATCATGAGTGTAGCGCCTCGCGCGCCAGCTCGAGATCGTTGCACGGGCGTTTTTCGCCGGCGATCTCTTGGGTTTGCTCGTGTCCCTTGCCGGCGATGAGCACCCAATCGCCGTGCCCTGCCTCGCCGATGGCTTTGGCGATGGCGGCGGCGCGTTCGTGGCAGACCTCCGCTCGCCCTTGCGGGATGCCCTCGAGGATATCGGCGACGATGGCGGCGGGCGTTTCGGAACGCGGATTGTCATCGGTCAAGACGACGCGGTCCGCAAGTGCCGCGGCCACGGCCCCCATCTCTGGCCGTTTACCGCGATCGCGATCACCGCCGCAGCCGAAAACCACCGTGATCCGGCCTTTGGCCACGGCGCGCAGATCCTCCAGTACTTGCCGCAAAGCATCGGGGGTGTGGGCGTAGTCGATGAGCACGTCCGGCTGCTCGGGGGTCTGGGCCAACAGACGTTGGTAGCGCCCCGGTGGTAAATGCAAGTCGGCCAGCGCCTGCGTGTCCGTCTCGAAGCCGAGCCCTTCGACACTGGCGAGGGCGGCCAGGAAGTTGCGGACATTGGCGCGCCCGATGAGGGGGAGGCGCAGGCGCCTGGTGCCGCTCGGCGTATCGAGGACAAGCAGGGTGGCGCTAGCGCCTGGGTGATACTCGCGCACCCGATAATCGCCAGCCTCGAAACCGTAGCCCAGGATCCGCACATCCGGGCGCAGGCGGGCGCGCAGGGTGGCGCTGAAGGGGTCGTCGGCATTGAGCACCGCAAGATGCAGCGTATCGCTTTCGAAAAGCTTGGCCTTGGCTGCCCCGTAAGCGGCCATGCTGCCATGGAAATCCAAGTGGTCACGACTCAGATTGGTGAAGACGGCGGCGGTAAAAGGCACGCCGGCCACCCGTTGCAGAGCGAGGGCGTGGGAGGACACTTCCATGGCCAAGCTACGCGCGCCGCGGTCCCGCGCCGCGGCCAGCAAGGTCCACAGCTCCACGGCCGCCGGTGTGGTGTTGGCCAGCGGTCGAAGCGCACCCAGCGGGCCAGCCCCCAAAGTGCCGAGGACTTCGCTGTGCGCCCCGGCGAGTTGGGCAATGAGCCAGGTCACACTGCTTTTGCCGTTGGTACCGGTGACGCCGACGAGACGCGGCGGTGTATCGGCGTCCCAGCGGTGCCAACGACACAGGGCCTCTCCCAGCAGCCGGGGCGCTTCGGGGTGGGTCCAGCAGGGCCTCCCGGCCACCGTCTCGAAGCTGCCCTGCGGGCCTTGGACCAGAGCCGCGGCGGCGCCGGCGGCGAAAGCCTCCGCCAGAAAACGCCGACCCTCCCCGTGGCGACTCTCCAGCCCGACGAAAAGTTGACCCGTTCGCACCCGCCGACTGTCGCTCTCGATCCCGGTAACGCGCAGAGCCTCGGCACCCCTGAGCTCCGGTAGCAGACTATCCAGGGCCAAGGCGTCAGTGGCGGGCATCGCCGGCCCCCTCTGCCCAGAGCTTTTGTTGGGTGCTGCTGACTTTCACGATACCGTCGCTGAATGGGCGGTCGGGCGGCACCCTCAAGGCGCGCAGGGCAGCGCCCATGGTCACGCGAAAGACGGGTGCGGCAACGACGCCTCCATAACGCAGCCCGCGACTCGGGTCGCGCACCGTCACCGCCATCACGAGGCGCGGGTGCTCGGCGGGGGCGAATCCGACGAAGCTGGTATTGACCCGACTGTGGTGAAAGCCGCCTTTGCCGTTGGCCAGGGCCGAGGTCCCGGTCTTGCCGGCCACGGAGTAACCCGGAATCGCCGCCAGGAAGCCCGTACCCCCGGGCGCCACCACCGCCTGCAACCACTGCCGCAGCAGAGCTGCCGTCTGCGGCCGCATGACCGCAGGACCGGGATGCTCATCGGTATTGCCGCCGTGCACGAGGGTCGGGCGCAGATAGATTCCATCCCGCGCAATGGCGCCGTAGGCGGCCGCAAGCTGCAGGGTCGTGACGGAAATGCCGTAGCCGTAGGCCATGGCTGCCTGCCGACTGCGGTCCCAGTTCTGCGAAGGGGGCAGATTACCGGGTGCCTCGCCCGGAAAGCCAATCTCGCTGATACGCCCGAAGCCGGCCCTTTGCAGGGTTCCGTAGAGGGCGGCGGGTGGAGTCCGCAACGAGATCTGCGCCGCTCCGATATTGCTGGAGTACTGCAGTACCTGGCGCAGGTCGAGGGTACCGTGACGGACATCGTCGCGGATGCAGTAGCGCCCTACCCGGTAACAGGAGGTAGCCACGTCGAAGCGGCTGTCGGGCCGGATGCTGCCCGCGTCCAGGGCGGCGGCCACGGCAAAGGGCTTCATCACCGAGCCGGGCTCATAGGTGTGGTTGAGGGCGCGGTTGTCGTAGAGCTTGGCCACATAATCGGAGCGGTTGTTGGGGTTGTAGGAGGGATAGCTGACCAGCGCCAGGATCTCGCCGTTGCGCAGGTCCATGAGCACCGCCGAGCCGGAGCTCGCACCCGCCGCCTGCACCGCCGCCGCCAGCGCCGTGTAGGCCGTGTACTGCAGATTGCGATCGATGCTGAGGGCGAGGGTTTGACCAGCCTTGGCGGTAGCCGGCAGGCCGGCGAAGGCCAGGGTGCGACCGCGGTTGTCCTGCAATGCCGTCGCCGTGCTGCCTTTGCTGCGCAGCCAGGAATCGTAGCTGAGCTCGATACCAGCAATGCCGTGCCCGTCGAGATCCGTGAAGCCCAGCAATGGGCCCGTCACATCGGCGTCGGGGTAATAGCGACGGTATTCCAGCAGCTGGTGCAGCCCTGCCACCTTCATGGCCAGCACCGGGGCCGCTGCATCGGGCGGCAACTGGCGGGCGACGTAGGCAAAACGGCTGCCACCCCGATGCAGCCGCTGCCGCAGTTCCGCTTCGGACAGGTGCAGCGCCTGCGCCACGGCGCTGAACTCCGGTCCCGAGACCGGAAAGAAGCGGGGGTCGGCCCAGAGGGTCGTGGTCGGTACCGACACCGCCAGCACCTCGCCGTGGCGGTCGACGATGGGCGCACGTGCCGGCAACGGTAGCGGCAGTTGTCGCAGATAGCGCTGGTCACCTTGGTCGCGCAGTTGGTGGTGACGCAGCACTTGTGCATCCCAGGAAGCCAGCATGGTGCCGCCCAGACCGAGCCCCAGCAGGGTCCACACCGCTCGCGCCCGCCAGGCGGGGAGTGGGCGTGGGCTGGCCAGGAGGCGTTGGCGGCTCAGAGTCATGGGGCTTTGACCATCACGATCTGACGATTCTTGGGGGCGACAAGGCCGAGCTTCTGTCGCGCGATGTCGCCCACCCGGGCATTGGAGGCCAAGGTGGCCTGCTCCAGCTGCAGTTGTCCCCAGCGATTGTCCAGGGCGAAGGCGCGCGCCTGGGCTGCCTGCAGTCGGATGAAGACAGCGCGGGAACTCTCGCGGGCGGCGACGATACCTAACAGGGTCAAGGTGATCAGCAGAACCAGAGTGATGGTACTAGGACGCACGATGTGGACCTCCTCGCTTCTGGGCGACCCGCAGCAGGGCGGAACGGGCGCGGGGATTGTGGGCGATTTCGGCGGCGCTGGCGCGGATGGCACGGCCCAGAGCAAACCAGGGCGATTCCGGGATTTCGGTGGCGCGCAGCGGCAGATCGGGGTCGGGCTGCAGGGCATCGGCGCGAAAGAAACGCTTGATCCATCGATCCTCCAGCGAGTGGAAGCTGATGACGGCCAGCCGCCCGCCCGGGGCAAGGCAGTCCATGGCCGCCGGTAGGAAGGCGCGGATTTCGCCCAGTTCATCGTTGATGTGCATGCGGATGGCCTGAAAGGTGCGCGTCGCCGGGTGGATGGCCTGGGCCCGGGCGCGCGGCAGAAGACTGGTGACGAGATCCGCCAGATGACTGGTCCGTGTGAGGGGGGTCGTCGCTCGCGCCGCGACGATGGCCCGGGCGATGCGCCGAGCCTCTCGCTCCTCCCCGTAATCGCGTAGCACCTGCGCGATCTCGCCGACCTCGGCGCCTGCCAACCATTCTGCCGCGCTCATCCCGCGACCCGGATCCATACGCATGTCCAGGGGACCATCCCGCAGAAAGCTGAAACCCCTCTCGGCGCAGTCCAGCTGCGGCGACGACACACCGAGATCCGCCAGAATGAACTGGGCCTGCTGCGCACCGCTGGCTGCCAGCACCCGCGCCATTTCCGAAAACCGGGCGTGGTGCACGACGACGCGCGGGTCCCCGCCAAAGCGACTGCGCAGGTAAGCGACGGCCTCGGGATCGCGATCGAGGATGAGCAGGCGATCCGCTGCCGCGAGGCGATCCAGCAGCGCCGCGCTGTGGCCGCCCCGTCCCCCCGTCGCATCCACCCACAGCCGCGGACCCGGCTGCTCCAGGAGCGCTTCGCAGCATGCCAGCACCTCGGCGAGGAGGACGGGCTCGTGGCTGGCGGCGGTGGGATGCGCATCGGTCACAGCACCAGATCGCCCAGACTGGAGAAATCCTCCCGGGCCGCCAGCCAGTTTTCCTGGCTCGCATCCCAGCGCGCCGCATCCCAGATCTCGAACTTCTCGATCTGGCCCACCAGCACCACGTCCTTTTCCAGACCGGCGAATTGCCGCAGTCCCGGGGAGAGGAGGATGCGCGCTTGGGCATCCAGACGCAGCTCCTCGGAGTGACCGATGAATAGCCGTTGAAAGCGCCGTACCGCCGGATTGTTGCCGGGCAGACCGGCGACGCGCTGTTCCAGCGCCTCCCAATGCGGCAGGGGATAGGCCACCAGACAGCGCTCCTCCTGGGTCTGGCTGAAAGGATCGATGGTGACCACGAGCTGGCCGTCGCAGTGGCTGGCGAGCCAGTCGCGGAAGCGGGCCGGGACGCTCAGTCGTCCTTTGCCGTCCAGGCTGTGCCGGTGTGTTCCGCGAAACATGGCCTTGAGCTCTCCAGATTATCCCACTTTGACCCACTTTACCCCACAAAACGGAGATTAGTGGCTGGCGCCGGTCCTGTCAAGGGGAAAATCCGAAGTTTTACGGCATCTTAGCGGCATCTGATGGAGATCCTCTCAAGTCACCTGAGAGAATTCGTGCAACTCGCTCATTCCGATATTGAAGTTTTGAGGCGATGGGGAGTGATGAAGAGGGGAGTGGGCCGATAAGCCGGGTTCTGTCGTGGGCGACCATTCCTCTAGGCCAGCACTTGCGCACTGGCTCCAGCAGCCTACCCGCGTGCAGCACGGGCCGTGCTATGGCACGCCTATTTGGCCTTGCTCCAGACGGGGTTTACCCTGCCACTTCCGTTGCCGGAAGCGCGGTGCGCTCTTACCGCACCTTTTCACCCTTACCGGCGCTCGCGCGCTTGGGCGGTATCTTTTCTGTGGCACTTTCCGTAGGCTCGCGCCTCCCGGCCGTTAGCCGGCGTCTTGCCCTATGGAGCCCGGACTTTCCTCCCCGGATTGCTCCGCAGCGGTCGCCTGGCCCACTCCGCGGCGAACTATACTCCTTTTTCCGGAGCTGTCCGAGTGACCGCGTAGCTTCGGCTATACTTCAATGTGAGGGTCGGGGGACGTTGTCGCGTCCGGTTCGAGAGAGGAGGCGTGAGCCATGATTACGGACAGATTTCTGGATGAAGAGCGCAGTCTGCCTTCGGTCGAGCCCATGGAGCGGGTCGTGGCCTGGTCCGTCTTTCGTTCGCGCGAAGCGGCCCGGGATCTGCTGGAACATGTGCACCTGGCGGCGGGGCAACAGCTGGTGGGTGGTCACGCCCGTGACAGCATCGGGCCCTACTGGTGGGTAGGGGTACAGGTCAACGACCTCGATCAGTGGGGCAACCGCGGCTCCATCAACAAGCACGGCCGTCTGGGCGACTGACCTTGTCGCGTTCGAGGCTCGCCAGCAGTTCTTGGTAGCGCTCGGCCACCTTCCGCCGACGGATCTTCAGGGTCGGCGTGAGGGTACCGTTGGCCTCGCTGCAGGCCTCGGGCAGGAGGGCAAAGCGCCGGACCTGCTCGAACGGGGGGAGATCCGCCAAGGCCGCTTCGATGTGTTGGCGCAGCAGGCGTTGGACGTCCCTCTCCGCTGGCTCAGCCCCCAGTTGATCGTGCAGCAGATCCCACTGCGGGTAGATGAGGGCGACCAGATAGGGGAGGCGGTCGCCAAAGACCACCGCCTGTTCGATGTAGGGGTCGGCCATGAGCCGCATCTCGATCTTTTGCGGCGGGATGTTCTCCCCGCCGGCATTGACGATGAGATCCTTCTTGCGGTCGGTGATGTGCAGGTAGCCTTCGGCGTCCAGTTCGCCGATATCGCCGGTGTGAAGCCAGCCCCCGGCGAGGGTCTCAGCGGTGACGCTGGAGTTGTTCCAGTAGCCCAGCATGATGGAGGGACCGCGCACCAGAATCTCGCCGTCTGCCGCAATGCGGCCTTCCAGATTGGGCAGAAAGCGCCCGACGGAGCCTGGCCGGATGGCATCGAGGGGGTTGGCAGCGATGACCGGGCTGGCTTCCGTCATCCCGTAGCCCTCGACGATGGGCAGGCCGAGGTCAAGGAAGAAGGCGGCGATGGCCGCCTCCAGCGGCGCTCCACCCGATACGAAATAACGTAGCCGGCCGCCCAGCTGGCGCCGCAGCCGATCCACCACCAGACGCCGCGCCAGGGCGCGCTGCCCCGGCAGCACGCGGCCGGCTTCCAGGCCCAGGCCACGGCGCAGCAAGCGCCCGGCCCAGCCGCGGCGCTCCATCAGGCTGCGCTGCAGGCGCTGATAGAGCAGCTGAAACACCCGGGGGACGGCAATGACGATTTCCGGATGGGCAGCGGCCATGTCCCGCAGCAGGGTTTCCGGCCGCTCGGCATAGGCGACTTCCAGGCCTAACAGATAGGCACCGAAGTGCCCGGTACCGCGCTCGAAGACGTGGGAGAGGGGGAGCACCGACAGCACCCGTTGCCCCGGGCGCAGCGGTACGTAGGGCAAGAACCCCTCGATATTGCTGAGGATGTTGCCGTGGCTGAGCATGACGCCCTTGGGCCAGCCCGTGGTTCCGGAGGTGTAGACGATGGTGGCGAGACTTGCCCGTTCCACGCGCGCCAGGCGTTCCTCCAGGCGGGCAACGTCCATACCCTGACCCAGCGTTTCCAGGTCCCGCCAGCTGCGTAGACCCGCCGGCTCTGTCGTTTTGGCCTGGCGCAGGAATATGCGTTCGCCTGTCACTCCCCAGGCCTGTGGCGGCATCCGCGCGTAGATGGCATCGTCCTCCAGCAGGAGGCAGGAGGGCGCGCAGTCGCCCAGAATGTAGTGCAGCTCGCGCTGGCCGAAGTTGGGATAGACCGGCACCGTCACCGCACCGATGCTCAGGATGGCGAAGTCCATGAGCGCCCAGTCCATGGCGTTGCGGGCCATGAGCAGGACTCGATCGCCCGCGCCGAGCCCCAGTTGCAGGAGCCCGGCGGCACGACGGCGGACCTGTGCCGCGAAATTGGCGGCGGAAGTTGGCAGATACCCGTCGCCACTGCGCTCCCAGGCTATGGCGGAGGCGGGGTCCCGCTCACAGCGGGCAAAGAGTCCGGCGCCGAGGCTCGGGATGGACGCGAGCTGGGGTGCCACTTCAGCGCAGTGCCTTCTCGGCAGGGGTCAGGCTGCGCTTGAAGCTCTCCATGCTGAAGATACGTTCCATATAATCTTGGGTCGCCTTGGCGCCCTTGGGCAGATCCACGCCCAGGGCGGGCAGACGCCACAGGAGCGGCGCCAGGGCCGCGTCGGCAATGGACAATTCGTCCCCAAACAGAAAGCGCTGTTGGCTGAACAGACTGCTCAGCGTGGCAAGCCCGGTACGCAGATTTTCCTTGGCCTGCTGGATCTCCTTGCTGCTGTGGCCGGGGCGGTAGAGTACCTCGAACCAGTCGCGCTCAAAGCGCAGCATGCCCACCCGCACCTTGGCGCGGGAGATGGGGTCGACGGGGATCAGGGGCGGATGGGGGAAGCGCTCGTCCAGGTACTCCATGATCAGCATGGACTCGTAGATGGCCAGTTCTCGATCCACCAGGGTTGGCACCTCGTTGTAGGGATTGAGTTCCGCCAGATCCTCCGGCTTCTCGGCCAGATCCACATCGATGGTCTGGTACTCCATGGCCTTCTCCTCCAGGACGAAGCGCACCCGGTGGGCGAAGACGCAATCGGGGGCCGAGTACAGGGTCATGAGGGTCTTTTTGTTGCTGGGTGTTGCCATCTGCGATTCCTTGAATTTGGCCAGGGGGTGGACTTGTGTGCACTCTACCCGTGCATTATACACCAGGGCGACGCCGTGGTGGGTGCGCGCGGCAAGCGGCGAAGAGTGTTAGGGAATGTGAATGGCCGTTGTCAAGGGGTGGGCGGGAGCGTACACTGCGACAAAGTTGTATGGAGACAACAAACCTTGTAGAGTAAAGCGCACAAACTGCGCCGGGAGGGCGGTCTGGATGATCGCGAAGGGACTACGATGATTCGCCAACGAACTCTGAAGAACATGATCTGGGGTACCGGCATCGGCCTGCACAGTGGACGCAAGGTATACCTGGGTCTGCGCCCCGCCCCTGCCAACACCGGCATCGTCTTCCACCGCAGCGATGTGGATGGGGGTGCCTGGATTCAGGCGGATCCGCTCCACGTCGTGGACACACGCCTGTCCACCAACATCGGCGATGGGCAGATCCGCGTGGGTACCATCGAGCACCTCATGTCCGCCCTGGCCGGGCTCGGCATCGACAATGCCTACGTCGATCTGGATGGTCCGGAGGTGCCCATCATGGACGGCAGTGCGGCACCCTTCGTCTTTCTCATCCAGTGCGCCGGCATCGAGGAGCAGAATGCCGCCAAGCGCTTCATCCGCATCAAGAAGACCCTGCGCGCCGAAGACGGCGACCGCTGGGTACAGCTGGAACCCTTCGAGGGCTTCAAGATCAGCTTCACCATCGACTTCGATCACCCCGTGGTGCGCAACGGCGGCCAGCAGGTCAGCGTCGATTTTGCCCGTACCTCCTACCTCAAGGAGGTGGCACGCGCTCGTACCTTCGGCTTCATGCGGGAGGTGGAAACCCTGCGCAGCATGGGTCTGGCCTTGGGCGGCAATCTGGACAACGCCATCGTGGTGGACGAGTACCGGGTCCTGAACGAGGAGGGCCTGCGCTACACCAACGAGTTCGTGCGCCACAAGGTGCTGGACTCCATCGGCGACCTCTATCTCCTGGGTCATCCCCTGCTGGGCCATTTTTCCGGCTACAAGGCTGGCCACGCCCTCAACAATCAGCTCCTGCGCGCCCTGCTGCAGCAGGAAGACGCCTGGGAATTCGTCGACTACTCCTCCGAGGCCAAGGCGCCTTTCTCCTTCGTCGAATCGACGGTGCCCGCCTCGGCCTGAGCGGCGAGGGTGTGGTAGAGGCGAGCGAGCGCTGCTCCCAGCTCGCCGTCGAGGTCGTGGGCGAGCGCGCCGAGGCTGTTGGGCGCATGGGTAAGCCGTACGGTACTGGAACGGGCCGGGATGGGTTTGCGGGCGGTGAGGGGCCAGGGATGGATCCAGGCTTGCAGCGCGGTGACTTCGGCCTCGGGGTGGCGCTCATTCCAACGTCGCAGGATGCTCTTCTGATGGCGTTTCAGCAGGCGCAGCCAGACGGCTCCAGGGCACATCACCCGCAGGCATCCCGCGCGCCAGTCCACCAGCCAGGCCCGTTCCTGCAGCTCGATGGGCAGCAGGGTGTTCCATTCCAGCTGCAGCGCCCGCAGGGCTTGACCGTGCTGGAGTACGCTGGCGATGGGCCCGCCCGCCGATAGCTCACCCAGGCGGCGCGGTCGTCCTCGTTTATCCATCTTCCCCTTTCGTGCTACTCTCGAATATATTTTTTCCGTGGATGGACAGGCATGCTGGGAAGTATCATCCGACAAGTGGTCGGCAGTCGCAATGACCGACTCATCAAGAAAGCGCGGGCGGTCGTCCTGCAGATCAATGCCCTGGAGGAGCGTTTTCAGGCCCTGAGCGATGCGGAGCTCGCGGCGCAGACGGAGCGCTTTCGTGAGCGCCTGGCCCAGGGGGAGAGTCTGGATGCCCTTCTGCCCGAGGCTTTCGCCGTGGTGCGGGAAGCGAGTCGGCGGGTCATGAAGATGCGCCACTTCGATGTCCAGCTCATCGGCGGCTACATGCTGCACCAAGGCAAGATCGCCGAGATGCGCACCGGTGAGGGCAAGACCCTGGTGGCGACCCTACCGGCTTATCTCAACGCCCTGGCAGGCAAAGGCGTGCACGTGGTCACCGTCAACGACTACCTGGCCCGGCGCGACGCCGAGTGGATGGGTCGGGTGCACCGTTTCCTGGGCCTCAGCGTCGGCGTGATCGTCTCCGATCTGACGACGGAGGAGCGTCGCGCCGCCTATGCCGCCGATATCACCTACGGCACCAACAACGAGTTCGGCTTTGACTACCTGCGCGACAACATGGCCTTTTCCCCCGCCGATCGGGTGCAGCGGGGTTTGCACTACGCCATCATCGACGAGGTGGACTCCATCCTCATCGACGAGGCGCGCACGCCGCTCATCATCAGCGGTCCTACGGAAGAGAACACCGACCTCTATCAACGCGTCAACGTCCTCGCCCAGCAGTTCGTGGCGGAGGAGGACTACACCGTGGACGAAAAGGCGCGACAGGTCCTGCTCACGGAAGAGGGCATCGAAAAGGCAGAGCGCCTGATGCTGGAGAGTGGACTGCTCAAGGAGGGCAACCTCTACGACATCCAGAACGTCACACTGGTCCACCACCTCAATCAGGCCCTGCGCGCGAACGTGATCTACAAGCGGGAGACGGATTACATCGTCCGCGACGGGCAGGTCTGCATCATCGACGAGTTCACCGGCCGCATGATGACCGGGCGGCGCTGGTCCGACGGTCTGCACCAGGCCGTGGAGGCCAAGGAAGGCGTGCAGGTCCAGAACGAAAATCAGACCCTCGCTTCCATCACCTTCCAGAACTATTTCCGCATGTACGACAAGCTCGCCGGCATGACCGGCACGGCCGACACGGAGGCCTTCGAGCTCAATCAGATCTACGGTCTGGAAGTCGTGGTGATCCCCACCCACCGGCCCGTGCAGCGCAAGGATTTTGCCGACCTCATCTACCGCACCGCGGCGGAAAAGTGGGAGGCCATCATTGCCGATATCCGCTCCTGTCGGGAGCGTGGACAGCCGGTGCTGGTGGGCACCACCTCCATCGAGCACAACGAATATCTTTCAGGCCTGCTGAAAAAGGCGGGGATCCCGCACCAGGTGCTCAATGCCAAACAGCACGAGCGCGAGGCGGAGATCATCGCCCAAGCGGGCAAGCCCGGGGCGGTGACGGTCGCCACCAACATGGCGGGGCGCGGTACGGATATCGTGCTCGGCGGCAATGTGGAGCACCAGGTGGAGAGCCTGCGCGCCGCCGAGGGCCTGGAAGAATCCGAGCGGGAGCAGAAGATCGCCGAGATCAAGCAGGGTTGGCAGGCCCTGCACGACAGCGTCATCGCCGCCGGTGGCCTGCACATCATCGGCACCGAACGGCACGAATCGCGGCGGGTGGACAACCAGCTGCGCGGCCGTGCCGGGCGTCAGGGCGATCCCGGCAGCTCGCGCTTCTACCTCTCTCTCGAAGACCCGCTGATGCGCATCTTCGGCAGCGATCGTCTGGGTGGACTCATGCAGAAATTGGGCATGAAGCCGGGCGAGGCCATCGAGCACCCTTGGGTCACCAAATCCATCGAGAATGCCCAGCGCAAGGTAGAGGCCCGCAATTTCGATATCCGCAAGCAGTTGCTGGAATACGACGACGTCGCCAACGAACAGCGCAAGATCATCTATGCCCAGCGCAATGCCTTCATGGACAGCGACGACCTCAGCGCCGAGATCGATACTCTGCGCGAGGATGTCCTGGACTCCCTGCTGGCGGACTACGCTCCTGAAGGCGTCATGGAGGAGCAGTGGGATCTGCCGGGGCTCGAGCAGGCCCTGGAGCGGGTCTTTGCCCAGCACTTCCCGGTGGCGCAGTGGTTGGCGGAGGATCGCAAGCTCAATCACGAGCAGTTGCGTGGGCGCATCCTGGATGAGGTGCGCCGTGCTGCGCGAGAAAAGGAAGAGCGCATGGGCAGCGAGATGGCCCGCCACCTGGAAAAGAGCATCGTCCTCCAGGTTCTGGACAGCCAGTGGAAGGATCACCTGGCGAGCATGGACCACCTCCGGGAAGGTATCCACCTGCGCGGTTATGCTCAGAAGAATCCCAAGCAGGAGTACAAGCGTGAGTCGCTCATGCTCTTCAATGCCATGCTCGCCCGCATGCGCGAGGAAATCGTCGCGACCCTGGCGCGCGTGCACGTGAGCGAGGCGCCAGCGGATGCGGAGGTGGTGGACTGGGCCCAGCTTTTTGCGCCGCGGGCTGCGGCTGGCCTGCAATTTCAGCATCCGGATCTGGTCCCGGGGACGGCCGATGGCGCGGATGAGGCTCAGGAGCTCGCTGCGCTGGCTGCGGCGGGGGTGGCTGCCGGGGCCTCGCAGCTGCCTGCGCACGTCGAAAAAATCGGTCGCAATCAGCCCTGTCCCTGCGGCTCTGGCAAGAAATACAAGCATTGTTGCGGTCGTCTGGACTGACGGCGGCGGAGCGGGCGGATGGCAGTCGGACTCGACGCACCCAGTAATGTCCTGCCCGTCGCGGGCCTGCGCCTCGGGGTAACGGCGGCGGGAGTCCGTTACGCCGGACGACGCGATCTCACCCTGCTGGTCTTGGCGCCGGGGACCGTGACGGTGGCCGCCTTCACCCGCAATCGCTTCCGGGCAGCACCGGTGTGGGTAGCGGAGGAGCATCTCCAGCAGACGGCGCCGCGCGCCCTGATCGTCAACACGGGCAATGCCAACGCCGGAACCGGCGCAGCGGGTCTGGCTACGGCGCGGGGCAGCTGCGCGGCGGTGGCGGAGGCGCTGGGGGTTGCAGCGGAGGCCGTTCTTCCTTTCTCCACGGGGGTCATCGGCGAGCCGGTGGATCTGGCGGGCAAGATCAGCGCAGCCCTGCCCGCCTGTCTTGCGGATCTGGCCGAGGATCGCTGGCTCGAGGCCGCCGCCGCCATCATGACCACCGATACCGTGCCCAAAGCCGTCTCGCGTCGACTGGACCTGGGTGGTCGGCAGGTGACCATCACCGGTATGGCCAAAGGTTCCGGGATGATCCGCCCGGACATGGCCACCATGCTCGCCTTCATCGCCACCGATGCGCCGGTGGCGGCGGCCCTTCTGCGCGCGGCTCTGGATGCGGCTCTTGCGCGCAGCTTCAACCGGATCACTGTGGACGGCGATACCTCCACCAACGACGCCTGTGTGCTCATGGCGACGGGCACGGTGAGCATGCCGCCGCTGGCGTCCGCCGCCGACCCTCGCTACGGGCCCTTCCTGCGGGGCTTGACGGAGGTCATGCAGAGCCTCGCCCAAGCCATCGTGCGCGATGGCGAGGGCGCCAGCAAATTCATCCCCATCACCATCGAGGGCGGTCGGAATAGCGACGAGTGCCTGCGGGTGGCCTACCGTCTGGCCCACAGCCCGCTGGTCAAGACCGCTTTCTTCGCTTCCGATCCCAACTGGGGGCGACTGCTGGCGGCCATCGGTGCCGCCGGTATAGACGACCTGGACGTGACGCGGGTGCAGGTCTGGCTCGGCGATCTGGCCATCGTCCAAGGCGGCGCGCGCCACCCCGAGTACCGCGAGGAGCTGGGCCAGGCGGTGATGGCTGCGGCAGAGATCCCGATTCGGGTGGATCTCGGGCGTGGCGATGCGGTGGAGACCATCTGGACCTGCGATCTCTCTTACGATTATGTCCGGATCAACGCCGACTACCGCAGTTGATGTGGGCGAGACGGTTCTGGACGTCGCCACCGGCATTCTTCAGGACGGCGAAGGCCGCATCCTGCTGGATTGCCGGCCGGCAGACAAGCCCTGGCCCGGCTATTGGGAGTTTCCAGGCGGCAAGATCGAGGCGGGTGAAAATCCTCAAGCGGCTCTGCACCGAGAACTGGCCGAGGAGCTGGGCGTTCGGGTGCGGTCTGCGACGGCCTGGCAGGTGCGGGAGTACGCCTACCCGCAGCGACGGGTGCGCCTGCACCTCTTCAAGGTATCTGCCTGGGAGGGGCAGGCCCGGGGTCTGGAGGGCCAGGAGCTGCGCTGGCTGATGCCGGCGGCAGCGGCCGCCTTGCCACTCCTGCCTGCCAATCGCGGCATCGTCGCCGACCTCATGGCGGAGTCATTGCCGCACCCGCCGCTCTTTCTCATTGCGGACCCGCAGCGCGCGCCCGCAGGTGCCTTTCTGGAAATCCTGGAGCAATCCCTGACAGCCGGCTTGCGAGCCCTGATTCTGCGCATCAAGGCGCCCTTGCCCGCGGGGCTGCAGGCAGATGCGCTTGAGCGTTGGCTCGAGGGGGCCCGCGCGCGCGGCGTGGATGTTTTTCTCAATCACCCGGAGCCGCAGCCGCACTGGCCGGTGCTTGGGCGCCACTATACCGAGGCACAGCTGGCGGGCTGCGCAGAGAGCCCGTCCCTGCCCTTCGGCGTTTCCTGCCACGGCCCCGAATGTCTGGCACGGGCCGAGGCCCTGGGTGCGAGTTATGCCCTGCTCTCGCCCCTCTTCCCCACCGCCACCCACCCGGACACGCCGGCCTTGGGCGTGGAACGCTTTGCCGAGCTCGCTGGCGCCGTCGCCCTGCCGGTGATCGCCCTCGGCGGCCTGGATGCCAGCCGCGTGGGCGCGGCGCGGCGGGCCGGGGCCAGGGGGGTTGCCGTGCTCTCGGAAATCCTCTCCGCCAGCGATCCCGCGGCGGCCACCCAAGCCTTGATCCGCGCCTGGAGCGCCGCCTAGATGCCACGACTGTCCGTCGTCATTCCCCTCTACAACGAAATCGAGAGCATCCCTGCCCTCATCGACGCCCTGCACGCCGCCTTGGCGCAGGCCGATGCCGAGGTGATCATCGTCGACGACGGCAGCCGGGACGGCAGCGCCCGCGCTTTGGACGAGGCCGCACAATCCTGGGGCGCTGCCCTGAAGATCCTGCACCTGCAGCGCAACTTTGGGCAGACGGCGGCCATGCAGGCGGGCATCGATGCAGCGCGCGGCGAGGTCATCGTCACCCTGGATGCCGATCTGCAGAACGACCCCGAAGATATCCTACCGCTGGCCGAACGCCTGCTGCGAGAAAATCTCGACGTCGTGGCGGGCTGGCGCAAGGATCGCAAGGACGGGCTGCTGCTGCGCAAGATTCCCTCGCGCATCGCCAACCGCCTGATCCGCCGCCTCACCGGGGTCTATCTGCACGATTACGGCTGTACCCTCAAGGCCTACCGTGCTTCGGTGCTGAAGGGTGTGCGGCTCTACGGCGAGATGCATCGCTTCATACCCGCCTGGCTGTCGACCCTGACCTATACCGACCGCATCCAGGAAGTGCCGGTGCGGCACCATCCGCGCCGGGCGGGCAAGAGCAAATACGGCATCTCGCGCACCTTCCGAGTGCTGGTGGACCTCTTTTTCGTCAAATATTTCCTGGGCTACAGCCAGCGCCCCATGCACTTTTTCGGTACCATCGGCCTGGCCTCGCTGGCGGTGGGTTCGGCGATGCTCCTCTATCTCTTCGTCGACAAGTTCGTCGACGGTGCCGCTATCTCCGGACGGCCCATGCTCATCGCCGGTGTGCTCTTTTTTCTGGCGGGGCTGCAGTTTCTCAATACCGGCATCCTGGGCGAGATGCTCAGTCGGGTGTACTACGAGGCCCAGCACAAGACCACCTACGTCGTGCGTAGCAGCGTCCACATCGACGCGCCGGAGACATGAGCGCCATCCCTATACTCATGTACCACAACATCGATCGCGCCCCGAGAGGGGTGCGTCTGCGCGGCCTCTACGTCTCGCCCGGCCGTTTCCGGCGGCAGATGCAATTGCTGAAGTGGCTCGGCTTTCGCGGCATCTCCCAGGCCGAGGCGCTTCCCTATCTGTGCGGTGAGGCCCAAGGCAAGGTGGCCGTCATCACCTTCGACGACGGTTACCGCGACAATCTCGTGCACGCCCTGCCGGTCCTTCGCGACTTGGGTTTTCGGGCCACCTGCCACGTCGTTTCTGACGCTGTGGGTGCTTACAACCGCTGGGATGCAGAGCAGCTGGGCGCGCGCAAGGCGATGATGGACGCGGCGGAGTTGCGCCAGTGGGTGGCCGCCGGCATGGAAGTCGGCGCCCACAGCCGCAGCCACGCCCGTCTCCCGGAACTGGATGCCGCCGCCCTGCGCGAGGAGATTCAGGGCTCCCGCACTGCCCTGGAAGATCTGCTGGGCCAGCCGGTGCGGTCCTTCTGTTATCCCTACGGTGCGGCCGGCGAGCGGGAGCGTGCGTTGGTACGCGAGCTGGGTTTCGCCTCGGCGGTGACCGTGCGCCGGGCGCGCGCGCGCCCCGGTGACGATCTCTGGGGTCTACCCCGGGTGGCAGTGGGTGGGCACCACGGACCGCAGGTGTTCCCCCTGCAGATTTTGACAGCGCACGAGGATCGACATCGGTGAAGCCCGCGCCCATCGGCAAGGGGCCGTTGCTCTGGGTAGGTACCAACCCGGGCGGTGGCGGTACGGAGACCCACATGATCACCTTTCTCCAGGCCTTGCAGGGTCTGGGGGTGGACGTGCATGCCCTGGTCCACCCGGCGGGCCAGATCGCTGCGGCTCTGCGAGGCAGCGGAGTGGTTCTGCATTTCGGCCATTTCCACAACAGCGCCGATCCTCGCGGCATCGCGCCCCTGCTGCGACAATTGCACTGCCTGCGACCGAGTCAGTTGGTGGGCAGTTTCAGCAAGGAGTACTGGCCCCTGGCACTTGCCTCTCGCGCCGGCGGTGTGCCCCTCGCCCTTTTTCGCCACATGGATTTGCGCCTGCGCGCCTCGACCCGCTGGCTTCTGTCCCGCTGGCCCCTGCGCCTTTTCGCCGTGTCCCATTACCTGCAGGAGCGCCTGCGCTCTCAGGGCCTGCCAGCGGCGCGGGTGGAATATTGCCCCAATCCTTTGCCGCTCTCCCACTTTCGTCGCAACCCGGAGGCCCGCCATCGTCTGCGTGCCCGGCTGGGAGTCGGGGAGGAGGATGTCCTTATCGGTTTCGTAGGGGCCTGGCATCGTGGTAAGGGGGTGTTTTTGCTTGCCGACGCCCTGGACGAGGCGCACTCGGAGAACCCTCGGGTACGCGGCCTCTGGTTGGGTGGCGGTACGCACGAGGCGGAGCTACGCGCCCGTCTGGCCGGTAGGGACTGGCATCACCTGGTGGGTTGGCAGGCCGAGGTGGCCCCTTGGTACTCCGCCATGGATGTCCTGGCTTTACCCTCCATCGAGCCCGACACCTTCGGGCGGGTGCTGGTGGAAGCCCAGGCGGCGGAATTGCCGGTCCTTGGCGCCGACATCGGCGGCATTCCAGAAGCCGTGGGGGTGGGTCGCAGCGGCCGGATACTGCCCTCGGGCGAACTCGGCGCCTGGTGTGCGGCCATCCTGGAGATGAGTCGGGACGGCGACGAGCGGCGGCGGCTGGGTGTGGCGGGGCCGAGCTTTGCCGCACAGTTCGCTGCCGAGACCGTGGCCCAGGATTTTCTGAAACGCTTGGGGTGGTCCTGAGGTGGTTAGACCGCTACCGGAGAATCCCCGTCAGATCCTGCTCATCAAGGCGCATAGCGCTGGGATCGGCGACATCCTGCGCAGTTCCGCTGCCTGGGCGGTACTCAAGCAACATTGGCCTGAGGCCGAATTGCATCTGCTCTTTCTCAATCGCTGGCCCGGCTATCCGAGCGAGCAACTCATCGCTGACCATCATCTCCTGAGCAGTGCCCATTTCCTACCGCTGCGGGAGGGGCGCTGGGGCCCCCTCCGGGGCGTAGGTCCGCGCGCCTGGCGCGAGATTTTCCAGCAACTGCGGGCGCTGTCGGCACGGATACGGCCGGATCTCATCATCGATCACGAACCCCATGGTATGGAAACCGGTATTGTCGCGCGTTGGTGGCGCCGGCAAAGCCTCGCTCCCACCGTCGGGGTGGCCCAGGTGCCCGGCCGCGGCTGGCTCTACGACTACGCCGGCCCCAGTCTGCGCCAGTACGCCCGCAGCCGTGCACTCCCCCAGCCCATGGATTATGCGGAGCGGGACTTCGCGGCACTGGCGGCCTTGGGTCTGGCGCGCCACGGCCAGGGCATCGTCCTGCGCGAGACGGCGGCGGGCCGCGCCTGGCGCGAAGACTGGGAACGTCGCCACCCCCAGACGGGCCGCGTTAGTGCCCTCAATATCGGTTGTGGTACGCCGGGAGCGGCGCTGAAACGTCCATCCCCAGCGGTGCTGGCGACGGCGCTGAAGGAGCTCCATCAGCGTCTACCACACCACCTGCTATTGCTGGGTGCTGCCGACGAAGCGCCCATCAACGCCGAATTTGTCGGGCTTCTCAAGGCGCTGGTCGGAAACGTCGAGCACATCGAGGACCTGGCCGGGAAAACCTCCTTGTCGGAACTCACCGGGGTCCTGCAGCGGGCGGATCTGGTCCTGTCCAGCGATTCGGGGCCCTATCACATGGCCGTTGCCATGGGCCGGCCAACCCTGGCCTATTTCAATTTCGCCAACCCGGAGCATTATCATCAGGATGCGCACCTGAAAATCCTGGTAGGGCCCTCGGCTTCCACACTCTTTACGCAGCTCTGTCAAATACTGGAGCAGAATCACCGTGCCACTAAAAACCTATCTTGAGCGTTCGCTGATTTGGTTCTACGCCTTGCCGGTGTTCTTTTTTCCGCTCAGCACGGCGGGTGCGGGCATAGCCGCCGGGCTTTTTCTGCTGCTCTATGTCCTGAGTGGCGGTTGGCGACACTGGCGGCGTTTGCGCGCTCGTCGCTGGTGGTTGCCGCTGCTGCTCATGATGCTCTGGACCTTTATCGGGCTGCTGTGGACTTCGGATCTGCACGACGGCTTCAAGGTGGCGGCGACGGCGGCCTACGGTATCTATGCCTTCATGGGCGCTACCCTGGCCTGGGAAGAGCGCCAGGTACGCCACTTCGTGCGGCTGTTCCTGGCAGGTCTGAGCCTCAATGCGGCTCTGGCGGCCCTGATTACCTGGCACCTCCTGCACTGGCACTACGACCCGACCATGCCTTTCGTGGGTCTTTCCGACCACATCTGGTGGTCCATGGCATTGACTCACGCCATCCTCTGGCTTTTGTGGGATATCAAGGCCGTCTGGAACTTTCCTCGGATCGTCAATCTGCCCTTGCTGGCCATATTTGCGGCGGAACTCGCGCTGTCCCCGGGGCGCAGTGGTCAGTTGCTCTTCGTTCTGCTCACGCCCGTAGCCATCTTTCTGCTCTACAGCGGTGCCTGGCGCTACTGGGCCATGGGCGGCATCGCCGCGGTACTGGCACTGATGACTCTGTCTCCCTTCATCCAGGCCCGCTTGGAACTGGGTTACGAGAATCTCCAGCAGTTTGCCGCCCATCCCGCCAGCACCGACACCAGCTGGGGAATTCGTCTCGCCACCATGTGGGCGGGCGCGGAGATGTTCTGGCGGCATCCGCTGCTCGGCGTCGGGACAGGTGATTTTGCGCCGGCCATGGAAGCGCTGCAACGTGCCCACGCGGTCACCGACACCCCGGGAACCCGCAACGATTCGGCGGCCAACAGTTATCTGAGTGAAGCAGCGGTTCTGGGTTTGCCGGGCCTGTTACTGCTGTTGTGGTTTTTGCTGAGCCTCACCCGCGAGGCCTGGCTCGGACGCTCCAGCCCTCAGGGCTGGTTCGTGCTGACCTATCTGGGTATTTTCTGGATCGGCGGGCTATACAATACCCTTACCTGGGGTTACGCCGATGCCCTTGGCATCGCCATTTTCGCAGGTTTGCCCCTCCATCGGTCCTGGACGGAAGCGCGCGCCTGATGGCCCTTGACTGCGATTTCGATGTCGTCATCGTCAATTACAATGGGGCCAGGGTACTGGGTGCTGCCTTAAGCTCCTGCCTGGCCGAAGGGGTTCCGGCGACGTCCTGTATCGTGGTGGACAACGGTAGTCGCGATGCATCGCAGGCCCTGGTGCGGGACGATTTTCCGGGGGTGATCTGGATCGGTAACCCTTGCAATGCCGGTTTTGCGCGGGCGGTGAACCAAGGCCTGCGCCAGGCGAGGGCGAAGCTGGTTCTGATCCTCAACAACGATGCCGAGCTCCTGCCCGGGGCTTTGGCGAGTCTATCCGCCTGCTTTGCCGCACACCCGCAGGCGGCGGTGATTGCGCCGCGCCTCGTCGATGCGGGCGGCGCTGCCCAGAACGTGGCCGCGCCCTGGCCGCGCTGGTGGCGAGAGATCCTGCCCAAATCGCTGCTCAAGCGGCTGGCGCCGCAGCATTTCGGGGGTCGTCTGGCGCAAGTGGGAGAGGATCGTACCGTCGCGAGCGTCATCGGCGCCGCCATGGCCGTGCGCCGCAGCGCCGTGGCGAACTTCGGGCCCATGGACGAAGACTTTTTCTTCTACCTGGAGGAGACCGAGTGGTGCGAGCGTGCCTGGCGCCACGGTTGGCAGGTGTGGTTCTGTCCCGGGGCCTCGGTACGCCATCGCTTGGGGGCAACGGCCAAACGCTTCGAGGCGGCGGCGCGCATCGAGTTCCATCGCTCACGGCTGCTCTATGCGCGTAAGATGGAGGGCTTTTGGGCCTGGGCCTTCCTGGTTCTTTGGCTCCCCATACGCACCGCCATAGACTGGCTGGCGCAAGGGATCCTCACACTGGCAAGTTTCGGCGCCCTGGCCGCCGCGCGCCAACGATTTCGGGTGTACGGCCATCTTCTCGTCTGGCACCTGCGCGGTCGGCCGTCCCATCTGGGGTTGCCGGACAAGTGTCGCGAGCCCTAGGCATGAGCAGAATGGAACTCTCCGCGGTGTATATCACCAAGGATGCCGGTACGGAATTTCGCGCCTCACTGGCCAGCGTCGTCGACCTGGTCGAGGATATCGTCGTGGTCGACTCCGGATCGCAGGACGAAACCTTGATGCTGGCGGAAGCTGCGGGTGCGCGCATCTTTCATCATCCCTGGCCGGGCTTCGGGGCGCAGCGTCAGTATGCGGTGGAGCAGGCGAAATACGACTGGGTGCTGGTCATCGATGCCGACGAGGTCCTGCGCCCGGAAGGCTGCGAGCGTATCCGTGCGCGTCTTCAGAGTGCGCCTGCAGCCAGTGCCTACGCGCTGCGTCGGCGCAGCTACATCGGTGGACGCGCCATATGCCACGGTGACTGGGGCGAGGACTGGGTACTGCGTCTGCTGGATCGCCGCCGCGGCCATTACGATGCCAGCGATCTCGTCCACGAGTCCTGGCACACGGCGGGGCCCAGTGAACGCCTACCGGGCTGGCATATGGACCACTATACCTTTGCTTCTTATGCCGATATGCTCCACAAACTGGCGCGTTACGGGCGCCTCAATGCCGAGCAGCTGCATCGGCGTGGTCGCCGTGTCGGATCCTGGATGCCCATGAGTCATGCTCTGGCGTCCTTCCTGCGCAGTTATCTTCTCAAGCAAGGTTTTCGGGACGGACTCGATGGCGCCGCCATCGCCTGGACCACAGCCCTGGGTTCCTTCATGAAATACGCCATTGCCTATGAGCTGCAGCAGCAGGAGCGGGGATGAAGATCCTCCTGGTCAAGACCAGCTCTCTGGGTGATGTCCTGCACACCCTGCCGGCGGTGACGGACCTCTCCCGTGTGCATCCGGACTGGGAGCTCCACTGGTTGCTGGAGCCCGCCTATGCCTCCATGGCTGCGCTGCATCCCTTCGTGCGGCGCGTCTGGCCCTTTTCTCTGCGCGATCTGAAAGGACGTTGGTGGCATGCGCCCCAGGCCCTGCGTCAATTACGTCGGGAGCTGCGCCGGGAGGGATTCGACCGGGTGCTGGACAGTCAGGGCCTCGTCAAGAGCGCCCTGCTGGCGCGCCTGCCTGGCGTGCCGGTGCTTGGTCTGGATCGCGCCAGTGCCCGCGAACCTATGGCCTGTCGCAGCTACAGCCGCACGGCCGCAGTATCCTGGGAGCTGCCGGCGACGGAGCGCAATCGTTGCCTGTTCGCCGCTTTGCTGGATTATGCCAAGCCCCGTGGGCGACCCGAAGCACAGCTGCAAGTGCCGCCGGCGGGAGCGGCGCGCCTCGTGTTAGAGGACTGTCAGCCCTTCGTCTGGGGTTTTCACGGTTCGGCGCGTGCCAATAAACTCTGGCCCCCGGAGCACTGGGCGCGCCTTGCCGAGCAGCTGGCATTGCGGGATCTGCATCTCGTGATGCCGGCAGGCAATGCGGCGGAGCGGGAGCGCGTCGAGGCGCTGGCACAGCGGCACGGCAATGTCCGCCTGCTGCCACCCCTGCCGGTGGCCGATATTCTTGCCCTGCTGCCATATGCCCGGGCTTTTGTGGGCGTGGATACGGGTTTTTCCTATCTGGCCTCGGCCTTGGACCTGCGCGGTGTGACGCTCTACGGACCAACAGCCGATGAGCAGAGCCCCTATGCGCCCTGGCAGCAGACCCTCTGCAGTCCCCGTGCCTGTGCCACGGCCTGCGGCCGACACGGCTGCGTGGTTTCCAAGCCTCTTTCCGCCTGCATGACTGCCATCGCACCGGAGCAGGTGCTGGCGGCGTTGACGCCCCTGCTCGAGGACTGATCCATGACTTCCGCCCGTACACTGACGGCCAGGGAGCGGCAACGCTACCGCCGCCACCAGTTCTGGAACGATCATGGTATTTTCCGCGAGCTCTTCTATGTCAATTTCCACGAAGTAGGCCGCGGTGCCTATCGCTCTGCCCAGCCGGCACCCTATCAGCTCCGCCGCTGGCATCGACGTTTTGGTCTGCGCGCCGTTCTCAATCTGCGTGCGCCGGCGGAACACGAGCCGCAGTTCCAGCTGGAGCAGGAGGTCTGTGACGCTCTGGGGATGGAGCATGTCCTACTGCACGGCATCGGCTCGCGGGATCTACCACGGCGGGAGCAGTTCATGGAAGCCATCGAACTCTTGGATCGCCTGCCTCGACCTTTTCTCATGCACTGTAAGTCCGGTGCCGATCGAGCGGGTTTCATGAGTGTGCTCTACACTCACCTGCAACTGGGGCAGAGCCTGGAAAAGGCCAGCGCGCAACTGCGCATCTGGCCCTACGGTCACATCCGCCACGCCAACACCGGCATTCTCGACTGGTTCTTTGAGGTGGCCCGGCAGCAGGCCCAGCGCGATGCGCACTTCGACCTGCGCCGCTGGATTGCCGAGGATTACGATCGCGAGGCCATACTTGCTAGTTTCCGCCCCTGGTACCGCCTGGACTGGCTCACGGATCGACTACTGCGACGGGAATGATGTCCAGGCTCTATTGGCTGCTGACCTTCCTGCTGACGCCCCTCCTGTGGCTCTACACCTTATGGAAGATCTGGCGTCGGCCCAGCTACCGACCGGGTTGGCGTGAGCGTTTCGGCTGGGTCCCGCAGGCGCGTGGGCGCCGCCCCATCTGGATCCACGCCGTGAGCGTGGGGGAGAGCATGGCCGCGCTGCCGCTACTGCGGGCACTGCTGGAGCGCTATCCGGGTCAGCCCCTGGTAGTCACCAGCACGACCCCGACCGGTGCCGCCACCATCCGGCGGCACCTGGGTGGCCAGGTCAGCAGTCTTTACCTTCCCTACGATACCCCAGGCCCCGTACGACGATTCCTGCGGCGCCAGAACCCCTGTGCCGGGATTTTCCTGGAGACGGAAATCTGGCCGAATCTCTATCGCGCCGCCCGTCGCGCACGGATTCCCCTGGCCCTGCTGAACGCGCGGCTATCCAGGTCCTCGCAACGGGGCTATGGACGCTTTTCCGGGTTGTTCGAGCCGCTCCTCCGGGACTTGCCCATCGCTGCCCAGAGCGAGAAGGATGCTGCGGCCTTTATGAGGCTCGGGGCAAGGCGGGTGACGGTGCTTGGTCAGATCAAGACCGATCTGCCGGAGCCAGAGGCCGCGCGACAGGCGGGGCAGGCGTGGCGCACGCAGCTGGGAGATCGCCCGCTCTGGGTATTTGCCTCTACCCACGCCGGCGAGGAGGAGCTCGCCCTGGATGTGCTGAAGCTCCTGCGGCGGGAGTTTCCGGATTTGCTCCTCGTGCTTATCCCCCGTCATCCGGAGCGTGGTGACGCTGTCGTTACGACCATCCGTGCCGCAGCACAGGGCTGTCGACGGCGATCCCGGGGAGAGGCACCGCAGCCCGGTGAGACGGCCGTTTTCCTCATCGATACCCTGGGCGAGGTGCTGGACTTCTATGCCGCAGCGGATGTGGTCACCATCGGCGGCAGCTTCGTCCCGGTTGGCGGCCACAATCCCATAGAGGCTGCCGTCCTGCGTCGAGCCCCGAGCTTCGGTCCGCACATGGAAAACTTCGCGGCCGTAGCGCAGGCCTTGGTGGAGGCGCAGGCCGCCTTTCCGACCCGTGGCGCTCAGGATCTTGCAAGGCAGCTCGGCAACTTGCTGCGTGAGCCCGGGTTACGGGCAGCGGCGGGCGAACGGGCGGCGCGCTGGGTGCGCGCCCAGCGGGGGGCGCTGGCAGCAACCCTGGAGTGGTTGACGCGGGAAGCGGTCCTGCCGGCGCCCCGGACGCCAGAGCTCAGGCGGGCGGAGACAGAAGATCCAGGGCCTGCTGCAGGCGATCGAGCCCAGCCTGCAGCAGAGGACGCGGACAGCCGAAATTGAGGCGCCGGAAACCGGCGCCGCCGGGACCGAAATCGGCGCCGGCATTGAGCCCTAGGCCCACCTCGCGCAGCACCGCGTCGATGCGCTCGTCGTCCTGACCGTAGCGGCGCAGATCGATCCAAGCGAGATAACCGAACTCCGGGGGCCGAAAACCCAGGGCTGGCAGGTCCGCCGCCAGGCGTGCGGCAAGATAGAGCGCATGGCCCCGCAGATAGGAGCGGATGCCCTCCAGCCAGGGGCCGCCTTCGCGCCAGGCGGCGATGCCCCCCACCAGGGCCGGCAGCGTGGCGTGCTGGCACTGCGAGCGTTCCAGTTCCTCCCGCAGGAGACGTCGTGCCTCTTCATCGCCACAACTCAAAAAAGCGCCGCCGAGGCCAGCCATGTTGAAGGCCTTACCGGGCGCGCTGAGCAGTACCGCTTCGGGCATAAGCCTCGGTAGCGGAGTGTGTGGCAGCTGACTCAGATCCGCGTGGATCTCATCGCTGACCACCCGCACGCCGCGGCTTCGGCACAGTTCCACCAGGGACGACAATTCCTCGGCACTCCACACCCGGCCTACCGGGTTGTGGGGCGAGCAGAATAGAAGGAGCCGTGTCCCATTCAGGGCATCGGCCAGTTGCTCCCACGGGATCCGGTAGACGCCCTCGGCATCCGGCTCCAGGGGCAGGGTCCGCAGCCGCCGTCCGTTGCTGCGCACCGCCTGAAGAAAGGGGGGATAGACGGGCGTCAGGACCAGTACGGTGTCCTCTATCGCGCTGAGGGCGCGGACGGCGGCAAAGAGCGCCGGCACCACACCGCTGGCCACCAGGGTCTGCCCCGTTTCCGGTCCCCAGCCGTGCCGCTGTCTCATCCATTGGGAAGCGGCCGTGAGATATTCGTGATCCAGCCAGGGATAACCCAGGATGGGATGCTCCAGCCGCCGTCGCAGGGCTTCCAGTACCACCGGTGCCGTGGGCAGATCCATGTCCGCCACCCACATGGGCAGAACCTCGGCACCGAAGCGTGCCCGCGCCCCATCCCACTTCAGAGAACCGGTACCGTGACGATCCCAGATGCGGTCGAGATCGTCCAAGGCGTCCATCGTCATGCCGGCAGTCGTTCCCAGACGGTGACCTCGGCAACGCTGTGCTGGAATTTGCGCGCCGTCTCCCGGATCACGAAGGGCAAATCGCGCGGAAAGCCGGGCCGCAGGCGAAATAGACCGTCGAGGGCGACGTGTAACCCCCTGAGTGTGCTGAAGTTCTCGCCGTCCTTCTTGAAGCCGCCCAGCCAGTGCTCCTTGGGCGTGAACTCCTCCAGCCAGGTGTAGGGGGAGCTGATCACCAGCAGACCCCCTGGGCGGATGCGTCCGGCAATGTCCTTCAGGAAGACCTCGGGCTCGCGCAGGCGGTCGATGAGATTGGCTGCGAGGACCAGATCGAAATCGCGGTGAATGGGCTTGAGATTGCAGGCATCGCCCTGGAAGAACTGCACCCGATGGCTGCATTCCTGCAGACCCAAAGCCGCCAGGTCCGCCCAATGGTAGCTCTGCAGTTCCCCCTCCTCGACGACGGCGTAGGGAAAACGACCTCGGCTTTGCAGCTGGACTCCTACCTGGATGAAACGCGCCGAAAAGTCGATACCCACCACCTCGTCGAAGACTCGAGCCAGCTCGAAGGTGCTGCGCCCCACGGCACAGCCGATGTCCAACGCCCGCCGCCGCGGACCGTCGCCGAGGGCCTCCAGGGCAAGCCGAGCCATGGCTGCCGGATAGTTGGCCACCTCAAAGTGGCTCGGGCCGTAGTGGAAGTCGCAATACTGCGCTACCAGGGTGTCGCTCTCGTAGACGGGTACTTGCGGCAGGGGATTATCGGAGCGCACATAGCGAAAGCCAGCATGTTGGAAGAAGTGACGACGGAAGGCGTAGCGTGCCTCGCGCTGGGTCTCATTGCCGCAACTGATGAAAGAACCCCCTTTGATGAGATTGTGGCGCTGATCGAAGGTGGGGACCGTGAAGTCGTCGTAGTAGGGATGCACCTCGAAGCCGGGAAAGGGGTAGATGGGTGTTTCCGTCCACTGCCAGACATTCCCCACTACGTCGTAGCAGTCACCGTGACGATAACGGTCCACAGGGCAGGGCGAGCAGCCTTTGGCCAAGGCGATCTGTCCCGGCGCCTCACGCCAGGCATCGGCATCCGGCAGACCGCTCAGGTCGCGCAAGCGCCGCCACTCGTCTTCCGTGGGCAGACGCAGTTTTTCACCAGTCTGCGCCGACTTCCAGGCGCAGAAGGCCGCCGCCTCGTGATAATTCACCTCGACGGGCCAATCCCAGGGCATCGGTCGTAGTTCCGCGATGAGGCGCAGCTGCCACTGACCCCCCTCACTTTGCCAGAAGCTAGGGTGTCGGGCTCCAGCAAAGCGGCGCCAGGCATCTCCTTCGCTGCCCCACCAGCGGGACTCTCCATAGCCGCCAGCCTCCACGAATTCCAGAAACTCACCGTTGCTGACCAGGTAGCGGCTGGCGGCAAAATCGCCCAACTCCTGCCGATGTTCCCCGTATTCGTTATCCCAGCCATACAGAGGGCTGTGGCGTTCCTTGCCCAGCCGCACCAGACCGGCGGGGATGGGGATGAGCTCATTGCGTGGTGCCGACCGCGTGCTCCCAAGGGGTTCCGGGGCGAATTCGGGAACGGGTCGCACCCGCTCCAGCGGCAGCTGGCGCATGAGTACGGAGCTCGTCTCCAGGTGGATGTTCTCGTGCTCGATTCCCATGAGCACGGCCCACCAGGGCGATTCCCAGGTGATGGGCAAGGACAGGGGTAGACGACGGATCACCGCGTCCACCATCTCCCGTACTCGTGCACGGTAGGCCCGCACTGCCTCCACCGAGGGCCAGTCGTAGTGGGATTCGTCCAGATCGTCCCAGGACATCTCATCCACACCGACGGCAAAGATGGATTCCAGGACGGGATCCAGGTGTTCCTCGATGAGACCGGCTACCCGAAATTTATTGGTGAAGAAGGTCGCCGTGTGACCGAAGTAGAAGATCAGCGGGTGGCGCAGACTGATGGCCTTTTCGTACCAGGCACGATCGTCGGCGAGGTGCTCGAAAAGGCGTTCGTAACGGGAAAAACCGTTGTGGAAAAGCCGCCGTATCTCCTCACGTTTTTGCTCTGCATCGGTGCCATCCAGGCGCAGTGCGCCCACAGATTCGGACATGAAACCATCCTCCTGTCGGTTCCCTGCCAGTATATCACAGGATACCGTCCGGTCGGACAGCCCGCCGTCATTGAAAAACCCCGCACGGGGCGGGGTCGCAGGGCACTTTGTGGATGGCGTCTTAGACGTGGACGGGTTGACTGCCGGGTCCCGGCACCACATTGTCCTCGCCGCTGATATCTTCGAGGGTGCGGCCGGAGGGTTCTTTGAGGCAGAAGGCGGTGAGAAGGAGTCCGGCGAGGGCGAAGAAGAAAGTGACCATGAGGGTGCCGTGGAGGCCAAACTTGGCCAGGAGGATGGGGAAGACCAGGGCACCGAGGAAGGCGCCGACCTTGGCGGTACCGGCGGAGAGGCCGTGGCCGGTGGTGCGGAGGTTGACTGGGAAGACTTCGCCGGCCAGCACGAAGGTGGTGGTGTTGGGGCCGTATTCGGCGAAGAAGTAGGACAGGCCATAGAGGACCAGGAAGACGGCAATGGACTGGGTCAGGATGGGGAAGGCGCCGATGAGCAGGAACATCAGGCCCATCATGAAAAAGCCCAGCATCTGCAGGGTCTTGTGACCGACCCGATCGATGGTGAAGGCGGCCAGGAAGTAGCCCGGCACGGCGGCGACGGCAAAGACGATGAGGCTCAGCGCGGTGCTCTGGATGACGTCGGCGTGGGGGGCGAGGTGATGCATGACCATGGGGGTGGAGATGGTGTTGCCGTAGTAGGCGTAGTCGAACATGAACCAAGAGCCGGCGGTACCCAGCAGGGTGAGCCAGTACTTGGACAGGGGCTGCTTGACGATCTTGTCGCTCTTGTTGGCGACGGCGGTGCCGAGGCTGAAGGAGGCCAGCTGGCGCTCGGCGGTGGCGCTATCGCCCTTGACGCGGGCGAGCCAGCGTGGGGATTCCGGGAGGGTACGGCGGATGTAGATGACGGCCATGGCGGGCAGGGCGCCGAGACCCAGCATCAGGCGCCAGGCGGTATCGTGGTCCATACCGGCGGCGAGGAGGGTGAGGGCGACGACAGGGCCCATGACGAGGCCGATGGCCTGAGCGGAGAAGACCAGGGACACCATGCGGCCGCGGGATTTGGCGTTGGCGTACTCCGACATGAGCACGGCGGACATGGGATAATCGCCGCCGATACCAAGACCGAGGATGACGCGGGCGATGAGCAGGACGGTGACATTGGGCGCGACGGCGGAGAGCAGGGCGCCAATGGTCATGAGGATGGCCTCCAGACCGTACACCTTCTTGCGCCCGAGCTTGTCGGCGAGGATGCCGAAAAAGTAGGCGCCGACGAAGGTCGCGATAAGGGAGATGGAGCCGATGAGGCCCACCTCGGAGGCACTGAGGTGCCATTCGGCCTTGATGAGGACAAGAGCCGTGCCGATGATGAAGAGATCGTAAGCCGAAGTGAAGAAGCCCATGGAGGCCGCCCACATGGCCTTGAGGTGGAAGGGACTGAAACTTGCCGTATTGAGGGCGTCGGCAACGGTGCTTTCACGCACGCTGCTGGATGCGGATGCCATGACGAAACTCCTTGCTTTGCGGTGGATTTTGGTGCTGCGATCCTATCCTAACAAAGCAATGTGACACTTTTATGAAGTTTTTATGACAATTTCATGACAAAATTAGCCGCCGCCGACGTAGCCCTGTTGCCGCCAAGCCTCGAAGACGGCTACGGCGACGCTGTTGGCGAGATTCATGCTGCGGCTGCCGGGCCGCATGGGCAGGCGCAGTCTCTGCTCCGGCGCAAACTCCTGCAGCAGATCGGGTGGCAGACCCCGCGTCTCCGGACCGAAGAGAAAGACATCGCCCGGACGGAAGCGAGCCGCGGCGAAGCTGCCCGGTTCCGCCTTGGTGGTAAAGGCCAGGACGCGACGGTTGCCCAGTGCGCGTCGACACGCGGGCCACTGGGCATGGCGCCGCACGGTGGCAAACTCCCAGTAGTCCAGACCGGCACGGCGCAGACGCGCATCGTCCCAGGCGAAACCCAGGGGCTCGATCAGATGCAGGACGACTCCGGTATTGGCGCAGAGGCGGATGACATTGCCGGTATTGGGGGGGATTTCCGGCTCGAAGAGTACGACGTCCAGCCAGGATTCCGCCTCGGCTTCGGCGTGGGCTTCAGGTGGCACGGGCGAGGATCCAAGTGTCGATACGTTCCACTCCCGCGGCGCGCAGCACTTGGGCGATCTCCTGCAGGGTGCTGCCCGTGGTCAGGACGTCGTCGACGATGGCGACGTGGGTCGGCGGCCTGCCACGCAGGCAGAAGGCGCCGCGCAGGTTTTCCAGGCGGGCTGCCTTGCTCATCCCGACCTGGTGCGGGGTATTGCGCCGACGCTGCACATGTGCACGCACCGGGATACCGTAACGGTGCCCCCAATGGCGCGCCAGCAGTTCGCTCTGGTTGAATCCACGCTCCCGCAGCCGCGCCCGATGCAGCGGGACCGGAATCAGACAGGCGGGTCGAGAAGGGGGCTGGGATCCCATGGCAGCGACCCAGGCGGCGGCGAGCGGCCGCGTCCAGTCGAGGCGGTCGCCAAATTTCCAGGCACTGATGGCGGTGTCCAGGGGCGTGTCGTAGACGAAGGGCGTGAAACAGTAATCCCAGGCTGGCGCCTCGAGCGCACAGACCGGGCAATCGCCGTTGGCCGCCACGGGCAGAGCGCAGTAGGCGCAACGGTCCTCCCGCAGACGCGGCCAGTCGCCGAGGCAGGCCGCGCACAGAGCGGCTCCGGGCGCGTCGCAGGAACGGCAGCGCTCCGGCAGCAGCCAATCCAGAAGCCGCGCCGAGCCATCCCGCCAAAGGCGACGGCCCCTGTCCCGACTCGCCGCAACGATCCCCGCGAAATCCATACCGACTCCAGGCTGGACGACGTTCGGATTGTGGCGGCAGCAGCGCACGTTGACAAGGCATTGTTCCCGTCCCTATAAGGGCAGGGATGGAAAGCTTGGCGCAAAAGTGGCAGATAGAGCAGCAGCATTGGCGTGCCGAGGGCCTCACCCGCAGTCTCGAGGCCCTCGATCGAGCCGGTAATGAGGGTCTGCATTTTCGCGATGCCTGCGGCCGCGAGCTGCTTTCCTTCGCCAGCAACGACTATCTGGCCCTGTCGGGGCACCCGAATCTGCGCCGCGCGGCCGTCGCCGAACTCGCTCGCAGCGGGGTCGGATCCGGCGCTGCTCCGCTCCTGGGGGGCGAGCGTCCCGTCCATGCTGCCCTGGCCGAGGCCTTGGCCGCCTGGCTGGGGGAAGAGGCAGTGCTGCTCTTCGGTAGCGGCTACCTGGCCAATCTCGGTCTGGTGCAGGCCCTGGTGGGGCGCAAGGACCGTCTCTATGCCGACCGCCTCAATCACGCCTCCCTGGTAGATGCGGCGCGGCTCTGTGGTGCGCGTCTGATTCGTTATCGCCACGGCGACCCCGAGGATCTGGCCCATCGCCTGCGCCAGGGCGGTAGCGGCCGTGCTTGGATCCTCAGCGACGGTGTCTTCAGCATGGACGGCGATGTCGCGCCCTTGCCGGAGCTCTTGGACCTCGCACGGCAGCACGAGGCGGTGCTGATCCTGGACGAGGCCCATGCCTTTGGCGTTCTGGGTGCATCGGGCCGGGGATCCTTGGCCCACTTCGGTATCGAGCAGCCTGGGCCATTGCTGCGCATGGGCACCCTGGGTAAGGCCTTCGGGGTCTACGGAGCCTTTGTCGCCGGTCCGCAGTGGCTGGTGGATGTGTTGCGCCAGCGTGCCCGCAGCTTCGTCTACCACACGGCGTTGCCAGCCGCTCTGGCAGCAGCCAGCCTCGCGGCTCTGGAGCTGCTGCGCGACGCCGAGGCAGAGCGCCGGCATCTACTCGCCCTGCGCCACGCCCTGCGCGAGGCTCTGCCCCAAGGCCAGTGGCTGCCCAGCGACAGTCCCATCCAGGCGCTGCTGCTGGGCGACAATGCGCGCGCCCTTGCCCTGTCCGCAAGATTGCGGGAGGTAGGCTTCTATTGCCCGGCGGTGCGCCCGCCAACGGTACCGCCGCACAGTGCACGCCTGCGCATCACCCTCTCGGCAGGTCACAGCACCGCCGACATCGGCGCCCTGGCCAAGGCTCTGAATACGGCGCTGGCGGCCTTGTGACCTGGGCCCAGCATATCTGCGGCGAGGGGCCGCCGCTCATCCTGCTGCACGGCTGGGGCATGGAGAGTCGGATCTTCGGGCCCTGGTTGCCGCAGTTGGCGAGCCATTTCACCTGCATCTGCCTGGATCTTCCCGGTCACGGTGCCTCGTCCTGTGCCGCCGGGCTGTTCTGGGACCGCAGCCTGGACGAACTGGCGCAGATCCTCGCCGCCTGGTCTCGCCCTCACCTCTTGGGCTGGTCTCTGGGCGGCCTGCTGGCTCTGGGCCTGGCCCTGCGACAGCCGCTGAACCTGGCCAGTCTGCAGCTCGTGGCTAGCTCACCCTGCTTTGTCCAGCGGCCCGACTGGCCCAGCGCTTTGCCCGAGGCCACCCTGGCCGAATTCGCCGAGCGTCTGTGTAGGGATCCTTCCGCCACCCGCCAACGCTTCCTCGCCTTGCAGATTCTGGGCGATCCGGCGGCCCGGGCGCGTCTGCCGGATACGCGGCAGTGGCCCCTCCCAGACCGCCGGTGCCTGCAGGGTGGGCTGGATATTCTGGCGACCCAGGATCTGCGCTCGATCCTGCGACCGCTGGATTATCCGGTGACGATCCTGCAGGGTGGGCGGGACCGTATCGTCCCCCCGGCGGCGGCCGCTATGGCGGCGGCGTTGGGGGCGCGCTATGGTTTGTTGGCCGATGCCGGCCACGCCCCCTTTCTGTCGGACCCGGTGGCCTGCAGCCGCTACCTGCTGGAGATTTTATCGTGAGCCAAATGGATCCGCGCACACCCACAGTGGACAAAGCTGCCCTGCGTCGTCACTTCGGCCGCGCTGCGCGGGCCTACGAGGCTACGGCCGTACTCCAGGATCGGGTCGGCCAGAAGCTCATGGAACGTCTGGATTTTTTGCGTTGCACGCCAGACTGGATTCTCGATCTCGGTGCAGGGACCGGTCTGCAGAGCCGGCGGCTCAATGGCCGCTTTCCCAAGGCGCGGGTGATCGCCCTGGACATTGCTCGACCGATGCTGCTGGAAGCCCGCCGCCGCAAGGGTTGGCGCCAACGTCAGCTCTTCTGCCAGGGCGATGCCGAAGCGTTGCCCCTGCGCCCAGCTTCCATGGACCTGGTCTACGCCAATCTCTGTCTGCAGTGGAGCGATCTTGATCGCAGCCTGCGCGAAATCGCCCGGGTGCTGCGTCCCGGCGGTCTGCTGCTGTTCACCACCCTGGGGCCCGACACCCTGAAGGAATTACGCCAGAGCTTCGCCGCCGTCGACGCGCAGCCCCACGTCCATTTTTTCCAGGATATGCACGAGGTGGGCGACAGCCTGCAGCAGCTGGGCTTTGTGGACCCCATTCTGGACGTGGATCATTTTTCCCTGGAGTACCGCCAGCTGGCCGACCTCCTGCGGGAGTTGCGCGGCATCGGTGCCGGCAATGCCCTGAGCGGGCGGGCACGCGGCTTGTGGACACCCCGGCGCTGGCAGGCCCTCAACGCCGCCTACGAGGCCTGGCGCTCCAATGACCGTCTACCCGCCCACTACGAGGTGATCTACGCCCATGCCTGGGCATCGGAACCCGGGGAGGCTCGGAGCGAGGATCCGGCGGTGGCAAGCCTGCGCTTTTACCCACGCCGCCCGAAAGGAGTGTGACATCGTCGTGCGCGGCTACTTCATCACCGGTACCGACACGGGCGTGGGCAAGACCGTCGTCACCGCTACCCTGGCGGAGGCCCTGGCTCAGCGCGGCTGGCGTGTCGCGGCGCTCAAGCCCGTAGTATCCGGGCGCGATGTCCAAGGTCGCTTCGAGGACGTGGAGCGGCTGCGTCGTCACAGCCATCCGCCCTTGTCGGCAGCCGAGTGCAATTGCTACGCCTTCGATGAACCCATCGCGCCTCATTGGGCGGCACAGTTGCACGGCCAGGTCATCCAGCGCGCGCGTCTGACGGCTTTCGTGCAGCAAGCGGCGTGCCGCGTGGACCGAGTCCTGGTGGAAGGGGCCGGCGGCCTGCTGGTGCCCCTGGGGGATGGATGGGATTACCGCGATTGGGCGGCGGAGTTGGGCCTGCCACTGGTCCTCGTGGTTGCCCTGCGGCTGGGCGCCATCAATCACGCCCGCCTGACGGAGGAAGCCATCCGGGTGCGGGCGCTGCCCTATGCCGGCTGGATCGGCACGCAGCCTGAGCCTGGCACGCCGGCGGCGGGTACTCTGGAAGGACTGCGCGCCTGTCTGCACGGTCCGCTACTGGGCCTCTTGCCTTACGTGGAACGGCCCGATCCCAAGGCCTTGGCGCCGGTTCTGAACCTTCCTTTGAACGAAGACAACTGCTAGACTCAGTCCGACAAGAATGAGCAATTTGACCGAGGTGCGGGCCGCAAGCCCCCGGTCGTCAACGGACGGAGCGTACCCATGAGATCTTTCAAAGGCATTGCCTTGCTGTTGGTGAGCAACCTGCTCATCTTCCTGACCCTATCCATATCCTTCAGTATCCTCATCAACCTGATCCTGCCGGCCTTCGGTATAGACCTGCGCGGCAGTGTGGATGCGCGCATCTTCCTCTGGGCGCTGGTCATCGGCTTCGGCGGTGCCTTCCTGTCCCTCGCTCTGTCCAAGTTCATGGCACGACAGAGCTTCCCCATGCGGCGTATCCAGCAGCCCCAGAATTCCGGCGAGCAGTTGCTGTTCCACACCGTGGAGCAGCTCGCGTCTCGCCTGGGCATCGCCATGCCCGAGTTGTGGATTTATGAAAGCCCAGAACCCAATGCCTTTGCGACGGGCCCGAGTCGCAACAACAGCATGATCGCCGTGAGCACCGGACTGCTCCAGATCCTGCGCCCCGATGAGTGGCGAGCGGTGCTGGCGCACGAGATGGGGCACGTCTACAATGGCGATATGGTCAGTACCACCTTGTTGCAGGGCTTGATGAACACCTTCGTATTCTGGCTGGCGGGCATGGCCCGCAGTCTGCTGGATGATCGCCCCATGGTGGCCTTTGCGGTATCCCTGGCTCTGCAGATCTTTCTATCCATACTGGCGCTGCTTCCCATCACCTGGTTCTCGCGGCGGAGGGAGTTTGCGGCGGATCGCTTTGCAGCCGAGCAGGTCGGGGCGGCCGCCATGATTTCCGCCCTGCAGCGTCTGGAGGATTACAGCGCACGGACGCAGCTGGAGCACGATGCCATGCGCGATTCCATGGCGACCTCCTACATCTTCGGAAACTGGCGTGGCTGGTTTGCCACCCACCCCAGTACGGCCGATCGCATAGCTGCCCTGCGTGCTCTGGGTGGCAGTGCCCAGGGCTTGGCCGTGTGATCGGCGGTACCGGCAAGGCTGCGACGGCGCTGGAGCGCGGTACTGCCGGTCCCTTGCGGGACTGAGGGATGTCCACCCTGCGTCCCGGAGGTTTTCGGCCCGTCCTGCTGCAGCGCAGGGTGCGGGCCTTTCCCGATCCCGCGCAGATGGCCGGCGATATCGTCGCCATGGGGGGGGACCTTCGCGCCGAACGGCTCTTGCAGGCCTATTCCCAGGGTATTTTCCCCTGGTTCAGTGAGGGCGATCCTATTCTCTGGTGGTCTCCGGACCCACGCGGGGTGCTCTTCCCGGCGGCGGTGCACAGCAGTCGCAGCTTACACAAAAGCGCCCGTCGTGCAGCCTGGCAGGTGGCTATCGATCGCGACTTTGCCGGTGTCGTGGCAGCCTGCGCCCAACCGCGCGCAGGTCAGGACGGTACCTGGATCACCTCGGGCATGGCCCGTGCTTATGAGGAACTATTCCAGGCAGGCTATGCACACTCCTTCGAGGTCTATGCCGGCGCGGAGCTCGTGGGTGGACTTTACGGCGTGGCCTTGGGCAGCGCTTTCTTCGGTGAATCCATGTTCAGTCGCGCGCGGGATGCCTCCAAATGGGCGCTCTTTGCACTGGCCCGGCACTTGCAGGCCTGGAACTTCCGTCTAATCGATACCCAGTTCCTGACGGCGCACCTGCAACAGATGGGGGCTGTGGAACTTCCTCGCTCCGAATTTCTCCAGCTCCTGCGGCAGGCGACTTCCGCTGAAGCCGCCGCCCCTTGGTCGCCGTCTCCGGAATTGCTCGCAGGCCGTTCCGAGGCATGAATTTTTACCGGAGTCTGCCCCAGGCCTGTCCCTATCTACCGGGCCGTGAAGAAACCCTCGTCCTCAGCGATCCCGCCGAGGCCATCGGTGCCGAGCGTTACAGTCTCCTGCTGCAGGAGGGTTTTCGCCGCAACGGTGCGGTTGCCTACCGACCCGAGTGTGCGCATTGCCGAGCTTGTCTATCGGTGCGGGTACCCGTTGCGGAATTCACGCCCAACCGCAGCCAGAAACGTAACCTGCGCCGCAATGCCGACTTGCGCCTGGAGTTGCGACCCGCCCAGTGGGAGGCTGAGGCGGAGGCCCTCTTTCTACGCTATCTTCGCCACCGACATCCCGGTGGCGGCATGGACGATCAGGGGGAGCGCCTTTATCACGAGATGATGGAAGAAAGAGGCGGGGTGGAAACCGTGCTCCTCCAAAGCTTTCTCGGCGATCGGCTGGTGGCGGTCGCCCTGACGGATGTCCTGGCGGCGGGTTGTTCCGCTGTGTACACCTTCTTCGATCCCGATCTGCCGCGACGCGGCCTGGGCACCTGGTCCATACTGGCGCAGATCCGCTGGACCGCAGCTCTGGGCTTGCCCTATCTTTACCTCGGGTATTGGATCGCGGACAGCAAAAAAATGGCCTATAAGAGGCAGTTTCAACCCCTGGAAGCCTATCGACAGGGCCTTTGGCAGGTGCTTGCGGCGCACGACGCCCCATGATGGCCAGCACCCCGAATTTCTATTCCCCCATGGCCTTGGCGGGGCTCGCCGGGCTTTTGGGTTCGGCCTGGGCCCTGTCCGTCTGGCAGGGGCTCGGTGTCGGTAAGGATCTGCTCTGGTCGGCTCTGCGGGCGACGGTGCAGTTGGGTCTCATGGGCTTCATCCTGGCGTGGCTTTTCCGCCAGGACCAGCCAGCGCTGCTGGTCTCTTTTCTGGCGCTGATGATGCTTCTGGCGGGACGTTTCAACCAGCGTCGCGGTGCCGGCATCCCCCACGCCTACTGGATCGGCGTGACCAGCATTGCCATCGCTACCACCCTGACCCTGGCCTGGATGCTGGTCTCGGGTCTGGTCTTCTGGAAAGGGCAATCGCTGGTACCCATTGGTGGTATGATCATCGGTAATGCCATGAATGCCGTGTCCCTCGCCCTCAATCGTCTGCGCAGCGAGGTGGATCAGCGCGAAGATGTGCTCCTGGCCATGCTCGCCCTCGGCGCAACGGAGCGCCAGGCCATGCGCCACCTCTACGCTACCGTGGTGCGTAGTTCCCTGATTCCAACCATCGACAGCCTCAAGAGCGTCGGTATGATCCACATCCCCGGCATCACAGCGGGGATGATCCTGGCCGGCATGGCTCCGGTGGCGGCGGTATCCATGCAGCTCGTGGTCATGATCATGCTCACCGCCGCAGTGAGTCTCAGCGTTGCCAGCGCCGTTCTGCTGGCGGCACCGCTCGCCCTGCGTTTTACCGACCGCGCGGGGGGCACGGCGTGAATCTTCCTGCCAACGAACGCTTCCGCGGATTCCTACCCGTCGTCGTGGATGTGGAAAGTGCCGGCTTTGACGCCCATCGTCACGCATTGCTGGAAATAGCCGCTATCGTCATCCGCTATGCCGATGGATGCTGGCAGCTGGGCGAAACCCACCATTTTCACGTCGAGCCTTTCGCCGGCGCCGAGCTGGATCCCGCCGCCCTGGCCTTCAACGGCATCGATCCCTATCAAGCCCTGCGCGGTGCCCTGCCGGAAGCCGAGGTTTTTCCGACTCTATACCGTTCCTTGCGCAAGGCCGTCAAAGAAGCGCATTGTCGCCGCGCCGTGCTGGTCGGCCATAACGCGCATTTCGATCTATCTTTCCTGCATGCCGCAGAAAAACGCTTGCAGTTGAAGAACAGTCCTTTTCACCCGTTCAGTGTGCTCGACACCGTTTCTCTCGCGGCTCTCACCCTTGCCGAGACGGTGCTGGCCAAAGCCGTACAAAAGGCGGGCCTCGCCTGGGATGGGCGTCAGGCCCATTCTGCCCTCTACGATGCCGAGCGCACCGCCGAACTCTTTTGCTGGGTACTCAACCGCTACGATCGTCTGGACGATGGTAGCGGCATAGGACCGTCCACCAGTACCTGCTAATTCTGCTAGAATCGACATCCGGGGTGTAGAAACCCGGATCTTTTTTTGCGCGCTGTTGCGGCGGTCGTCATCCCGGGCCCGCCGCAATCTGCCTGGAGGATGATCGTCATGCCGTTTCGATTGCGTATTGAACCCAGTGGCCACGACCTGGATATCGAGGCCGATGAAACCATTCTGGAAGCGGCCCTGCGCCAAGGCTTCAACGTGCCGTACAGCTGTCGCAGCGGCACCTGCGGCACCTGCAAGGGACGACTGCTCGACGGTCAGGTGGATTACGGCGAGGTCGATGAGAAGGTGCTGACACCAGCAGATCGGGAGAACGGGCTTGCACTTTTCTGTCAGGCCATGCCCGTTTCGGATGTCACTGTCGAAATCAAAGAGGTGGGGGCGGCCAAAGGCATCGTCATCAAAACCCTGCCCGCGCGCGTGCATCGCATCGAAGACCTGGCGCCGGATGTGCGAGCGCTTTTTCTGAAGATCCCGGCGACGGAGAAACTTCCCTTTCTGCCTGGACAGTACATCGATATCCTTCTCAAGGATGGGGCGCGACGCGGATTCTCCCTGGCCAATACCCCCAATGCCGATGGGATTCTGGAATTACACATCAAGAGGGTCCCGGGTGGTCGCTTTACCACCCAGGTCTTCGAACAGATGAAAGAAAAGGACATCCTCCGGTTCGAGGGTCCGCTGGGTACCTTTTTTATTCGCGAGGAGTCCACCCGGCCCCTGCTCATGGCAGCTACCGGCACCGGCTTTGCGCCCATCAAGGGTATGCTTCAATGGCTGCTTGAGCGCGGCGAGCAGCGCCCCGTGCAACTTTACTGGGGTGTGCGTCACCCTCAGGATTTTTATTATGAAGATTTGTTGCGGGAGTGGACGCAGGTGTTCCCCGATTTTACCGTCCACAAGGTCGTTTCCCGCCCCGACGCGCAGTGGACGGGAGCGCGGGGCTATATCACCGACCATATCCTCCAGGACTTTCCCGATCCCAGCGAATTTGACGCTTATATCTGTGGTCATCCGGACATGTGCTTTTCCCTGGCCGATCGTTTGCGCGCAGCGGGGCTGGATGAAGCACATATCTTTGCCGACGCTTTCGTATTTGCCAAAAGCAAATAGGGCTGACATAATTCCCGCTATGTTGTATTCAGCAACATAGAGTTTCAGCACAGTGGGAGCAAAAGACATGGAGACAACGGTTAAAAAGCGGCATCGGCGTACGGCAGAGGAGCGTCTGGCGGATCTCGAGGCAAAGCGACAGCAGACGGAAATGCGACTGCGCGAGCAGTTGGCCAAAATCGAGGCGCAGAAGCGCAGTCTACAGGAAAATCCGCGTCTGCGGCGGGAGCGTGAGGCACAGCGGCGTGCTCTGCTCGATCGTATCACTCGTTTGGTACCCGAGTGGGAACCGACCCAGATTCTTGCGGCCGTGGCCGAGGTGCGTGACCACAGTGGCAGCAATGAGGAGCAGCTGGAAGCCCTCAAGCAGCGCGGCGAACAATTGATGCAAGAACTGAAGCCCAAGCGCGGACGCAAGCCGCGCGCAGCACTCTAAGTGTAAGGGATACGGTTTCGGATCCGTGCCACGTTCGCGATGGGATCCGTTCGGTCGGAGCAGGTCCTTGCGAGCATTATAAAGAAGGCTCACGACCCTTGGCTGTGGGCCTTTTCAGTTGTCACTTATTTTATCGTACAGTCATCGCTTATTTGCTGCGCCAGCGCCGCAGCGTTGGAACGCGGTGTGCCATGTAGGCGCGTATGTACCACGGCGCATTGCGCTTGCGCAGCAGTTGGCGTACCCGCGCCTGCATCTCGTCGAGGCGCAGATCGGGGTCACGAAACGCGCCCTGGTCGTAGCAGTAACTGCAGTAGAGTGCACTCCGACTGCCGTCTGCCTCGCTACCGCCGCCCTTCGGGTCGTACTGCAAGGGCATGCCGCAACTCTGGCAGCGTCTTTTCTCCAGTTCCCACTGATGCAGTAACTTCTTCATGACCGCATTATACATCTTCTGGCGCTGTGAGTTCGAGGGCCTCTATGTATATGTGTGCCATTCCCAGCAGGAAGACGACATTGGGCAGGATAAAGATCAGCCCCGTCGCGATGACGAGTCCGAGCCCCTGGCCCAGGGCAAACAGGGAGCTACCGCTAGCATCGGTGCCGGCGGCGAGGTGCCCGAATACGTCACCGTTGCCCATCAACAGGGTGAAAACCTGCAGGATCCAGTCGCCAGGATCGCGCAGCACGTTGGCAAGCAGAGGTAGGGCGCTGCTCATGGCCATGGAATAACCGGTGTAGAGTACGACGGAAACGATCAGGCCAAGGCCCATACTGAGAACGGTCAACAGAAGCATCATCAGTAGCACCGAGCCGGGCTTGCTGCGCGCGATGCCAAGAGTGTGTCCGAGGCTCTTGGTGACACTCTCTCCGTGCCAGAGGGCAGGACCCGACAGATTGAAGACGATGATGGCGAGGACGAAGACCACGGCATCGATCACCACGGCCATGGGGAAGATCCCAAGGAAGAGATAGGGCCCGACTCCCGGTAACTTGCACAGGGCAAAGGCGAGGGTCTCCACCAAGAAAATGCCGAACAACAGCAGGGCCTCGACCAGTAACAGGCCAAAAAGACGTGGCAATACCCGCAGGCCAAAACCCAGGCTGGCAAAGATGCCCGGCAGCCTTTCTCCCCGCGCCTCGTAGATCAGCACCTTGCCGGCACCGAGATAACCGACCCCGATACTGGCGAGGAAGAAGAGGGCACCCACCAAGACCGGTAGTTCCGCGCGCGACCACTGGCTGAGCGCTTCCCAGATGGCGAAGCCCAGACCCGTAGCCAGGACATAGACCACTATGGGTTGCCACATGGTGATTCCGCGCAGGGCGCGCAGCAACAGAGAAAAGGATAAATCGCCTTGGCTGGGGGTGTGCTGAAACATAGTGGATTCCATAAGGAATGAGGACTGCACGAAAGCATAGCAAAAACGGTTGCGCGTCGCGCTGCCGAGCAGCTGTTCGCGACACTTTTCATCGCCTTTTGGCGTCATCGCCGTCTGTGGTGCTAAACTGTGGCCCTCGACCGGTTGGTCGGTCCAGCAGGGGCAGCCAAGAGGACGTGGGGCATGCAGGATGAGGGGATAGAACCCAATATCGGCGACGGGAGTCGCAGGATTCTCGACGCCGCGGAAGAACTTTTTGCCGATCGCGGTTTCGATGCGGTATCCATGCACGCCATTGCACAGGCCGCGGGCATCAGCAAGGCCAATATCTATCATTATTTTCCCAACAAGGATGCGCTGTATCTCGCGGTGCTGCGCTCGGCGAGCGAAAACCTTCGCACCCTGCTGCAAGAGGCCATCAACTCCCACGGAAGCGTCAGCGAGATCCTGCACCACTTTGCCAACAGCCATCTGCAGGCGCTCCTGAAACGTCCGCGCTTGGTGCGTCTGGTCTGGCGCGAGATCCTGGAAAAAGGTGCTCCCCGAGCAAAGGAACTGGCAGAGCAGGGCTTCAGCGAACTCTTCAGCAACCTGGTAGAGCTTATCCGCAACGGTCAGGAGCGCGGCGAATTGCGCGCGGAAATCGATCCCGCCGTGGCCGCGATTCTCCTCATCGCCGGTAATGTCTTTTTCTTTCAGCATCGGGATACCCTGCGACATTATCCCGAGGTCGCCTTTGCCAACGATCCCGAGGCCTACGACAAGGCCATGGTGGAGCTCCTGCTCCTCGGCATCGCAACCCCCAATCCTTCGTCCTGATGGTAGATCTGCACCTATGAATGCTGTCGTCGATCCTGCGCTGCAGGCGGAAATCCTCACCGAAGCCCTACCCTACATGCAGCGTTTCCAGGGCAGTACCCTGGTCATCAAATACGGCGGCAACGCCATGACCGAGCCGGCCCTGCAGGAACAGTTCGCTCTGGATATCACCTTGATGCGCCAGGTGGGCATGAATCCCGTGGTGGTGCATGGCGGTGGGCCGCAGATCGGCCGCATGCTCGAGCAGCTGGGTGTGGAGACCCAGTTCGTGGACGGCATGCGCGTGACGGACTCGGCGACCATGGCGGTAGTGGAAATGGTACTGGGCGGCCTGGTGAACAAGGAGATCGTCCACGCCATCAATCGTGCCGGTGGTCGCGCCTTGGGGCTGACGGGCAAGGACGGCCACCTCATCCGTGCGCGTCGTCTGGAGCGGGCCGATGGCCGCGACCTCGGCTGGGTGGGAGAGGTGGCGCGCATCGATGCCGAGATTCTCCGTTTTCTGGAGGGCGGTGACATCGTCCCGGTGATTGCTCCCATCGGCGTCGGACCGGCGGGGGAGTCCTACAACATCAATGCCGATCTGGTCGCCGGGGCGCTGGCCGCGACCCTCAAGGCCGAGAAGCTCATCCTCATGACCAATGTGCCGGGGGTTCTGGACAGCTCGGGGCGACTCTGCACTCGGCTGCGTGCGGCGGAGATCCAGCAGCGTCTGGCCGACGGCAGTATCCATGGGGGCATGGTGCCCAAGGTGCAATGCTGCCTGGATGCGGTGGCTGCCGGTGTCAAGGCGACCCACATCATCGACGGGCGCGTTCCCCACGCTTTACTGCTGGAGATCTTTACCCGGGCTGGTGTGGGTACCCTCATCTCGGATCTGGACTGAGGGCTTGTGGCCGTGCGTCGTGTCCGCTGGTCTCAGGGAAGGCGAGGACGACGAACCCGGAGATCTGCGGGGTCGAAGGTCCTGCTCTCGCGACGTGGCTGGCGGCGGCGTCCCGTGCCCATCTTTCTTTTCGATCTGGATAATACGCTCTACGACGCCAATCGCCACTGCTTCCCGCACATGCACGCCTTCATCCACGATTACCTCATGCGCCGGCTCGGCCTTGACGAGACCGGAGCCAGCGCCCTGCGCCAGCACTATTGGCGCCGCTATGGGACCACGCTGGCCGGCCTGATGCGGCATCACGCCGTGGATCCTGTGGAGTTTCTGGAGGCCATTCACCCGCCAGCACTGGCGGCCACGGTCCCGCCGGATCGATCGCTGCGCCAGTGGCTGCGGCATCTGCCGGGACCGGCCTTCGTCTTTACCAACAGTGTGGCGAGTCACGCCCGCCGGGTCCTGGCTCGGCTGGGGGTAGAGGACCAGTTTGCCGGGATTTTCGACATGCACTTTGCCGACTATCGCGGCAAGCCCGACGCACAGGTCTATCGGCGTATCCTGCGATCGCTGCGCGTGCCGAGCTGGCGTTGCATCTTCTTTGACGACAGCCGGGCCAATCTGCGCACCGCTCGCTGGCTCGGTATGCAGACCGTGCACATCAGCCATCGTCGGCATCCCGTCAAGGGTGCCCTTCAGCTGGCGAGCCCAGCGCAGTGGGGCAGGCCATTGGAGGGTTTCGGCTGGGATCGGCGAACGGCCACCGTCCGGGGTCGATGACCGACCCCAAGAGGGTCCTCAGAGCAGAGGCTGCAGGGCCTTGACCCAGTCCGGCGCGCCGCCGGTATCGATGGTCACGGAAGCGCTGGTGCCGATGTGCAGCGGCTTTTTCGGGTCTGGATCGAGGATGGTGATGCGTACCGGCACCCGCTGCGTCACCTTGACCCAGTTCCCCGTGGCATTTTCCGGCGGCAGGAGCGAAAAGGCATTGCCCGCGCCACCGCTGAGGCTGGTGACGATACCGTGGAAACGATGGTTGGGGTACATGTCGATGTGTACCTCCGCTTTCTGGCCCGGGTGCACGCGGTTGAGGTCCGTTTCCTTGTAATTTGCCTCGATCCAGTACTCCTGATTGCCGATCAGGGGAAACAGGTCCTGATTGACGTTGACCACATCGCCGACGTGTATCTTGTCCACTTTGCTGACCACCCCGGTGAGCGGCGCGTAGATGGTCGTCTCCGACAGGTCGAGCTTGGCGCTGCGCACCGCCGCCTTGGCAGCTTCGATGCGGGCCTGGTTGAGGGCCTGCTGAGCTTGCTGGGAGGCGAGGGCGGCGCGGTCGGCGCTGAGCTTGGCCGCCGCCGCCCTGGCGGTGGTGGCCTCATTGTCCGCCTGCTGTGCCGACATGTATTTCTGCTTGGCCAGGGCGGCCGCGCGCTGCGCATTGCGGGTGGCGTTCTGGTAGTTGACCTGGTCGGCCTCGATCTGGGCCTGTGCCTGGGCGATGTTGGCACGGATGGCCGCGGTCTGGCGTTCCGCCTGGGTCAGCTCCGCCTCGGCACGCTCCAGAGCATAGAGATAGGCGCGCGGGTCGATCTTCAGCAGCGGCTGACCTTTGTGGACTACCTGGTTGTCGTGCACGTACAAGGCGACGATGTGGCCCGTGACCCGTGGCGCGATATTGACCATGTGTGCATGCACGTAGGCATCGTCTGTGCTGGGATAGTAATCGGCAATCTGGAAGTAGGCGTAGGCGCCAAAGGCGACCACAACGATGATGACCAGGACGATGAAACGCTTCAACCAACGCATGGCTGCCCTCGCTGCAAGTTTCGTCACGGGATACGCTATACTGCGCGCAAGCGTCGCGCCGAGCACGCTCGGCTTTGACAGCGGCCGCAACAGAATCGCATACTGACCGTTCGGTCGATACCATAGCGTAAAGTCGAGTTGTCGGCAAGTTCCTTGCTCACCAAAGAAGGAGAAGTGATGAAAAACCGTGTCAAAATAGCCCTATTCGGAGTCGCTGCCCTCGCTTTGGCGGGATCCGGCTCGATATACGCAGAAGGCTTGCACGTCATTCAGGGTGGCCCTGCCTATTTCAGTGCGGGGGTGGGCGTATTCAACGGCGTCGGCGTGCGTCCCATCCGTGGCCCCAATCCGCGCATTCCCGAGCTCAATGTGGAATATCAGAGCGCATCCAAGCTCTTTGGAATCGGCGCCCTGTACGGTCTGATGGTGAATACCGACGGCGGCATCATGGGCTATACCGGTTTCTATTCCGACATCGCCTGGGACAATGACCACTGGATACTGACGCCAGTGCTGGGTTTTGGTGGTTACGACAAGGGCCGCGGCAAGGATCTCGGCAGTACCTTCCAGTTTCGCCTGGAGTTGGGCCTCGCCTACCAGTTCGCCAACGGGTCACGCCTGGGTGTGAAGATTGCTCATATCTCCAACGCCAAGATCGTGAAGCAGGATCCGGGCGAGAATGAGGCCCTGGTCACCTATTCCATCCCTCTGTCCTTCGGCGATCATTCCTGATACCAGCAGGGGGCGGGCGGGACGTGGTCGGTCTTATGTCCTGCCCCGCGACCTCGGCTCAGGTCGTTGGGTGTAGTCCCAGACGGCTGAAGAGCTGCTGATCGCGGCTCGGTTCGGCGTTGTTGGTGGTGAGCAGGCGCTCGCCCAGAAAAATGCTGTTGGCGCCCGCGAGGAAACACAGGGCCTGCAGGCTGTCGCTCATGCGCTCGCGACCGGCGGCCAGGCGGAGGTAGCTGCTGGGAAAGAGCAGGCGGGCGACGGCGATGGTGCGGGCGAACTCGATCTCATCGACCGCTGGCGCGTGCTCCAGCGGCGTCCCCGGGATGGGTACCAGGGCGTTGATGGGGATACTCTCGGGCGCGGTGGGCAGCTTGGCCAGCTCTTGCAGGAGGCGGGCGCGATCGCGACGACTTTCGCCGAGGCCAAGGATACCGCCGGCACAGACCTTGATGCCTGCCTTGCGCACGGCTTCCAGGGTTTCCAGACGCTCCTCATAACGGCGGGTGTGGATCACCTCGCCATAGAACTCCGGCGAAGTGTCGAGATTGTGGTTGTAGTAGTCCAGACCCGCCTCGGCCAGGCGCTCGGCCTGCCGGGGTTCGAGCATGCCCAGAGTCACGCAGGTTTCCATCCCCAGCGCTTTGACCGCGCCGATCATGGCCGCCACTTTCTCGATATCGCGGTCGTGGGGACGGCGCCAGGCCGCTCCCATGCAGAAGCGTTGGGCGCCGCCCGCCTTGGCCTCGGCGGCGGCAGCTCGTACCGCATCCAGCGACAACAGATCCGTGACTGCCAAGGCATCGCTCTGGTGGTGGACACTCTGGGCGCAGTAGCCGCAGTCCTCCGGACAATTGCCCGTCTTGATGGAGAGCAGGGTCGAATGCTGCACGGCATTGGCATCGAAGTGCTGGCGGTGTACCTGCTGCGCCTGAAAGATCAGGTCGTTGAAGGGCAGCTCGAAGTACTCGAGGATCCGGTCGAGGCTAGGGGCGGTGTCGGTGGTCATGGGGCTCCACAGGGGCAGACTGAGACAGAAGAAGATCGAGCTTTTGGCGCTGGTGGGGTCGGAGCGCGCTCAGGGTCAGGAGCTTGCGTCGCGAGCGCAGGCCATGGCGCAGCGCGATCTGTCCGGGCCCAAGGTCGAGACAGCGCGCCAGATACTGCAGCAGCGCGGCGTTGGCCGCTCCGTCCAGCGCACGGGCCCGGAGCCGGATCCGGAGGGCATCGCCGTAGTGGCCGACTAAGCCTTCCTCCCGCGCGCCCGGCTGCACCTGTACGGTGAGGGTGCCCGAGTCGACGCTGCTGGGGCGCCAAGGCGTGCTGTGTTCCCGGTCCTTCACAGGTTGTCAGCCACCCAGATTGAGGATGGCGCGCACCAGGAGTCCTTTCAAAAGTTCGATGAGCAACATGGCGATGAAGGGACTGAGGTCGATACCGCCAAAGAGTGGCACCACTCGCTGAATGGGATAGAGAATGGGCGTGGTGATGCGATCCAGGGCTCGGACGATGGGGTTGTAGGGGTCGGGGTTCACCCAGGAGAGAATGGCGCGGATGAAAATGGCCCAGAAGAGCAGAGTCAAAACGAGGCTCGTCAATTGGGCAATGCTGACGCTGAGGTTGCTGATCACGATTTGCCCTCCTCCGTGGCTCGGGCCAAGGCGCGACTCCGGTCGACGGCGGCCTGCACGGCGCGCTGGGCGAGCGTCCGCAGTCCCTCTTCCCAGACGGCCAGGGCCGCGGCCGTGGTGCCGGCCGGGCTGGTGACCTGATGCCGCAGCAGGCTGGGCGCTGTGTCGGCTTCTTGCGCCAGACGTGCGGCGCCCAGGACCGTCTCACCGGCCAAGGTGCGGGCGGTGGCGCGCGGCAGGCCCTGCAGGACACCGGCATCCTCCAGGGCTTCCAGAAAGAGCAGGACATAGGCCGGACCACTGCCGGCGAGAGCGGTGGCGGCGTCCATGAGTCCCTCATCCTCCAGCCACAGGCAACGGCCGACGGCCGCGAGGACGGTCTCCGCCGCTCGGCGGTGTTCTGCGACGACGGAGGCATCGGCATAGAGGGTCGTCATGCCCGCGCCGATTTGCGCCGGCGTATTGGGCATGCAGCGTAGGACGGGTACCTTGGGCCCGAGCAATCGCTTGAGGCTGGCGCTGGTGATACCGGCGGCGAGCGAGAGGAAGATGCCCGGTCCTGCCTCCAGGGCGGCGCGCCAGCGTGGCAGGATCGTTTCTACCTGTTTGGGTTTGGCGGCGTAGACGACGATGCTGTCGGCAGCGACGGTGACGGCGTCGGCATCGCAGCTGATGATGCCGTAGTCCCTTGCCAGAGCCTCGCGCCGCTCCGGATGCGGGGCATGTACGGCGATCTCTTCACCGGCTACCCCCTGCCGTCGCAGGCCGGCGATGATGGCGCGCGCCATGTTGCCGGCACCGATGAAACGGATACGGGGTTCGCTCACGTCGTCTCCTGTGATCTGTGGCCAAAAAGGGCGGTACCGACCCGGACCTGCGTCGAGCCCAACGGCAAAGCCCGAGCATAGTCCGTCGAAGTACCCATGGAAAGCGTATCGATAGCTTGGTCGGGAAAAGCACGCTGCAGGGCCTGAAAGGACGCCGCCAGGGTGGCGAAATCGGCGTCGGCCTCTTCCGGACGCGGCCGGACCAGCGCCATGAGACCGCGCAGGCGCAGCTGTGGCAGCGCGACGATGACGCGCGCCAGCGATTCGACGGCATCCGGCGCCGCCCCGCCCTTGCTGTCCTCGCCACCGGCATTGACCTCGATGAGGACATCCAGCGGGGGCATGCCCACTCGGGCAAGATTCAGGCGCTCGGCCACGAGCTCGCGATCGACGCTCTCCACCCACTGGAAACTTCGGGCAATGGCGCGCGTCTTGTTGCGTTGAATGCGGCCGATGAAGTGCCAGACGATGCCCTCCAGGTCGGCGAGCGCTTCCTGCTTGTCCAGGGCCTCCTGCAGATAGTTTTCACCAAAATGGCGCAGACCATGCCCGTAAGCCAGACGCAGACGGTTCGCCGCCACGCCTTTGCTGACGGCCAGCAGACGGACCTCAGGATAGGGACGGAGCGCTTCCTGCACGGCACGCAGGCGCGTGAGCAGGGGATCAGAGACGGCTTGGGCGGATTCCATAAGCTCGACTATATTAGACCCCATGGCGTCGTAACCCAACTCTGTCGCTCCACACCCTCGGGAGAATCGCCGTGGACATCACCGAACTGCTCACTTTTGCCGTCAAGAACAATGCCTCCGACACCCACGTTTCCGCCGGTATGCCGCCCATGCTGCGCATCAACGGCGACATTCGTCACCTCAACGTCGAGGCCCTGGATGCCAAGGCAGTACACGCCATGATCTACGACATCATGAACGATGCCCAGCGCAAGTGGTACGAGGAAAATCTCGAGATCGACTTTGCCATCGAGCTGGCGGGGGTGGCGCGTTTTCGTGTCAATGCCTTCAATCAGGATCGGGGACCGGCGGCGGCCTTCCGTACCATTCCCGCCAAGGTGCTGAGCCTGGAGGATCTGAACGCACCCAAGGTCTTCAAGGAGATCATCAATGTCCCGCGCGGCCTGGTGCTGGTGACGGGTCCCACGGGATCCGGCAAGTCCACCACCCTCGCCGCCATGGTCGATCACATCAATCAGCAGCGGGCCGATCACATCATCACCATCGAGGACCCCATCGAGTTCCTTCACACCTCCAAGAAATGCCTTATCAACCAGCGCGAGGTTGGGCCGCACACCCACTCCTTCGCCAACGCTCTGCGGTCGGCCCTGCGTGAGGATCCGGACGTCATTCTGGTGGGCGAGCTGCGCGATCTGGAGACCATGCGCCTGGCGCTGACCGCCGCAGAAACGGGCCACGTGGTCTTTGCGACCCTGCACACGAGCTCGGCGCCCAAGACCATCGACCGTATCGTCGACTCCTTCCCGGGCGGTGAGAAAGACATGGTGCGGGCCATGCTGTCGGAGTCCCTGCGCTCGGTCATCTCCCAGACCCTGCTGAAGACGGCGGATGGCAAGGGCCGAGTGGCAGCCCACGAGATCATGATTGCCAATCCGGCCATCCGCAATCTCATCCGCGAGAACAAGATCGCGCAGATGTATTCGGTGATCCAGACCGGACAGAACCAAGGCATGCAGACCCTGGATCAGTGCCTCGCGGATCTGGTCCGCGCCCATCGCATCACCCGCGAAGAAGCTCTGCGGCGGGTGCAGAACAAAGACAGTTTCGCCGCTGTCGCCTGAGGTGAAGGATGGCTGCTCTCGAGCAATTGCTGCAACTGATGGTCCAGAAGAACGCCTCGGACCTGTACCTCACCGTCGGCGCGCCACCCACCCTGAAGATCGACGGCCGCGCCATCCCCGTCGGTCAAGAGAGCCTGCGGCCCGGGCAGACCCTGGCCCTTGCCAAGGAGATCCTGGGTCTGGAGCGCCTGCAGGAGTTCCAGCAGGAAAAAGAGATCAATATGGCCATTTCTGCCCCAGGGATAGGTCGCTTTCGCGTCAACGGCTTCTTCCAGCGCGGTGAGCTGGGCTTCGTGCTGCGCGCCATCAAGACCGACATCCCGACCCTCGAGCAGCTGAGGATGCCCGAGGTGCTCAAGAGCCTGGCCATGTCGGCGCGGGGACTCGTGCTTTTCGTGGGCGCTACGGGTTCGGGCAAGAGTACGTCCCTGGCCTCCATGATCCAATATCGCAATCAGAACTCCCCAGGGCACATTCTCACCATCGAGGATCCCATCGAGTTCCTCCACAAGAACTATCAATCCATCGTCAATCAGCGCGAGGTGGGCATCGATACCCTGAGCTACGAAAAGGCCTTGGAAAACGCCTTACGGGAAGCACCGGACGTCATCCTCATCGGCGAGATCCGTAGCCGCGACACCATGGACCACGCCATCGCCTACGCCGAGACGGGTCATCTCTGTCTCTCGACCCTGCACGCCAACAATGCCAACCAGGCCATCGAACGCATCATCAATTTTTTCCCGGAAGATCGCAAACGGCAGCTGTTGATGGATCTGTCCCTCAACCTGCGGGCGGTGGTGTCGCAGCGACTGCTGCCCCTGAAGGACCGTCCGGGACGCATGGCGGCCATGGAGATCCTGATCAACACTCCGGCCATTGCCGATTTGATCTACAAGGGCGAGGTGGGTCTGCTCAAGGACGCCATGGCCCGCACCAACGATGTGGGCATGCAGACCTTCGACCAATCCCTGCTGAAACTCTACATGGACGGCCTGATCCGCTACGAGGATGCCCTGCGGGGGGCGGACTCGCAGAACGACCTGCGTCTGGCCATCAAGATGGAATGCCTGCGGCGCGGCCTCGAGGATCCGGGGGCGCAGGCCGCTGGCGAGCAGCAGTGGCGCATTCAGGGCTGAGTGCGAATACACTCCTCGAGTGGCTCGCAGTCCTTGTGACCTGGGCGGCGGCCCTTGCCTGGGGAGTGCTCTATCTGGCGCGAGGAAGGTTCTGGCGTTGCGATGAGCGCCTGGCGCCAGAGATCGCGCCGCTCTCGCGCTGGCCGGCGGTGACGGCGGTGGTCCCGGCGCGCAATGAGGCGGCCGGCATCGGTGCCTGTGTCCGCAGTATTCTGGGCCAGGACTACCCGGGGGACCTGCGCCTCATCGTCGTGGACGATCAGAGCAGCGACGGTACCGCCGCGCTGGCTCG
>NZ_JAGDWX010000023.1:134926-257274 GCF_023256195.1 Acidithiobacillus sp.
CGGCCGCAGCGGGTGCGGCCCAGCGCCTGAACGTGTTGCGCGGTCGCGATCTGCCCGCGGGCTGGGCCGGCAAGGTCTGGGCCCAGTCCCAAGGGGTGGCGGCCGCAGGCGAGGTGCCCTGGCTCTGGTTCACGGACGCCGACATCCAGCATGGGGAGACGGTGCTGCGCCGTCTGGTGGCCAAGGCCGAGGGGGAACAGCGGGTACTGGTTTCGCTGATGGTGGAGCTGTCCTGCCGGAGTTTCTGGGAGCGCCTGTTGATCCCGGCCTTTGTTTTCTTCTTCCAGAAGCTCTACCCCTTTGCCTGGGTCAACGATCCAGGTCGGCCCCTGGCCGGTGCTGCCGGCGGCTGCATGTTGCTGCGCCGCGACGCCTTGGAGCGTGCCGGTGGGCTCGCACGCATGCGGGCTGCCCTCATCGACGACTGCACCCTGGCAGGTCTGCTCAAGCCCCTCGGCCCCATCTGGCTCGGGCTCACCCACGACAGTCGCAGCCTGCGCGCCTATCCCCGTCTGGGCGAGATCTGGTCCATGGTGGCGCGTTCGGCCTACGTGCAGCTGGAGCAGAAACCCAGCCGCCTGCTGCTGGCGGTATCGGGGATGATCTTCCTCTACCTCTGGCCACTGCTGGCCCTTGTCTACGGCGTCGTGGTCCAGGTCTGGTGGCTGTGGTTGCCCGCCCTGGCCGCGCTCTTGCTGGCCTGGCGCATGTACCTGCCAATGCTGCGTTTCTATGCGCTGCCCTGGTGGTGGGGCGTGAGCCTCTTCCCCGCCGCCTGGCTCTACACCCTCATGACGGCCGACTCCGGTCGCCGCCACTATCTGGGCCGGGGCGGCGCCTGGAAAGGGCGGCACTACTCCTGAAACGGCAGTGCCCCATACAGCCGCCTCCCGGAACGGAGCGAGCCCCGCCCGCAGGACACCCGCTGCCGCGACGATGTCGTAAAACGTACTAGGCGCGATAGTGCAGCAGATAGCGCCACTCGAAGGCGCGCTTGGCCAGGTGCCACAAGGGGCTTGGGATGACCCGCGCCTGTTCCGGGCTGCGATAGACCATGAAAGCGTTGTCGATACCGTCGACAATGCAGACCAGCTCGTTCTTGAAGCGTTTGTCCGGCGCTTCACCGCGCAGGAAACGGACGATATTGTGCGCCGCCGTTTCCGCCTGCAGATCCGCGGCATGACCCTGTTTGGGCAACCAATCCGGACTGCCCGCGTAGGCGCCGGCGTCGCCTACGACATAGACGCCGGGGAAGTCTGGGACGGCGCAATGCCCATCGGCCTGGATGAAGCCGCCGGGCGACACGGGCAGGCCGCTGGGCAGGGCGAACTCCGGTCCGGTCATGCCCGGCATGAAGAGAATGAGGTCGGCAGGGATGCGTTCCCCTTCCGTTTCTACCGCATGGTCGTGGAAGGCAAGGATCTTGTTACCCAGGTGGGTCTGTATACCTCGACGCTCCATCTCCCCCAGCAGACCCGCTACCGCCGCCGAGCCCAGCCGATTGCCGGGCTCGTGCATGGGATTGAAGAAATGCAGGCGAACCTTCTCGCGTCGCCCGCGTCGGCGCAGCCAGGTATCGATGCCAAAGAGCAGCTCAAAGATGGGCCCTCCGCGCACGGCCCCTGGCTCAGCCGGGTTGCCGGCAAACCCAAAAGCGATGTCGCCCGCTTCCAGGAGTGCCAGGCGGTCGCGAATCTGCTCCGCCGCCTCGATGCCGTCGCAGATGGCCAGCCCATGCTCGATCCCCGGCAGCTTGCGGAGAGATCGTCCGCCGGTGGCAATGAGGAGGACATCGTTGTCGATCTCCTCGCCCTGATCGCTGCGTACCCGGCGCCCCTGCGCCTCTATGGCCGTCACCCGCCCGGAGTGGAAATGGATATGATTGCGACTAAAAAAGCGATTCAGGTCGATGCGCAGTTCAGAACCCTGACGCAGGCCCGTGGGCACCCAGATGAGGCTCGGGTAATAGACGAATTCTGCATGCGGAGCGAGCACGTGGATCTCGGCATCCGGTAGTTGCCGACGTAGGTGACGGATGGCAGTGAGGGCGCCGAAGCCAGCGCCAAGTATCGTGATTCTGGTCATGTTCTGTCTCCTGATGAGCCTATGATCCAAGCCGATGCGCGAAAGCCACCCATACTCGGGTCGGCCTTCGCACTTGCGCTACCGTGTGTACCGGAGCTCGAGTTACGCACCGGAGTCGTCCCCAGCGAGGTTCTACACCAGCACGGGTCGATAATCCTCGGGCAGAGGGCTTGCCTCCTGCGCCTGAGCAAAGCCCCGCGCCGAAAAGAGGCTGACGATCTGACCGTGGCCCTGAATGAGGCGAGCGACGTTGGGGTCGTCGCTGCGCTCCTCCACCAGGACCCCATTGGGCAAAAGGGTAACCTCCATCTGCACCTTGTCGTGCTGGGCGAAGAGCTCGGCAAAGGCGGGGTCCCAGAAACGCAGGCCGAAATTCTCCTGGAGTCGCTGGTGCATGCTCGGCACGTGGTCGTGGAGCAGGCTGACCACTTCGGGATTCTCGGAGGTGGTCAGGCTGCGTATGCCCGACTCCGTCAGATGCAGCTCCCGTCGGATATCTGCGTGTAAGGCCAACAGGCGGTGGAAGACGTCCTGGTCGTGCCGATGACGCGCTTGCTTGGTACCGCCCAGAGCCATGCCGCGGCCGCGCCCGCCGCCGCGACGATCCTCTGGAAAGGTCGGGTTATGGATGGATTCAGACATGATGTTCTCTCCCGATGTCTTCGCGGCCGCAGCGCTCATTGGCAGGGACCGCGATGTGGATATGTTTGGGTTGCGCCAGGTCCAGCTGGCTCATGAGCTCGATGAACGCTTCCCGCGATTTGCCGGCCAGACGTGGGTTGCTGCGCTTTTCCTCGGCAATACAGCTGACCCAGCGTCCGTGATAATCGTGCCCGGGATAGATCAGCGTTTCCTCGGGCAAGGTAAAGAGTTTCTGGGTGACACTGTCGTAGAGCGTGCCAGCATCGCCGCCCTGGAAGTCGGTCCGTCCGCAGCCACCGATGAGCAAGGCATCGCCCGTGAAGACTCGGTCATGCCAGCGATAGCTCACACAACCGGGCGTGTGACCCGGTGTCGCCAGCACCCGGATGACATCGTCCCCCAGGACCAGGAAATCCCCATCTTCCACCTTGCGATCGGCACAGTCGGCCCCTGCTGCAGCGCTGATGACGACTTCGGCACGGGTGGTGGCGCGCAGATCGCCGGCGGCACTGACGTGGTCGGCGTGTACGTGTGTCTCCAGGGCATAGCGCAGGGTCAGGTCGTGTTCCCGCAGAATGCGCAGGATCTCGTCGCTGTGGCCCTTCACGGCATCGATGACCACGGCCTCGCGCCAGGTCAGATCTCCCAGGATATAGGTATAGGTGCTGCTCTCCTTGTCGAAAAGCTGCTTGAAAAACATGATGACGTCTCCTTTCGGTTCCGTGGCTTCCATTACTTGGATAGCCTAGCCCGAGCGGCGATCCCATGCATTGATATTTGTCAAAGTAGATCGATTTTGTCGGGTATTCCCGAAGGTGAACCCGTCAGGAGGCGCTATCCTCGCGCAGGGCTTGCGGCATCAGGATTTCCAGCGTGCCCCGAGATTCCCGCAACCAGCCGCGCCGTTTGAAATCCGCCATGATCCGGCTCACATGCTCGGTGCTGAGTCCGAGAAACTCGCCGAGGTCTTGACGAGTAAGGGGAAAGGGAAGACTGCGGTGCTGTGGGTAGGCCTCCGCCCATTGCAGCAGGAAAGTGGCCAGACGTGCTTCCGCCCGGCGCGCGCCGAGATCGACGATACGACTCTCCGCTTCTTCCAGTGCCCGCTGCCAGCGCCGGAAGATGGCCTCCCGCACCACCGGTAGGCGTTGGGACAACTGGTCGAGCTCGCGCAGATCGAGGCGGCAGAGCTTGACCGTGGACAGAGCGATGGCCGTGTGCTGGTGGCGTTGCCGGTGCAGTCCCTCGAAGCCGAACAGGTCTCCGTGGTGGAGCAGGCGGACGATCTGGGCGCGCCCATCGGCGAGGGATTTGACCAGCTTCACGGCGCCCTCGCGCAGGGTGTAGGCGCAGCAGGCGTCCTCGCCCTCGTGGTAGATGGTGGTGCCCGCCCCAAGCTCCAGATCCACCACATCCATGCCCAGGGCGCACAACTCTTCTCCGCTCAAGCCCGCGAAGATGCTGCGCTCGCGCATCGCGCAGTGCAAACAGTCGGACTTTTTCAACGCTCCTTCGGCCACCAGCTCAGTCCGAACGCTTACGAAAACGCAGGTCGAAGACTCGGTGTCCCAGTGCTTCTCCCCGACGCTCGAAGCGCGTGGGAATGCGATTCTCCGGCGGCGGGCTGAAGGCGCCGTCGGGATCGAGGTTATCGAGACTGTCGGTGGCCGAGAGGACGGCCAGCGCGTGCTCTGCGTAAGGCTCCCAGTCCGTGGCAAACTGCAGCTCGCCGCCGACACGCAACAGAGCCGCAAGCTGACGGGCCGACTCCGGCTGCAGCAGACGACGCTTGTGGTGCCGCTTCTTTGGCCAGGGATCCGGAAACTGAATGACGATAAGTGCAAACACTCCTGCCGGCAGGGTTGCGAGCCAGGCCATGGCATCGCCGTGAAGCACTCGCACGTTGTCGATGCCCTCTGTCTCCAGCCGCTGGAGCAGAGCGCCGACACCCGGAGCGTGCACCTCGGCGCCAATGCAGCCCCAATCCGGATGCCGTGCAGCAAAATGGGCGAGGTGCTCGCCATTGCCGAACCCGATCTCCAGGGCAAGGGGACGCCCATCCGTCCAGGGTGAGGTCCAAGGCTCCCGCGGCGCGATGGCCCAGCGCGGCAGGAGCTCCGTCATCGCTCGTCGCTGCGCTTGGGTAAAACGTCCTTGGCGCAGCACGAAGCTGCGCACGGGGCGGCGATCCGGCCCGGACTGCGAGGAGTTTGGCTTGAGAGAATCAGACATGCAGGGCATTATAGCGGGTTTGGGAAAAAGGCCTAAAGGAGGCAGGCATGCAATCCCCCCTGCTGGGTTTGGTCATGGGCAGCCAAAGCGACTGGGACACCCTGCAGGCGGCCGCCGAGCAGCTGGATGCTTTGGCTATCCCCTACGAGGCACGGGTGGTTTCCGCGCACCGAACCCCGGATCTGCTGTTCCAGTATGCCGAAACGGCGGCGCAGCGTGGTCTCGCCGCCATCATCGCCGGAGCCGGCGGCGCGGCGCACCTGCCGGGCATGCTCGCCGCCAAGACCCTGGTACCGGTGCTGGGGGTGCCCGTCGCCTCGCGCCACCTGCAGGGCTTGGATTCTCTGCTGTCCATCGTGCAGATGCCCAAAGGCGTGCCCGTGGCCACCTTTGCCATCGGTCGTGCCGGTGCCGCCAATGCGGCCCTCTTTGCGGCGGCTCTGTTGGCCCCGGTTCATCCCACCATTGCCCGCGCCTTGGCGGATTTCCGTCGCCAGCAGGAAAGCGCGGTTCTGGCCACCACCTTGCCGCCGTCGGCGATGCCATGATCCCTACCGGTCAGAGCCTGGGCGTGCTGGGCGGTGGGCAGCTCGGCATGTTCTTCACCCTGGCGGCGCAGCGGCACGGCTACCCCGTCTGGGTGCTGGATCCGGATCCCCGCTGTCCTGCGGCTCGCACGGCAGCGCGCCACCTCTGCGCGCCCCTGGACGATCCGGTGGCGCTTGCGGAACTCACCGAGGGCGTCGCCGCTCTCACGGTGGAGTCGGAAAACATTCCCGCGGCGACCCTTGCCCACTGCGCCCCGTGGATGCGCCCGGGGCCGGAAGCGGTGCGCATCGCCCAGGACCGCCGCCTGGAAAAATCCTTTCTGCGCGATCTCGATCTTCCCGTCGCGCCCTTCGTCGTGCTGGATGCCGGCAGTCCTGTGCCGGCCCTCGTGGACGATTTCTCTTTTCCTGCGCTTCTCAAGACGGCGCGCTGGGGCTACGACGGCAAAGGACAGGAGACCGTGGCGCGAGCCGAGGATCTGGCGCGCGCCTGGCAGGCTCTGGCGGGGGTGGATGCGGTGCTCGAAGCGCGTCTCGCCCTGGTCGCCGAGTTCTCCATCCTGCTGGCCCGGGGAGAGGACGGGATGGTGGTGTTTTACCCGGCGGCACGCAACTACCACCGCGATGGTATCCTGGACGTCACCCTGGTCAGCCCCGCAGCCCCCACCACCCTGGAGCTGGAGGCCCGACACATGGCCCTGCGGATTGCCGAGGCTCTGGATTACATCGGTGTCCTGGCCGTGGAATTCTTCGTCGATGACCGCGGGCAGGTGCTGGTCAACGAGCTGGCACCTCGACCACACAACAGCGGTCATTTCAGCCTCGATGCCAGTCTGCAGAGCCAGTTCGACCAGCAGCTGCGCTGCCTTTGCGGTTTACCGCTGGGGGATACCCGCCTGCTCAGTCCGGTGGCTATGATGAATCTGCTGGGAGATCTCTGGATACCCGGAGAGCCCGATTGGGCCGGTGTACTGGAGCACCCGCAGGTCAAGCTATGGCTTTATGGTAAGGCGCAAGCCCGCTCTCGGCGCAAGATGGGGCACCTGACGATCCTTCCCGAGAGCCTGGATGCCGCAGCCGCGACCCTTGCCGCCCTGCGGCGTCGCCTGAGTCTACCGGAGCTGCCGCCATTGGGCCCCGTTCCCTGAGGTTTTACCGGCGAGAGTCCGGGAACGGCTCCACAGCGCCCAGGCAATGAGCAGCGCCGACAGCAGAAAAAAAAGCAGGCTCCAATGGGTGATGGGCCAGCCCAGCCAGCGCGCCTGGCCAGCCACGGCGCAGGAGCCCTTGCCTGCCAAGGCGGCGGCGAGAGAGCCCGCCAAGGTTCCCGGCGCAAAGCTGGATTCCGGCAGCAGCTGTACCGCGGTACAGGCCCGTACCCGGCTCGCGGCGGCTGCCGCCAGATGCCACTGCCAGCCTGCCAGCCCTGCACCCGCGAGGCTCGCCAATACCGCACCGGACCAGCTGGCGCGACGCCAGGGCGCAGATCCCCAAAGGCCAAGCAGCACGAGGACGATCAGCAGCACGATGGCCAGGCGCTGGTAGATACACAGACTGCAGGGCAGCAGACCGCGATGGAACTGCAGCCAGAGCATGAGCCCGAGGGCGGCGGCCGCGGTCGCCGCGACGGCGATGGCTACCGCCGCCGGAGCTCGGCCCCTCAGCGTGACCCGGTCAAGGCCTTCCATTGCGCATTATTGGGTAGACCGACGACATAGTGGACTGCCCCCTTTTCACGGTAGACCAAGAACGGCACGGTCGCGGAACCCTCGGGTGCCGAACCCGGCAGCAGGGATTGTTTGCCCTGAAGAAAACGGTAGTTTCGCTCGAGAATGGGGCGCATCTTGGCCAGAGTCGAAGCGTCTGCCAAGGGTGCGGCCCCCTCCGGTCGTCCGTCTCGCACTCTAAAGCCATCCTCATTGGCTTTCAATGCCCGCAGCGGGTCCTTCGCAGCCAGGATGGAAGCGGCCTTGGCGGCGCTGTTACCGGGTATCAGATAACCCACCAGGATTAACCGCAGGCGCATCTGCCCCGCGCTGACGGGATTCTGCAGCCAGGAGAAGAGCTCGTGGCAATAGGGACAGTTGGGATCCATGAAGAGATACACCACCGGACCGCGACTGCCCTCGGCTATATAGTGGGTGTGCTCCAGGGCCTGCCAGAAGTTCAGATCCTCGTCGCCAGGCGCCGCCGCAGCGGCCGAGCTCAGAGTCGGCCCGCACAACAGGCACAGGGTCAAAAGGGCGTAAACCCAGGTGCGATGCAGATTAGGGAAGTAGGTTTTCACGGTTGAGTCTTTTCCTCATGGATACGCAGCAGGCTGATATTTTGGCGGCTATAGAGTTCGTAAGCGGTATAAAGTTCCTGGATCCGAAGGGTCCTCGGCAGCTCTTGCCGCAATGTCGACAGATCCTGCTGTGGTGTCACCAGAAAAAGCGGTCCCGGATTCTGTGCAAGTAGCCTCGGTATCTGCGCCCGAGGAGCGTCCAGCTGTGCGCAAGTCATGGCGCCGCGCCCGGCGTAAAAGAGGAAGCTCGGTTCCCACCAGCGCCAGGTGGCAAGGCTGTAGGGTCTGGAGCCCTCCAGATGACGCACGAGATAACCCATGGTGACCGAGGGCTTCAGGGCGTCCAGAGCGGGCATGGCCAGGAGAGTGAGACACAGGGTGAGCCCCACAGCGGCCGCCCCGAGACTGCCGATGACGCCCCAAAGCTTGCGTCCCTGCACAAAAACCAGCGCCAGCAGCGCCCCCAGCAGATAGGGAAAGCCCAGATAGGCCACGGAACCCAAGGGCGGGATATCCTGGGGTACCAGCCAGGCACCCAGACCCACCAAGGCGAGGCCCACCACCGCCAGCAGAGCGAGGGAAGCAAGCAACCCTGTGCGCCCGAAGGGCCGGTCACCGCTCAATGCCCCGTGGAAGCGCCAAGCCAGCAGCGCCAATAGCGGTGGGTAGGCCTCCCAGACGTAGTTGGGCAGCTTGGTGGCGCCGAGGCTGAAAAAAGCAATCCACAGGCCCGCCCAGAGCCAGAGAAAGCTCTGGACCGGTCGTTCGAAGAGCATCCCCCGCCGCGACCGCCAGCCCTCCGCCAGGGTCTGAGGCAGGAAGACGGACCAGGGCAGGAGACCGAGAAAGGTCGTCAGCAGATAGTAATAAGGGGGACCGCGATGTCCCTGCATGGCGGCCGTGTAACGTCCAATATTCTGATGATCGATGAAGCGCAGATCCCAGGCCCAGTGGGTGGCGATGCCCACCGCCAGATACCAGGGCAGGGTGATGATCAGAAAAAGCGGCACGCCGAGGGCCAGTCTGCCTTCCCGCCAGAGGTGGGGCAGATCGCGCCGCAGCAAGAGGAAAACGGTGATGATGAGACCGGGCAGGAGAAAGGCGATGGGCCCTTTGGCCAGTGTGCCAAAACCCATGGCCGCGTAGGCGATCAGGTAGTGGGCGCGGCGGTGTTCGCTCTGCAGATAACCGTGCAGCCAGGACAGGAGACTCACCGTAACGAAAAAAATGAGCAGCGGGTCGGGCACGGCAGCGCGGAAGATGATCTGGCTGTGCAAAGCCGTGGCCGTGAACAGACCAGTGAGGAGTGCTGGTCGATCGCCCAGGAAAGTCCGCAAGGACAGCATGAGATAAAGCACCAGCAGCGCTCCCAGAGCCACCGAGCCCATGCGCAGCCCCCAGGAATTCATGCCCAACAGACGCACACCTACATCCATGAGCCAATAGTTGAGAATGGGTTTGTCGGGACGCAGGTGACCGTTGAAGGTGGGCACCACAAAATTGTGGTGCGCGATCATTTCCTTCAGCGACTGGGCATTGTTGGGTTCGTCGATGTCCCAGAGGCTGGCGTCTCCCGTGTGAAAGGCCAGCAGCCAGAAGGCAAAGAGAAAGACGAGTAGCGCTTGGAAGTGGAAGCGCCGATCTCGACGCTCAGAGTTCACGGGCACCCCCTTTCAGGATCCGCGCCTTGTCGCGTTGCCACTCCCGCTCCTTGATGCTGGCGCGCTTGTCGTGGGCCTGCTTGCCCTTGACCAGCGCAATCTCGAGCTTCGCGCGTCCCGCCTTCCAGTACATGGCCAGGGGTACGACGGTGTAGCCCTTGCGTTCGATGGCACCGATGAGGCGATTGATCTCCAGGCGGTGCATGAGAAGCTTGCGCGTGCGCGTAGGGTCCGGGTGGATGTGGGTGCTGGCCGTCGGCAAGGGACTGATGTGCGCCCCGAGCAACCAGAGCTCACCCTGCTTCACGACCACATAACTGTCCTTGAGGTTCAGGCGTCCGGCCCGCAGGGACTTCACCTCCCAGCCTTCCAGGGCGATACCCGCCTCGAAACGCTCTTCGATGAAATACTCGTGTTTCGCCTCACGGTTGAGGGCGATGGTGCTGCTCATGGGCATCTCCCTTGCAAGGGCGCATTGTAACCAAAAAAATCCCCCCGCGTAGCGCCGGTGTCGATCCTCGGACATCGGCTGGCATGGGAGATCGGGATCAGGGCTGCCCAGGCTCCGGCACTTTGGTTAGGATGGCACGGTACAAGCCCGGAGATCTCATGTCCAAGCACCGCCTCAGCACTCGCCGGCTCTGGCCCCTGCCGCCTTGGCTGCCCCTGAGCGACCTGACCCTGCTCACGGAAATGGAGCATATCGCCGTCTGGTTGGAAGACACCTTGGCTCGCGCCCGGCACGAAATCCTGCTGGAGAACTACATCTTCCAGGCCGGAGCCTGGCCGGAGCGGATCTTTCGCATTCTCGTGCAGCAGGCACGCGCCGGCGTGCGCGTCTACCTGACTCTGGACGCACTTGGCAGCCGCGAGTTCCCGGCGCGCTGGGCGCGCGAGCTGGAGGCGGCGGGAGCGCATCTGCACTGGTACCATCGTCTTTCTCTGCGCGGCCTGGAGGGTCGCCTGCGACGCACGCATCGGCGTCTGGTACTGGTGGACGGGCGCTGCCTCGCCGTAGGCGGCTTTGCCATCAGCGATGCCTGGTTGTCCGGACATCCGGGCAATCGCCCCTACCGCGACGTACTTCTGGCCGGGATGGGAGCCATTGCCGGACGCGGACGGTCGCTCTTTGCTCTCGGGCTCGATAGCGATCTCCCGGCCGCAGCGGTCTCCCCGCCGGCGGCGGCCAGTCCCTGGGGTGAAGCGCGCCTCCTGGCCGGGAATCCGCCGCGCCGGATGAATGTGCGGCGCCGCTATATGGCGGCCTTCAAGCGCGCGCAGCAGAGTCTGTGGATAGCAACCCCCTACTTCAACCCCGATCCCAGGGTGCTCTCCCTGCTCTATGCGGCGGTGCGTCGCGGCGTCGACGTGCGCGTGCTGTTGGCGGGACGGATAACGGATCATCCACTTTTGCGCTTCGGTATTCAGGCGTATTATCAGAAATTGCTGAGACACGGTATTCGCGTATACGAATATGAGGGCTGTTTCCTGCACGGCAAATACGTTCAGGTGGATGGACTCTGGGCCAGTGTGGGTTCGGCCAACCTCGACTTCTTGAGTCTGTGGTTCAACCGAGAGCTCAATATGGAACTCCGCGGTGCCGTGCCGAATCTGTTGTTGCGCACCCTGTTCCTGCGCGAATTTGCCCGCGCCCATGAAATCGTTCTGGACGGCTGGGCGCGCCGCCCTTGGTGGCGTCGTCCCCTGGAGGGCATCCTGGCGTGGATCGATGGCTGGGTGCAGGCGCGTGCCATGGGTGCGCGCCGTTATTGACGAGGACCCTTATGCATCACATTCGCAAGACGGCCGTACTGCCGTACAGTGCCAGTCAGATATTCGCCTTGATCGAGGACGTCCAGGCCTATCCCAAGTTCCTGCCCTGGTGTGGCAGCACCCGCATCCTCGAGCGCAAGGAAGACGAGGTCGTGGCGGAAATCAGTATCTCCCACGGCGCCTTCGGTAAATCCTTTTCTACTCGCAACCGCTATCAGCGGCCGAAGCTGGCCGAAGTGCGTCTCGTCAGCGGCCCCTTCCGCTTTCTCGAGGGCCTGTGGCAGCTGGAGCCACAGGAAGGAGGTACGCTGGTGACCCTGGATATGCGCTTCGAGTTTGCTTCACGCCTGGTGGGCGCCTTCCTCGAACCCATCTTCAAGCAGGCTGCGGAGACCATGGTGCAGCGCTTCGCGCAGCGGGCTCGCATCGTTTACGGGCAACCCAATCTCGGCAAGATCAGCTCTTCGCCATCCCGATCCTAGCCCGCCGCTACTCCATCAGCTTTTGGGGACTCCCATGTCCTTTGCCTTGACGTCACCGCTGATGCTCTCCAGGCGATCGTCCTTGAAATGTAGCTCGATCTGCCGGACTTCGGTGCGGCCATAGGCCGGTTTGTAGCTGTAGACGTAGGTCCACTGATCGGGATGCCAGGGATCCTGGAGCATGGGAGAACCGAGAGCGGTGCGTACCTCGAGCTTGTCCATGCCCGGATGCACCTTGGCCAGCTCTTTCTGGGTGATGACGTTGCCCTGCTGAACCGCCACCCGATAGATGCTGCAGGCATCGAGCAGGAAGGCGCCGAAAGCGATGAGGATGACGAGACGAAAGAGGCTACGCATGGTCCTTGTCTTGGTGAGTAGGGTTCTCTATGCTAACCAATAGATCACACTTTGGCCATGAGTTTCATGCACAGCGATGAATTGAAAAGGGCTGGCCTCAAGGCTACCCTCCCTCGGCTCCGGATCCTGCAGATCCTCGAGAACAGCGAGAGTCGCCACCTTACGGCCGAGGAGGTCTATCGCCAGCTCCTGGACGCCGACGAAGAAGTCGGTCTCGCCACCGTCTACCGGGTCATGACCCAGTTCGAGATGGCGGGACTCGTGCGCCGGCACCACTTCGAGGGCGATCGCGCGGTCTTTGAGCTGAACGAGAGTGGTCATCACGATCACATGGTCTGTACTGCCTGCGGTAAGGTGCTGGAGTTCTTCGACGAGATGCTGGAGGCGCGCCAGCAGGCCATCGCCAGCGCGCGCGGTTTTCACCTGTCGGACCACAGCCTCTATCTGTATGGAACTTGCGTCGGCATGCAGAAAGAAGGTGTCTGTTCTCTCCCCGAAGATGGCACGACCGACACGCGATCCGAGGGTGAGGGGCCGGGTCAACCGGCAAAATCGTGAAGGCCCGCGTACACCCCGAAGGCCTCAGGGCGACGCGGACCGACGGCACGGCCCAGGTTCTGTCAGTGGTTGCTCATCAAGGCCCCGGCCGCACCGCCAGCAACGCCGCCAACGGCGGCTCCCACTGCCGGACTGCCGCCCGTGACGGCGCCCAGAGCGGCACCACCGGCGGCACCGATGGCACCGCCGCTGACCACCCGCTGCTGGGTCGGGCTCATGTGGGCGCAGCCCGACAGACCCACCAGACCCAGACTGAGTATGCCCGCATAGGCAAGGCTTCGCAGAGAAAAGGTTTTCGCATTCATGGAACCCACCTCCTGAAAAAGGTCAAAGGCTCAGAGTCTGGCAAAGGGCAGGGCGCACAGTGGTGGCGACTCGCCCCTCGCCCCACTCCTCCCAATGATTGTAGCAGGATTGCCATAAAATGTCGAAAAATTGCAACGTTGACCTGTCGGCTCACGGGCTTGGGCCTACTCAGTCTCAGTCTCAGCGGTTGTCTTCCCCTCATGGCCGCCAGCGCTGCCGGTTCCGTGGTCTACTACAATACTCCGGCGGGCAGTCGCTCCGTGGCTTCGGCAAAGGGCGGGCACTGATACAGGTCTTCGCGCTGCTTCGAAGCCGTTTGGGGAGTGAAGGCCGAAACGGTCGTGCGCACCCCTTGCGGCGCCGTGAAGGCTGGTCACGGCGCCTTCTGTTGGCTCTCCTGCTCAGCATGGGCGCGGGTCTCTCGGCCCTTCCGGCGTGGGCGAGCGACGCAAGCATCTGCGGTGTTTGGGCGACCAGCCACGGGGAGGCCTACATCCGCATCTACCGGTTTCACGGTCTCTTCGATGGCATCAGCCTGCCCAGTGCCAGCGCTTCCGTGGCGATGGCCCGGGCGCGTCACCAGCCGATCATTCTGTCGGGATTTGCCGCGGCGCCCGATCACCCGGGTGTCTACCGTTATGGACGTATCTTCGACCCGCGCAACGGCCAGCATTTTCAGGGACGACTCACCTTGGAGAGTCAAGATCGCCTGAAAGTCTACGGTTACCTCGGATTCTCCTGGCTCGGGGGATCCACTCAGTGGCGGCGCGTGGCCTCTCGTTCCTGCTCCCTGCCCGAGGAAAAGGGCTCGTCTGACCGGGGTTAGCCCATCGCCACCTGTGGCGGCTGCCGGGAGGATGATCCTTTCGACCCGTCGCTGCGCAAGTTTGCCGCGACACCATCCTGGCCGTGGCAGAAGTGCGGACGCAGGTTCCAGAAGAGCAGAGCCGGCGACGCGTGTTCATAACCCAGGCAAGAGATGCTGCCGGCATCCAGGTGCAGGTGGTCGCCAAAGGCGATGTCGAGGTCCATCCAGCAGCAGGCCAGGGCTCGCAGGATATGGCCGTGCGCGAAGCACAAGACGTGTTCGTGCCCGCGCTCCTGCCAATCTGTCAGGACTTGATGGCAGCGTCTTTGCACTGCTTCCCGGCTTTCACCCTCCGGCGCACCGCAACGAAAGATGGTCCACTGTGGCCATTCCTCGTGGATCTCCGCGCTGGTCTTGCCCTCGTAGCGCCCATAGTGCCATTCCCGTAGTGCGTCCTGAGTTTCGGCATCGGTGAATCCGGCGAGGATGGCGGTGTGGCGCGCCCGCTTGAGGGGACTCGTGTAGATGCCATCGTAGACGTGCCCGCGGTCGCGAAAGAAGTGCCACAGCGCCATGGCCTCGTCCCGCCCGGTGGGCGTAAGCCCGATATCGGTAACGGAAGTGTGGCGACCTGCGGCGGCCCATTCCGTCATACCGTGACGCACCAAGGTAATGGTGCGCAGTCCCGTCGTCAAAGATCACCCCAGTCGGGCTCAGCCAGACGGAAGCTCTCGTCCGCATATTGGTAGCGGCGCTCCCAGGGTCGCGGGGTGAGCTCCTCGCCTGTCTGCTTTACCGCCAGCACCTGGTGCAGGGCTGACCAGTTGCGCCAGAAGCCATAGGCACAGCCGGCCATGTAGATGGCCCAGATGCGATAGCGTTTGTCGCCCACCAAGGCGACGGCCTCGTCCTTGTGAGCCTCCAGGCGGCGGACCCAGTGAATCAGCGTCTGGGCGTAATGGGGACGGAGATTCTCCACGTCCAGTACCTCCAGATCCTGCCCCGCCATCTCGTGCACCACCCGCCAGAGGTGCGGTATCTCGCCGTCCGGAAATACGTACTTGTCGATGAAGTCGCTGCCGGAATGGTGGCCACCCTCATCGTCCTGCTGGCTGGCCGTGATGCCGTGATTGAGCACCCAACCGCCTTCCTTCAGCACCCGGCGGATAACGCCGAAATATTCGCTGAGGTGCTGTCGGCCCACGTGCTCGAACATACCCACGGAAACCACCTTGTCGAAATGGTCCCGTTCGGGAATGTCGCGGTAGTCCTGCAGACGGATCTCGACGCGATCTGCCAGACCCTCCCGCTCCATGCGTTCCTTGGCGTAATGATACTGGGCCTCGCTCAGAGTCACGCCTACACCCTGGATATCGTGATGCTGGGCTGCCCAGGCCAGCAGGCCGCCCCAGCCGCAGCCGATATCCAGCAGCTTTTCGCCGGGCTGCAGGTGCAGCTTGCGGCAGATGTGCGCGAATTTCTGCTCCTGAGCGAGGTCGATGTCTTCCTTCCCCGTTTTGAAATAGGCGCAGGAGTAAGCCATGTTGCGGTCGAGCCATAGGCGATAGAAGTCGTTGGAAACGTCGTAATGGTACTGGATGGACTCGGCATCCTTCTCCTTGCTGTGGGCCCTGCGCCCGAACCAGCGCGGGCGATTGCCCTCTTTCTTCTTGGGAAAGGCTCGGTTCAGACCTTCCGCCACAGCGAGGATATCCTGATAGCGACCTTCGAGACCCACCTCGCCCTCGACGTAGGCCTCGCCCAGCACGTCCAGGGCACTACCCATGAGCAGGCGGGATACCAGTTGAGACGTGCGCAGCTCTATGACCACCGCCGCCGGATCTGCAAAGCTGTACTCGTAGCCGTCCCAGAAGCGGATCTTCAGGGCTAAGGGCCGTCCGCCCAGACCTTTTTTGATGTGGTCGAGAAAATGAGAACGTAGGTCTTTCACCGTTGGCCTCCTTGTTGGATAACAAAGTCTGTCGTCTGGTGGATACAACACCTCTTTAGTCTAGACCATGAGCAAGGAGAAGAGTGCGGTCGTCGCCGTCGGCCTGAGTCTTCCAGCCCGCAGGGATAGCGAGCCATCGATCACGCTCCGGGTCTAGGCTCGCGTTCTTGCGCAGCGCATGAGGGCACTGGGAATCCGTACCAGGAGCCACGGCAGCGGCGCAGGTTCCCCAGGCGAGGTTCTGCGGAAATAGGCTCGTACAGCACGCACCAGAGCAACATCGAAGCGGCCACGGGGAGCGGGAAATGAAAAAACCGCACCTGAGAAGCCTTTCCTCCGGACTGCGCGGCAGGCGTCCCCTTGGATCGGGATAGCCCCACCCAGCGACATCGGGAGTCCAATCGGTGTTCTCAGAGCACCGTCAGTAAAGCCGGCAGGCCGATCCAACCCAGCAGCAACACGACGATCCCCAGGGCGCCGAGGTAGGACCATGAGCTCGCATGGTGCAGGACCGGGCTGCGCTCGCTCGAATCCGCGCGCCAGATGGCTGGAAGATAGTAGGCAAAGGACAGGGCACTCATGAGCGCAAGGAGGACCGCGAGGGGCCAGAGTCCGGCATGGATGGCCACCACCAGCACCCCGAGTTTGGCAAAGAAACCGATGCTCGGGGGCATACCTGCCAAAGACAGCAGGGCAAGCGCCAGTAGACCAGCAAGCACCGGCTGCCGTTGCCGCAGGACCTTCCAGGGAATGCCGTGACTATCCTCCGGCAGCACTGCCAGGGGCAGGAAACTGGCCAAGTGCATGAGGCCGTAGGCCAGCGCATAGACGGTAGCCGCGACGATCCCCAAGGGACCGGCGCCGAGAGCGGCGAGAAAATAACCAGCGTGGGCCACGGCGGAATAGCCCATGAGACGGCGGATACGCTGGCTGCGCAAGGCCAGGAGATTGCCCGCCACCATACTGATGGCGGCCAGCACCCACAGTGGGGTCGTCCAACTCTCGCTGACGCTGGCCAGATCGATCCAGGCACCGAGAATGCCCACCTTGGCCACGGCGCCGAGGAGCAGGACGATGGGTGCCGGTGCACCCTCGTAGATATCCGCCACCCAGGTGTGAAAGGGCGCCACCGCCAGCTCGAAGGCCAGCGCGGCGTAGAGCAGCAGTAGCCCCAGGTGGCTGGCAAAGCCCGTCAGCAGGCTGCCCGCCGGCGGAATCAGAGCGAGGCTGCCATTGCCGAGGAAGAGGGTCGCCACACCGAGACCGAACAGAGCCGACGCCAGACCCGCGAGCAGGGCGTATTTGGTCGCTGCTTCCAGGGCGACGCGGCGACTTCCCGGCCAGGCAAGCAGGGCAAAGAAAGGTAGCACCTGCAATTCGAGGCCGACAAAGAGTCCCAGGAGGGTCTGGCTGCTCACCAGACAGAGGGCCCCCAGAAGAACGGTCAGGGAAAGCCCCGTCAGAGCTCCCGGCAAACGCCGGGCCAGCGGATGTCCGGCGGTGAAAACCAGCACGGCGGCGGTGGCAAGACCCAGATAGGCACCCAGTACACTGGCGCTGCTGTCCCAATAGAAGCCCGCGCCCAGCGTCAGCCGCGAGTGGAAGACGGCCGCGGCTGTGAGAATGGCTGTCAGGGCGCCGAATCCCGGCGCCCAGCGTGCCAGATGTCGAGATAGATCAAAGAAGAATGCGATGATGGTCGCCGCACCCACCAGAATGAGGGGTTCCAGGCTCGCTTCAATGGCCATGCGCGACCCCTCCGAAGAGGACGGCGCTGTGGACCGGCAGCAATCCCTGGAACTGCCCAAGGAGTGGCTGTGGATCGAGACCGAGCCACAGGCAGAGCAGACCGAGAGCCCACAGGAGTGCCAGCTCGCGCCCGGCCAGATCACCGGTACCCCGGGCGATGCCCGGATTCAGAGGACCCAGCATGACGCGCTCATAGGCGCGCAGAAAGACCACCACGCTGAGCAGGATACCAAGGGCGGCGATGGCGGCCGGCCAGGGCGAGACGCGAAAGGCACCGGCCAGAGAAAGGAACTCCCCGGGGAAATTGGCAAGACCCGGCAGGCCCATACCTGTGAGGAAGAAAAACAGCATCCAGGCACCCAACTGCGGCGTCTGCCGAAACAGGCCCCCCAGCGCATCCCAGTGGCCGGGCAGGCCACGCGCCTCGAGGATGGCGATCACGCCGAAGAGACCTGCCGCCAGCACCGCGTGCGCCACCAGCAGAAACAGCGCACCGTGCACGGCCTGCTCCTGCAGTGCGAAGAGACCGATGGCGACAAGATTCATGTGGCTTACGCTAACCCAGGCGGCAAAACGACGCAGATTGGGGGCATCCAGGGCGAGAAAAGCGGCGTAGAGCGTGCCTATGGCGCCCAGAAGGATGCCGTAGGGTGCAAAATGCAGGGCTCCCAAGGGCAGCAGAGGGATGGCCCAATGGATGAGGCCGTAGGCCCCGGCGAGGACGGCGGCACCCGACAGGAGCATGCTGGCCGGCGGTGCCGCCCGTCCGTAGGCTGGCCCGGCCCAGCTATGCAGAGGAAAAAGGGGAAGTTTGACAGCAAGACCAGCGAGCATGGCAAGGAATAGCCACCAGGCGAGGTCCGGATCCGGTGCCGCTGCCGCCGCGAGGTGGGTCCAAGAAAAAGTGTAGATACCGTTTGTGTTCCCGCTGCGCAGGTAAAGGTACAGCACCGCCACCAGCAAGAGAAGCGAACCGCCCACGGTGTATAGCAGAAAGCGCAGCGCCGCAGCCCGATCCCGATCGCCGCCGATGAGGATCATCCAGGCGCCGCTCAAGGCGACGATCTCGTAAAAGAGGTAGAAGCCCAGGAAATTCTGGGAAAAGAAAGTCCCCATGAGGGCGCCGACCAGAACCAAGGCGGCGATGGTGAATCCACGGAATTCCTCCAGACGCCAGGCGAAGAGCAGAGCAAAAGGCAGCAGGGCAGCGGCCGTCACGGCCAAGGTCGCGCCGAGGCTGGAGTTCTGCAGGTACCACAGGTATCCGAGCAAGGGCAGATGGAGTGCCCGGCTGTCCGGCGTGTCCGCCCCGAACAGGACGGCGAGAGCCAGTAGCAGCTCGAACAGAGCGGCGGGTACCGCCAGGCGGTGACTGTCCTGGGCGCGCCCAGCAAGCCACAGGGCGACGAGCCAGGGCCAGAGGATGAGCGCGCTGAGCATCACAGGCCGCCCCAGAGGAGGAGCAGGAGTAGCAAGAGGCCGAAGCCCATGAAGGCCACATAACGGCTGACCAGGCCATTTTCGCCCCAGACCAGGCCCACCCCGCCCCATTGCAAGCCCTCGCGGATTCCGCCCAGGATGCCGCTACGAAAGAGCAGATGCTCCACGCCGAGGCGCAGGAACCGAGCCCCGCCGTACACCACCGGCGGCAGGAAGCGCAGCGCCACGGCATCGACATACCAGGCATGGGCCAGGAAGCCGATGCGGCTCAGACCGCGGCCCTGTCGTTCCCAGCGTGCCGCCAGATAGCCGAGCCATATCCCCACCAGTGTCACGGCGGCACCGACGGTTTCGAGGACCAGGGCCAGGTTCCCCGAGGGCTCAGGCGTCGGTCCCAGCTCGGCCCGTAGCCAGGGCAGCCAGAGGTGCGGTCCGGGCCAACCCGGCGGAAACTGCAGCCAACCGATACCGATGCTGGCCACCGCGAGGATCAGGAGGGGAATCTTCATGCCCCAGCCGAGCTGGTACGGCTCGCCCACCCTCGGCTCTCCCTCGAAGACCAGGAAATACAGGCGAAAGGCATACGCCGCCGTCATCAGTGCGGCGGCCAGCGCCAGGGCGTAGAGCAGGGCGCCATGGGGTGCAAGCCAACTGGCATCGATGATGGCATCCTTGCTGTAAAAGCCGGCCGAGATCAGAGGCACTGCGGCGAGAGCCGAGATGCCGGCAAGGAAGGTCCAGCGCAGCAAAGGCTGCTGGTTCTTGAGGCCCCCCATGTGGCGGATGTCGTGGTCCTCGGCATAGATGCTGATGACCGCACCGGCTGCCATGAATAGCAGGGCCTTGAAGCACGCGTGCACGAGCAGGTGAAAGAGGCCCAGGGCCGGTGCACCGATGCCCACCGCCAGGAACATATAGCCCAACTGACTGATGGTGGAGTAGGCCAGAACCCGCTTGATATCCACCTGGGCGAGGCCGCAGCTGGCCGCAAAAAAGGCGGTCCAGGCGCCCAGGAGGGCAATGACCCAGAGCATGCCCGGCACCGCAGCAAAGAGTGGCAGCAGGCGAATGGAGAGATAGACGCCCGCCGTTACCATGGTCGCCGCGTGGATCAGTGCCGATACCGTACTGGGTCCGGCCATGGAGTCCGGTAGCCAAAGATGCAGGGGAAACTGCGCCGATTTTGCCAGAGCCCCGATGAGCACGAGTACGCTCGCCGCCAACAGAACCGATGGCACCGGCTGTCCAGAGATCATCTGCAGCAGCCGATGGATGTCCAGGGTGTGGTACTGGGCAAAGAGCAGGAATATGCCGATGGCGAAGGTCGTGTCGCCGATGCGCGTGACCACGAAAGCCTTGCGTCCGGCCCAGGCATTTTTCTTCTGGCGGTACCAGTGGGCCACCAGGGCATAGGAGCACAGGCCCACCGTCTCCCAGCCCAGGTAGAGCAGCAGGAGATTGTCGGCCATGGTCAAGACCAGCATGCCGCCGACGAAGAGATTCAGATAGAAGTAATAACGCCGCTCGCCATAGTCCCCGGCGAGAAACTGCTGAGAATACAGGTGGATGAGGAAGCCTGCGAAGGCGGCAATGGAAACCATCACCAGACTGACGGCATCGATGCGCAGGCCGATCTCAGCGACGAAGGAGCCGACGGCCATCCAGGTCCAGACCCGATCCACCAGCTCCGGATGGGTGGCGTGTTCCAGCCATATGACCAGTATCACGACGCTGGAGAGCAGGGGCATGAGGGCCGCCAGCCTTTTGACCATGGGCACGCCCAGCCATTGGCCGAAGCCCGCGTTGATGAGGGCTCCCAGGAGCGGGAAGCCGGGAATGAGCCAGAGCCAGTCAGCCATCCCGCCCACCCCGCAAATGTCGCAAGGTATCCACACTGCTACCGCCAAAGGCTTTGCGCACGCGCAGCAGCAGCGCCAGGGTCGGTGCCAACGCCGCGCCACTCATGGCCATCAGAAAGAGAGCCAGGATCTGACCGTCGACACGCTGCCAGACAGCGCCCCCCACCAGAGCAATGACCATGGCGGCACTGAAGAGCAGCTCCACACCCAAAAGAAAAAAGATCAGGCTGCGGCGCAGCAACACCAGAGTTAGGCCTGCCAGCACCAAAGCAAAGGCAATGACGAGGGCAATATCAGCGAGATTCACGGTCGTCCTCTCCATGGTGGATGGCCAGCACCGCCCCGATCACCGCAAAGAGCAGGACGGCCAGCGCCTCCATGAGCCAGAGCCAGGGGCCAAACAGGGCTGCGCCAATCTGGGCAATGCTGAGGGGGTGTGGAACGAAGCGCGGAGCTGGCTGCGGCAAAAGCAGGAGTCCCAATACCAGGGCCAGGGCGCAGAGCAAGCCGAGTGCGGGTCCGGCACCGCGGCGAAAGCGCTGGCCCGAAGTGTTGGCCTCTCGCTCGGGGCCGAGCAACATGATGGCAAAGAGAAAGAGTACCAGGATGGCGCCGAGGTAGAGGATCACCTCCAGGGCCGCGACGAAAGGCGCTTCCAGGAGCAGAAAAAGCAGGGCCAGCAAAAGCAGCAGGATACCGAAGAGGACAGCACCGCGCATGGGCGTCGCCTCATAGGCAAGCGCCGCAAGGACCGCTATTACCAGAAGCACGAGGATCAGGGCCAGGGGCATCATGGTCGGTTGTCCAAGGGATCCAGGGGTGCGGCGGCCGCAGGCACGGCGGTGGCCGCTTCGATGCGTACACCGGCGTGATCGTAGTAGCGATAGTGCGGGTGCTTGCCAGGGCCATCGATGAGCAGGGCCTCCTTCGGGTAGACGAAGTCGGCCCGTCGCTCCTTGCCGAAGGCAAACTCGTCCAGCAACTGGATGGCCAGGGTTGGACAGGCTTCCTCACAGAGGCCGCAGTAGATGCAGCGGCTGAAATTGATGCGGAAGGCGCGGGCATAGCGACGCCCGTCGGGGCGATCATCGCCCTCCAGTTCAATGCAATGGGTGGGGCAGACCGCTGAACAGAGTTCGCATGCCACACAACGCTCGTCGCCGTCAGGGTCGCGGGTCAGGACCGGACGTCCGCGCCAGCGCGGGGCGATCTGCGGCTGTTCCTCGGGGTAGGACAGAGTCACCGGCCAGCGCCCCAACTGCCTCAGCGTCGTCCAGAAGCCCAGGACCCAGGCACGCAAGCCCAGTCTCATAGCCACCCCCAGCGCAAACCTGCGGCGACCAGCGCCGTCCCCATGAGATTCACGAGCGCCAGCGGCAGGAGCCACCGCCAGCCAAGGTGCAGGAGTTGATCGTAGCGCGGCCGCGGCAGGGTCGCCCGCAGCCAGAAGAAGCAAAAGATGAGCAGCGCGCTCTTGCCCAGCAGCCAGAGCCAGCCGGGTGCCCAGGGCCCGTGCCAGCCGCCCAGGTAGAGCAGACTGATGAGCATCGCCGTCAGCACGAGGCTCACATACTCCCCCAAAAAGAAAAAGCCGAAGGGCATTCCGCCATATTCCGTGTGATAACCAGCCACGAGTTCGCTTTCGGCCTCCGGCAGATCGAAGGGCAGACGCTCCGTCTCGGCGATGCCGGCGATGGTGAAGATGAGAAAACCCAGGGGCTGCAGCAGGATGTAGGGCAGCGACTGGGCACTGGTCATGCCCCCCAGCGAGAGGCTGCCGCTCAGAAGGACGATGGCCAGCAGGCTGAGACCCATGGGGAGCTCGTAGCTCACCAGCTGGGCAACGGCGCGGATGGCACCGTAGAGCGCAAATTTGTTGCCCGAGGCCCAGCCACCCAGAAACACCCCGTAGACATGCAGGGAGCTCAGGGCGAGGATGAAGAGCAGCCCGATCTGCCAGTCGCCGGCCCAAGAGATGTCGGGACTCAGGGGAATCACGGCAAAGGCAGCCAGGGCGCTGAAGGCCACCAGCAGAGGAGCCAGACGATAGAGCCAGGGGTCGGCAAAACTGGGCAGGAAATCGGCCTTGGTCAGCAGTTTGAGCGCATCGGCCAGGGCCTGGCCCACGCCGAGCGGACCCAGACGGTTGGGGCCCCAGCGATTCTGCAGGAGGGCCAGCACTCGCCGTTCTGCAAAGACCAGAAAGCCCGCGATACCCAACAGCAGGAATATCGTCAGGATCATGCCCAGAAGGGTCCACAGGACGCTCACGGGGCCGACTCCTCGAGCGCGTCGATGCGCTCGCCCGGGTGGTAGCCCAGATCCGAGAGATCGCTGGGGGGCAAGGCGAGCACATCCGCTGCCATGCCCGCCACCTCGACGATGGGATAGCGGCGGGTCTGCCCGTCGCGGCTGGTCAGCAGCATGGCCTGCGCTTGGGTCTGTCCCGGCGCCAAGCGCACCCCTGCCACCGGCGCCAGACTCTGCAGTTCCCCGGCGAAGCGGGCCTGTGCCTCATCGCCGTACCAATGGAAGGCACTCAGCCACCAGCGCCCCGTACCGCTGTGGGGAACGGGCACGATGCCAATGCGAAAGCGGGCGCGCAGGGCGTCGGGGATGAATGAGCCGGGATCTCCGGGCCCTGGGAGCTCGGGGCAGAGGTAATGACGATAGAACTCCAAGCGTTGATGAAAGCTTTCCAGACGACCACCGCGCTGCGCCAGCGCCTCCGCCAGGTCTCGCGGCTCCCACAGGGCTAGCTCCTCGCGCATGCCACCGGCGGGCAGGGGAAAGGTGCTGCGACTGGGATCCCAGTGGGGGTGATACTGCGCCGGCCGATAGACTCTGGCGAAGGCCTGAAACCGCCCCTCATAGTTCAGAAACACTCCCTCCCGTTCCGCCACGGCGGCCATGGGCAATTGCAGCTCTGCGGCCTCCAGGGTCGTCGTCGGCAGACAGTCCAGCAGGCTGATCCGCAGCGCCGATGATCGCTGGCGCCAGAAAGGTGCGTCGCCATCCTCCCCCAGGGGGTCCGCCGCCAGCGCCAGCAGATGGCGGCAGCGTCCGACGCGGATGGCTTCGCGCAGACGCTGGCTCTGACCATCGGTGGCGAAAAAGGCGGCGCCGCCGAGATTGGGAGCCCGGTGGGCGACGACGACCCCGGTCCCGGGGGGCAGATCCTCCTGCAGGCGACGCAGCACGTGAACGCCCGCGGGCCCCAGGGCGTCGGCGCTGGCCAGGATGACGCCGCGTTTGCCCGAGGGTAGGGCCCGGCACCAGTCGCCCGCCGCATCGACGTAGCCGTCCGGACGCAGGCGCCGTAGCTCCCCATATCGGTCCAGGGCGGTGGGCAGCACCGAAGCCAGGGTCAGCTGGGCGCCACGCCGCAGAGCCGCTTGCACGGGCAGGCGCAGACTGGGGGAGATCTCCAGGGCCTGACCGAGGATCAGGATCCGCTCGGCTTCGCCAAGTTGCCGCAGGGAAGGCGCCTGGGGCAGGGCCAGAATCTCGCGTGCCAGGGCTTCTTGCCAGGGATCCGAGAAGGCGGCAAAGGGTGCCCCATAGGCATCGGCCAGGGCGAGCCAGGCGAGGTTGTCCTGGACGTCTGCCCGTGGCGAGCCCAGAAAGCCCGTCTCCCCTTGCCGCAGGAGGTCCGTGAGTCGATCCAGCGCCTCGTCGCGCTCGATTTCCCGCGATCTCAGGCGATGCCGCCAGGGCCGGCGGCGATGGACGACGTGGCGAAAGCCGTAGCGCCCGCGATCGCAGAGAAAATACGGATTGATGTCGGGGTGGTGCCGTTGGCGGACACGCCGCAGCCGTCCGCGCGCAGCCCCCGGCGCCGTGTTGCAACCCAGATTGCAATGTGGACAGATGGAAGCGGCCGTTTCCAGGTCCCAGGGACGGAGGTAACTCGCGTGATAGACCTTGTCCGTGAACACTCCGGTCGGGCAGACCTCCGCCAGGTTGCCGGCAAAAGGACTCTCCAGGGGACCGTCGTGCAGTCGACCGAAGAACACTCGGTCGCGCGAGCCGAAGACGCCGAAGTCCTCACCGCCGGCTATGTCCTGGTAGAAGCGTACGCAGCGATAGCAGGTGATGCAGCGATTCATCTCCTGCCGAATGAGGGGGCCGAGCTGCTGACTGCGGAAGGTGCGCTTGGCATTCTCGTAGTGGCGTAGGCGATGGCCGGCGCGCACCGTCATGTCCTGCAGGTGGCACTGGCCGCCCTCGTCGCAGATGGGGCAGTCGTGCGGGTGATTGCGCATGAGCAGTTCGCTGATGGCGGCGTGTTCCCGTCTCACGTCGGACTCCGCCGTCACCAGCTGCAGACCGGCGCTGGCGGGCAGCAGGCAGGCCATCATCACCCGCGGCGGATGTTTGTCGTCGTGGGGATAGAGTTTGACGGCACATTGGCGACAGGCGCCCAGGCTGCCCAGCGCCGGGTGATAGCAGAAATAAGGCACATCCCGGTCCCGGCCCATGGCCAGCAGGGCCTCTAGAACGTTCTGTCCCGGTTGGAAGGGAATTTCCCGACCGTCGAGATAGAAATGCGCCGTCATGCCCGCCCTCCATAGGGACAGGCCTGCCCTTCGACGTGGGCGCGGAAGTCCTCCTGGAAACTCTCCAATCCCGACAACACCGGCATGAGCGCTCCCGGCGCCAGAGCGCAGAAGCTGTTGGGCGCGATCTCTGCCCCCAGACTACGAATCTTGTCGATGTCGGCCATCTCGCCCTGCCCCTGCTCGATGCGTTGCAAAAGCCACTGTATATAGGGTAGCCCCTCGCGGCAGGGTGTACAGAAACCGCAGGACTCGCGCGCGAAGAATCGGGTGGTAGCCAACAGAAAATCCACGGGACAATGTTGGTCGTCGAGGACGATGATTCCCCCCGTACCCAGCCGTGAGCCGATCTTGGCCATAGCATCGAAATGCATGGGGGTGTCGAATCGATCGGGCAGGACGAAGGGAGTCGATGATCCCCCAGGTAACACGCCGCGGATCCGCCGCCCGGACAAAGCGCCGCCGGCGTGGATTTCGAGAATCTCGCCCAAAGGAGTCCCCATGGGCAGTTCAAAGACACCGGGCCGGCGTACCGGGCCACTGACGTTGTAGAGTTTGGTGCCCACGCCCCCGTGGACCCCCAGGGCGCGCCAGGCGTCGACGCCGAGGCGCAGAATGCCGGGTAACTGGGCAAAGGTCTCCGCATTGTTGACGGTGGTGGGTTTCAGCCACAGGCCTTGCTGGGCGATGTGGGGCGGCTTCTTGCGCGGGTTGGGGCGGCGCCCCTCGATCGCGTTGAGGATGGCCGAGTCCTCGCCGCAGATGTAACGGCCCAGGGACAGATGGAGGTCCAGGCGCAGTTCGCCGGCCGGCAATCGGCACAGCCCGGCATTTTGTACTGCCGTCAACGCCCGCCGTAATACAGTGGCGCCTTCGGCATATTCGCCGCGGATGAAGACGACGGCGTACTGAACCTCGAGGGCGTGGGCGGCGATGAGCATGCCTTCGAGGATCTGGTGGGGAGCGCCGAAGAGCAGGGCGCGATCCTTGAAACTGCCGGGCTCCGTCTCATCCAGGTTACAGACGAGGTAGCGCGGTGTGGGCGCGTCGAGCCCTCGTAGACGCCATTTCACGCCCGTCGGAAAGCCCGCCCCGCCGCAACCGCGCAGACCCGAGCGCTCCACCTCGGCGATGAGTTGCGCGGGCGACATGGCCAGCGCCCGTTGCAGCCCCTCGTAGCCGCCCTCATCGCGGTAGCGACTGAAATCCGCGGGATCCTTTGCGCCGAAGTAGCGACTGAGCAGTTGCATCAACGGTGCTCCCAGCTTGCCAGCAGCGCAACCAAGGCGTCGCCGTCGAATCCGCCCACGGCATGCCCGTCCACCAGGGCCGCCGGAGCCCGATCGCAGAGCCCCAAGCAGACATGGGGGAGAATGCTGTAGCTGCCCTCTTTGGCCACTTGCCCCAGGGTCACGCCGCTGATCTCCTCGGCCTGCCGCAAGAGCGAGTCGGCCCCCGCCAGGTGGCAGGAGACGCTGTCGCAGATGCGCAGCAGATGCCGTCCTGCCGGCCGGCGCAGAACCAAGGGATAGAAACTGCAGAGCTCTTCTACCTTCACCGGGGGCATTCCCGTCTGTTGCGCCGCGTAGAGCAGGGTGTCGTCGTCGATGTAGCCCAAGGCTTGTTGCAAGAGACGCAGCACATCGCTGATGGCCGCCTCACGCTGCGGCGCCTGCCGCAGATGTGCTTCGATCTCCGTACGAACGGAGGACGGCAGACGATCAGCGATCGAGGTCGGCGAGGACATAGTCCAGGGATCCTATGGTAGCGATGAAATTGGGCAGGCTGAGACCGCGGCCGAGCTCGGTGATCATCTGCACGTGGGCGAAGGAACCGGTGCGTACTCGCAGGCGATAGGGCTTGGGGCCACCGTCGCTGACGACAAAGTATCCCAAGAGGCCGCGCGCCGACTCGCCCAGCCCCAAGGCCGAACCGGGCGGTGGGCCGAATTCGTCGGCCATCTGCTCGAAGTGGTGGATGAGGGTCTCGATGTCCAGCAGGGTCCGGTCCTTGGGCATGAGCGCCAGAGCTGCGTCGCTGGCCAGGGTCGGTCCCCCTGGGAGGATGTCCGCGAGCTGTCGCAGAATGCCGATACTCTCGCGGATTTCGGCGATGTGCAGCCAGGTCCGAGTCCAGGCGTCGCCGGCTGTGGCTACCGGCACCGTAAACTCGACACCATCGTAGAGGCCATAGGGCGCTGCCTTGCGCAGGTCAAAGGCACGGCCGGTGCTGCGCAGAAGGATGCTGGTAGCGCACCAGCGTTCCGCCTGCTCCGCTGTGACTACCCCGACGCCTTCGGTACGGGCACGAAAGATGGGGTTATCCACGGTGAGCCGTTCGCTGTCCACGAGACCTTGCTCGACCCGTTGCAGGAGTGCGAGCAGATCGTCGCGCCAGCCAGCCGGAAGATCATCGGCCACCCCCCCGATGCGGAAAAACTGCGGGTGCAGGCGACCGCCCGTGAAGCGCTCCAGAAGCTCCAAGAGCCAGGCCCGGTCACGAAAGGCGTAAAAAGCCGGTCCCATGGTGCCGAGGTCGTTGCCGTAGCTGCCCAGCCACACCAGGTGCGAGCTGATGCGGCAGAGTTCGGCGAGCAAGGTGCGAATGCCCTCGGCACGTTCCGGAACGGTAATACCCGCCAGAGCCTCGACGGCGCGCAGGTAGGGCCACTCTCCCAGGACCCCGCCCAGATAATCCACGCGATCGGTGTAGGGAATGAAATTGTGGAAGCTATGGCCCTCGGCAATCTTCTCTACCCCCCGGTGGTGGTAGCCGATGTCCGGGTCGACGGCGACGATGGTCTCGCCGCGCAGGCGCAGAATATAACGCAGAATGCCGTGGGTCCCGGGGTGATGCGGTCCGACATTGAGCACCATGGTCTCGCCGTCGTCCAATGGGCCCGCGTCGGGACTGCGCTGATATTGTTCCAGGAGCTCCTGCAGGTGGGCACGGTCGATGACGATGGCGGGCCGTTCGGTGGCGCGGATCGCTTCCTCCTTGCGCAGGGGGTGTCCTTGCCACTGGGGTGGCAGGAGCAGTCGACGAAGATCCGGGTGGCCGCTGAAATGCAGGCCGAAAAGATCGAAGACTTCGCGTTCGTACCAGTTGGCGTTGGCAAAAAGCGCCGTGACGGAAGGCGCCGTCTCCTGGCCGGCGGGCAGCGGCACGCGCAGGCGCAGAAACTCCGCCACGGCGTAATTGAAGAGGTGATAGATCAGGGTGAAGCTGCCACCCAAAGGCCTCTCGTCCACGGCCGTGAGGTCCCAGAGACAGCGATAGGGCTGCTGCCAGTCGTCGCGCAGGTAGCGCAGGCAGGGCAGCAGGCTTGCCACCGACAGCTTGAAGTCCAGACAATCGTCACAGGCGGCGGTGAAGGGTGTGGCCGAAAATTCCTTCTGCAGGGCTTCGGCCAAAAGCATCAGAGCTCCTCACGCGCCACGACCCGTGCCGGCCGCCGACGAATCTTGCGCTGCAAGAGCAGAAGCCCCTCGGTGAGCGCCTCCGGACGCGGCGGACAGCCCGGTACGTAGACGTCCACCGGCAGGATCTGGTCCAGTCCCTGGATGACGCTGTAAACGTCGTACATGCCCCCGGAATTGGCGCAGGAGCCCATGGAAATGACCCACTTGGGTTCGAGCATCTGTTCGTAGACCTCGACGATCATGGGCGCCATCTTGGCGAAGACGGTGCCGGAGCAGATGAGCACATCGGCCTGCCGCGGCGACGAGCGCAGGACCTCGGCGCCGAAGCGGGCGATGTCGTGGCGCGGCGTAACCGCTGCCACCATCTCTATGAAACAGCAGGAGGTACCAAAATTGAGGGGCCACAAGGAACCGGCCCGGCTCCAGGCGATCAGCTCATCCAGCTTACCCGCCAGCAGCGACAGCGGACCTCGGGTCAAGGCCATCGCAGAGCCCCCATCCGCCACTCGTAGACCCAGCCCAAGCCGAGAATGCCGATAAAAATCAATCCACCCACGACCGCGTCCAGGGAAAGACCGTGGAAGGCCACCGCCCAGGCGAAGAGGAAGGCGCCCTCCAGTTCAAAGACCAGAAAGGACACCGCCAGCAGGTAGAAGGCCACCTGCAATGGCGGGTGGGAGCGACTGCCGCGACCGAGACCACTTTCGAAGGGAATGTCCTGGTTCTGACCGCTTCGATGCGGACCCAGGCGCCTTGCCAGCAGGAGCAAGGCAGCGAGAATGAGGATCACGAGGATGGCAAACAGACCCACGCGCCCCCCATCGCTCCATTGCATCGGCCCTGTCCTCCCGTCGTCCCAAAATGCGCTACAGTAAAAAGTGTAGTCTGAGAACCCGGCACTGCAAGAAGACGTAGCCCCCGTTCCCAGACCGAACTACCGCACGTCGACGCTGTCGCCTGCCGCTGGTGTCGCGCAAGGCGAGGAGGTGGATTATGGAGATGTGGGAAGATCCTGCGGTGCTGGACCGCATCCTGGATTACCTCGACGCGCACCAGTTTCTGGCCAGTTTCACCAGTATGGGCGGGGTCGCCCTGCGGCAAGGCGCCCACTGCCACTGCAGCGAGCCCCGGCGTGTGGGGGACGATCTGGACCTGCGCTGTGAGGTGAGCTTCGAGGAACTCGTCGGCTACGGCGCCGCCGCAGCCCAGCGTCTGCGCCAGAGTGGCGAGGTGCATCTGCGCCTCGATGCTGCGGGACGGGTCAAGGACGCCTGGCTCTGTCGCCCCGATTCGTGCTGAACGGACTTTCGAGGCGGATGCCTCAGGGCATACTTTTTGCGCGCTTTGCCGTAGAATATTTCGGTAAAGGGCCGTGGGGCCCGGAACAGGGCAGTCGGTCATCGACTGGAGTGTGGGACTGCCTGCGAATCATCGACCGGGAGGTTGTGCGTCATGCTTTATCCGGAATTGTTCAAATCCCTTGAGGCCGCGCGCTGGAACATGGAAAAGGACATCCCCTGGGATGACTTCGACGCCGCGCTCATCACCGACGAACAATTGCAGACCATCAAGATGAACGCCATCACCGAGTGGTCGGCGCTGCCGGCGACGGAGATGTTCCTGCGGGACAATCGCGACGATTCCGATTTTTCCGCCTTCATGTCCATCTGGTTCTACGAGGAACAGAAGCACGCCCTGGTGCTCATGGAGTACCTGCGGCGCTTTGCGCCTCAGTACGTACCCACGGAAGAAGAGCTGCATCGCGTGCGTTTCGAATTCGATCCCGCTCCGGCCCTGGAGACCCTCATGCTCCACTTCTGCGGCGAGATCCGCCTGACCCATTGGTACAAGGCGGCGGCCCAGTGGCACACGGAGCCCGTCATCAAGGCCATCTACGAGACCTTGTCCAAGGACGAGGCGCGGCACGCCGGGATCTATCTCAAGTACATGCGGCGAGCCATCGATCGCATCGGCGACCAGGCCCGGCTGGCCTTCGCCAAGATCGGTGTACTGATGGCCAATACCAAGACCGCCAAGGCCCTGCATCCCACCAATCTGCACGTCAACAAGGATATGTACCCCCAGGACAGCGTGCAGAGCCATCTGCCCGATCCGGGTTGGCTGGAGCGCTGGCTCGATACCCAGATCCATTTCGACAGTATCTGGGAAGGTAAGGTGGTCAATGGCATCCTGCGCAATCTCTCGACCCTGCTGGATACCCCCATCCGCACGGCCAAGGACCTCAGTCGCTATCGCAAGGAGATGAGCACGCAGGCGCGGGACGGTCAGTTGGCTCCCAGTTGAGGCGCTCATTTCAGTCGTCGCCGTTTGGCGACGGAATTGCTCCGGTATCTCTGCTCGAGTGCCGGAAACTGCGGAAAAAAACCGACACTCTACCCCGAGAATGAAGGAACTTCGGGCTGTGGTACTGTCGGGTCTGATTCTTGCTTAAAGTCCGAAGAGCTCGACAGCGGTGTCGGTCGCTCAATCGTCCATGGAGAAGCGCAATGTTCCGTAAAATTTTTCTGGTGCTGTGTGTGGCCGGCCTCGCCGGCTGTGCCAACAATCCCTACGGTAGTCCCTATGGATACGGCTACGGCAATAACAGTGGCTTCAGCAACAATCCGACTACGGACACAGCGGCGGGAGCGGCCTTGGGCGCCGTTGCCGGTGCGGTGGTCGGTAATCAGACGGGCAGTCCGCTGGCTGGTGCGGCCATCGGCGCTGGGCTGGGTGGTCTTGCGGGCTACGCCATCTCCCGTCAGAGCCAGCAGTCCACACCCAACTGTCCTTCGGGCTACAACTGCACGCCGACCACGCCGCCGCCCAGTTGCCCGCCAGGCTATAGCTGCACTCCCAATTACTGAGCAAAGCTTGGCATTTTGAGGGAAGGCGCACACGACCCCCTGCCACCTTGGTCCAGTCTGGAGCTTGCTGCCCGTCTCCACTGGGCCCTCAGCCCCGAGCTTCCCGCCCCATATCGGCAAGCCCTGCTCAGGGAACAGTGGGTACAGACGCGCTGTTACTTTGCTCGGCGGGCCGACCTGACGCCCGCCGAGGTGGCGCACTTCTGCCAAGATCCCGACTACGTGGTGCGACTGTGCATGGCTAAGCGGCCGGATCTTTTGCCGGAGCAGGTGGAGTCCCTCTGTCGAGACAAGGATCCCAATGTGCGCTACGCCGTAGCACGCAATGCCTTGCTGACGCCAGAGCAACGCCAGCAGTTGCAGGAGGATGCCGACGAGCTCGTACGCCAAGCCGCGAAAAAAGGGCCGCGCGTGAGCCAGACGCGTTGCCGCCCGGGACAGGTGCCTTTGTACCGATAAGAGGGTACCTCCCCCATCGCTTAGCGACGCGTGGAGACTCCGGCCGTGGGCTCGCATCGTGCGCGTCCAGGGTGGCTCACAGATTTCTCCGTTGGAAGTTCGGAAGGCAGGCGCTATCCGACAGAAGATCTTCTTCAGGAAAACGTCATACTTGGGGGGGATCCGCGGTCCGGCGGAAAAAATAGGACGGGGTGCCGTGCTATGTTTGGTCGGGGCGAGAGGATTTGAACCTCCGACCACCTGAACCCCATTCAGGTGCGCTACCAGGCTGCGCTACGCCCCGCGAGTCCTGCACTCTACTTGGAACGGCCGTCGCCGTCAATCGCTCCCCGACAGAGCTGCAGCAGTTGCCCGAGCTCGTGCCGCAGAAATCGCAAGCGTTGTGGCCAGGGTGTCTTCTCGCTCGGACTCACAAGATCGTCCATTCCCAGACTGAGCTGATCCGGGTGGCTGCCAGCGTTCTCCTGGACGCGCGGTTCCTGCAAGCGATCTCGGGCGCCGTGGATGGTGTAGCCCTCGCCATAGAGCAGTTGCCGGATGGCACGGGCCAGGAGGAGGTCGTGTTTCTGATAGTAGCGGCGGTTGCCGCGTCTTTTGAGCGGGCGCAACTGCGGGAATTCCTGTTCCCAGTAGCGCAGTACGTGCGCCTTCACACCACAGAGTTGCGCCGCCTCACTGATGGAGAAGTAGCGTTTGTCGGGGATATCGGGCAGTGGTTCCAGCTTGCCCGTTTTAGCTTTGCTGCTCGGACCTGCCATTTACATAGGCCTTGAGCTTTTGGCTGGGGTGGAAGGTCACCACTCGGCGGGCGGTAATGGTGATTTCCACTCCCGTCTTCGGATTTCGGCCCGGACGGGGATTCTTTTCGCGCAGGGTGAAGTTGCCAAAGCCCGATAGCTTGACCTCTTCTCCGCGCGCCAGGGTTTCCCGGATGCTGTCAAAAAAGGATTCGACGATACCTTTGGCCTCACGTTTATTCAGGCCCATGGTATCGAAGAGCATATCTACGATCTCCGCTTTGGTCACCGCCATGTTTCACCCCTAGATGCGTAGCTGAATGGATCCCAGTGCCTGCAGTGCGGCGAGGATCCTCTCTAATTCGCCCTGTATCTCCGTCTCGGTGAGCGTTCGGTCGTCTTCCTGCAAGAGCAGTCCGACCCCGAGTCCGTAGTGTCCCGACGCCACCTGACTACCTTGATAGCGATCGAATATCCATAGTTCCCGCAAGGCGCTGCTGGCCGCCCCGCGTATCGTCCGCAGTACCTGGTCGGCGTTGATGTCCTCCGGTACCACCAAGGCCAGATCCCGACGTAGGGCAGGATAGGACGGGATGGGCCGGAACCGCGGAGTTTTGCTGTATGCGGCCAATCCTTCCATGTCTAGATAGAAGAGAAAGGCTGCCTTGTCCAGACCGTAGCTGTCCTGCCAGCGTGGGTGCAGTGCACCGATGCTACCCAAGAGCGACCCATCCAGCCAGAGGTCCGCAGACTGGCCGGGGTGCAGATTCGGGTTGCGGCTGCGCCGATATTCCAGATCCAGATTCTGCCAGTGACGGAGCAGACCTTCGACATCGCCGCGCATATCAAAGAAATCGCACCAAGGTGACGATCCCGACCAATGTTCTGGCAGGGTCGGGCCGTGTGTCACCCCGGCCAGATGCAGCCTTTGCTGAGAACCCCGGAAGATGCGGCCCATCTCAAAGAGACGTACCCGCTCTTGCTGGCGGTTGACGTTGAATTGCAGAGCCTGCAGCAGTCCGGGCCAAAGACTGCCGCGCATCACGCCCAGGTCAATGCTGAGGGGATTGCGCAGGGCGATGGGTGCCTCTTCCGGACAGAAACGCGCCTGGGCTTCTGCCGAGATAAAACTGTAGGTGATGGCCTCGTGATAGTCGCGAGCGATGAGAAAGGCACGCAGCGCCTCAAAACGCGGTTCCGCCGCGGGCGGTCGGGCCGTCAGCAGCCCCCGTGGCCGGCGCTGTGGCAGACGATCGTAGCCGTTGATTCGCGCGATCTCCTCGATGAGGTCTGCTTCGATGCGCAGATCGTGTCGATGACTGGGCGGCTGTACCCGCCAGTCCCCCTCCGCCTGAACTTCTACCATGCAACCCAGCGCCTCCAGAATCTCCCGAACGCGCTGGGCCGACGGTGCAAAGCCCAGGATGCGTTCGATCCGTCGGCTGCGTAGCGGAATCCATGGCAGATCGGGTTCTGCACCGGCAACTACGGCAGTCGCCAGCAGGGTAGTGGGAGCGTAGTCCGCCATGCTCTGCCACGTCGCCACGGCCGCCGGCTGACCCAGACGGAAGTCCACACCGCGCTCGAAGCGTGTGGCTGCTTCGGTCTGCAGGCTCAGACGTCGCGCTCGGCCCTGCACCGCATTGGCCCGAAAATACGCAGACTCCAGGACGATCCGGCGGGTATCGTCGTGCACCGCCGTGCGCTGTCCACCGATGATGCCCGCCAGCGCCACTGGCCCGTGGGCATCGGCAATGACGAGCATGTCCGGTTCCAGCATCAGGTCGCGCCCATCCAGGGCGTCCAGAACCTCGCCCGTTCGGGCCCAGCGCACGGTCAATCCGCCCTGGATGCGGTCGGCGTCGAAGGCGTGCATGGGCTGTCCCGTGGCCAGCATCTGCAGATTGAGCCAGTCCACCACCGGCGCCACCCGTCGTTGACCGCTGCGACGTAAACGTTCCCGCAGGACGTCGGGCAGGCGCGTAGGCAGGTCCTCCAGGAGCAGCGCGTGGTAGCGCGGACAGGCCTCGGCGGCGGTGGGCTCCACCGCGATCTGCAAGGCATCGCCCAGGGCCGCTGCCTGCGGCTGCTGCGGCCAGGCCGGGGTCTGGGGCTGCCAGGGACGCAGACGGCCAGCGCCCAGAGCGCAAAGGTCTCGAGCGATCCCCAGATAGGAGAAAGCATCGCCGCGATTGGGGGTGATGCCGAGGGTCAGGATCTCATCGTCCAGCCGCAGATAGGCGTGCAGTGCCTGACCCAGGGGGGCCTGCGGATCCAGTTCCAGCAGGCCGCTGCTGCCGTCGGCGAGATCCAGCTCGGCGGCAGAGCAGAGCATGCCTTCGGAACGCACACCGCGCAGCTCCGCTTCACGAATGGTGACGTTGCCGGGCAGCAGGGCTCCGGGCAGGGCAAGGGGCACCCGCTGGCCGGGATAGAGCCGGGGCGCGCCGCAGACGATCTGGCGTAGACGCCCGTCGCCACAGTCCACCTCCGCTACCCGCAGCTTCTCCGCCTGCGGGTGTGGCTGTACCGCGCGCACCACAGCGACGACGACGTCGGCAAGGCTCGGACCCGCGGGTTCGACGGCTTCCACCTCGATTCCGCCCATGGTGAGGGCATCGGCGAGACGCTGACTGCTCCAGTCGCTCTCCAGCCAGGCCTCGCGCAACCATTGGATACTGATCTGCATGGCGATCCTCAGGCAAACTGACGGAGAAAACGGATATCGTTTTCAAAGAAGAGCCGCAGATCGTTCACCCCATGACGCAGCATCGTCAAGCGCTCGACGCCAAGACCAAAGGCAAATCCCGCAAAGCGCTCGTTATCGACTCCCGCCATCTCCAGGACCGCCGGGTGGACCATACCGCAGCCCAAAACCTCCAGCCAGCCCGTCTGCTTGCACACGCGGCAGCCGCCGCCACCGCAGATGACACAGCCCACATCCACCTCCGCCGAGGGTTCGGTGAACGGAAAATAGGACGGCCGAAAGCGTACCGGCAGGTCGCTACGATTGAAGAAGGCCTGCAGAAAGTCTGCCAGGAGCCCACGCAGGTCGGCAAAATTGACGGATTCGTCCAGGAACAAGCCTTCCACCTGATGGAACATCGGGGTGTGGGTAAGATCCGAGTCACGTCGATAGACTCGCCCTGTGGCGATCATGCGCAGAGGCGGTTCGTGCGACTCCAGATAACGTATCTGCACCGGTGAGGTGTGGGTGCGCAGGACGTGGGTGTCGTCCAGATAGAAGGTATCGTGCATGGCCCGCGCCGGGTGATCCGCGGGGATGTTGAGGGCTGTGAAGTTGTGGAAGTCGTCCTCTATCTCGGGACCATCGGCCACCTCGAAACCCAGATGGCCGAAGAATTCCTCGATCCATAGCAGCGTTTGTCGGATGGGGTGCAGACTGCCATGCTGCACGGCGCGTCCTGGCAGGGTGATATCGACGCTCTCGGCGTTGAGACGTTCTGCCAGGGCTTGGCTCTCCAGTACCTTCCGACGTGCCTCAAGCCAATCTTGGACTTCGCCTTTGAGCCGATTCAGCCTCTGCCCCGCCTCGCGTCGTGCCTCGGGCTCGAGCTTGGCCAAGGACTGTATGGCCTGGGTGAGCACACCCTTCTTGCCCAGATAGTGCACGCGCAGGGCTTCCAGCGCCCGCAGGTCGGGAGCCCCGGCAATACGGTCTGCGATCTCCGTGGAGGAGGCCATGGAACTCTCGGTATCAGCCATAGCCTCGTCCCCGTTCAGGCCGCGGCGCTGTGCTGTTCCTTGGCCAACTCCACCAAGCGCGAGAAGGCGACCTTATCACGTACGGCGATATCGGCCAGCACCTTGCGGTCCAGCTGCACGCCGGCGCGCAGGAGGCCATTCATGAAGCGACTGTAGCTCATGCCTTCGGCCCGTGCTGCGGCATTGATGCGGACGATCCACAGGCTGCGGAAATCGCGCTTCTTGGTCCGCCGATCCCGATATTCATAGGTCAGCGCTTTCATCACCGCCTGATGGGCGATGCGATAGTTGCTCTTGCGTTGGCCGCGGAAACCCTTGGCACGATTCAGCACCTTCTTGTGCCGAGCGTGGGCCGTGACGCCCCGTTTTACTCTTGGCATGACTCAACTCCTCTCAACATGGATGCCTCGGGGGCACCCCAGCCCATCAGCCGTAGGGTAACATCCGCCGCAGGGCGGCCTGATCGCTGCCGGAAGTCACCATGGTGTGGCGCAGGTGACGTTTACGCTTGGTGCTCTTCTTGGTCAGGATGTGATTCAAGAACGCCTGACGATGCTTGAACTTGCCGGAGCCGGTGCGCTTGAAGCGCTTGGCGGCCCCACGATTGGTCTTCATTTTTGGCACGATACTCTCCTATTTCTTCCGTGGCGCGATCACCATCACCATCTGCCGACCTTCCATCCGTGGTCGTTGTTCAACCACCCCTATTTCCAGCAAATCTTTTTCCACACGATTGAGCACTTCCATACCCAACTCGGGGTGGGTCATCTCGCGACCGCGAAAACGCAGGGTGATCTTGACTCGGTCCCCGTCCTCCAGGAAGCGCACGATGTTGCGCAGCTTGATCTGGTAGTCGGCGTCGTCGGTACGCGGCCGAAACTTGATCTCCTTGACCTGGCTCTGCTTCTGCTTGCGCCGCGCCTCATGCTGCCGCTTGCTTTCCTGAAAACGGAACTTTCCGTAATCCATGATCCGGCAGACGGGCGGGTTGGCCTGCGGAGCGATTTCCACCAGATCCAGTTCCGCCGATTCTGCTGCCGCGAGTGCCTCGAACAGAGACACGATACCCAATTGATCCCCTTCGACGCCAATGAGACGGACCTTTGGGGCCGTGATCTCCCGATTGACGTTGACCTCTTTTTCCGTCGCGATAGTCCTACCCTCCCCCTAGCCCTGCCAATCGAGGGCGTTTTGACGGCTCTCGTCCATTGCCTTCAGCTTGGCGACCAGATCTGCAAGCTTGAGGCTCCCCAGATCCGTGCCGTCGCGACTGCGCACCGCCACTTCACCCGCCGCCTTTTCGCGTTCACCCACGACGGCAAGGAAGGGAACTCGGCGCAAAGTGTGGGCGCGTATTTTATAGCCGATCTTCTCATTTCTCAAGTCCGATTCAACCCTTAGGCCTGCACTGGCGAGGCTGGACTGAACCGTCTGGGCGTAGTCGGCCTGGTGCTCGCTGATGGGCAGGACGACGACCTGGGTAGGTGCAAGCCACAGGGGGAATTTGCCCTCATAGTGTTCGATGAGCACCCCGAAGAAGCGCTCTATGGAGCCGAAGATGGCGCGATGAACCATGATCGGGGTCTGGCGACTGCCATCTTCATCCACGTATTCCATGGCAAAGCGCTGAGGCAGATTGAAATCCAGCTGGATGGTGCTGCATTGCCACTTGCGGCCGATGGCATCCTCGATCTTGAGATCGATCTTGGGGCCATAGAAGGCACCGCCGCCGGCGTCGACCCGATACTCCAGGCCAGCGCGGTCCAGGGCCCCCTCGAGCGCACGGGTCGCCGTCTCCCAGATGTCGTCGCTGCCGACGGAGTGTTCGGGGCGGGTAGAGAGATGAATCTCATAGCGATCAAAGCCGAAGGTGCCAAGGATGTCTTGAGTGAGGGTCAGGACGCCCGCGATCTCTTCCTCGATCTGGTCCGGGCGACAGAAGATGTGGGCATCGTCTTGGGTAAAGCCGCGCACCCGCATGAGGCCGTGGAGAGCCCCGGACATCTCGTGGCGGTACACCGTTCCCAATTCCGCCCAGCGAATGGGCAGGTCGCGGTAAGAGCGCAACTTGTCCTTGTAGATCAGGATGTGGAAAGGGCAGTTCATGGGCTTCAGCTGGTAGGGCTGACCCTCGTCTTCCATGGCCTGAAACATGGAGTCGGCGTAAAAATCCTTGTGCCCCGAGGTAAACCAGAGCTGTTCGTGGGCGATGTGGGGGGTATAGAGCAGCGCGTAACCGCCCTGAAGGTGAGCCTCGCGCCAATAATCTTCGATGACTTTGCGTATCTGGGCTCCCTGGGGGTGCCAGAAGACCAGACCGCCGCCGGCATCCTCCTGGATGGAGAACAGTTCCAGTTCCCGCCCGATGCGGCGATGATCACGCCGCTCCGCCTCAGCCATCTGGGCGAGGTATGCGTCCAGGTCCTTTTGGCTCGCCCAGGCGGTACCGTAGATGCGCTGCAGCATGGGGTTGCGGGCATCGCCCCGCCAATAGGCGCCGGCCACCCGCAGCAGTTTGAAGGCCCCGAGTACCCCGGTGCGCGGCACGTGGGGCCCGCGGCAGAGATCGACGAAGTCGCCCTGATGATAGAGGGTCAAGGTTTCCTCAGCCGGGATATCGCGGATGATCTGGACCTTGTACTCTTCACCCATGTTCGCGAAGCGGGCGATGGCCTCTTCTCGAGAGACCTCCTCACGCTGCACGGGCAGATCCGCCCGCACCAGCTCCCGCATGCGCTTTTCGATGGCTTCGAGGTCTTCCGGTGTGAAACCGCGTGCATAGGCAAAATCGTAATAGAAACCGTTGTCGATGACCGGCCCGATGGTGACCTGGGCCTCCGGGAACAGATCCTGTACCGCCTGGGCCAGAAGGTGCGCGGTGGAGTGGCGCAGAATCTCGAGACCCTCGGGCGCATCCTTGGTGACGATGTGAACCTCGGCATCGGCCGTAATGGGTCGAGAAAGGTCCTGCAGCTGCCCGTTCACACGCATGGCCACGGCCGCCTTGGCCAGGCCCTTGCCAATACTCTCCGCCAGCTCCATACCTGTGACGGTGGCCGGGAACGACCGTACCGTGCCGTCGGGTAAGCGTATGTCGGGCATGCTGCCTCCAAAGAAAAAGCACCAGCGAGGAAAGCCTCCTGGTGCGGGCCCTTCTGATGCCGAATGTGGTAGGCACGGGCGGTTTCGAACCGCCGACCTCTACCGTGTCAAGGTAGCGCTCTCCCCCTGAGCTACGCGCCTGGAGAGCGCGAAGATAGCAAGCTGTCCCTGCTCCGTCAAGATTTTCTCAACAGGGGCAGGACATTGAAGCGCCAGATGAAGCCCGGGATGGCAAAGACCGCGAACATGCACAGGGCGATGACGTAGAACTCCCAGCCCTGGGGACTGAGCTGGCCGTCCAGTTTCCATTCCATACCCATCCCGATGAGTCCCGCCAAGAAATACATGGCCAGCCATTCGCCGAGGTACCAGACCAGGGACTTTTCTCCCGGCGGACCGACGATGAAGCGGCGCGAGCTCAGCCAGGGCAGATTGGCGGCCAGGAAGGCAATGAGGATGTAGATCAGCGACCAGTGCTGCAAAGACATCACAGGACTCCTTGAAGGGCATGGAAACAGGTGGCGAGCAAGGCCCCCGGCAGTATTCCAAGCAACAAGAGTGCCACACTGTTGACACTGAGTACGGCGCTGGCCAGGCCATCCCGAGCAAGCTGCGGGGCATTCTCCGGGACGGGGTCAAAATACATGACCTTGACCACACGCAGGTAATAGAAAGCGCCAACCACAGCCATCAGGATCGCAAAGACCGCCAGGGGTACATAGCCCGCCTGCACGAGAGCCTGGAAGACGGCAAGTTTGGCCGTGAAGCCCACCGTGGGCGGCACCCCGGCCATGGAGAACATGATGATGAGCATGAGCAGGGCATACCAGGGCCGACGCTGGGCGAGGCCGGCGAAATCGGCAATGTTCTCGGCCTCGAAGCCTTCTCGACTGAGCAGCAGTATCATGCCGAAACCCGCCGCCGCCATCAGTGCATAGACCAGCACGTAATAAAAGGCGCTGGCCAACCCATTGGCGTTGCCGGCGACGATGCCCAGAGACAGGAATCCGACGTTGCTGACGGTGGAGTAGGCGAGCATGCGCTTGAGATTACTCTGAGCAATGGCGACCACGTTACCGATGAGCAGGGAAGCGATGGCCAGGGCTACGAAAATCTGCTGCCAGATCTCGACCGCGCCGGCATTGCCCTGCGCCAGGATGCGGATGACCAAGGCAAAGGCGGCCACCTTCGGGGCCGTGGCCATGAACAGGGTCATGACCGTCGGTGCACCCTGGTAGGCGTCGGGAATCCACATGTGAAAGGGAGCGGCACCGAGCTTGAAGGCGATACCCGCCACCACAAAGACCAGAGCCATGGTCAACACGAAGTTGTCGGCACCGACATTGACGAGACCCTGCGCAATCTGGGCGATGTCGAGGCTTCCCGTCAGTCCATAGAGCAGCGACATACCGTACAACAGCAGGCCCGAGGCCAGGGCTCCAAGGATGAAGTATTTCAGCGCCGCTTCCACGGCCCGCGGATTGTCCCGCTGCAGGGCAACCAGGGCGTACTGGCTCAAGGCCAGCAGCTCAAGGCCCAGATACAGGGTCAGGAGATTTCCCCCAGAGATCATGATCATGCTGCCCAGCAGGGCAAAAAGCAGGAGGACGAAGACCTCGCCGCGGTACAGGCCGCGTTCGCGCAGATAGCGCGGCGAGTACAGAAGCACCAAGAGGCTCAGCAGCTCCACCGACAGTTCGGCGACGATGGTGAAGGGATCGAGGAGCAACTGGCCGGCAAAGCTGGAGCCACTGAGACCCCATTGTGCCGTGGTCAGCAGCATGGCTCCCAGAATCGTCACGACGCTCAGCACCGGCGCCAGGTGTGGACTGCGATGTCCCCAGAACAGGTCGACCAACAAGACCGCGCAAGCCATGACCAGAACCCAGATTTCCGGGATGGCAAAGGTCCAATGGTGCATGAGGGTGGGCATCGAGAGCTCCTTCAACCGGGAATCTTGCTGGCGGCCACCTGCGTCAGCAGATGCTGGACAGAGGTGTGGACGATGTCGAGAAAAGGCGCCGGCCAAACGCCCATGAGCAGGGTGAGCACCGCCAGTGACCCCAGCACCAGGAACTCCTGTGCATTGAGATCGGTCAGCGCGGCGACCTCGCGATGAATGACACCGCCGAACATGACCCGCTTGAAGAGCCAGAGGGTATAGCCGGCGCCCGTGATCAGACCGGTCGCGGCGATGATGGCAGCCCATGGGTTGACCTGATAGGTGCCCAGTACCACCATGAATTCACCCACAAAGCCCGAAGTACCCGGCAGGCCCACGTTGCCCATGGCAAAGAGCATCATGAAGCTGGCAAAGATCGGCATGACGTTAGCCACGCCGCCATAGGCATGGATATCGCGAGTGTGCATGCGATCGTAGAGCACGCCGATGCAGAGGAACATGGCCGCACTGATGAAGCCGTGGGATAGCATCTGGATGATGCCCCCTTCCACGGCCGTGGCATCGAAAACGAAGAAGCCGAGAGTGACGAAGCCCATGTGGGCGATAGAGGAATAGGCCACCAGTTTCTTCATGTCCTGCTGGACGATGGCCACCAACGCGATATAGACGATGGCGATGAGGGACAGGAGGATCATCAGCCAGGCCAGATGGTGACTGGCGTCGGGGGTGATGGGCAGGCTCAGTCGCAGGAAACCATAGGCACCCATCTTCAGCATCACGGCGGCAAGGATGACCGAGCCCGCGGTGGGTGCCTCGACGTGGGCATCGGGCAACCAGGTGTGCACGGGCCACATGGGGATCTTCACCGCAAAGGCCAGGAAAAAAGCGAGAAAGATCCAGGTCTGGGCGGCCAGACCCAAGGGCGTGTTCTGGAAGGTGAGCAGATTGAAACTGCCACCGCTGTGAAAATGCAGGTACAGGAGGGCCACCAGCATCAGCACCGAGCCCAGAAAGGTATACAGAAAGAACTTGATGGTGGCGTAGACCCGCCGCGGACCACCCCAGACCCCGATGATGAGGAACATGGGGATAAGGGTGGCCTCCCAGAAAAAGTAGAAGAGGATGGCATCCAGAGCGCAGAACACCCCGATCATCAGGCCATCCATGATCAGGAAGGCCCCCAGAAACTGCGCAAGGCGCCGATGCACGTTGGTCCAGGAGCTGATCACCACGAGGATGGTAAGAAAGCTGGTGAGCAACACAAACCACAGGGAAATGCCGTCCACCCCCAGGTGATAATCGATGTTCAGGGAGGGAATCCAGGGCACCCGCTCCACAAACTGCATGGCGGCGGTGTGGGTGTCGAAGCCCGCCAGGAGCTCCAGGGTGATGACAAAGGTCACCGTGGAGCCCAGCAGGGCCAGCCATTTGACCAGGGTGGTGCGGCGGTCGCCCACCGCCAGTACCAGGACGCCGAAGGCGATGGGCACCCAGATGGATTGACTCAACAAAGCTTGGGTCCCCACGTCTTAGCCCCTCCAGATCATGAAATAGCTCATGAACAGGACCAGGCCGATGATCATGGCAAAAGCGTAGTGGTAGATGTAACCGCTCTGCAGGCGACGCCAGGACAGGGCGGCGCGACCGATCTCCCGGGCCGAGCCGTTCACAAACCAGCCATCGATCACCCGTTCATCTCCCTGGTGCCAGAAGCGCCGCCCGAACCAGAGCGCCAGAGGTACCAGGATACCGTTGTTGAAGGCGTCGAAACCGTATTTCTGACGCAGGATCCAGGAGAAGGGCGTCAGGATGCGGCTGAGACTCGCCGGTACACCGCCGCGCCAGGCATAGAAATAGGCCGCCAGGGCAATACCCAGCAGGGCCAGCCAGAAAGGCCAGGCCGTCAGACCCTCGAGCACGAAGGCCGAGGCGCCCTGCCAGTGCGCGGAGATCTCCGCCACGGTGTCCAGACTCGGCCGAATGGTCAAGGAGCTGTCGAGAAAGTGCCCGAGCCCCACCGGCCCGATGTAGGCCCAGCCGGCGTAGACCGCCGGCACACTGAGGGCGAGCAGGGGCAGGGTGATGACCCAGGGCGATTCGTGCAGGTGTGCCCGGGTATGTTCGTCCATCCGCGGCGCACCGTGGAAGACCAGAAAGAACATGCGAAAAGTGTACAAGGCCGTAACCACTACCCCCAGGATGAGGAAGACGTGGGCCCAGCCAGCGCCGGGGATCCGGGACAGACCCACGGCCTCGATGATGAGATCCTTGCTGAAGAAGCCGGAGAAGGGCGGTATACCCGCCAGTGCCAGGCTGCCGATCAGGAAAGTGAGGTAGGTGATGGGCATGTAGCGGCGCAGACCCCCCATCTTGCGGATATCCTGTTCGTTGGCCATGGCGTGGATGACCGAGCCTGCGGCCAGAAAGAGCAGTGCCTTGAAGAAGGCGTGGGTCATCAGATGAAAGATGGCCGCCGAGAAGGCCGAGGCCCCGAGTGCCGCCGTCATATAGCCCAACTGCGACAGAGTGGAGTAGGCGATGATGCGTTTGATGTCGTTCTGCACGAGACCGATAAGCCCCATGGACAGGGCGGTGATGGCGCCGATGAGAAGAATGACGGAGAGCGCCGTGGTGGACGCCTCATAGATGGGCGACATCCGCGCCACCATGAAGATACCGGCCGTCACCATGGTGGCGGCGTGGATCAAGGCAGAGATGGGGGTTGGACCTTCCATGGATTCCGGCAGCCACACGTGCAGCGGCACCTGAGCCGACTTACCCATGGCGCCGATGAAGAGCAGAATGGCGATCCAGGTCAGTACCGACCAATGGTGGCCGGGAAGGATCTCCACCGTCTGGCCCACGAGACTGGGGACCGCGGCGAAGACGGTGCGATAGTCGAGGCTGCCGCAATAGTGATAGACGGCGGCAATTCCCAGGAGAAAACCGAAGTCGCCCACACGGTTGACCAGAAAAGCCTTGAGCGCCGCCTGATTGGCGCTCTCGCGGTTGAACCAGAAACCGATGAGCAGATAGGAGACGAGTCCCACCGCTTCCCAACCGAAGAAGAGCTGCAGGAAGTTGTTGCTCATCACCAGCATCAACATGCTGAAGGTGAACAGGGCGATGTAGCTGAAAAAGCGCGCATAGCCTGGGTCGCCGTGCATGTAGCCGATGGTGTAGATGTGCACGCACAAAGACACGAAGGTCACCACCACCAGCATTAGCGCCGTAAGACTGTCGATATCAAAACCAATGGAAACGGGCAGATTCCCGAGCACACCCCAGGTATAGACATTGCCGTAAAAGCCGATGCCCTGAGTGCTCTGCCAAAGGACGTGCAGCGACAGGAAAAAAGACAAGGCGACGCCGAGAATGGGAAACCAGTGGGCCCGTTCCTGCAACTTCCAACCGAGAAGACCGGCGATCAAAGCGCCTGCGAGCGGGGCGAGCGGGATCAGAAGATAGACAAAGAGAGGGTTGAGCCCATGCAGCCATTGGAAAATCCACATACTAGCCCCGTAATTCGTCGATGTCGTCTACGTTGATGCTGTGACGCTTGCGGAAGTACACCACCAGGATAGCCAGACCGATGGCCGCCTCGGCCGCGGCTACCGTCAGGATGAAGAACACGAAGATCTGTCCTTCGAGATTGCCGAGATAGCGGGAAAAAGCCACGAAATTGATATTCACGGCGAGCAGCAGGATCTCGATGGCCATGAGCAGGATGATGACATTCTTGCGATTGAGAAAAATACCGACCACACCGATGGAAAAGAGCAGGGCGCCCAGTATCAGCCAGGCCGCAAGGGTGGGCTGGCCACTCATGGCCGCGGCCTCCGCAAGTCCACGAGGCGCAGTCGCTCGCTGACCTTCACCGCCAGCTGGCGACCGATATCCTGGGTCTTGCTCTGGGGCCGCCGCCGCAGAGTCAGGGCAATGGCGGCAATGATGGCGATGAGCAGGATCACGGCGGCGATCTCAAAGGGATACAGATAGTGCGTGTAGAGCAGTTCGCCCAGAGCCCGGGTGTTGTCCGCGTCGGCCGGCACGGCCCCGGGGGCGGGGATGTGCCCCAGGGGCGCGGTCCAGAACACGGCGGCGAGCTCCAGCACCCCCAGGATGGCCACCGCAAGCCCCAAGGGCAGGTAGTGCAGAAAGCCCTCCTGCAGGCGCGCGAGATTGATGTCCAGCATCATCACCACGAACAGGAAAAGCACCATCACCGCGCCCACGTAGACGAGGATCAGGATCAGGCCGAGAAACTCCGCCCCCAGAAGCAGAAACAGCGCCGCGGCGTTGAAGAAGGCCAGCACCAGATACAGGCTGGCGTAAACCGGATTGCGGGCGGTGATGACCAACAGCGCCGACAGCAGCAGAACGGCCGAAAACACATAGAAAAGCAGGGACGTTACCGACATCCGCCCACTCCCTCAGCGGTAGGGGCGGTCAGCCGCCCGATCTTCGGCCAGCTGCCGTTCCAGACGGTCGCCGTTGGCCAGCAGCCGATCCTTGTTGTAGAGGAGTTCCGAGCGTGTCTCGGCATGATAGTCCAGGACCCGGCTCTCGACGATGGAGTCCACGGGACAGGATTCCTCGCACAGCCCGCAGAAGATGCACTTACTGAGGTCGATGTCGTAGACCGTGGTACGGCGGGTACCGTCGGCGCGTTCCTCGCCACGGATGGTGATGGCCAAGGCCGGACAGACCGCCTCACAGAGCTTGCAGGAGATGCAGCGCTCCTCGCCGTTCTCGTAGCGCCGCAGCGCGTGCAGCCCCCGAAACCGGGGTGATTGCGGCGTTCTCTCCTCGGGATACTGCACCGTGAACTTGCGGCCGAAGAAATAGCGCCCGGTCAGCTGCATGCCACGCAGGAGCTCGGTCAGGAAAAAGCTTTGGAACCACTGTTTGGGACGTATCTGCATGGTGGCTTCTCTCTAGCGCAAGAGGCTTCGTAACGGCGTTTCCAGGGCAATGCCGATGACCACGATCCAGGCGATGGTCACCGGGATGAACACCTTCCATCCGAGCCGCATGATCTGATCGTAACGATACCGTGGAAAAGTGGCACGAATCCAGAGAAAGACGTAGAGCAGGAAGGCGGTCTTCAGCAACAGCCAGACGATGCCCGGCACCCAGGTAAAGGGCGCAATGGCCAGTGGCGGGTACCAGCCGCCCAGAAACAGCACCGAGGTCAGGATGGAGACGAAGATCATGTTGGCGTATTCGGCCAGGAAAAAGAGGGCAAAGCCCATGCCCGAATACTCGACGTGAAAACCGGCGACGATCTCCGACTCACCCTCGGCGACATCGAAGGGGGCGCGATTGGTTTCGGCTACCCCCGAGATGAAATACACCAGGAAGAAGGGAAACAGGGGCAACCAGTACCAGGACCAGAAGCCCCCCCCAGCCTGCGCCTCAACGATCTTGCTGAGATTCAGGCTCTGGGCCACCATCAGCACCCCCACCAGGGCGAAGCCCATGGCGATTTCGTAGGCGACGAGCTGGGCTGCGGCCCGCATGGCGCCCAAGAAGGCATACTTGGAGTTGGACGCCCAGCCGGCGACGATGATTCCATAGACGCCAAGACCGGCAACCGCCAGTACATAGAGCAGCCCGGCATTCATGTTGGCGATGGCGACATCGGGACCGAAGGGTACCGCAGCCCAGACCAGCATGGCCGGCACGAAAGCCAGCACCGGCGCCGTCAGAAAGAGGAAGCGGTTGGCATTGGTGGGGATCACCACTTCCTTGAAGAGCAACTTCAAGGCGTCGGCGATGGGCTGCAGCAGGCCGCGGAAGCCCACCCGATTGGGCCCGAGTCGAATCTGCATGTAACCGATAACCTTGCGTTCCGCCAGCGTCAGGTAGGCAACGGCAGCGAGCAGCGGAACCAGGACGAAAACGATCTTCAGCAGGGACCAGAGAGCCGGCCACCAGGGGGTCGAGGTGAGATGGGCAAAGACCATGAACGCTCCTTCAGATCGCCTGCCGGCTGGACGCACGACCCACGGTACAGGAGCTCTGCAGGCCGCCTAAGGCGACACTCTCGGCGGTACCCAGGGGGAGCCACAGGCAGCCTCGCGGCACACTGGCGTCGGCCTGTACCGGCAGGGTCACCACCGGTCGTCCCGCCCGGCGCAGTTCGATCACGCTCCCAAGCCCCCGTGCCTGGAGATCTTGCGGATGCATGCGGCAGACGGCAGGACGTCGCAGCGGCGCGGCGCGCCGGACCAGGGGATCGGCGGTGTAGATGGTCCAGTCACCCAAGAGGCGCAGATGCCCTTCGGGCAGCGGCGCGGCCGCTTCCGGGGCCAGCTCTGGAAACGCGGCAAAGGCAGGCACGTCCAGAGGAAAATCTCCCAAAGCGCCTTGCCAGGCCGACTGCACCTCATCCAGATCGTTGAAGGCAAGGCCCGCAACTCCCAGATGATCCGCCAGCACACGCAGAACCTTCCAGCCGGGCCGCGCCTCACCGGCGGGCTTCACCGCAGCGCGATAGCTCTGCAGGCGTCCCTCGTTGTTGATGAAGCTGCCGGCGCTCTCGGCCCAGCTGGCCAGGGGCAGGAAGACCTGGACCTGCTCCGGCAGGTTGCCGGTGAAATGTCCCAGGGCGAGCACGAACTCGGCTTCCTGCAAGGCCTGTTGTGCCGCTTCCACGGCCAGACTGTCGTACTCCGGCTCGACACCGTAGAGCACGAAAGCCTTGTGCGCTGTGGACCAGCTGGGTGTGCGCTGACCCGGTACGGTCTCGCCCCCCGGGCGGCGGTGAGGGACGCAACCCAGGAGCCAGGCACCGGCGGCGTTGCCGGCATTGGCCAGCCAGCCCAGTCGCGCCCCGGCCGCCGTGGCCACGCCCTGGATCGCCCGCAGCAGCTCGGCCGCTTGGGGATGCTGCAGGGCATCGTTGCCGATGAGCAGCAGGGGATCCTCTGTCTCGCGCAGGGCCGTGGCCAAGCGTGCCAGCGCCCCTTCCTCGGCCCGTGCCGTAGCGCCCTGCAGCAGTTCCTCCAGGCGCCGGTAGGTACCCAGGTCGTCCCCCGTTTCCGGACAGAGTCCCTGCACTGGAAAATTGAAGGGCCGTAGCACCGTGTCGATGGCATAGATCGTGGCGCCAGCAAGGGCCGCCTTGCGCAGGCGATGGTTGGTCAGAGGCTGCTGTTCCCGGGGGAAGGCGTGGCAGAGGAGGATGGTGCGCTCCCGCTCCAGATCCTCCAGGCTCATGTTGAGGGCGGGATAGAGCGGCATGGCCGCGTCGGCGCGGAAATCCGTCTGCCGCAGGCGATGCTCGATATGAGTCACCCCCAAGGCCCGGAACAGGGCCTGAAAAAGAAAGAGCTCCTCATTGCTGCTCTCGGGAGAGATGAGGGCGGCAATGGCCTCGGGACCGTGCTTACGGACGACGCTCTCGAGCCCCCCCGCCGCCGCTTGCAGGGCCTCGCCCCAGCTTGCGGCCTGCAGACGGCCGTTGACGCGCAGCAGCGGCGTGAGGCCCCGGTCCTCGGCGCTGAGGCCGGCGTAGGCAAAGCGACCCTTGTCGCAGATCCATTCTTCGTTGACGCTCTCGTTGGCGCGCGGCAGTACCCGCAGCACGTCCTTGCCAAGACTCTGCACATCGGTGTTGCAGCCCGTGGAACAGTGGGGGCAGAGGCTGGGAGTGTGCTTCAGTTCCCAGGAGCGCGCCTTGTAGCGAAAGGGTTTACTGGTCAGGGCACCGACGGGGCAGAGGTCGATCATGTTGCCCGACAGTTCCGAGGATACGGCCTTGGACACGTAGGTGCTGATGGCTTCCTTCTCACCGCGACCCACCACCCCCAGCTCCATGACGCCGGCAATTTCCTGGCCAAAGCGCACGCAGCGGGTGCACTGGATGCAGCGGGTCATTTCCGTGGCAATGAGCGGACCGATATCCTTGTCCGCCACCACCCGCTTCTCTTCCTGGTAGAAGCTGTGGGGATTGGCGTAGCCCATGGTGATGTCCTGCAGGGGGCACTCACCCCCCTGGTCGCAGACCGGGCAATCCAGCGGGTGATTGATGAGCAGGAACTCCAGGACACCCTGCTGCGCCGCCTTGGCCTTGGCCGAACGGGTCTGGATCTTCATACCGTCGGCGCAAGGGGTGGCGCAGGCGGGCAGGGGCTTCCACTGCTTTTCCACATCCACCAGACACATGCGGCAATTGGCGGCGATGGACAGCTTGGGGTGGTAGCAGAAGACCGGGATGTAGATGCCCAGCTGCCGCGCCGCCTCGAGGATGGTGGTGCCGGCGGCGACGTCCAGCTCCCGGCCATCGATCTCGATGTGTGGCATCAGGCAGCCCTCCGCTGTCCCACCAGACACTGCCCGTGCCGGATGTGGTGCTCGTACTCCTCACGGAACAGCTTGATGGAGCTCACCACGGGCGCCACACCGCCATCGGCCAGGGCGCAGATGGTGCGACCCTCGATGCGTGAGCCGACATTGAGGAGCAATTCGATATCCTGGGCCCGACCTTGACCGTTCTCGATGCGGTGCATCACCCGCCAGAGCCAGCCCATGCCCTCGCGGCAGGGTGTGCACTGGCCACAGGACTCGTGCATGTAGAAGCGGGCAATACGCTCCACCACGCGGACGATGCAGACGCTGTCGTCGATGACGATCACCGAGCCAGCCCCCAGGGCCGAGCCGGCCTTGGCGATGGAGTCGTAGTCCATGGTGCAGTCCATCATGGTATCGCCGGCGAGCATGGCGGTGCTGGTGCCGCCAGGGATCACCGCCTTCAGACTCCGCCCTGGGCGCAGGCCGCCCGCCATCTCCAGCAGTTCCGGAAAGGGCGTGCCCATGGGCACCTCGTAATTGCCGGGACGCTGCACGTGACCCGTGACCGAGAAAATCTTGGTGCCGCCGTTGTTGGCTTTGCCGAGTTCCAGAAACCACTGGCCGCCGTGGACGATGATGTCCGGTACCGAGGCAAAGGTCTCGACATTGTTGATGGTGGTGGGGCGACCGTAGAGGCCATAGCTGGCCGGGAAGGGCGGCTTGAACCGGGGCTGGCCCTTCTTGCCTTCCAAGGCCTCCATCAGCGCCGTCTCCTCGCCGCAGATGTAGGCACCGGCGCCGCGATAGACGTAGAGATCGAAGGAAAAGTCCTGGCCCAGGATGCGCTCGCCCAGAAAGCCGGCGGCATAGGCCTCTTCCAGGGCCGCCTCGACCCGCCGGATGGGCTCGATGAACTCGCCGCGAATGAAGATGTAGCCGGCACGGGCACCCATGGCGTAGGCACCGATGATCATGCCCTCTATGAGTCGGTGCGGCTCATAGCGCATGATGTCGCGGTCCTTGCAGGTGCCGGGTTCTCCCTCGTCGGCATTGCAGAGCAGATACTTGGTGCCCGACACTCCCTTGGGCATGAAACTCCATTTGAGACCCGTGGGGAAGCCTGCGCCGCCGCGTCCGCGCAGGGCCGAGGTCTTCATCTCGGCGATCACCTGCTCTGGGGTGACCTGTTCGCTGAAGATCTTGCGCAGTGCCTGATAGCCGCCCGTCGATTCGTAGACCGACAGGCGATGGGAATCCGGGATGCCGCGATTCTTGAGGGTAACGCCGTTAACGTACATCGCTCGATCCTCCGCGCAGTTGCTCGATGAGGGCATCGATGCCCTCCGGGGTCAGACGTTCCAGGTATTGGTCGCCCAGATGCAGGACCGGGGCGTCCTTGCAGGCACCCAGGCACTCCACTTCCTGCAGGGTGAACAGTCCATCCGCCGTGGTTTCGCCGATGCCGATGCCCAGGCGCTTCTGCAGGTGCGCCAGGATATCGTCGGAACCGTTGAGAAAGCAGGAAACGCTGCCGCAGACGCAGAGCTTGTGCTTGCCCACGGGTTTCAGGTCGTACATCGTGTAGAAGGTGGCGACCTCGAAGGCCTGGATACTCGGGATCTCCAGAACCTGAGCCACTTCCTCGATGAGTTCCGTCGGCAGCCAGCCGTGTTCTTCCTGGGCGATACGCAGGGCCGCCAGGAGAGCAGAGCGGGCTTGATCGGCCGGATACTTGCGCCGTTCGGCAGCGATGGCAGCGAGAGCTTGATCGGAGAGCATGGCCTTACCTGTCGATTTCGCCGAAGACGATGTCCATGGTGGCGAGGATGGCCACCACGTCCGCAATCATGTGACCCCGGGCCATTTCGTCCATGGCCGCAAGGTGCGGGAAACCCGGTGCCCGGATTTTCATGCGATAGGGCTTGTTGGCCCCATCCGAGACCATATAAATGCCGAATTCGCCCTTGGGCGCCTCGACGGCGGCGTAAACTTCGCCGGGTGGCACCGCCATGCCCTCGGTGAAAAGCTTGAAGTGATGGATCAGGGCCTCCATGCTGGTCTTCATGGTCTCGCGCGGTGGTGGCGCGATCTTGTAGTCGTCGACGATGACGGGCCCGGGGTTGCGCCGCAGCCAATCCACGCACTGAGCGATGATGCGGTTGCTCTGGCGCATTTCGGCGACGCGCACGAGATAGCGATCGTAGCAGTCTCCTTCCTTGCCCACGGGGATGTCGAAGTCCAGATCGGCGTAGGCGGCGTAGGGTTCGCTGCGGCGCAGATCCCAAGCGACCCCGCTAGCCCGCAGCATGGGACCGGTGAATCCCAGGGCGATGGCCCGCTCCGGACTGACCACGCCGATGCCGACGGTGCGCTGCTTCCAGATGCGGTTGTCCGTGAGCAGGGTCTCGTATTCGTCCACATAGCCCGGGAAGCGCCGCGTGAAATCCTCGATGAAATCCAACACGCTGCCCTGGCGGTTGGCATTGAGCTCCGCCAGGCGCCGGGCATCGCGATAGGGCGAGGGCTCATACTGGGGCATGCGCTCCGGCAGGTCACGATACACCCCGCCCGGACGGTAATAGGCGGCGTGCATGCGCGCCCCAGAGACCGCCTCATAGACGTCCATGAGGTCTTCCCGCTCACGGAAACAGTACAGGAACACACTCATCGCACCGACGTCCAAGGCGTAGGCCCCCAGCCACAGGAGGTGGTTGAGGATGCGCGTGATCTCGTCGAACATGGTGCGGATGTACTGGGCGCGGATGGGTATCTCCACCCCGAGGAGCTTCTCCACCGCGCGACAATAGGCGTGCTCGTTGCACATCATCGAGACGTAGTCGAGACGATCCATGTAGGGCAGGTTCTGCAGATAGGTCTTGTGCTCCGCCAGCTTTTCGGTGGCACGGTGGAGCAGACCGATGTGCGGGTCGGCCCGTTCGATGACCTCACCGTCCAGCTCCAGGACCAGACGCAGCACGCCGTGGGCCGAAGGATGCTGCGGCCCGAAATTCATGGTGAAGTTATTGATTTCCGGCATCGTAGCGCCCCTCCTCACCGATCCGCAGTATCCGCGGCACCACCACCCGCTCTTCCGTGCGGGTGGGCTCGTACACGACCCGACGCTGATCGGCGTCGTAGCGCATCTCCACCGTCCCCACCAGGGGAAAATCCTTGCGGAAAGGGTGTCCCACAAAACCGTAATCCGTCAGAATCCGCCGCAGATCCGGATGACCATCGAAGAGGAAACCAAAGAGATCGAAGGCTTCGCGCTCGAACCAGTTGGCCGCTGGCCAGATCTCTACCGCCGAAGGCAGGATCGGCAGTTCCTCATCCAGATACACGCGCACACGCAGGCGACGGTGGTGATGGAGAGAGAGCAGGTGATAGACCACGGCAAAACGCGGCCCAGTCCAGGCGCCTTCGCCGTACTCGGAGTAATCCACTCCGCAGAGGTCGATGAGCTGCTGAAAGTCGCAGCGCGGGTCATCGCGCAGAAAACGGAGACTCTCGAGCAGGCCGTCCCGCTCCAGCTCCACGGTCAGCTCACCACGATCCACCCGACTGTGGCGCAGTCGCTGCCCCAACTCCGCCAGAGGGATCTGGCTGGTATCGTCGATGCTTTCGCTCATCGTTCACCTGGCAATGGTGTTGGTGCGACGGATCTTCTTCTGCAGCTGGATGAGCCCGAAGAGCAGGGCCTCTGCCGTGGGTGGACAGCCCGGCACGTAGACATCCACCGGCACGATGCGATCGCAACCGCGCACCACACTGTAGGAATAGTGGTAGTAGCCGCCGCCATTGGCACAGGACCCCATGGACACGACCCAGCGGGGTTCCGGCATCTGGTCATAGACCTTGCGCAGGGCTGGCGCCATCTTGTTGACGAGCGTGCCGGCGACGATCATCACATCCGACTGCCGGGGGCTCGGCCGAAAGATGATGCCGAAGCGATCCAGGTCATAGCGCGCCGCTCCCGCATGCATCATCTCTACCGCACAGCAGGCCAGGCCAAAGGTCATGGGCCACAGCGATCCGGTGCGACTCCAGTTGACTACGGTATCGATACTGGTGGTGACAAAGCCCTTCTCGAGAACGCCCTCTATTCCCATTCCAGCGCCCCCTTCTTCCACTCGTAAATGAAGCCCACTACGAGGATGGCCAGGAAGATCATCATCGCCACGAAGCCCGTCATGCCAATGGCATCGAAGACCACGGCCCAGGGAAAAAGAAAAGCGATTTCCAGATCGAACAGAATGAAAAGAATGGCGACCAGGTAATAGCGCACATCGAATTTGACGCGAGCGTCCTCGAAGGCCTCGAAGCCGCATTCGTAGGGAGAGAGTTTTTCACTGTCCGGCCGTTTGGGACCCAGGTTGGAGCCCAGCCACAGCGGTATGACGCCCACCAGCAGAGCGACCAGCAAGAAAATGAGTACGGGTAGATAGTGATCCAACATCCGCTACACCCCTCCGCCGAATTCCGGACTTCACCAGGAAGTCATAAAATAATTTTTATCTGTATAATCAACGCTGTGGAAAAGCCCAGAGACAAAAAAACAGCCACTTGGGCTGTGTTTGGTGCCGAAGGCCGGACTCGAACCGGCATGGCTTGCGCCGCCGCCCCCTCAAGACGGTGTGTCTACCAGATTTCACCACTTCGGCTATGACACAAATGTCTCATGCTCCAAGACCAAGGTCAAGGCTTGGGGGCGCTCTGCGTGGATGCGGACGGGACGGCGGCAGAGCTGCTGACCGCGGGCGCTGCAGGGGCACCGGCAGCCGTATTCTTGCTGACATTTGGGGCGGCTGTAGCGGCCGCGGAGCTGGCCGGCGCCGACGCCGCCGGAAGGGCAATGCCGGAGCTGACGGAACGACTGGCGTGATCGGAAAGGTAGGCGAGTCCCAGGCTATTGAGGAAGAAGAGTGCACCCACCACGGCCGTGGTGTGACTCAGGAAATTGCCGGCACCGCGTGCGCCGAAGACCGTCTGGGAGCCGCCGCCGCCGAAGACGGCGCCGATATCCGCGCCCTGGCCTTTCTGGATCAATACCAGACCTACCAGTACCACGCAGATGATGACTTGCAGAATCAGGAGAAAATCGTACATGTCGCTTCAAACTCCTCGGCCGACGCTGTGGGCGGCCCGACAGATCTGGATGAACTCACCGGCCTGCAAAGAGGCGCCACCCACCAGCCCGCCGTCGATATCCTCAGCGGCAAAAAGGGCGGCAGCGTTGTTGGCCTTGACGCTCCCGCCGTAGAGGATGAGCAGCTTCTTGGCCAGGGCCTGGGCATGCTCCGCCACGACGGCGCGGATGAAGGCGTGCGCCTCCTGTGCCTGCTCCGGCGTGGCCGTCTGGCCGGTGCCAATGGCCCAGACTGGCTCGTAGGCGATGACAACATGAGGCTGATGGCCGCTGCCCTGGTGTTCCAGCACCGGGGCTAGTGCCTCGATCTGGCGCCGCAGTACTTCAGTAGTCTTCCCATGTTCCCGTTCGGCTCCCGTCTCGCCGACGCAGATCACCGGGATGAGACCGGAATGCAGGGCGGCCTGAGCCTTGCGCAGCACGACGGCATCGCTTTCGCCAAAGAGCGCGCGCCGCTCCGAGTGGCCCACCAGAACATAGCGACAGCCCATGTCTCGAAGCATGGAGCCAGAGATCTCGCCGGTGTAGGCGCCCTGGTTTTCCCAGAAGAGGTTCTGTCCACCCCAGCGTAGGGCAGTCCCTTTGGCCACCTGAGATACCGTGTGCAGGAGTGTGAAAGGCGGAAACAGCACGACCTCAGGTACGGTGGGCTCGAGTCCCGCGTCCAGGATGGACTGTGTGAGATGGTGGGCATCGGCACTGAGCCCGTGCATCTTCCAATTTCCCGCTACCATGATGGGGCGCACGCGTCGGTTTCCTCTTATCGCTATATCCTGATCAAGGGGCCGAGTGTAAAGGCTCCGCCCAGGGTGGTCAATTTGCCGCACAGACTCCGGTGCGTTCGCGGTGGAGCTGCATGAGTTGATCGCTCAGGCGGCTTGCCACGGCTTCGGCGGTCGCCCGATCCGCAGCCTCCACCATGATCCGCAGGAGCGGCTCGGTGCCCGAGGGGCGCACCAGCAGACGTCCCCGTTGCCAGAGCTCGGCTTCGGCCTGAGCGATGGCTGCCTGCACCGCGGCGTCCTTGAGGAACTCGCGGGCGGAGGCGATGGGTAGACTGCGCAGGATCTGCGGCGCCAGGCGAAAATCGCCACGCAGGACGTGCAGGGGCTGACAGCGCCGCTGGACGATGGCCAGCACCTGCAAAGCGGCGAGGATGCCGTCGCCGGTGGTATTGGCGGGAGTGATGATGTGACCGGAAGACTCGCCCCCCAGGGGGTAGGAGAGCGCACGCATCTGCTCCAACACGTAGCGATCGCCAACGGCCGCCCGCACAAAAGGCACCCCCCACTGGGCGAAGGCCTGTTCCAGGGCCAGATTGCTCATCACCGTACCCACTACCCCGGGCAGCTGGCCGGTCTCCCGCATCTCGCGCGCCAAAAGCCAGAGGATGCTGTCGCCGTCCCAGAGTTCACCCTCGCCGTCTACCAGCAGCAGGCGGTCGCCGTCGCCATCGAAGGCGATGCCCATGTCGGCGCCGCTGGCTACCACCTGACTGCGCAGAAGCTCCGGCGCGGTGGAGCCGACCTCGTCGTTGATATTGAGGCCATCGGGATGGACGCCGATAGCCTCGATCTGGGCACCGAGCTCGGCGAACACCATGGGTGCGACCTTGTAGGTGGCGCCATGGGCACAATCCAGCACCAGCCGTAGACCGCGCAGATCGAGATCGCCCGGAAAGGTGGTCTTGCAGAATTCCACATAGCGTCCGGCGGCATCGTCCACACGCCGCGCCTTGCCCAGGCGGTCGGCGTCGGGCAGGGTCAGGGGCAGGGTCATGCGCGCCTCGATGGCCTCTTCGATCTCATCGGCAAGCTTCAGGCCGTCGCCCGAAAAGAACTTGATGCCGTTGTCGGGAAAGGGATTGTGGGAAGCGCTGATGACGATACCGGCATCGGCCCGCAGGGTGCGCGTGAGATAGGCGATGGCGGGCGTGGGCAAAGGCCCCACCAGGAGGACATCTACCCCCGCAGCGGCAAGACCGGATTCCAGGGCGGACTCCAGCAGATAGCCGGACAGGCGGGTATCCTTGCCGATGACGACCCGTGGTCGCCCTGGGGCGCCGGCGGTGAGCACGTGCCCCGCTGCCCAACCCAGACGAAGTACCCACTCGGGATGCATGGGCAAATCGCCCACGCGCCCGCGAACGCCATCGGTGCCAAAAAACTGTCGTGCCATGCCTTATCCTTTTTTGGGGTTCGGGTCCAGATCTGCGTCGAGGGCCGCCCACACGCGCAGTGCCTGTACCGTAGCCCCCACGTCGTGTACGCGCAAGATGGCCGGTCCGATCCGCGCCCAGATCCACAGGGCTGCAGCGACGCTACCCGGGTCGCGTGCCGAGGGCTCTGTCACACCCGTGAGGCTGCCGATGAAGCCTTTTCGGGAAACGCCGATGAGCAGAGGAAACCCGAGTTCGCGCAGGGCGTCCAGGCGGTGCAGCAGGCGCAGATTGCCTTCCAGATCCTTGGCAAAGCCGATACCGGGATCCAGCACGATGCGCTCGGCGGCGATACCGGCGGCGCGACAGACGCGCACGCGCTCGGCCAGAAAGTCGCGGATGTCCATCACCACGTCCGAATAGTGGGTCTGTCCCTGCATGGTCTGGGGCGTTCCGCGCCGGTGCATGAGGCAGACGTCGAGACCGAGTTCGGCCACGGTGCGTAGGGACTCGGGATCGTCGCGCAGGGCGCTGACGTCGTTCATCATGCACGCCCCCAGGGCGTGCGCGGCACGCATGACGCGGGCCCGGCGGGTATCGATAGAGATCGGGAGGGGAACGCTGGCCGCCACCGCCTCGACGACGGGCAGAAGGCGCGCCATTTCGGTTTTTTCGTCCACTACCGGAGCGCCCGGGCGGGTGGATTCGGCACCGATGTCGATGATGTCGGCTCCCTGCTCGAAAAAGCGGCGGGCGCAGGCCACGGCGGCATCCACCGTCGTGTATCGGCCGCCGTCCGAGAAGGAGTCGGGGGTGGCATTGAGTATGCCCATAACAGAAGGGCGCTCCAGCCACCGGGAGCGCCCTTGGGCGGGATCCGCCACCGCCATGCCTATACCGGGCGTTCTCCCGGATTCAGGTTCGGCATCCCACTCGCGCCGGCATTGCCCACGCTGTCGGGCTGGTTGCTGACGGCCGGACTGCTGCCGGAGCTGTCTGCCGGCGGCCGCGGATCACGTCCGGCCATGATGTCGTTCACTTGGTTGGCGTCCAGGGTCTCGAAGCGCAGCAGGGCCTTGGCCATGATTTCGACCTTGTCGCGGTTCTCCTCGATGAGGTTACGCGCTACCTGATAACGCTCCTGGATGATGTTGCGTACTTCGGCATCCACGGTCTGCGCTGTCTGCTCCGAAACGTTGCTGTGCTTGGTGACTTCCCGACCGAGGAATACCTCCTCTTCCTTCTCGCCGATGACCATGGGACCAATCTGGGACATGCCCCACTGGGTCACCATCTTGCGCGCCAGATCCGTGGCCCGCTCGATGTCGTTGCCGGCACCGGTGGTCATCTGGTTGAGGAAGACCTCTTCGGCAATGCGTCCGCCCATGAGGATGGAGATGTTGTTGAGGATCTCCTGCCGCTCGTAGTTGAAGCGATCTTCCGTGGGCAACTGCATGGTCAGACCCAGAGCACGCCCACGCGGAATGATGGTGACCTTGTGCACCGGATCGGTACCGGGTAGGAGCTTGGCGACCACCGCGTGCCCCGACTCGTGGTACGCCGTGGTCTCCCGCTGCTTGTCGCTCATGACCACCGACTTGCGCTCGGCGCCCATCATCACCTTGTCCTTGGCGTCCTCAAAGTCGCGCATGTCCACCAGCCGCTTGCTCTTGCGCGCCGCCATGAGGGCCGCCTCATTGACGAGGTTGGCCAGATCCGCACCGGAGAATCCTGGGGTGCCGCGGGCGATGATCTTGGGATCGACATCGGGCCCGACGGGTACCTTGCGCATGTGCACCTGTAGGATCTGTTCCCGTCCGCGGATGTCAGGGAGGGGCACCGTGACCTGGCGGTCGAAGCGGCCGGGACGGAGCAGGGCGGGGTCGAGCACATCGGGCCGGTTGGTGGCGGCGATGACGATGATGCCCTCCGTACCTTCGAAGCCGTCCATCTCTACGAGCAACTGGTTGAGGGTCTGCTCGCGCTCGTCGTTACCGCCGCCCAGACCCGCACCACGCTGCCGTCCAACGGCGTCGATCTCATCGATGAAGATGATGCAGGGCGCGTGCTTCTTGGCCTGCTCGAACATATCGCGCACGCGCGAGGCACCGACGCCCACGAACATCTCGACAAAATCGGAACCGGAGATGGAGAAGAAGGGTACTCGCGCCTCACCGGCAATGGCTCGGGCGAGCAGGGTCTTGCCCGAACCGGGCGAGCCCATGAGGAGCACACCCTTGGGAATGCGACCACCCAGGCGCTGGAACTTTTGCGGGTCGCGGAGGAAGTCGACGATTTCCGCCAGTTCTTCCTTGGCTTCCTCCACCCCCGCCACATCGGCGAAGGTGATCTTGTTGTTCTCTTCCGTGAGCATGCGGGCACGGCTTCGACCGAAGCTCATGGCCCCGCGGCCGCCGGCACCACCGCCCCCCATCTGGCGCATGAAGAAGATCCAGACGCCGATGAGCAGCAGCATGGGGAACCAGGAAATGAGAATGGAAAGCAGCAGCGACTGACCTTCCGGCGGCTTCACGTCGATCTTGACTCCGGCGGCCAACAGCTCCTTGACCAAGCTACTATCGTCCTTGGGAGCGTAGACACTGAATTTTTGCCCGGAGCTGAGCGAACCCGTGTAGTGATTGCCGTCGATGGTGACGTCCGCCACCTGCCCCTGCTTGATGCTACTGACGAAGGTGGAAAAGTTCATGGCCTGGGCCGGCGCTTTCGTGCTCGTATTGAGATTCTGAAAGACCAGCATCAGGATGACGCCTATGGCCACCCAAAGCAGTACATTCTTGAAAACGTTATTCATGTATTCACCTCCCCCGCAGGGAGCTTAGACGGGGTAAAAACCCCGGACATTGGTCAGTGTATCCCGGCCACTCCAAGCTGACAACCGAAACCAGAAAGTCAAGACGGCTTTCAACCCTGTGTCCCACCCACCGTAAGATCGCGAATTTTCAGGGTCGGCTGACCCACTCCCACGGGTACGCTCTGGCCGTCCTTGCCACAGGTACCCACCCCGGTATCCAGTTGGAGGTCGTTGCCTACCATTTCAACCCGGGTGAGCACGTCGGGACCGTTGCCGATAAGGGTGGCGCCCTTGACGGGCTGGGTGATGCGCCCGTTCTCGATGAGGTAGGCCTCCGAGGCCGAGAACACGAATTTGCCGTTGGTGATGTCCACCTGACCGCCGCCAAAGTTCACCGCGTAGAGCCCCTTCTTGACACTGGCGATGATCTCTTGCGGATCACGGTCGCCGGCACGCATGTAGGTGTTGGTCATGCGCGGCATGGGCAGGTGGGCGTAGGATTCGCGGCGTCCATTGCCTGTGGAGTGGGTGCCCATGAGACGGGCATTGAGGGTATCCTGCAGATAGCCCTTGAGGAAGCCATCCTCGATGAGCACCGTGCATTGAGTCGGTGTGCCCTCGTCGTCGACATTGAGGCTGCCGCGCCGCCCGGCGAGGGTACCGTCGTCCACTACGGTGACCCCTGGAGCCGCCACCCGCTCACCCACGCGGCCACTGAAGGCGCTGGTGCCCTTCCGGTTGAAGTCGCCCTCCAGGCCGTGGCCGATGGCCTCGTGCAGCAGGATGCCCGGCCAGCCCGGTCCCAGCACCACCTCCATGCTACCGGCCGGCGCATCGCGCGCCTCCAGATTCACCAGAGCCTGGCGAACGGCCTCGCGTGCGTAATGTTCGGCGGCCCCACCCGCGAGGAAGCTACGATAGTCGCTGCGGCCCCCGCCGCCCGCCGTGCCTTGTTCACGCCGCCCACCGGACTCGACGATGACCATGACATTGAGGCGCACCAGGGGGCGGATGTCCGCCGCCATGCTGCCGTCCAGGCGCGCGACCAGCACCGCCTCGAAGCGGGCACTCAGGCTGGCCATCACCTGGACCACGCGCGGATCCGCGGCCCGCGCCGCCGCCTCCACCCGCTCCAGCACGGCGACCTTCTCCTCGCTGGACAGATCGGCGAGGGGGTCGACGGGAGGGTAGAGATCCAGACCCTGCCGCCGCTGCCACACCAGGGCGCGCTGCTCGCCACTGTGGTGGACGATGGCGCGGGCCGCCTCGGCGGCACTCAGCAGGGCGTCCACCGCGATTTCGTCGGAGTAGGCCAGGCCCTGGCGCTCCCCCTGGATGGCGCGGACACCCACACCCTGCTCGATGTGGTGCGAGCCGGATTTGACGACGCCCTCCTCGAGACTGAAACCCTCGCTGCGGCTGTATTGAAAGTAGAGGTCGGCATCGTCCAGAGCCCGCCGCGACAGCTGGGCAAAGACCCGCTCCAGCGCCGACTCACCGATGTTTCCGGGAGCGAACAGGGTGGCCTTGGCGATTTCGAGGGCGGATTCGGACATGTGCGGATTCTCCTGAGCAGGCTTCGCTCCCAGTATGCACCTCCCAGCAATCTAGAACAAGTATAGAACTATTCGATGTCGCGATCGTGGGGCCGGCTTTTCGCCCACAGCTTTTCCCGGAGTCATCAACCGCCTTATCCACACAATATCTAGTTGACAGAAAAGATCAGCAGACTATATTTAGTTCAGAACCCCCCAAGGTCCCGTGCAGAACCCAAGGAGATTGTCCCCATGCCCTCGCCCGTTCGCAGTGCCCAGTCTGAAGCTCTCGAAGTCCCCGCCGACCTGGGTCGGTATCGGGTCATCCGGCGCAACGGTAGCGTCGTCCCTTTTGATGCCAGCAAGATTCACGTCGCCATGACCAAGGCCTTTCTGGCCGTGGACGGGGGGGCGGGAGCGGCCAGCGCACGGGTGCGCGATCTGGTCACCCGGCTCACGGAGCAGGTGGTAGAGACCTTGCAGCGGCGCCAGCCGGGTGGCGGGACGCTGCACATCGAGGATATTCAGGATCAGGTGGAACTGGCTCTGATGCGCGCCGGCGAGCACGAGGTGGCGCGGGCCTACGTCCTGTACCGGGAGGAGCGGGCGCGGGAGCGGGCGCAGAAACGGCAGGCCAGCCCGGCCGAGGCGGCGGTGTTGCGGGTTCGCCACGGCGACGGGCAGGAGCGGGTCCTGGACATGGAGCGCCTGCGGCAGGTGATCGGTGAGGCCTGCAGCGGTCTAGGAGAGGCGGTATCCGTGGAAGCCATCCTGCATGCCACCCAGCGCAACCTGTACGACGGCATCACCGAGGAGGAGCTCTTTCAGGCGCCCATTCTGGCCTGTCGGGTGCTGATCGAGCAGGACCCTGCCTACGCTTATGCCACCGCACGCCTGCTTCTGGATCGCATCCGGCGCGAGGTGCTGGGCGAGCCGGCTACCCAGGCCCAGATGAGCGAGCGCTATCCGGAGTACTTCCGCGACTATCTGCGCACGGGCATTCAGCACGAACTCATCGATCCGCGTCTGGCGCAGTTCGACCTCGATCGTATCACCGCGGCGCTGCGCCCCGAGCGGGATCTGGATTTTCAATACCTGGGTCTGCAGATTCTTTACGACCGCTACTTTCTGCACGTGCGCGAGCGGCGCATCGAGCTGCCCCAGGCCTTCTGGATGCGAGTGGCCATGGGGCTGGCATTGGAGGAGATCGATCGGGAGGAGCAGGCCATCGCCTTCTATGAGGTGCTGTCGCGCTTCGAGTTCGTGAGCTCGACACCCACCCTCTTCAACGCCGGTACCCTGCGCCCGCAGCTGTCCAGCTGCTTCCTGACGACGGTGGCGGACGATCTGGACGGCATCTACGAGGCCATCAAGGACAACGCCCTGCTGTCCAAGTATTCCGGCGGCCTGGGCAACGATTGGACCCCGGTGCGGGCCCTGGGCTCCTATATCAAGGGCACCAACGGCAAATCTCAAGGGGTGGTGCCCTTCCTCAAGGTGGTCAACGACACCGCTGTCGCCGTCAATCAGGGCGGCAAGCGCAAGGGGGCCGTCTGCGCCTATCTCGAGACCTGGCACCTGGACATCGAGGAATTTCTGGAGCTGCGCAAGAACACCGGCGATGACCGGCGCCGCACCCACGACATGAATACGGCCAACTGGATCCCGGATCTTTTCATGGAGCGGGTGCACAGCGATGGTCCGTGGACGCTGTTCAGCCCCAACGAGGTGGCGGACCTGCACGATCTCACGGGCCAAGCCTTCAAGGAGCGGTACGAGCACTACGAGCGGCTGGCAGACGCCGGCGAGATCACGCTGTTCAAGCGCCTGCCGGCCTTGCAGCTCTGGCGCAAGATGCTGACCATGCTCTTCGAGACGGGACACCCCTGGATTACCTTCAAGGATCCCTGCAACCTGCGCAGCCCTCAGCAGCACGTGGGGGTGGTGCATAGCTCCAACCTCTGCACCGAGATCACCCTGAATACCAGCGACAAGGAGATTGCCGTCTGCAATCTGGGCTCCGTCAATCTGGTGGCGCACCTGCGGGCCGATCTGCCCGACCAGGGTTTGCGAACGGAGGCCAGCGCCGAGGAGCTCATGGCGCTGATGGACACGGACAAGCTCGCCCGTACGGTGCGGGTGGCCATGCGCATGCTGGACAACGTCATCGACATGAATTACTACGCCGTTGCCAAGGCGCGCAATTCCAACCTGCGTCACCGTCCCGTGGGCCTCGGTCTCATGGGCTTCTCCGATGCCCTGTTGGCCCTGCGCATTCCCTATGCTTCCTCGGCAGCGGTGGAGTTTGCCGACATCAGTCAGGAGCTCATCAGCTATTACGCCATAGACGCCTCGGCGGACCTCGCTCGTGAGCGCGGAAGCTACCGCAGTTTCCCCGGCTCCCTATGGAGCCAGGGCATCCTGCCCATCGACAGCATCGAGCTGCTGGCCCGTGGTCGGGTCGCCGGCGTCGAGGTGGACCGCAGCCAGCGTCTGGACTGGCAGAGTCTGCGTACCAAAGTGATGGGTGGCATGCGCAACAGTAACTGCCTGGCCATCGCCCCCACTGCGACCATCTCCAATATCGTCGGCGTAAGCCAGGGGATCGAGCCCATTTACCAGAACCTCTACGTCAAATCCAATCTGTCCGGAGAGTTCACCGTGGTCAACGCCTATCTGGTGCGAGACCTCAAGGCCGCGGGTCTTTGGGACGAAGTCATGGTCAACGACCTCAAGTACTTCGACGGCTCGGTCACCCCTATCGACCGCATTCCCGCGGCGCTCAAGCCCCTCTACGCCAACGCCTTCGAGATCGATCCGCAATGGCTGGTGGAGGCGGCGGCGCGGCGCCAGAAGTGGCTGGACCAGTCCCAGAGCCTCAACCTGTATTTTGGCCAGCCTTCGGGCAAGAAGATCGACGAGACCTATCGCCTGGCCTGGCGTCGTGGTCTGAAGACGACCTACTACCTGCGCTCCCTGGGAGCGACCGCGGCGGAGAAGTCCACGGTGAGCAAAGGTGTGCTCAATGCCGTGCCCGGACAGTTGAAGGCCTGTGCCATCGAAGATCCCGGCTGCGAAGCCTGTCAGTGAACTCATACGACCAGGAGCATCGACCATGTTGAATTTTGAAGAACCCAGCCGTCCCGATCCCTTGCGCGTGATGCCTCCCTATCAGGACCATCCGGGTCTCGGCGCCGACGGCGGCGTTGCGGCGCAGAGTTTCGAGCGGGTGCGCGCCGAGGACAAGCGCATCATCAACGGCAGCGCCGATGTCAATCAGCTGGTGCCCTTCAAGTATCAGTGGGCCTGGGACAAGTACCTGGCCGCCTGCGCCAACCACTGGATGCCCCAGGAAGTGCAGATGGCCCGGGACATCGCCTTGTGGAAGGACCCGAAGGGTCTGACCGAGGACGAACGCCGCATCGTCAAGCGTAACCTGGGCTTTTTCACCACGGCCGACAGTCTGGCCGCCAACAATATCGTCCTCGGTACCTATCGTCACATCACCGCACCGGAGTGCCGCCAGTATCTGCTGCGCCAGGCCTTCGAGGAGGCCATTCACACCCACGCCTATCAGTACATCGTCGAGTCTATCGGTCTGGACGAAGGCGAGATCTTCAACATGTATCACGAGGTGCCCTCCATTCGGGCCAAGGACGAATTTCTCCTGCCCTTCATCCAGACCCTGACGGATCCGGCCTTCCGCACCGGTACGCCGGAGAACGATCAAAAGCTCTTGCGTTCCCTGATCGTCTTTGCCGCCATCATGGAGGGCACCTTCTTTTACGTGGGCTTCAGCCAGATCCTGGCCATGGGTCGGCAGAACAAGATGGTGGGTGCGGCGGAGCAGTATCAGTACATCCTGCGCGATGAGTCCATGCACTGCAATTTTGGTATCGACCTCATCAATCAGATCAAGGTGGAAAATCCGGGATTGTGGAGCGAAGCCTTCCAAGACGAGATAGTGGCTCTGATCCGCAAGGGCGTAGAGCTGGAGTGCGCCTATGCCGACGATACCATGCCCCGCGGAATCCTCGGTCTGAATGCGCCGATCTTCAAAGACTACGTCAAATATATCGGCAATCGTCGCCTGCAGCAGTTGGGACTGCCAGCGCAATGGCCGGGCATCCAGAACCCTTTCCCCTGGATGAGTGAGATGATGGACCTCAAGAAAGAAAAGAACTTTTTCGAGACCCGGGTGACGGAGTATCAGACGGGCGGAGCGCTGAGCTGGGATTGAAATCGTAGAAATAATAGGGTCGTCCTGTCGCTGATCCGCCAGGACGGCTCACTCGCCTGCCTCCTAGCACCGGCTCACCTGCGGTGCATTTCTATAGGTCACGCCAGTCTCGCTTGTGCCCATAGGCCAGACCTCCCGATGTCTGCAGACGAGACGGACACACCCTCCCGAGGACGAGCGTAGCCATATCGCGAATAATAAATCTTGAGCTACATTGGTCTTTTGTTTGCTCAGAAGTTCATACTCTATTAGCATAAGCAAACAGTGCGTTTTCAACGGATAATATCTGGAGGAAGCATGAACGTAACTGCGTGGCTGCAAAATCTGGAGGCACAGTTCCTTGCCGTCGTGCCGGGCATCATCGGTGCGGCCGTAATCCTCATCATCGGTTGGATCCTTGCGAGCATCGTTCGATCGGGGGTGCAGCGCCTTCTGCACGCCCTCAAGCTCAATGAGCGTATGCGCGGCGAAGGAGAAGAGGCATCCCGGGCTTTCGACGTCGTCGGCCTCGTGGGTGCTTTGGTGTATTGGCTGATCCTGCTGCTGGCGCTGGTGGGTGCGCTCGGGGTGCTGCACGTGGACGCCGCCATCGTGCCTCTGGACCGGATGCTGAGCAAGGTGACCTTCTACCTGCCCGATCTTTTTGCCGGCCTGGTCCTCGTCGGCATCGCCTACGTCGTCGCCAAACTGGTGCGCAGTCTGAGCCTCAAACCACTCTCCATGCTGCGCCAACGGCACCTGGGTGAAGGTACATCCCCGGAACTGGAGAATGCCCTGGCCAACGTGCTCTTCTGGCTGGTGATATTGTTTTTCCTGCCGGCCATCCTGGGTGCCCTGCGCATCGACGGCGCCATCACTCCCGTGCAGGAGATGACGGCAGGCCTGCTCGCGGCCGTTCCTCGCATCTTCGCTGGCCTCGTCATCGCCGTGGTAGGTTGGATCATCGCGTCCATCCTGCGGGCCCTGACCCGCAATCTGGCGACGGCCTTGGGTGTGGACCAAGCGGCGGCAAGAATGGGTATAGAACCACGCCGTAGCCTGGCCCACAGCCTGGGGACCCTGGTGTTCATCGTCGTCTTCCTGCCGGCCCTCATCGCCGCCCTGCAGGCCCTGCACATCGACGCCATCAGTCAGCCCGCCACGCTGATGCTGCAGGAGTTCTTCGTCGCCCTGCCACACATCCTGGCCGCTATCCTCATCCTGCTGGTGACTTGGTTCGTTGCCCGCTTCATCGTCGGGGTCATCGCCGAGCTCACGGCTGGCGCTGGCCTGGACCAGCTGCCCCAGCGCGTCGGACTGGGACATCTGTTCTCGGAGCAGAACTCGGCGTCGCGCGTATTGGCTCGCGTGCTCTTTTTCTTTGCCATGCTGTTTGCCACCACGGCCGCGGCCGAGCAACTGGGTTTCACGGCGGTGGAGCACCTGGTCGCCCTCTTCATCAACTTTGCCGGGCAGATTCTGCTGGGTAGCGTCATCCTCATGGTGGGCTTCTGGCTGGCGAGTCTTGCACAGCGCAGCATTGCCCAAAGTGGCGAGGGCAATCGCACGCTCTATGCCGAAATTGCGCGTTTTGCCATCCTCGGCCTCGTGCTCGCCATGGGACTGCGCGCCATGGGCATTGCCGACGACATCGTCAATCTGGCCTTTGGCTTGACCTTGGGTGCCGTGGCCGTGGCCGTGGCCCTGTCCTTCGGCTTGGGTGGCCGTGAGGCTGCGGGCAGGTTATTGAACCACTGGCTGGATCGACTGCTGAAGCGCAGCGACGATCCGGGCAATTCCTGATCTTCGCAGGCGCCACGGCTTCCCGGTGGTGGCCGGGGTCGTCCTGTGGAGCACCGTGCATCGTTCACAGCGAACCGGGAAAAACACGGGGCCGGCGCTCACCGCGCTGGCCCCGCTCATGGTGACCGATCTCGGGCACCGGTCCTGAGACTCAGGTCTTGACCGGAGCGTCGGTGTCCAGGGCGAAGTGTCCTGAGAACTCGGCGTGATCGAGCACGTGACTCAGGGGATGCAGCTCCCGGGCACGGGCGTCGATGGCTGGCGGTGGAGCCAGATCCTCGGGTGGATGGTGGCCTCTCAGCGCCTGCTTGACGGCATCCCAATCGGCACCCGCCGGCAGGCCCAGACTATCCAGATCCGTTGCCAGCAAGACAAAGTCGTAGTGTTGCAGAGTACGTTCGGCACTGGCCTCGGGCGCTCGGTAGCGGGTTTCGCCGAAACTGTTGCGACCAAGCTTCGCCCCGTCGGGCAAGGGCCCACCCTCGTGGATGCCTTCTACCGTTGGCGGAATATCGTAGACCAGCCAGAAGATCCGTTCCTCGGGTTTCGCCTCACGATGCTCCATGAGCAGCACGAGGCTGCGCGTCTGCGGGGGCAGATGCTGCCAGAAAATGGGCGGGGTCACCCCGGCGCCGGGCTGGGTGAAGCGTTGGGGGATCCAGTCGCCCGGATCGATTCCGGTACTGAACACTTTCATCTCTACGGCCATACGGGATCTCCTTTTTTACAGGAACACCCCTTCAGTCTAGACGAGAGATGACGATTGTGCCGATGTGTCCGTCCCTAGAGTCCGGTGGCGCGGCGAATGAGGGGGAAATACCAAGAGTAGGGTAGACAGCGCAGCCAATGAAAGCGACGGGTAAAGGCTTTGGGGAAATGGATCTCGAAACTCCGACCCTCCAGCCCACGCAGCAGCAATTGTGCCGCTGCCTCGGGCTGCAGGAGGTGGGGCATGGCAAAATCGTTCTGCGCTGTGAGGGGAGTGGCGACAAAGCCCGGATGGATGACCTGCACACGTAGGCCGCGCGGCTCGAGGTCAAGGCGCAGGATCTCCGCAAAATGGGTGAGGGCCGCCTTGCTGGGACCGTAGTAGAGGGATTTGGGTAGGCCGCGAAGACCTGCCACGCTGGAGGTCAGGGCAATATGGCCCGCGCCCGCCTCGAGGAAACTCGGCAGCACGCAGGATACCGTGCGTAGCGCCCCCAGGTAATTGATATCGAGGATATCCCTGGCCCTGCCCACGTCCAGCTCCCAGGACCGTGCCGGCACGTAATTGCCGGCCAGGTAGAGCAGTAGGTCAATGCCGCCCCAGGCCTCACGGATACGCTCCCAGGCGACGGCTACGCTTTCGTCCGAGCGGACGTCCATCGCCACCGCCAGGTGTGCGTTTGGAGCCGGATCCTGTGCGCCTTGGGAAAACTCGGTGCGGAGCGCATCCAAGCTATCCTGGCTGCGCGCACTGATGGCAAGTTGGGCGCCGGCGCGGGCCAACTCACGGGCGCAGGCGGCACCGATACCGGAACTCGCGCCCACCAGCCAGCAGCGCTTGCCACGCCAGAAGGAGGGAGAACTCATCGGATGGTCTCGCCCGAACGTGGGTACTGAGCCATGGCGGCACGGTTGTCGGGGGTGTTCTCTAGCCGGTGTATCTCGATGCTCACCTCGCCGATATAAAAGCCGAGAAAGAACATCCGGGTGCGATTGATCACGTGATCGGCGTCGATAAGGTACATCCAGTCGTCGGCACGGAGTTTGTAGAACTTGCCGCCCACGGGCTGACGCACCACATAGCGCCAGTGCATCGCGTAGCCGAGACTCTCGCCTTTGGCCTCGCCGACGATATCGCCAGCGCTCCCCTTGGCCGTGCCGACAAAATGACCGTGATCTTCCAACTCCAACTGCCAGAGGCGTTCCGCTGTCGTGGTCTGACCGCGGTCGTCCAGAAACAGAAAGCGTTCGCTGAGGCTGCCGCGCTCGCCCTGCCAGGTACCCAGCAGATGCATCACGAAACGATTGCGCACGCGCCCCGAGCGATCCTGAAAGATCCCCGTCGCAACACTCGGCCCATCGAAGAACTGGTCGAGGCGGAATTCCGGTGAGGAATTGCCGTAGGGGCGCAGTCTGCTGGAATAGCTCTGGGCTTCGCTCACGTCGGACTCTCCTCAGGACTGAGTTACCACTTTGTAGCGCAAGACGGCACGCCGATGCCTCGGCAGATTGATTTTCGCGAGGACGCCGAGAGCCGCCGCCGCCGCCACGGCGATGGCCGCGGCATTGACGCTGAAAAGCTGCGTGCCGCTTTCGTCCCGACCCAAGACGAAAAGTAACTGAAGTAGATAGGCGAAGGGAAGATAAATGGCGAGAGCGGTGACAAAAAAGCGCTCCCACTGCCGATGATTCTGCATGAGCCAGCGAAATTCCAGAACACCGGCGCCGATCAGCCAGAGGCTCGCCATGAGGAGCAGGCTCGCCAATGCAGCACCCGTGACCAGCCCCAGAAGCACGCTGGCACCGAAGGCGATGTCGGCGCTGGAACGCCAGATGAGGCCTCGAACGGCGCTCAGGGGCTGCTTTCCTGCTAGCGTGTGGCGCAGGCAAAAGAGCCCGTGGCCCAGATTGTAGCTAGCGAAGAATCCTAGGGTCAGGGGCAGCCACTGGTTTGCCCAGAGCAGGACCGCCAGGGCGTAGGTCACAAGGAAGGCCGCCCGCAAGGCAAGGAAGCTCGGGCGGCACAGGATCCAGCTCGTTGCTTGTCCGTGCCATTTTTCGGTAGACGTCATAAAGTCCTCCTGAAAAAAAGGGGAGCATGCGCTCCCCAAAGGCCACCAGAATCAACGTTTGAAAGCTTTGGTCACCGGCACTGCCGCGCTCCTCTCGGCGAGAGTCCATTGAGCAGCCCGGGATAGCGAAAGCATGAAGAGAATCAATCCGCTCATCAGCCACAGAGGCTCGGCGGGGCTGCCGACGGCCATGAACACCAGGGCCGCCACGAACCACGCCAGGGCTTGGAGCAGATAGCTTCTGCGTATATCCATGGCGAAATCCTCCTCAGGCGTTGACGGCGACGGCCGCCGACTGGTACAGATCCGCCACGGCACGGGAGCCGGCGGACTGACCCTGAGCGATGGAGTCGTCGATGGTTTCCGGGCCCGTGGCTGCGCCGCAGACGTAGATGCCCTTGCGGGTCGTCCCCTGACTGTTGGTGTACTGCTCGGCGCGGTCGATGAAGCCGTGCTTCTCCAAACCGATGCCGAAAACCTTGGCAATCTCGGGATTGAGCGCATTGGGATCCATGCCGATGGCGTGCACCACCATGTCCATGGGGATGACGATGGGACGCTTCACCAGGGTGTCCTCACCCTTGACCAGCAGACGACCGTCCGGGGACTTGGTCACCTCGGCGATACGCGCCTTGACGAACTTGGTCTTGTACTCTTCCTGGCTCTTCCAATAGAACTTGTCTTCGTAGAGCCCAAAGGTGCGGATGTCCATGTAGTAGATGAACACATCGGTGCTCGGCGACAGCTCCTTGATCTCCATGGCGAGGTTGGTGGAGACGGTGCAGCAGATCTTGGAGCACCACTCACGCCCGATCTGCCGGTCCCGCGAACCCACACAGAGGAGGATGGCCACCCGCTCGGGGACGCGCCCATCCGAGGGACAGCGAATCTGCCCGGCACCCACCATCTGCTCCATCTGTGTGGTGGTGAGCACGTCCTCGTAGGTACCGAAGCCCCACTCCGGCTTATTGATGGAATCGAAGTGGGTGAAACCCGTGGCCAGCACGATGCTGCCCGCCTCCACCTGCTGCCCGTTGCTCAGGTGCGCCGTGAAGTTGCCGGCCTCACCGTCCAGCTGCGTCACCTTGGTGGACTTGTGGATGCTGACGTTACCATTGCCATCCACGCGGCTGACCATGCGGCCGATGGCATCCTTGGCCCATTCTCCAGAGGGCACCAGCTTGGCGTAACCGGAAATGATGGGCGCGCCACCGAGGACGTCCTCTTTCTCGACGATGACCGCCCTCTTGCCCATGGCCGCCACCGTAGCCGCCGCCGACAGGCCCGCCGGGCCCGCACCTACTACCAGAACCGTGTCTTGATGTGCCATGAAGAGTTCCTCCGTTTCCGTCACAAGGAAAGTGTAGGACTCCTCCGGGACAGTGTCAATGGTATGTACTATACAAAATGCGGTCAGCTCAGATTGCCTGGATTCCAATGCTCGACCGCGCCCAGCAGGTCCTGGAGCCGAGAAAAACAGGGGCCTGGATACTCCTCCTTGAGTTCGGTGGCGCCGCTGCCGCTGAGCCAGAGACTGATACTGGGCGGGATATTGTCCTGTATCTGTTTAATCCATTGCCGACTGTCGCCATTCACCGAGGCGGCGGATATGGCCAACTGCAGCACGTGGACAGGACAGTGCCGCAGACAGGGAAGAATGTCCTCCAGCGGCGGCTCAGGGCCGAGGAACAGCACGTCCACGCCCTTGCCCAGCAGCAGGACGCGCGTCATCTGTACTTCCAAGGGGCGGCCTTCCCCAGGGAGGCTCATGAGCAGGATCCGCAGGCTGTCGTCTGGCGCGGGCGGGATCTGCGCTGCGGCCAGTTCCAGAGTCTCCAGAAGGAGTTCCTGGGCGGCCCGCTCGGCAAAGGTGGGCAGGCTCTGGTCCAGGCGGCTGCGTGCCATGCGAAGCAGCAACGGCGCTGCCAACTCCATGACCCAATTCTGGGCGCCATCCCGAGCCAGCTCCTGGCGCAAGAGGTGACGCAGGCTACGCAGATCGATGTCCGTGAGAGCCTTCCAGGCCTTGTCCAAGGCTGGATTGGCACGCGGGCTGATAGCGGCTGGGGAGGGAATTTCACGCAACAGGCGCTCCAGCCGCTGCGGCTCTGCCCCCACCACGAAACCGGGACGGTAGCCAGCGTTGAGTAGACGGTTGATGTCGTGCAGGCGCTGGATCTGACTGCGGCTGTACAGGCGGTTGCCGGCGGCATCCCGGGTCGGCACCGGAAAGCCGTAGCGCCGTTCCCACATGCGTAGCAGTTCCTTGGAGATGCCCGTCTCCTGCTCCACCACGCTGATGGGGAACTGGGGCTGTTCTTCCAGGGGGACGGATTTCGGTGTATTCGTTTTGTCCAAGACGATACCTTGACATTGCGTGTGGGCGGGTTACCCTTCGCTCATGATCCCCATTGTACCGAAGCTTGGACAAAAATGGCACAACCCGATCTGAGAGCTGGCACTTCGGTCTTGGTCTGCTCGTGCGAGTGATGAGCCTGTGTCCATGAAAAGCTTTGTTCCACAAGCCATAATGGAGCATCTGGACAGTCTGAACCAGAGCCTGGCCGATCAGCAGAGCTTCGGTATCATCGGCTTGGACGTCCAGGCCATAGTACGAATCTTCAACAAGGCGGAAGAGCGCCTCAGCGGATTGCCCGCCAGCGAGGTGCTGAATCGATCCTTTTTCGATGAAGTGGCGCCTTGTACCGCCAGCCGCCTTTTTCGGGGACGTTTTCGCGCAGGTCTGGAGCGCGGCAGTCTCGATGAGCATTTTTTTTACACCTTCACCTATCGAATCCGACCCGTTTCGGCCCACATCCACATGCTGTACCGGCCAGCCCAGAGCCCTTTGGTCTTTCTTTTCGTCGACCGTGTCATACCCTTGTTCGAGGATCTCGGATGAACGCTGCCTTGGAAGTATCCGGTACCAAGCTCGACGATTTTCTGGATTGGGTGGAGATCCTGCGCGCCCAGAACTTCCACACCGAAGATCTGGAGACGGAGCAGCAATTCCTGGCCTACCTGGTTCTGCGCGGTGTCTGGCACCTGCTGAACAACGCCTATCAGGGCGATGGCCGGGGGTTTTTAACCGTCGAGCAGACTCGTGGCCTGCAGGAGGTAGACGCGCAGATTGCCGAGCTGGAGCGGCAGCTGCCGCCCGGAGCGGTCACAGAGGTGCGAAGCTGCATCGCGCGACTGCTGCGCCTAGTGGACGAGCATGAGCACAGCGACTAGGCAAGCGCTCCTGCAGAGCCTCGAAGCGGGTCTGCATTCGGGCTTCGCCATGGAGTGGCAGGCCCCCGATCCCGCTGCGGGGATTCGCATTTGGCCCGGTCCGGCACTCTGGGCCTGGGCTCGGCGCCTGGCCAGCGCATGGCGGCGACCGTCCCTGCCCCAACGCCCGCGGGTGGCGGTACAGGTGCCCAATAGCCCCTTCTACCTGGCCGCCATGATCGCCACCTGGATGCTGGACGGTATTTTCTGCCCGCTGCCGGCCTGGCGCGGCGAACAGACGGCCATCGCCTTGGACGCACTGCGGCCCGATCTCTTCCTGAGGCATGCGGGCGGGAGCCTGGAACTGCAGCGCGGGGAGCGCGCCGATAGGGCAATTGCCGACCCCGCTGATCTGGCCCTGATGCTGTGGACCTCTGCCAGCCTGCACGCACCGCGCGTCTTCGGTCTCAGTCACGCCGCGCTGGGCTGGCAACTCCACAGCCACCTGCCTTTGCTCGCGCTGCAGCGTGACAGCCTCGTCCGCAATTGTCTGCCTTGGACCCACGTCTTTGCCGGAGTCCTGGAACTGCTGCCGACCCTTGCCAGTGGCGCGAGCCTGCGGGTGGCCCCCCTGGCCAGTTTTCGTCAGGAGTCCTTCACCCACCTCTTCGTCGTACCGCGAGTGGCAGCACTGCTCCAGGATAGCCAGATCCGCGCCTTGGCTGGCGGTATCGTCGGGGGAGCTCCCATTGCCGCCGAGCTGGCAGAGCGTTTGCGCGGCAGCGCCCTGCGCGTGGGCTACGGACAGACGGAGGCGGGTCCGGGAATCTGTCTTGGAGATCCGGGAGACTTTCGTCCGGCCTTCCTTGGACGAAGCCTGGTGGAGGCGGAACAGCGTGGGGGGACGCTGCACTATCGTTCACCCGGTCAGGCTCTGGGAGAATGGCGTGCCGGCCGTTGGCAGCCGATCCAGCACGACGGCTGGGTGGACAGTGGCGACCGCGTGCGGTGCGACGATGATGGCGGTTGGTACTGGTTGGGACGGCGTGATGCGCGTTTCGTCCTGGCCGATGGCCGCAACGTCGAGCCAGAGCTCGAGGAGTTGCGTCTGCTGGGGCAGTATCCTGAGCTCGCCACACTGGTGCTGGGTGGCCCTGGCGCCCGCCACTCCCTGGCTCTGGCGAGGTTGCAGCCAGACCTTACGGCGCAGGGGGAGGCATCCTTGCGACGACGCTGGCACGAGCCCTACCCGCTGCGCATTGCCAGCGACGGTTTTTGGGATGCTTACCTGGGTCCCAGCGGTAAAGTTCAGCGCGGTAAACTCTACGCGCGTTGGCAGGGGATCGTCCGGGGCGACCGAGATGTGTGCACAGGTCATGGAAATTACGCGGCACTGGAAGAGGGTCGAGCATGAACAAAGGCAAGCTGTTGATCACGGGCGCCAGCGGCGCATTGGCGCAAGTCTGTATACCCATGGCCCAGGCTCAGGGCTGGGAGGTTCTGGCCGTGAGTCGCGCAGTCCAGCCGACCACGGCGACGATGGACACGCGCTGGTGGCGTGCCGATGTGTCGCAGATGGATGAGGTGGATGGCCTCTTCAAGGCCCTGCAGGGCGAAGACGCCGTCCCCGACGCCCTCCTGCACCTGGCCGGTTCCTTTCTCTTGGCGGGCCTTGGTCAAACCTCGGAACTGCAGTATCGGCAGTGCCTGAGCGCCAATCTGGATTCGGCCTTCTTTACCTTGCGCGCCTTCGTCGCCGCTCGTCGCAGGGCCGGCGGTGGGGGTGCTGCAGTTTTTGTGTCTTCGGTTGTGGCCGAGATCGGGGTGGCCTTTCACGAGGCGGTGGCAGCGGCCAAGGGGGGCCTGGAAGCCATGGTTCGGGCAGCCGCCGCGACTCACGCCCGCGACGGTATCCGTATCAATGCCGTTGCATCCGGGCTCATGGACAGCCGGGCGGCGGCGCACCTGCTGCGCAACCCGCAATCGCGGGAGTTGGCAGCCAAACAGTATCCCTTGGGTGGCCTGATCCCGCCGGAGCAGGTAGCGCGCATGTTGCTGACGCTGGTCGATCCGGACAATGGCCAAATTACCGGCCAGATCCTCCCCGTCGATGGCGGTTTCACCGCCATCCGCCCGCTGGTTACTGGAAGCTGAGACCGAAGGAGCCGGAGCCCCCGTCCGCGTATTCGGGGGGGCGCTCCGTTATTTCTCCTGCGACACCATGGCGCGATTGGCGGCGGTGTCCGGGAGCTTATGCATCTCCAGCGTGATTTCGCCGGCGTGTATGCCATACCAGGTGACGTCGGTGCGGTCGATGACGACATTGGGCTCGATCATGTACATCCAGTCGTCGGCGTGGAGATTATAGAAACTCTTGCCAACCGGTTGCTTGACGTCGTAGCTCCAGTGCAGGGCAAAACCATAGGCCTTGCCCGAGGCGCTCTTCACATCTCCCGCTGAGCCCTCGGCCGTACCAGTGAATTCGTGATCGTTGACCTCCGTCAGGTGCCAGGTGCGGTTGGCGTAGGTCTTCTTGCCGTCCGGATCGATGTAGGTGAAATGCTCCACCAGGGTTCCCTGATTGCCCTCCCAGGTCCCCATCATGCGCACCACGAAACGATTGACGGCCTTGCCCGAGCGGTTCTGGAACATGCCGGTCGCGATCAGGGGGCCGTTGAAGAATTCCTTGAGACGGAACTTGGGCGTGGTGTGGGCGTAATCCTTGGGTACGGTAGCGCAGCCGGACAGGGCGGCGATGACGGCAACACCGAGGACGACTTTGCTTGCGGTTTTCATGAGGCGACTCCCTTCTTGAGTACGGTGATGTTTCGGATTTCGACGGCTCCCAGCTCCATGAGCAGGATGGCCGCCACTTTGATGAGCGCGGGCACGATGGCGTAGGCGACGCTGAGCAGCCAAAGGTGCACGCCGGGCCGGAAACCGGACCACTGCAGAAGCGGCAGAATGATACCGGCACCCAGGGCGGTGGCGGCCTTGGCCACCCAGTTGAAGAGGCCAAAATAGTTGCCCGCACGTGCGTCGCGATCGTGGTCGGTGTGATCGGCAAGGATGCTGGGCGGCAGCGCCTGATCGGCGCCCAGGGTGAGGCCCGTGAGCACACAGATGACACCATAGGCCCAGGCGTCGCCAGGCCCCAGGAAGACGGCGCTGGTAAAGGCTAGGGTGCTGAGGAGCATGGCGGCAGACCAAGTGCGGGCCTTGCCGAGCTGGGTCGAGAGGGCAAGCCAGACCGGCATACCCAAGGCACCGGACAGGAAATAAACCAGGAGAAAGAGCGGTGCGAGAAGCTTGGTGTGCAGGATCTCGTCCACAAAGAAAAAGAACAGGGTTGCGGCGACGGCATTGCCCATCTGCGACAGGGTGTATACCCCCAGCAGCCGGCGCAGGGCCGGCCGGCGCAGGGGCTCGTAGAAGGTCCACCAGGGTTTGCGATTGCCGGACACCGGTCGGCGCATCGTGGGCCTCCACAGAGGTAGAAAGGCCAAAATCAGGGTCAGCGCAAAGATGAGTACGAAGATCTGAAGGCCAGCTTCGGCGCCGTAGCGTCTTTCGAGAAACTGGGGCAGAGCCGCCGCCAGCAGCACCCCCACCAAGGCTCCCGCCTCGCGGGCGGTGGTGAGCCAGGTGCGGCCGTTGTAGTCCCGGGTAAGTTCTGCTCCGAGGGCCTGATAGTTGAGGCTGGTGAGGCTATAGGAGACGTAGAACAGCGTCAGTGCCAAGGCCAGACTCCAGACCAGGCCGATCTGCTGCCAGGGCTGAAACAACAGGAAAAAACCGAGGACCATGCCCGGTATGCCCGCCAGGATCAGGCGCAGTCGACTGCCGACGGCTTCGGCCCAGAGATCGCTCCAATGGCCGATGAGGGGATCGAGCACGGCGTCGGCCAGGCGCAGCACCAGCAGGAGTCCTCCCAGCAGAGCCAGGGAGAGCCCGTACTGCGTGGCATAGAGGTGCGGGATGAGGAGGTAGACCGGCAGAGCACCGAAAGCCAGGGGCAGGCCCAGCGGCGCATAGGCCGCCAGCAGGCCCGCGGCGGGCCGTCCGGCAAGCCAGCCAGGGTGCCGCTGCCGATCCCTGTTCACGACTCCCCCAGCAGGGCCTTGCGAAGCTCGGGGACGGGTGTTTTGGGGCTGAGCCAGATACTGAAGAAGGCGGGGCCGAAGCTCGGATCGTCGATGCGGCTGTACACCTTGCCGTTGAAGAAGAACTCGGTGTACTGACCGGGAACACAGAGTCCCACCAGCACATCGCCGCTTTTGACGCTGGGAAAGGCCCGCTCCAGATCCTGCGCCCAGCGTGCCTCCTGCGTCCGCATACCCGGGTTGAGCTTGAGCATCTCCTTGAGGGAGGTACGGGCCAGCTCGGCCGCGCTGAAATTACGCTCGTAGCGGATGGCCAAGGCAAAGGGTCGCTCCGGCGAGTAGCCGCTGCCGGTAACGTAGAGGGCGGCATCGTAGACACTGAAGAAGAGCCAGTTCAAGTGTCCGGCGCCCAGCAGATGCAGACCCTCCACCTGCGCCGCCGCGCGTTCGGGCAGGGGGACGGAGACGCTGGCCAGGGCGTCCAGAGGAATACCCAGTGTCGCGGTCAGCAGCAGTATGCGCGCGAGACGCTTCCAACGATGATCAGGCATGGGAGAGCGTCCACTGGCCGACGTCCAGTTCTTTTTCGGCGAAGCCTGCCTCGCAGTAGCTGAGATAGAACCGCCACAGTCTACGGAAAGCGGCATCGAAGCCCAGCGCAGTCAGGGCCTTGGTCTCGCGATCGAAGGATTCCCGCCAATGCTTGAGGGTCAGCGCGTAATCGAGACCGAAATCCAGACGCCCCAGCACCTGCAATCCCGCCGCCGCGAGGCTTTGGGAAAAGCGGGTGGGGGAGGGCAGCAGACCTCCGGGGAAGACGTATCGGCGGATGAAATCGGAACCGCTGGCGTAACGCTCGAAGCGCTCGTCGCGGATGCTGATGGTCTGGATTACGGCTCGCCCGCCGGGCTGCAACAGTTGGTGGACCTGGCCGAAGTAGGTGGACCACCACTCTCGGCCGACGGCCTCGAACATCTCGATGGAGACGATGCCATCGTAGCGGCCAGCTTCGTCGCGATAATCCTGGTAGTGAAAGCTGGCCAGCCCATCCAAGCCCAGACGAGCGATGCGCTGCTCGGCATATTCCCGCTGTTCCCGCGATAGGGTGAGACCGCGCACGCGATAGCCTTGGCGGGCGGCGAGCTCAGCGAAGCCCCCCCAACCACAACCGATCTCCAAGATCTCCGCACCGGGGCGCAGTTGCAGGGCGTCCAGGACCGCCTGATATTTGGCTCGCTGTGCGTCCTCCAGGCTCTGCTCACGATCGTTGCCGTAGTAGGCGCTGGAATAGGTCATGCTCGGGTCCAGCCAGAGAGCATAGAAATCGTTGCCGAGGTCGTAGTGCTGGGCGATGTTGCGGCGACTGCCCTTGCGGCTGTTGCGACGCAGCAGCTGGTCGGCCAGCCAGTACAGGCCGCGCCGGGCCCAGTGACCCTGGATGCAGTCCTCGAGCAGATGGCGATTGCGCAGGGCCAGGCGGATCAGGGCGGTGAGGTCCGGGCTGTCCCAGTCACCGTCGCGATAGCTGCGACCGAAACCGATGTCGCCGTCGCGCAGCGTGGCAGCCACCGCCGCCCAGTCGTGGATCTGCCACTCGGCTTCGAGCCCGGCGGCCTGACCCCGGAAGGTCCAGATCTCGCCGGCTGGCCCGCGCACCGTCAGCTGGCCTTCCGGCAGCCGTTCCAGGAGGTTGAAGAGCAGACGTGCCGAGGCGGGTAGACGCGTACTGCGCCGCGCCGGGGTCGCGGTAACGGTATTCATGAACTGATCTCCTCGGAAGGGGGAACGGGTTTGCTATGAAAGGGGACGCGGGCGCGCCACAGTTTCAGCGCCTGCCAGTGGATGCGCCCGGTAACGGCCAGGGTCATGAGCGGATAGCGTCCCACACTGCGCCAGACCGAGCTGCGATCGAGGTTCGTGCGCCGCCCTGCCAGTTGAGTGATGAGCAGCACCTTGCCGGCATCGTCCAGGTAGTGGATGTCGGCCCGAAAGTGCTGGTCGTCGAGGGCGAAGCGGAAGCGATATCGGCCCTCCACCGCAAAGAAAGGCGAGACGTGGAAGACCTTGCGGGCTTCGATCCAGTCCTGTGCCGCGATGGCCCGGCGGTCGTCGTGGGCAACGAGGTAACTGTGGTGCTCACCGAAGGTATTGTTTACCTCCGCCAGCACCCCACGCAGGACGCCGTCGGCATCCAGACCCAGCCAGAAGCTGACGGGTTTGAAGGTATATCCCCACAGGCGGGGGTAACAGACCAGCACGACCCGTTCCGCGACGATGCCGTGTCGGGAAAAGATCTCCTGAATCCAGGGCAGGAGCGGACTGCCGTCGCGGGCGCCATGATCCTCGGTCCGAAACCGTACTGGACAAAAACCGGACAGGATTCGCCGTACCGCGGCCTCGTCCTGCAGATCAAAGCTCAGGTGGAATCCGCCGTAACGAAAGCCCGGCCGCCGCGGCTGCAGACGCCGATGCACGACCTCGCTCGTCAACCACGCTCCTTTCACAACGCCGGCTGTGGACACAAAATCTCCTGTGCTGCTGCGTTGGAGTGGGCCGCATCCTGCCAGGGTGCAGCGATTCCCAAGGCATTGGCGACGGCGACGGCGCTGCGCAGGCCGTCCTCGTGAAAACCATGACCGAGCCAAGCGCCAGCGAAGTAGAGACCGCCCTCGCCCTGCCGCGCGCGCAGGCTTTCCTGGGCTTGCAAGGCGGCGCGGTCAAAGACCGGGTGAGCATAGTCGATCCGACGCCAGACCAGACTTGGATCGGGATCGCGCTCGGGATTGAGGGTGACGATGATGGGCTCGTCCACCCCCAGGGGCTGGAGGCGATTGATGAGGTAGCTTACGGCAACGGCGCGAGCGCCGTCGCGCTGCTCTTCCTGATGAAAGTTCCAGGCGGACCAGGCGGCCTCACGCCGCGGCAGGAAACTGCGGTCGTGGTGCAGCCAGGCGCGGTTTTCTTGGTAGCGTATGGCGCTCAAGGCCGCTGCGGTATCGGGCCAGGCGTCTCCCACCAGTGTTGCGGCTTGGTCGCTATGTACGGCGCAGACGACGAGGTCGAAATGTTCGGAGTCGGAGCCGGTGTGGACCCGGATCCCGCCATCGGGAGCAGGCTTCAATGCGGTGACGGGTTGCCCGAGGCGAACATCGGGCAGCTGCGCGAGGATGCGCTGCACGTATTCGCGGCCGCCGCCGCGCACGGTGCGCCACTGCGGCCGATGGAAGACGTTGAGCAGACCGTGGTTCTCATAGAAACTCAGCAGGGAGCGGGCGGGATATTCGGTCATCTGGGCCACGGGGCAGGACCAGATGGCAGCTGCCATGGGCAACAGATAACCCTCTCGAAACCAGGCTCCGTAGCCACCGCGGTCGAGGAATTCACCCAGACTGCAGTCCTCCGCCGGAGAGCGCAGCCAAGCCTTGGCCCTGCGGTTGAAGCGCAGGATGTCGCGCAGCATGATCCAGAAGCGGGGTCGTGCCAGGTTGCGTCGCTGGGCGAAGAGGGCGGCGAGGTCCGTGCCGCTCCACTCGAGATCCCACTCGCGGATGCGCACGCTGAAGGACATATTGCTGGGAGCCGTCTCCACGCCGAGCTCGGCGAAGAGCCCGAGCAGGTGCGGATAGGTCCAGTCGTTGCACACCAGAAAGCCCGTATCCACGGGGATATTCCGCCCTTCCCAGGGCACGTCGACGGTGTGGGTGTGGCCACCGGGGCGGGAGTCCGCCTCGAAGAGGGTCACGTGGTGATGCGGACGCAAAAGCCAGGCGCTCCCGAGACCTGCTATACCGCTACCGATCACTGCTACACGCATTCTGTCGCTTCCTCTCGCTGCGAGAGCTCGTCTGCCGCTCCACAACTTGGCTTTACGCAAAGATGGCGAGTGCGGATGCCGATACTCCCTCTGGTGGACTCTGTTCTGGTAATGTCGCACTTATGTATAGTACAAAAACCCGTCAAGGTGCAAGGGAGTGTTGCGCCGCTCGCTTCGTCGCCTGGTTCCAGGGGCCGGGGGTGCGGGCCATCGTTGCCGGCAGATGGGTGCTGCCCAGAGGAGAAAGTCGTGCCAAAACCGTTACGCCGTCTCGTGCTGCTGTTGGGAGACCATCTGGACCTGCACAGTCCCCATCTGGCAACGGTGGATCCCGAACGGGATCTGTGTCTGCTGGTGGAGGCGCGCTCCGAGTCGCAGGGGGTCTGGTCCCACAAGGCACGCATCGCCCTCTTCCTGGCGGCCATGCGTCACGCCGCCGAGGCTCTGCGGCAGCGCGGTCTGCGCGTGGAGTACTGGGCGCTGGGGCAGCACCCCTACGACGATCTGGTCGGGGCCGTGGCGGCCGCGCTACAGCGTTTTGCGCCTCAGCGCCTGGCCCTGCACGAGCCGGGCACCTGGGCGCTGGCGCAGGGGCTGCGGGAGACGGCTGCAGCCGCTGGGGTGGCGTACGAGCTGTGGCCCGCGACCCCCTTTCTCTTCCCGCTGCGCGAATTCGAAAGCTGGGCCAAAGGGCATCGCCAGCACCGCATGGAGTTCTGGTATCGCCATGCGCGTCGGCTTACGGGGATTCTCATGGACGGCGAGGAGCCACAAGGCGGGCGCTGGAATTTCGATAGCGACAATCGCGGCAGCTTCGGTAAGGCCGGTCCGGGTGCGCTGCCCGAGCCTCTGGCCTTTGCGCCAGACGCCACCACCGGCGAGGTGCTGGCCACCGTAGAACGGGAGTTCCCGGGCCACCCCGGCAGCCTCAAGCACTTCGACTGGCCGGTCACCATGGCCGAGGCCGAAGCGGCCCTGGGGGATTTCATCACCCACCGTCTGCCGAGTTTCGGTCGCTTTCAGGATGCTTCCTGGCCCGGCGCGGTCTGGCTCTATCATTCGCGCCTCTCCGCTGCCATGAATCTCGGGCTGCTGCACCCGCAGAAGGTCATCCAGGCGGTATTGGACGCGCACGCCCAGGGTCATGCGAGCCTCGCCGCCACCGAGGGCTTCGTGCGCCAGATCCTTGGCTGGCGGGAATTCGTGCGCGGAATCTACTGGCGCTATATGCCCGACTATCTGCAAGAGAATGCGCTGGGGGCGACCTTGCCCCTGCCGCATTTCTACTGGACGGCCGAGACCGAGATGGCCTGTCTTCGCGATGTGCTGCAGCGAACTCTGGACTACGGATATGCCCATCACATCGAGCGCCTCATGGTCACGGGCCTGTTCGCGCTACTCCTCGGCGTGGCACCACAGGCGATCCACGCTTGGTACCTGGCCATCTACGTGGACGCGGTGGAGTGGGTGGAGCTGCCCAACGTCCTCGGCATGTCGCAGTACGCCGATGGTGGGCGGGTGGCTTCCAAGCCCTACGTGGCCAGTGGCCGTTACCTCGCGCGCATGACCGGACACTGTAACCGTTGCCCCTACCGGCCGCAGGAACGTGTGGGCAGTACGGCCTGCCCCTTCACCACCCTGTACTGGGATTTTCTCATCCGCCACGCGGAGACCTTTGCCCGCCACCCGCGCACGGCCCTGCAATGGAAGCACCTCGAGTCCCTGGACGCGCCCACCCGCAGTGCGATTGGGGAGCGTGCAGAGCAGCTGAGAACGGCTTGGGCGAAGGGTGTCTGAAGAGGCCACCGCGCACAGACGCGCTGGACGTCGGGCCCGACGGAATAGTTTCCCACTTTCCGGCTTGGTATCCGCAGATCCCGAGGCTGCGCAGGGGGCTGGCACGCGCAGCGGTGCTGTGATATAAAGTGCCCCTTTTTCAGAGGGATGTTGCCATGTCCAGAGTATGCAAGATCACGGGCAAGAAGCCCATGGCGGGAAACAATGTTTCCCACGCCAACAACAAGACGCGCCGTCGTTTCCTGCCCAATCTCCAGTACCATCGCTTCTGGGTGGAGAGCGAGCAGCGCTGGGTGCGGATGCGGGTGAGTACCAAAGGCATGCGTACCATCGACAAGAAGGGTATCGACGTGGTGTTGGCCGAACTGCGCGCCGCGGGCGAGAAGATCTAAGGGAACCGGACTCAGGAGCTCCATCATGCGCGACAAGATCAAACTGGTGTCCACCGCCGGCACGGGACACTTCTACACGACCAACAAGAACAAAAAGACGACTCCGGACAAGCTCGAGTTCATGAAGTACGATCCCAAGGCACGCAAGCACGTCGCCTACCGGGAAGACAAGATCAAGTAACCGGCACCAGCGGGCCGCGGGGCCCTGCCGCAGTAGCTTTGCTCGTGCTGCCTTGCTTTGGTACAGTGTTAGCACTCACGCGGATCGAGTGCTAAGGGCTGTACACTGGGTGTAGCCCGCACCAAGCGTTGACTCGGCGGGGAGGTTTTTATGGCTTTGGATGCTCGCGCCCAGCATCTCCTCAAACAGCTCATCGAACAGCACATCGCCAGCGGCGTGCCCGTAGGCAGCCGTCAGCTTGCCCGGGATTCGGGCCTGCAGATCAGTGCCGCGACGGTACGCAATGTCTTGGCGGACCTGGAGGACGAGGGGCTACTCATGGCGCCGCACACTTCGGCCGGACGTGTGCCCACCCGGGCGGGATATCGTTTTTTCGTCGATTCGCTCCTGCAGACGCTGCCAGTGGCGCCTGAGGCACGTCGCTTGGTGCTGCGACGCATCGGCGAGCACATTCCCGACACCGACGAGGTTTTGCACGCGGCCACCGAGGTGCTCTCGAGACTCACCCGCATGGCCGGCTTCGTCCGTGTACCCCGGCGCGCGACCCGGATCCTTCGGCACGTGGATTTTCTCGCCCTGCGCGAGCGCGAAGTGCTCGCCATCTTTGTCACCGATCGCGGCGATGTGGAAAATCGGCTCATCCGTCTGGAGCAGTCTCTGGATCAGAGCCAATTGGCCCAGGCCGCCAACTACTTCAATGCCACCTACGGCGGCAAGCCGCTGCAGGAGATTCTTTGGCAGTTGCAGCGCGACCTGCAGGAAAACCGCGACGAGCTCGATCGCATCCTGCGCAATGCCATGGAACTGGGTGAGGAAATGCTCGATGCCGACGCCGAGCGTATCCTCATCGAAGGGGAGTTGCAGCTCCTGGATCTGCCGGACTTTGCCGATAACGAGCGACTGCGGGAGCTTCTACAGGCGGTGCGGCGCAAACGCGATCTGGTGCATCTCCTGGACCAGAGTGTGCGTGGCAGCGATGTCCGCTTGTTCATCGGCGAGGAGTCCGGTTACGCCCCTCTGGCCGACTGCAGTGTGGTGGCGGCGCCCTATAGCGTCGATGGTGAAGTGGTGGGCGTGATCGGTGTCATCGGTCCCATGCGCATGCCCTATCACGAGATCATTCCGCTGGTGGACGGCACGGCGCGGGCGCTGGGCAAGGCGCTTTCCTCGGAGTTGCCGGGTCACCCTTGAAATAGCGGCGGACGCGCCCCATATCTGACGCGGAGCAAGACAAGGAGCAGTTTGGCCATGACAGAAGCGGAACGGCAGGATCAGCAGGAAGAGGACAAAGAGAAGACGACCGCAGGTGATGGCGGTGAGGACGCGAGTCCCGCCGAAGAGACCAACTGGCGGGAACAGGCGGAGCAGTATCGCAACGATTACCTGCGCGCCCTGGCCGATATGGAGAATCTGCGCAAGCGGCTGGAGCGGCAGATGGAGGACGCGCGCAACTACGCCGTGGAGCGGTTTGCGCGGGAGCTCCTGCCGGTGGTGGACAGCCTGGAGTTGGCCCTGTCCACCCCGGTGGCCGGCGGCGAGGGAGTGGCGCAACTGCGCCAAGGTCTGGAGAACACCCTGAGCCTGTTCTTCCAAGCCCTGGCCAAGGCAGGGGTGGCGCCGGTGGAGGCCGATGCCGCGCGTTTCGATCCCCACCGCCACCAGGCCATTGCCATGGTCGAGGCAGAGGGGGAGCCCAACCGCATTTTGGCCGTGCATCAGAAAGGCTATGTCATCCACGATCGCCTCCTGCGTCCGGCCATGGTCACCGTGGCCAAGGCCGCCAGCGGCGAGTCCGGCCGAGACCCGAGTCCCGGCAGCCAGGATCAGTAACAGCATTCGGATCGGTAATCCATTCAGAAATCAGGAGACAGACACATGGCAAAAGTCATCGGCATCGATTTGGGCACGACCAATTCCTGCGTGGCCATCATGGAAGGGGACAAGGTCAAGGTCATCGAGAACAGCGAGGGCAAGCGCACCACCCCTTCCATCGTCGCCTTCACGGAGGAGGGCGAGGTCCTGGTGGGCGAGGCCGCCAAGCGGCAGGCCGTCACCAACCCCGAGAATACCATCTACGAGGTCAAGCGCCTGATCGGACGCAAGTTTGACGACCCGGAAGTGCAGAAGGATATGAAGCACGTCCCCTACAAGATCGTCAAGGCGGACAATGGCGACGCTTGGGTCGAGGTGCGCGGCAAGCGTTATTCGCCGCAGCAGATCTCGGCCTATATCCTGCAGAAGATGAAGAAGACGGCCGAGGATTATCTGGGCGAGACGGTGACGGAGGCGGTGGTGACGGTGCCGGCCTACTTCAACGACGCCCAGCGCCAGGCCACCAAGGATGCCGGCCGCATCGCCGGTCTCGAGGTAAAGCGCATCATCAACGAGCCGACGGCGGCTGCCCTGGCCTTTGGCGAGGACAAGAATCCGGGCGACAGCAAGATCGCGGTCTATGACCTGGGCGGCGGGACCTTCGACATCTCCATCATCGAGATTGCGGAGCTGGACGGAGAGCATCAGTTCGAGGTGCTTTCCACCAACGGCGACACCTTCCTGGGCGGCGGCGATTTCGACAATCGGGTCATCAACTATCTGGCGGATTCCTTCAAGGCCGAGTCCGGCATCGACCTGCGTAACGACCGCCTGGCCATGCAGCGCCTCAAGGAGGCCGCGGAAAAGGCCAAGATCGAGCTGTCCTCGGCGCAGCAGACCGATGTCAATCTGCCCTTCATCACGGCCGACCAGAGTGGCCCCAAGCACCTCAACATGAAGCTGACCCGGGCCAAGCTGGAATCCCTGGTGGAGGACCTCATCGACCGCAGCATGGCACCCTGCCGGGTGGCCATGAAGGACGCTAGCCTGTCCACGGGACAGATCACCGATGTGATCCTGGTGGGCGGCCAGACCCGCATGCCCAAGGTGCAGGAGAAGGTCAAGGATTTCTTTGGCAAGGAGCCGCGCAAGGACGTCAACCCCGACGAGGCGGTGGCCATCGGTGCGGCGGTCCAGGGTGCGGTGCTCTCGGGCGCCAAGAAGGACGTGCTGCTCATGGACGTGACTCCGCTGTCCCTGGGTATCGAGACCCTCGGTGGGGTGATGACCAAGCTCATCGAGAAGAACACCACCATCCCGACCCGCAAGTCACAGATCTTCAGTACGGCGGAGGACAATCAGTCGGCGGTGACGGTGCATGTGCTCCAGGGCGAGCGCGAGCTGGCGCGGGACAACAAGTCCCTGGCCCGCTTCGATTTGACGGACATTCCGCCGGCGCCACGCGGCGTGCCGCAGATCGAGGTGACCTTCGACATCGACGCCAACGGTATCCTGCACGTCTCGGCCAAGGACATGCAGACCAACAAGGAGCAGTCCATCAAGATCACGGCGAGCTCTGGTCTCAGTGAAGAGGAGATCCAGCGCATGGTCAAGGAGGCCGAAGCGCACGCTGCCGAGGACAAGAAGGCCCGTGCCCTCATCGAGGCCCGCAACGAGGCGGACGCCAGCATCCACGGCGCGCGCAAGGCCCTGAGCGAACATGCCACTGCCCCCGAAGCAGAAAAGGCCAAGGTCAACGAGGCCATTGCGGCGGTGGAGACAGCGGTCAAGGGCGAGGACGTGGAGGCCATCAAGGGTGCGGTGGCTACCCTCGTGGCGGCTATGTCCACCCTGCTGCAGCATGCCGGTGCCAGTACCGCTGGCGATGGTGCGGGCGCAAGTGCCGGCGCCGGCGGTCAGGCCAAGAACGACGACGTGGTCGAGGCGGAGTTCGAGGAAGTCCAGGACAACAAGAAGTAAGTCTCTGGGAAACCGTGAGGGGAGGCGGGTCGGCCTCCCCTTGCCCTTTATGGAAACAGGTGCATGGCCAGCAACAGAGATTATTACGAGTTACTGGAAGTCAGCCGCACGGCGGACGACGGGGAGATAAAGAAGTCCTACCGGCGTCTTGCCATGCGCTACCACCCGGACCGCAACCCCGGCGACGCTCAGGCGGAGGAGCGCTTCAAGGAGATCAGTGAGGCCTACGAGGTACTGTCGGACCCGCAGAAACGGCAGGCCTACGACCGCTTTGGTCACGCTGGTGTCCAGGGCGGTGCGGGCCAGGGCTTTGGCGGCTTCGGCGCCGGAGGCTTTGCCGGCGGTGGCTTTGGCGACATCTTCGGTGATCTCTTCGAGCAGGCTTTCGGGCGCGGTTTTGCCGGGCGCGACCCCGGCCGCGGCGCAGATCTGCGCTACGAGCTGGAGCTCAGCCTGGAGGAGGCCGCCCAGGGCAAGACCGTCACCATCTCGATCCCCAGTTCCAGTGTCTGCGACAGCTGTGGCGGCAGCGGTGCCAAGGCCGGCAGCAGCACCGTGGAGTGCAGCACCTGCGCCGGTCGCGGGCAGGTACGCATGGTCCAGGGTTTCTTTTCCGTCACCCGCCCCTGTCCGGACTGCGGCGGCTCCGGTCGGGTGATCAAGGAACCCTGTCCCCAGTGCAACGGGCACGGGCGGGTGCGCAAGACTCGCAGCATCGAGGTCAAGATTCCGGCGGGTGTGGACACGGGCGATCGCATCCGCCTCGCTGGCGAGGGGGAGGCGGGTGAGCGCGGCGCCCCGGCGGGGGATCTGTTCATCGAGATCCGCGTGCGTCCGCACCCCCTCTTTGAGCGGGATGGCGACGACCTCCATTGCACCGTGCCCGTGAGCTTCACCACCCTGGCTCTGGGGGGAGAGCTGGAGATTCCTACCCTCACCGGCCGTGCCCGGATCCAGGTCAATCCCGGCACTCAGTCAGGGACCGTGTTCCGACTCCGGGGCAAGGGCGTGCAGGGGGTGCGCAGCAAGCTCGCGGGCGACCTGCACTGCCGTCTACAGGTAGAGATCCCGGTCCACCTCTCCGCTCGTCAGCGGGAACTCCTGCAGGAGTTCGCCGACGAGCGTGGCGAAGAGGTGCAGCATCCGCAGCAGGAGAGCTGGTGGAACAAGGTGAAGGACTTCGTGGATCGGATGGGCTTTTGATGGGCGCGCCGCGGGTTGCCATAGATGCAGTGGCGGGCAAGATGGGGCGGGCGTTGGTCGCTGCCTTGGCGGAGCATCCGGAGCTGCGACTGGGCGCGGCCATAGGCCGGCCCGGCGCGTCCTATCTGGGCGAGGATGCGGGCCGGCTGGCCGGGGTGGGGGAGCTGGGTGTCGCCGTGTGCGACCGTCTGGACGCGGTCCTGGACGACTTCGACGTGCTCATCGAGTTTGCGCCGGCGGACGCAGCGCTGGGACATCTGCGCCAAGCCGCAGCCCGAGGGCGGGCGGTGGTGCTGGGGAGTACGGGTTTCAGCGCTGAAGCGCAGGCAGAGATCGACTCCCTGGCGCGATCCATCGCCCTCGTTCAGGCCCCCAACATGAGTGTCGGGGTCAACGTTCTGCTGGCCTTCCTGCCGCAGATGGTGGAGGCTCTGGGTGCTGGCTACGATGTGGAGATTCTGGAGGCGCATCACGGGCAGAAGCGCGACGCGCCCTCGGGCACGGCGCTGCAGCTGGGGCGCGCGGTGGCGGCAGGCCGCGGTGTAGAGCTCGATGCCGTGGCCTGCTGGGACCGCAATGGCGTGAGCGGACCGCGGCAGCCCGGTTCCATCGGGTTTGCCAGTCTGCGGGCGGCGGACGTGGTGGGCGAGCACAGTGTCTGGCTGGCGGGGGCCGGGGAGCGTCTGGAACTGACCCATCGCGCCGGCAGCCGCCGCAACTTTGCCGAGGGCGCGTTGCGGGCGGCGTCCTGGCTGCAGGGACGCGGCCCGGGCCACTACGATATGCAGGATGTCCTTGGTCTGCGGACCGCGGCTCGCGTAAGATAAGGGTACACTGAAATGTCGTCGGGAGATCGAGACCATGCACTACGTTGTCGCCAACCGGGTTCCGGTTCGCACCGAGTATCGTCAGGATTTTGAGGAGCGTTTCCGTCGCCGCGCCGGTGAGGTGGAGAAACAGCCCGGCTTCGTGCGCATGGAAATACTGCGCCCCGTTGACGACAATGGAGTCTACGTCGTGCTGACCCACTGGGAGAATCGCGAGGCCTTCCAGAACTGGATGCGCAGCGACGACTTCAAGGCAGCACACCAGAATCCGCTGCCCAAGGAAGCCTTCGGCGAGGGCGGCGGGATCGAGCAGCACGAGGTCATCATCAGCGCCGGGAAGTCTTGAGGCCGCCGGCAAGGCCGCAGGGTCGGGGAGTCGAGCTATGAGTGCATTGCAGAAGGAAGCGGTGGAGCAGTCCCTGAAAGGCATCACGGACCCCTATCTGAACCGGGATCTGGCCAGCGCCAAGGTGCTCAAGGGCGTAACCGGCGACCGCGTCGAGATTGAACTGCCCTATCCCAGTGTCGGCGTAGCAGCGGAGCTTGGTGAGCGTATCGCCGCCCAGATCCAGCGGGATACGGGCAGCAAGGCCACGGTGCAGGTGAGTCATCGCATCCAGTCGCACCAGGTACAGCGCGGGGTGAAGCTCCTGGACGGCATCAAGAACATCATCGCCGTCGCCTCGGGTAAGGGCGGGGTCGGCAAATCCACGACCTCCGTCAATCTGGCCCTGGCCCTGGCCCAGGAAGGGGCGGCCGTGGGCATCCTCGATGCCGACATCTACGGTCCCAGCCAACCGCGCATGCTTGGTATCTCCGGCAAGCCCACCAGCAAGGACGGCAAGAAGATGGAGCCGCTGGAGGGCCACGGCATCAAGGCCATGTCCATAGGCTTTCTCATCGACGAGGAAACGCCCATGGTCTGGCGTGGACCCATGGTCATGCAGGCCCTGGAGCAGTTGCTCTCGGATACTCGCTGGGGTGAGCTGGACTACCTGGTCATCGACCTGCCCCCGGGCACCGGCGACACCCAGCTGACCTTGGCCCAGAAAGTGCCGGTCTCGGGTGCCGTGATCGTCACGACTCCTCAGGACATCGCTCTGCTGGATGCACGCAAAGGACTGAAGATGTTCGAGAAGGTGGGAGTTCCCATCCTCGGTATCATCGAGAACATGAGCTTTTACATCTGTCCCAAGTGTGGCAACGAGGACGATATCTTTGGGCACGGTGGCGGTGCCCTCATGGCCGAGCAGTATGGGGTCGAGCTGCTCGGTGCCATACCTCTGGATCGGCGCATCCGCGATGAGGCCGACAATGGTGCACCGACGGTGGTGGCGGCACCGGACTCGCCCCTGGCCAAGATCTACCGGGAACTGGCCCGCCACACGGCGGGGCGCCTGGCCCTGCAGGCGGTGGATCACAGCCACAAGTTCCCGAACATCGTCGTCCAGAATCGCTGAGGGGCCATGAGCATCAAATCCGACCGCTGGATCCGGACCATGGCCGAGGAGCGGGGCATGATCGAGCCCTTCTCGCCGCAACAGGTGCGGGAGGTGGATGGGCGTCCCATCATCTCCTACGGCCTGTCCTCCTACGGCTACGACATCCGTTGTGCCAACGAATTCAAGGTGTTCACCAATGTCCGTAGCGTCATTGTCGACCCGAAGGATTTCAGCGCCGACTCCTTCGTGGATTTCGAGGGAGATACCTGCATCATCCCCCCCAATTCCTTTGCCCTGGCGCGCACCGTGGAATACTTTCGCATTCCGCGCAAGGTCTTGACCATCTGCCTTGGCAAGTCCACCTACGCGCGCTGCGGCATCATCGTCAACGTGACGCCCTTCGAACCCGAGTGGGAGGGCTACGTGACCCTGGAGTTCTCCAACACCACGCCGCTGCCCGCAAAGATTTACGCCAATGAGGGGGTGGCCCAGGTGCTCTTCCTGGAGTCCGATGAGGTCTGCGAAGTCTCCTACGCCGATCGGCGAGGCAAGTATCAGGGCCAGGCGGGGGTTACCCTCCCCCGCGCCTGAAATCCATGGGGCAGCAGCCTCCGTCAGTGTCCGTCGCTGCCGTGCGTGGTGCCTGAGGCGCGGTGACTCAGATAGAGGGCGAGCGCTACCAAGGCAATGCCGATGGCGAGGTAGAGCAGGTCAACGAAAGAGCGCGCGTGCATGGCGAGGGAGCGCTCGAAGAAGCTTACCACCAGGATCATCAGAATGACCTTGGCCAAACGATCCTTGAGTTCGTCCAGGCTACTGATGAAGAGCACCCGGGAGCCCTTGCTCTCGCCAGCGATATCGATCTTGCTGATGAAGAGCTCGTAGAGGCCCAGAGAAAAGATCAGCAGGATGGTGGCCAGGAGATAACCGTCGACGATGCTCACGGCATGGGCGACGATTTCGGCGTGCAGGTCGCTGCGCTGCTCTGTCGACAGTGCGCTGTCGCCATAATGGGCGATGTGCTGCAAAAGGGTCCAGGCGTCGACCGAAGTCATGTAGAAGACACCAAAAGCTACCAGAAGGCTGGCGATGACGGCAAAGAGAACGACGAAGCGGGAATTCCAGAGGGCCCATTCGAAAATGCGTTCCAGGGGATTGTTCATCGTGCTTCACAGGCTCCCGGTGCTGCCAAAGCCGCCCTCGCCGCGCGTGCTGGGCGCGAATTCGGCTACCTCCCGCAACTGCGGCCGCAAGACGGGGACGAGAATCATCTGCGCTATGCGCTCCCCCACCTCGATGCATTGCCGCTCGCGGCTGCGATTCCACAAAGAGATCTTTACCGGGCCTTGGTAATCGGCATCGATGAGGCCGACCAGATTGCCGAGGACGATGCCCCGATGACCCAGGCCCGAGCGAGGTAGCAGGAGGGCGGCGACACCGGCGTGGCCGATGTGCATGGCAAAACCCGCCGAGACCAGGGTCGCTTCACCCGGTTCGAGTTCCAAGGGCGCCTCGATGCAGGCGCGCAGGTCCATACCGGCGGCTTCCGGACTGGCGTAGTGGGGCAGAGGCCAGTCGCGGCCGAGGCGCGGGTCGAGAATGCGGATGTCCAAGGTTTCCATGGTTGGTCCTTCAGCGTAGGCAAGGGTCGAGAGCACGCAGCAGGGCGCGGGACAGGCAGAGCTTGTCTTGCAGCGGCAAGGACGTGACGCGCTCGCCGCAGACGAGGGTACAGGCGTTTTCGTTGCCACCCATCGCACCCTCGGATACGTCGTTGACGATGGCAACGTCCGCGCCTTTGGCTCGCAGTTTCGCCGCGGCGGAGGCGATGTCCGGGGCCGTCTCCGCCGCGAAGGCGACGATACGCCGCGGCCGGTGTGGGCTCTCGTGCACCGTCGCGACGATATCGGGGTTGGCGATCCAGGCCAGGCTCTCTCCCAACTCGCCCTTGCGGCGCTTGTGTGCATGGCTCGTCGTCGGCCGGTGGTCGGCGACGGCGGCGTTGGCGAGGAACAGATCGTAACGCCCGCCTTCCAGGATGCGCAGGATGGTGGCGAGCATCTCTTGGGCCGAAACCACGTCGTGGCGCTGCACTCCGAGGGGTGTGGGCAGGGCGCAGGGACCGGCCACCAGCACTACTCGGGCGCCCCGTTCCGCCGCTGCCTGGGCCAATGCAAAGCCTTGTCGGCCGCTGGCGCGATTCGTCAAAGCGCGGACCGGATCGATGGCTTCCCAGGTAGGGCCGGCACTCACGAGGACTCGGCGCCCGCGCCAATCCTGGGGGCCGAGGCCCAGGCGCAGATGCTCGACGATGCGGGAGGGCTCGGCCAGACGACCGGCGCCGTTCTCGCCGCAGGCCAATACCCCCTGCTCGGGGTCGATGAAATAGGCGCCATCGGTCCGCAGCTGGGCCACGTGTCTTTGCGTCGCCGGATGCTCCCACATCGCCGTGTTCATGGCGGGGGCCAGATAGCGGGGAGCGCGGCTGGCGAGGGCGACGGTGCTGCCGAGATCGTCGGCGAGGCCGAGCGCGAGTTTGGCGAGGCCGTTGGCGGATATGGGGGCATAGAGCAGGGCGTCGGGCCAACGGGCGAGACGGATGTGGTCCATGGCCGCCTCTTCCTCGGCGGCGAAGAGATCTTGGCGCGGCGCCTCGCCGCTCAGCGCCTGGAGGGTGAGGGGCGTGACGAAGCGGCTGGCAGCGGCGCTCAGAACGCAGCGCAGTTCCGCTCCCTCCGCCCGGAGGAGGCGGACGATTTCCGGGCTTTTGTAGGCGGCGATGCTGCCGCCAACGAGCAGCAGAATGCGCTTGCCATGGAGTGGTGCGTTACAGTTCAATGGCGCGGAGACGGTCATGAGCCGCAGTGTACGCAAGGAGGGAGCAGATGACTATCCGCGATTGGCCGGCCGCTGAGCGGCCGCGGGAGCGCTTGTTGGAGAAGGGGGCGGGGAGTCTGTCGGATGCCGAATTGCTGGCGATCTTCCTGCGGGTCGGGGTGCGCGGGCAGAGCGCCGTGGATATGGCGCGAGGCCTTTTGCAGCATTTCGGTGGTCTGCGCGGCCTGCTCACGGCGAGTGCCGTCGAATTCTGCGCCGAGAAGGGTCTGGGGATGGCCAAGTACGCCCAGCTGCAGGCGGTGCTGGAGATGGGCCGTCGCCACATGGCGGAAAGCTGGCAGCGCGGGGAGGCTCTGGACTCACCGCGGCGAGTCGCGGAGTATCTGCGCCTGATCCTGCGGGATCGCAGCCGCGAGATCTTCCTCGTGCTCTTTCTGGACAATCGCCACCGAGTGCTGCGTTTCGAGGAACTCTTCCAGGGCACCATCGACGCCACCAGTGTCTATGTCCGCGAGGTGGCCAAACGCGCCCTGGAGCTCAACGCCGCGGCCCTCATCGTCGCCCACAATCACCCCTCCGGTGTAGCCGAACCGAGCCTCGCCGACCGCCAGCTCACGCGGCGTCTGGAACAGGCGCTGGAGCTCCTGGACATCCGTCTTTTGGACCACTTCGTGGTGGGGGAAACGGAAGCCTTATCCCTGCGCGAGGACGGTGGTTGGTGAACAAGAACGAGCCCTTGTGGCGGCGCTCGCGCAATGCCGTGCGCGGCTTCTTGCGGGCCGTCGCCGAAGAGCGCAGCCTGCGCACGGAGCTGATTGCCAGTGTCGGTGCCGTCCTGCTGCTCCTGCTCTTGCGTGCAGCCCCGCTGTGGTGGGCGCTGACCACCGTGCTCATCGCCGCGATCCTTGCCGCCGAGCTTCTCAATACCGCCATCGAGACCCTTGCCGATAGGGTGAGTCCGGAGCTGGATCCTCTCATCGGTCGCGCCAAGGACTTTGCCGCCGCCGCCGTGCTGGTGCTCAGCGTTGCGGCACTGCTGGTGACGGTCCTCCTGCTCTGGACCCAACTGGGGTGACGTCGGGAGGGTGGCGAGGCAAGTTTTACGCTGGCAGCCTCGCGCCGCTATACTGAACGACAAAAGGACGGAAAAAGGCGGAAAAAGCATGGGCACCAGTACTGCGCTGACCATCATTGCTGTTTGCATGTTGTTGATCCTGCTGATTCTGGCGGTCACGGCGGGGGTTGTCGTGCGAACCTTTCTGCGTCTGGAGCGGGTGTTGGCGCGCGTGGAGCAGGACCTGTCGCCCGCCCTTTTCGAGCTGAAGACGGCGGTGCACCAGGTCCAGCATCTTATCAAGCTCGGCGGTCGGCAGGTGGAGCGGGTGGATGCGAGTCTCCGTTATGTCGATCGGGAGCTGCGGGAGACGGTCGATACCCTGGTGCTGCCGGTGCGTGAAATCGGCCTATGGTATCGTGCCTTGCGGGTTGGCCTGCGTTATTTCTTCCGGCGTCGCTGAGAAGCCGCGCCGTTCCGGTAGGGTTTTGTCAACGAAGGAGTGAGATCCATGCGAAATGCCGAAGGTTTTATCCTGGGAGTGGTGGTGGGTGCGGTGGGTGCACTGTTGTTGGCACCGGCCAGTGGCGCTGAGACGCGCGGAGAACTGCGGCGTGCCTTGGAGCGCGGCCGGGAGCAGCTGGAAGATCTGCAGGAGGCGGCGGAGGAGCGCATCGGGGCCTTGCTGGAGGAGATTCAGGAGAAAACCTCGCAGCTCATGGATGCTGGCGGCGACCTGGTGGAGGCCAAGCGCCAGGATCTTCAGGAGGCCATCCGGGTGGCCAAGCGTGCCTTGGCCGAAGAGCGTGAAATTCTGCTGCGCTCCAGCCGGCAGCGGCGGATGGCAGAGCTGGATGGCGGTCGGGACGACTGAGCTCGCGTTCCATGGCGCATTTTATGCGCGAATCAATCAATTCATGGTGCATCCCGGCGTTGCCGCCGTTAATATGGGCGGGATTTTTCAGGCAAGGAGTAGAAAATGGCAGATAAATTGTTGATGGTCATGGTCAATACCGATCCCGCCAACCCCCAGGAGCTGGGTGCGCCCTTCTTCCAGGCGACCGTGGCCGCGGCCATGGACTTCGAGGTGGAAGTGGTGCTGACCGCCCGTGCCGGCGAACTCGCCAAGAAGGGTGTGGCCGAGAAGATGCACGTCATGCCCGGCAGCCCCAAGAGCGTCTACGACTTCATCAAGGACGCGCACGAAGCGGGTGTCAAGTTCTTCGTCTGCACGCCTACCCTTGAGCTCTGGGATGTGGACAAGGATGGTTTGATTCCGGAGATCTCGGATGTGGTCGGTGGCGCCTACGTCATTGAGCAAGCCATGGATGACGATGTCGTAACCTTCACCTACTGAAGTCCATGCATCCGAGTCACCTGGGTCCCGCCGAGCAGATCTATCCGGCGGCGGAGGTGGAAGCGGCCATCCAAAGGATGGCCGTTGCTATCACTAGAGATCTTGAGGCCGGTGCCCTGCATCGACCGGTGGTCGTGCTCTGTGTGCTCTCGGGTGCGGTGGTCGTGGTAGGACAGATCCTGCCGCACCTGCACTTTCCCCTCTATCTCGACTGCGTACAGCTCAGTCGCTACGGTGCCGAGACCCGCGGCGGAGACCTCGTCTGGGGGCTGCAGCCCCGGGCCGACCTGCGCGGTGCAACGGTCCTGCTGATAGATGACATCCTCGATGAGGGACTCACCCTGCTGGAGCTGCAGGATTTCTGCCGCAAAGCCGGCGCGGCCGATGTGCGCTCGGCGGTGATGGTGCGCAAGAGCCGACCGCGAGAGCGGGAGGTGGTCGTCGATTATGTAGGCCTGGAAGTGCCGGACCGCTTCGTTTTCGGCTACGGGCTGGATGCGCGCGGTCTGGGACGCAATGCTCCGGGCATCTTCGCATTGACGGAGGATTGAACCTTGGGCATCGTCGGTATCATTGGCGGTAGTGGTCTGACCCAGCTGAAGAATCTCGAAATCCTGTGGCGCCGGGTCGTGCGCACGCCTTACGGCGAGGCCTCGGGCCCGCTGACCTTTGGACGCTTGGCAGGACAGGAAATCATCTTCCTCGCGCGGCACGGCTATGGTCACACCATTCCACCTCATCGCGTCAATTACCGTGCGAACATCTGGGCGCTTCATCACGCCGGGGTGCGGCACGTCATCGCGGTAGGCGCGGTGGGGGGGATCGCCCCGGCCATGGTGCCTGGAGCCCTGTGTGCCCCGGACCAGCTCATCGATTACACCAGCGGGCGTCCCAATACCTTTTACGAGGGTGGCGACAGTTCCGTCATCCACGTCGATTTTTCCGAGCCCTACTGCGCGCAGATCCGTCAGCGTTTGCTGGAGGCCGGTGCAGCCATCGCCCAGCCCGTTATCGACGGCGGTACCTACGCCATCACCCAGGGGCCGCGGCTGGAGACAGCGGCGGAAATCCGCCGCATCGAGCGGGACGGGGGCGACATCGTCGGCATGACGGGCATGCCCGAGGCGGTTCTGGCGCGCGAAATCGGTCTGTGCTATGCCCCCCTGGCCTTGGTGGTGAATCCCGCCGCCGGCAAAAGCGCCGAGCCCATCACCATGGCGGCCATCGACCAGGTCATGCACGAGGGCATGGAGCGGGTGCGCCAGGTGCTGGCGGCGACGGTCCCGCTCCTCGCCCAATGTCCCGACTGCGATTGTGGCCTGGCCGTCGGACCCGAGGCGCTGCAGCGTCTGCACCACTCCCTGTTCAAACAGCCTGCTGTCCAGGAGCGCTGAGCCGGCGCTCAGCGCATCGTGACAAATTCCTCTGCGCTGGTGGGATGTATGGCGATGGTGTCGTCGAAGTCGCGTTTGCGCGCACCCATGCGGATGGCTACGGCAAAGCCCTGCAGCATCTCCTCGACCCCGTCGCCCAGGGCGTGCAGACCGACGATGCGCTCTTCGGCGCCGACGGTGACGAGCTTCATGTGGGTGGTCTGGGGATGTTCTCGGTCCAGCGCCCGCAGCAGCGGGGTAAAACGGCTGCGATAGACGCGCACGCTGTCTTCGCCGTACTGCTCCTGCGCCTCATCCTCCGTCAGGCCGACGGTGGCGATGGGCGGATGGCTGAAGATCACGGTGGGGGTGAGGCTGCTGTCCAAATACCGATCCGGCTGGCCACCGAAGAGCCGATCGGCCAGGCGCCGTCCCGCGGCAATGGCGACGGGGGTGAGTGCCGGTGCCCGGGTCACATCGCCCACGGCGTAGATACCTTCGACGCGGGTATTCTGATAACGGTCGACGGGCACGTAGCCCTCCTCATCGGGATAGACTCCGACCTCCGCAAGGTTCAGATCGCGGCTGCGCGGGCGCCGACCCACGGCCCAGAGGACGGTGTCCAGCCCCTGTAGGCTCTCGCCGTCGGCAAAGTGCAGGGCAAGGCCGTCCGCGTCCCGGGCAAGACCTGCCACCTGCCGCTGCGGCAACAGGGTGATTCCTGCGCCTGCCATGGCTTCCATCAAGCCCTCGCGCAGCATGGCATCGAAGCCGTTGAGAAAATGCCGGCGCCGCATGACCAAGGAGACCCGACTGCCGAGACTCTGCAAGAGCCCCGCAAGCTCCACCGCAATGTAGCCGGCGCCGACCACGGCGACGTGGCGGGGCTGGGTTTCCAGGGCGAAGAAACCGTCGGAATCGAGGCCCAGTTCAGCGCCTGGGAGCTCCGGCCGGACAGGCTCACCCCCGGTAGCAATGAGGATGTGAGGAGCCTGCAGGATCACCTGTGCGTCCACGCGCACGCGCTGCCCACTCAGCAGCTGGCCGAAGCCACGAAAGAGCCGAACGCCGTTCCGGGTCAGACCTTCGGCATAACGGCCGTTGAGGTAGGCGATATAGTCCTGCCGACGCTGGTAAAATTCGGGCCAGCGAAACTCCGGTGCCTCGGCTTGAAGCGCATAACTGCGCGCCAGCCGTGCGCCTTCGGCCAGGTGCGCGGCGTTCCAGAAAAGCTTTTTGGGAACGCAGCCTACGTTGACGCAGGTGCCCCCCAGAGGTCCCGCGGCCACCAAGGCGACGCGTGCCCCATAGCTGGCGGCGCGGTTGGCGCTGGCGATGCCGCCGCTGCCGCCGCCGAGGACGATATAATCAAAATGGTGCTCATCGGGCATTTGGATGTCCCCTGTTTTGAAGAAGATGGCTGCCTAGAGGATGAGGGGGGGCGAGAGCCCCCTCTTGCCTTACTGGGCGCTCAGATAGCGGGCCAGATCGTCAGCGCCGCCGATGTGGCGGCCACCGATGAAGATCTGCGGCACCGTGGAACGGCCGCTGACGGCGCGAATGCTGCGAGAGCTGATACCGGTACCCATGCCCGTGCGGATTTCCTCGTAGACGAGCCCCCGATCCTGGAGCATCTGCTTGGCGCGGGCGCAGTGCGGACAGCCTTCCCGCGTGAACAGCGTGATGAATTCCGGCTCACGGGCCTCGGGATTGATGAAGCGCAGCATGGTGTCGGCATCGGAGACTTCGAAGGGGTCACCGGGCTTGTCGGGCTCGATGAACATCTTGGCCACGATGCCATCGCGTACCAGCATGGAATAGCGCCAAGAGCGCTTACCGAAGCCCAGATCGTGCTTGTCCACCAGCATCCCCATGCCGGCCGTAAACTCGCCGTTGCCGTCGGGAATGAGGCGAACGTTCTCGACGGCAAGCTCCTTGGCCCAGGCCTCCATGACGAAGGCATCGTTGACGGAGATGCAAAGGATCTCGTCGATGCCGTTCTCGCGGAAGGTCGGCGCCAGCTCGTTGTAGCGAGGCAGGTGGCTGGAAGAGCAGGTGGGGGTGAAGGCGCCGGGCAGCGCGAAGACCACAACATTGCGGCCGCTGAAGAGTTCCCTGCTGCTGACGTCGCGCCACTGATTGTTTTCGCGGGTACGGAATACGACCTGTGGGACGGGCTGGCCTTCTTTGTTAGCGAGTTTCATGACATGCTCCTGTGACGGTGGTATAAAACACGTCTTAGTTTATATTGTGTCTAAACCGCTTGCAAGGGCTGCAAGCGTGCCCCCTATCACCAGCCGAGAAAGGCGATGGCGCTGTCCAACCCGCCGTGACGAATCTGAAAGTCGGCCTGGGCGCGAACCGTCGCCTTGGCGTGGTAGGCGATCCCGACCCCGGCCTTACGCAGCATGGGCAGGTCGTTGGCGCCGTCACCGATGGCCACACAGCGCCCGGCATCGACGCCCACGGTGATGGCCAGGAGTTCCAGGATATTGGCCTTGGCCTCGGCGTCGATGATGTCGCCCAGTACGGTCCCGGTGAGCTTGCCGTCGCGGATCTCCAGGGTATTGGCAAACTGGTAGTCCAGATCCAGGGACTCCTGCAGGTGGCGAGTGAACTGGGTGAAGCCACCGGACACCACCGCGGTCTGCACCCCGTGACGCTTGGCGGCGGCGATGAGCTCGCGGGCGCCGGGATTGAGCTGCAGGCGATCGCGGATGACGGCGTCGATGGCGCTGGCAGGGGTACCGGCCAGCAGGCGGGTGCGTTCGATGAGGGAGCTGCGGAAATCCAGTTCTCCGGCCATGGAGCGTTCGGTGATGGCGGCGATCTGACGTTTGAGACCGAGGTGCTCGCCCAGCTCGTCGATGCACTCGATGCTGAGCAGAGTGGAGTCCATGTCGCTCACCAACAAGCGAAAATGCTCCGGCGACCAGAAGGGCGCCAGCGCGGCATCGGTAGCCAGGCCCTCCATGGCTTCGGCCAGACGGTGATTGCCCAAGGGGAGGGACAGCTCCGGCCCGAAGATTTCCAGCACCAACACCTTGCCCTGGGCCTCCATCACCCGGGCGGGCAGGAAGCCCTGCAGCTTGAGGGCCGTCAGCGCGCGCCGCAGGGGTGTGGCCGAGGCCTCGCCCTGCAGGACCAGGCGCAGCCGGATCTCGCCCGGGTCCGTCGGTGTCCAGAAGAGTTCACGCCCCTGGGCAAGGCACTGGCGTGCCAGCTCGTCCAACACCGGGCTGAGCTCGCTCACGGACACCGGCAGCTCCCAATCCTGTAACCAGCATTCCCAGACCTCCCGTTGCTCCAGGTGGCCCTGGACGATACTGCCGAGGATGGCGGGCAAGGGCATGGGACCGACAGCGGCGGGGCTCAGGATCGCAAGGCGGGTACTGCTCATGGCGTTCTCCTCAAGGACTGGATGAGTTTCAGGGTAGCTTCGCAGCGGGCTTCGCCGTCGGGCAGCGGCCGGCGCCAGCGCAGCACCTGTTCACCCTCCAGACGATATTCCGTGGGCTGTTGTTGCAAAAGGGCGATGACCTTTTCGGGGGCGACCTGGTGCGTTTCGGAAAATTCCAGACGGGCGCCGGCGGGGCCGGCATCGATGGCCACCACACCCATCTCCTGCGCGACCAGACGCAGATGGGTCTGGCAGAGCAGGGCGCGCAGCTCCTCGGGGATGGGGCCAAAGCGGTCGATGAGCTCTACCAACAGTTCGCCGATTTCGCTGGCCTGGCGGATCTTGGCCAAGCGTTTGTAGAACTGCAGGCGCAGATGCACGTCGGCGATGTAGCTGGCTGGGATGAGCGCGGCGATGTTGAGGTGGATACGTGGGCCTTCGGCACGGCTCTGGGCCAGGCTCTGGGGATCACGGCCAGCGCGGATGGCATCCACCGCCTCGTTCAGCCACTCCATGAAGAGGGTGAAGCCCACCTCTTCCATGTGTCCGCTCTGGGCATCGCCCAGCAGCTCGCCAGCGCCGCGGATCTCCAGATCGTGACTGGCCAGGGCAAAACCCACGCCCAGATCCTCCAGCGACTGGATGGCGTCCAGCCGCCGGCGGGCGTCCTCGGTCATGGCCCGCGGGTCGGGAGTGAAGAGGTAGCAATAGGCGCGCTGGTGCGAACGCCCGACGCGACCGCGCAGCTGGTGCAGCTGGGCCAGCCCGAAGCGGTCGGCGCGGTCGATGAGCATGGTATTGGCGCTGGGATTGTCGATGCCCGATTCGATGATGGTGGTGCACAGCAGTATATCGAAGCGCTGGTGGTAGAAATCCAGCATCACGCTTTCGAGCTCCGCCTCGGGCATCTGCCCGTGAGCGATACGCAGGCGCGCCTCGGGGACCAGCCGGCGCAGGGTGGCGGCACTGCGCTCGATATCGCGCACCTCGTTGTGCAGGTAGTAGATCTGGCCACCGCGATGCAATTCCCGCTGACAGGCCTCGCGCACCAGCTCCTCGGAGAAGATCTGGACGAAGGTCCGCACCGGCTGGCGCCGTTCCGGCGGTGTGGCGATGATGGACAGATCGCGCAGCCCCGCCAGGGATAGATTGAGGGTCCGGGGAATGGGGGTCGCCGTCAGGGTCAACACGTCCACCTCGGAGCGTAGGGCCTTGATCTGCTCCTTCTGGCGCACGCCAAAGCGGTGCTCCTCGTCGAGGATGAGCAGACCCAGATCGTGGAACTGCACGTCGCGGCTCAGCAGGCGGTGGGTACCGATGATGATCCGGATCGCGCCCGACGCCAGTGCCTGCAGCACTTCCCGCCGTTCCCGCGCATTCTGGAAGCGCGACAGCACCGCCACGCGGATGGGCAGGCCGGCAAAGCGGTCGCGGAAGTTTTCGAAATGTTGCTGGGCGAGCAGGGTGGTGGGGACGAGCACCGCGACCTGAGCGCCGCTGGCCGCCGCGAGAAAGGCCGCGCGCAGCGCTACCTCGGTTTTGCCGAAGCCGACATCGCCGCAGATGAGACGATCCATGGGCCGCGCCTTGGTCATGTCGGCCAGGACCGCGTCGATGGCTGCCTGTTGATCCGGTGTTTCCTCGAAGGGAAATCGGGAGACGAAATCCCAGTAGCGCTCGTCCGGAGGCGGAAAGGCGCGTCCAGGGCGGGCCGCGCGGCGCGCGTAGATATCCAGGAGCTCGCTGGCGGCATCCACGGCCTTGGCCCTGGCCCGTGCCTTGGCCTTGTCCCAAGACCGACTGCCAAGGCGGGTCAGTTCCGGTTCGTCTACGCCGTTGCCGATGTAACGCGCGATGCGGTCCAGGTGATCCGCAGGGACGTAGACCAGATCGCCGCCGGCATACTCCAGGACGACGTATTCGTTGACGTCCCCTTGGGCCACGAAAGGTGTCTCGAGGCCGCGGAAACGGCCGATGCCGTAGTCCTCGTGGGTGACGGCGTCGCCGGCCTGCAGTTCACCAAGATCGCGGATCAGGTGTTCCTGACTGCGCCGCCGGGCGCTGTGGCTGCGTCTTTGAGCAAAGATCCGATCGCCGAAGATCTGCGCCTCGGATATGAGGGCGCGTTCGATCCTGCCGCCACGCATCTCCAGAAGGCCTCTTTCCAGCGGGGCGACGGCCAGAGCGATGGGGCCCTTGGCCTTCAGGAAGCTGGGCCAATCGCTGCAGCGCTCGGGGGTGTGGCCGCGCTGGCGGAGATGCTCCGCCAGGGCCTCGGCGCGACCCGGCGACTCGGCAGCGATGAGGGCGCGGGCGCCCGCAGGCAAGCCGGCGAGAAAGGTGTCCAGGCCCGCCAAAGGCTGATCCAGATCGGCCTGCAGCGGGGGGGGTGCCGCCAGCGGCAGAGCCTGAGCCGTCGTCCCCGAGCCTTCCGCCAGGCGCCCGCGCAGCGACAGGTCCGCTTGCCAGGTGGCGGCGTCCCACAGCAGTTCCTCGGGGCTGAGGAGCGGGTGCGCTGGATCGTGCCGGTGTTCCTCGTACCGCTCGTGCCAGTCGGCGCGGACCTGTGCCTCTGCCTCGGTCAGACCTGGGGGCGTGAGGACCAGGGTGTCGCGGGGGAGGAAATCCCAAAGTTTGCCGGGTGCTTCAAAGAACAGCGGGAGATAGTGTTCGGCGCCCGCGGGGACCGTGCCTTGGCTGGCACGCCGATAGATTTCGGCCCGCTGCGGATCGCCGCTGAAACGGGCCCGAAACCGGGCACGGAAGGCTTGGAGAGCGTCCGCGTCCACCGGCACCTCGCGCGCCGGCAAGGTCGTGACCTGGTCCACCGGCTCAAGGCTGCGCTGGCTCTCGGGGTCGAAGGAGCGGATGCTTTCCACTTCCTGGTCGAAGAGTTCGATGCGGTAGGGTACGGCGCTGCCACTGGGGAACAGATCGATGATGCCCCCCCGCCAGGCCAGCTCGCCCGGCTCCGACACCTCCGCCACGGCGCGATAGCCGGCATCCACCAGACGCTGGCGAAAACGCGCGGGCTCGAGGTGATCGCCGCGGCGCAGGACGAGGGCATGCTGATCCAAGAAGCTGGCCGGCGGCAGTTTTTGCAGGGCGGCGGCCACCGAGGTCACGCACAGACCGCGCCAACGGGGCAAGGCCGCCAGGGTCGCCAGCCGCGTGGCGGTGGCCTCTGCCGGCGGACTGAGCCGATCGTAAGGGAGGATGTCGCGATCGGGAAAGACCAGTGCCTCGCCCCATTCCGGAGCAAAGAAACGCCATTCCCGCACCCAGACATCCAGCTCTCGGGCACTGCTGACGATGGCCAATATCGGCCGCTGCCAGCGCTCCATGGCCTGGGCGGCGAGCCACGGTCCCGCCGCGCCCAGCCATGGACTGAAATGCTGGACGCTCCCCGGACCGGGCGCGGCGCCCAAGGATAACTCTGCTCCCAAGCCGATGCTTCCCCACGTTGAAGGGGGTCAGTCTATAAGGGGACCGCGAAAACTGCAAAATGCCGGGCGTCGAGTTATCATCGGGATTCGTGGCGCAGCCAAAGCGAGGACGGGGAAAGCGGATGGACAAGATCTGGACGGTCATCCCGGCGGGGGGACGCGGGCAGCGCTTTGGTTCGGCCCAAGCCAAGCAGTATCAGAGCCTGTTGGGGCGTCCGGTGTTGGCGCACGCCATCGCCTCTTTTCTAGGCGAGGAGCGCATTGCCGGGGTGCAGCTGGTGCTGCCGGGCGCCCCTGCCTGCGCAGCCAAGACCTGCACGCCCTCCTCGATGCCCTCCCAGAGAGTCCCCAGGGTGCCCTGCTGGCCGTCCCGGTGGCCGATACTCTCAAGCGGGAAGAGGCCGGTCATAGCCTCGGAACCGTCGATCGCCACCACCTCTGGCGCGCCCTCACACCCCAGGCTTTTCCGCTGGGATCCTTGCTCTCGGCCCTGACCCACGCCAAAAAGCAGGCCCTGCCCATCACCGATGAGGCCTCCGCCATGGAGCAGGAGGGCTGGCGGCCGCGCCTCATTCGGGGGCACAGCGACAACCTCAAGATCACCTACCCCGACGATCTCGAGCTGGCGGCCGCCATCCTCGCCGCTCGTGAGATGGGAGGTGCCGCGTGAGCGAGCTGCGTATCGGACACGGCTTCGACGTCCACGCCCTGGTGGCGGATCGACCGCTCATTCTCGGCGGTGTCCGAATCCCCTTCGACCTGGGCCTTGCCGGCCACTCCGACGCCGACGTTCTCATCCACGCCATCTGCGACGCGCTCCTGGGTGCGGCCGCCCTTGGCGATATCGGCCGCCATTTTCCCGACACGGACCCGCGTTTTGCCGGCGTCGACTCGCGCATCCTGCTGCGCCACTGCCGCGAGCTTCTGGCGCAGCGAGGCTGGCAACCCGTCAACGTCGATGCGACGGTGGTCTGTCAACGCCCGCGCCTGGCTGGGCACATTCCCGCCATGCGGCAGAATCTTTGCGCGGACCTGCAGCTCGATGAGGATCGGCTCAACATCAAGGCCACCACCACGGAGCATCTGGGCTACACGGGTCGAGGCGAGGGCATTGCCACGCACGCCGTCTGCCTGCTGTCCCATGTCTAGCGGCCCGGAACGTCTGTATCCCGCTCGGGACGCAACTCTCGGCGGGCTGCTCCAGCGGGGGCCGGACACCTTCTTTGTCGAAGAGATCCTGCCTTTTCGCCCCAGCGGGGTCGGCGAGCACGTATTCCTGCAGATCGAGAAAGCGGGTCTCAACACCGAGGAGGTGGTGCGCCGCATTGCCCGCCACGCCAAAGTCCAGCCCCGCGACATCGGCTATGCCGGTCTCAAGGATCGCCACGCACGCACCCGCCAGTTCTTTACCGTGTCTCTGCCCGGCAAGACAGAGCCGGACTGGTCGGCGCTGGAAGACCGGGAGCTGCGCATCCTCCAATGCAGCCGACACGACCGCAAGCTGCGCCGGGGGGTACACCTGGGCAATCGCTTTCGCCTGTCCCTGATGGTGCAGCACGGCAGTCGCGAGGACTGGGAAGCGGCTCTGTCTCAGCTGGGACAGCGGGGTTTCCCCAATTATTTTGGGGCGCAACGCTTCGGCCACGGTAACCTGGCGGCTGCCGCCCGGCTCCTGGCGGGTACCGGCCGGCGACCGCAGCGTGGGCAGGTGGGTCTGCTCTGGTCCACGGCGCGATCGGCCCTGTTCAATGCCGTCCTCGCCGAGCGTGTGCGGGATGGCAGCTGGCAGCACCTGTTGCCCGGCGAGCGCGTGCAGCTGGAAGGTTCGCACAGCCATTTCGTGGCCAGCCCGGAGGGTGCGGACTGGCCATCCCTGGAGGCGCGCCTGTGCGCCTGGGATCTGCATCCCAGCGGTCCTCTGGCCGGTGCAGGTACCGATGGGCCCGTAGGAGACGCGGCGCGTGCGGAGCAAGCCGCATTGGCGGCTTGGGTGGGGCCGCCGGAGTTTGCCGAGAACGGTCTGGTCTGGGCCGATCGTCTTGCCGGACAAGGACTGCGCGCCGCGCGTCGGGCGCTGCGTTGCCGTACGCAGGACAGCTCCTGGCAGTGGCGTGATGCAACCAAGCTGGAGATCGAGTTTTTCTTGCCCGCCGGGAGTTTTGCCACGGTGTGTCTGGAGGCTCTAGGCGTGCAGACACAGGGCTGAGTGATGCGGGCATGTGCTTTGATTTTGCAGAACGCTTTACGATAAACTACAGGCTGTTGTCCAGCTAATTACAGGAAGGGAGTCATGAACAATCACGTGACCATTGGGCGTCTGGCGCGCGAGGCAGGACTGGCGGCGGAAACCCTGCGCTACTACGAGCGCATCGGCCTCATCCGGCCGGTGCAGCGCACACAATCCAACTACCGACTCTACGACAGCGAGGCGGAGTCGCGTCTGCGGTTCATCCGTCGTGCACAGAATCTCGGTTTTTCCCTCACCGAGATCAAGGAGCTGCTGGATCTCAGCCATCAGCCCGAGAGCGACATGGCGACGGTCAAGGCCCTGGCGGAGCGCAAGATCGGCGACATCGATCGCAAGATCGCCGACCTGCAGCGTATGCGCGATGCCCTGGCGCACCAGGCCGAACGCTGTCCTGGTCACGGACCCGTGGAACATTGTCCCATTCTTGCCGCCCTGGCCGAGGCGGATGGGGAGATGCCCAGCCGGAGCAAGTGGGAACCGGCGGATTCGCTGCAAGTGCGCTGAAGGCGCCAGCGGGCTGCGTTCGCCGATCCATCCGTCAGAGCCGCTTCCGGCCCTGGGCAGATGGGCACGCTGCGATCGTAGATCTGGCACCTGCGGGCAGTCAGCGCTTTCGGGTGCCGCGTCCCAGCAGCACGCGCAGGGCGCCGCTGCCGCCTTCGGCTGGGTGCGCCTGAGTGAAAGCCAGAACCTCCTGACGGCGCATCAGCCACAAGCCTACCAGGCGCTTCAGGACGGGCATCTGCCCGGGAGAGCCCAGGCCCTTACCGTGGATGATGCGCACACAGGTCAGGCGTTGGCGACGCGCATCCTGCAGAAACTGGGCCACGGCCAGCCGCGCTTCTTCCGCTATCAGACCGTGTAGGTCGAGATCGCTCTGGGTCCGAATCCGTCCCCGACGCAGATCGCGCAGCAGCCCTTGGGGCAGCCCCGGTCGCAGGAACACCCACTCATCGCCATTGAGCCAGGCCATGTCTTCCGGGGAGGGCTTGTCCAGGGCCGCGATGACCGCCAGTTCGTCGGCCTCTCGCTGGCGAGCCTCCGGCGGCGGCGGGGCCGGTCTTGGCGGTGGTTCTGGAGCGGAGAAGGGACGTACCTTGCCGAGGCTTTCTCGGAACAGCGCGCACTCATCCGGCGTCGGCCCTTCGCCCGGGACGACCGTGTCTGCAGATCGGGCCTTGGGCCTGCGTCTGCCACTCACGGCCCATCACTCGCTGGGATTTTCCAGCCAGCGCTCCGCATCGAGGGCGGCCATGCAGCCGCTGCCGGCACTGGTGACCGCCTGGCGGTAGACGTGATCCTGCACGTCGCCGGCGGCGAAAACGCCCGATACACTGGTCATGGTGGCCAGCCCATCGCGACCCCCCCGGGTGATGAGGTAACCGCTATCGTCCATGTCCAGCTGACCCCGAAAGATATCGGTATTGGGCCGATGGCCGATGGCGATGAATACCCCCATGAGCTCGAGCTCGCGGGTCGCCTCGCCGTCGCGCTCGCGTATGCGCAGGCCCGTTACTCCATTGCCGTCGCCGAGGATCTCATCCACCACGTGGTTCCACACGACGGTGACATTCTCCTTGGCGAGCAGTTTGTCCTGCAGGATCTTTTCGGCGCGGAACTTGTCGCGCCGATGGATCACCGTGACGTGGCGGGCAATGTTGCTGAGATAAAGGGCCTCTTCGACCGCCGTGTTGCCACCGCCCACCACCGCGACGTCCTGATTACGATAGAAAAAACCGTCGCAGGTGGCGCAGGCCGATACGCCCTTGCCGCGATAGCGGTCTTCGCTGGGGAGTCCCAGGTACTTGGCGGAAGCGCCGGTGGCGACGATGAGGGCATCGGTGCGGTAGCAGTGTTGATCGCCGCTGAGACGAAAGGGACGCTGGCTGAGATCCACCTGGTGGATGTGATCGAACAGGATCTCCGTATCGAAGCGGCGCGCCTGCTTTTCCAGTTCGGCCATGAGTTCCGGTCCGAGAATCCCTTCCGCCGCCCCCGGCCAGTTGTCCACATCCGTCGTGGTCATCAGCTGGCCGCCGGGCTCCATGCCCTGTACCAGCACCGGCCGCAGGTTGGCGCGCGCAGCGTAGATGGCCGCCGTATAGCCTGCGGGCCCCGAACCGAGGATCAAGAGCCGGGATGCCTTTTCATCGATGACTGCCTGCTTCTCGCTCATCTGTTCTCTGCTCGCCTCGAAATCCGTGAAGGCTTGAGCATAGCATCGAGCGGCGGGAGTGTCAGTCGAACCGGGTTCTGGTACCCGCCGCGCCGCCCACTTTACCTGCCGCTGCTGCGGCGCCGACCCAAGCACTCGGCAACTCTTGCGGCCACATCCCCAGCGGACTTGCAAAGCCTCGAGCCAAGGCTTGACAGCCTAGACAAGCTCCTTTAGCGTCCGAGCGATGCCCAGTGTCAGCTCCGACGCCGCCCGGTCCAAAACGCGCAAGGGTGCTCCGGCACCGCGGGGGGGCTTTGTGCGACTCTCGGCCTTGCGCAGAGCCGAATTGTGGCTCTTGGTCCTCGGTCTTCTGGGTGCTTTCACGGCCATGTCCGTCTACAGCTTCCACCCCCTGGACCCCAACTGGTTCAACAGCGGGCGGGGGGACGGGGTGCGCAACCTCGGGGGTACGGCGGGGGCCAATCTCGCCGATGTCCTGATCCAGCTGCTCGGCGTGGCCGCCTGGATCGTGCCCGGACTGGTTCTGTACTGGGCATGGGGTCTGGCCCGTCAAGTTTTTTGGCAGCGGCGTTTTCCCTGGTGGCGACCGGTCGCCATGCTGCCCCTGCTGGCGACGGTATCCACCATGGCAGCGCAATTCTGGCCGGCCGCTTCCTGGCCTTTTCCCAGCCAGAGTGCCGGTGGTCTCCTGGGTGGGGCGCTGCTCTCGGTGCTCCTGCCCAGTATCGGCGTCGGCGGTCTGCTCCTCGTGGAGCTGGTGGTGCTCGCCCTGGCACTGGCCCTGGTGTTCGCCGTGTCTCCCCGCCGCGTGCACCATGCCCTGAGTGGCTGGACGGTGCCGAGCCTGCCGCGTCCCCGCTTGCGTCTGCGTCTGCCATCCTGGTCCTTGCATGTACCGGCGTGGCGACGCTCGCAACGCCGTGCCGATGCCACCCTGACGCCCGTGCACGAGCCTGCGCCCGCTGGAGTCGAGCCGCCTCTCCCAGCAGCACCCGCGTCCGCCACCCTGGGCGCACCGTCAATCCCAGCCGCGGCGGCAGCGCGGCGGACATCGCCACGTCCGGCAGGGTCCCGTCCCGGCAGTGTCGTGGAGCGACAGCTTCCCCTGAGCATGACGGCACTGGATGAGCGGGGCCTGCCGGTCCTCGCCTTGCTCGACCCTGCCGATCCTCTCGACACCGGCGCCACAGGTAAGCCGGAGGAACTGGCGGCGCGCTCCCGGCTGCTGGAAGAGAAGATGGCGGACTTCGGCGTGCAGGCCAGTGTGGTCGCCGCTCACCCAGGGCCGGTCATCACCCGCTTCGAGATCGAACCCGCCGCGGGCGTCAAGGTCAGCCAGGTGGCGGGTCTCAGCAAGGACCTGGCCCGGGTCTTGGCGGCCCGGGTACGCGTGGTGGAGGCCATACCCGGCAAGGCGACCATGGGTATCGAGGTCCCCAACCCCAAGCGGCGTATCGTCCGCCTGACGGAGATCCTTTCCAGTCCGGCCTTCACCCAGAGCAAAAGCCTCTTGACCCTCGCCCTTGGTCAGGACATCGGCGGACAGCCGGTGGCTGCGGATCTGGCGCGCATGCCCCACCTGCTGGTGGCGGGTACGACGGGTGCCGGCAAATCCGTGGGCGTCAATGCCATGATACTGAGCCTCCTCTTCAAGGCGACTCCCGCCGAGGTGCGCCTGATCCTGGTGGACCCCAAGATGCTGGAGCTCTCGGTCTACGAGGGCATTCCCCACCTGCTGGCGCCCGTGGTGACGGACATGAAAGAGGCGGCCAACGCCTTGCGCTGGTGCGTGGCAGAGATGGAGCGACGCTACAAGCTCATGGCCCACATCGGGGTGCGCAACCTCGGCGGCTACAATCAAAAGCTCCGTGAGGCCGAGAGTCGCGGCGAGCAGCTCTCGGGACCCGACCGCGACAGCGATGGCGAGGCTCTGCCGCTTGCGCCGCTCCCGGCCATCGTCGTGGTCATCGATGAATTCGCAGACCTGATGATGGTGGTGGGCAAGCAGGTCGAAACCCTCATCACCCGCCTGGCCCAGAAGGCCCGAGCCGCCGGTCTGCACCTCATCATGGCCACCCAGCGGCCCTCGGTGGATGTGATCACTGGCCTGATCAAGGCCAATATCCCGACGCGTATCGCCTTTCAGGTATCGTCGCGGATCGACTCGCGCACCATCCTTGATCAGATGGGGGCCGAGACCCTGCTGGGGCAGGGCGACATGCTCTACCTGCCGCCCGGGACCGGTTATCCGCAACGGGTGCACGGCGCCTACGTCAGCGACGAGGAAGTGCACCGTGTGGTCGAGGCCCTGCGCAGCCTGGGCACGCCCGACTACGATCCGGACATCTTGGCCGGGCAAGGTGAGGATGGCGAGGGCGGGAGCATGGACGACGAGGATGCCGAGACCGATCCTCTGTACGACCAGGCCGTCGCCATCGTCACCCGCAGCCGCAAGGCCAGCATCTCCTACGTGCAGCGCCAGCTCAAAGTAGGATACAATCGCGCGGCCCGCATGGTGGAAGCCATGGAGCGGGCCGGTGTTGTCGGGCCACTGCAGAGTAACGGGAGCAGAGAAATCTATGGCGGACCCCCACCAGGTCGAGATGAAGACTGATCGCGAGCCCCGGATGACTGGGCTTCTTTGGCGCTGGTTCACGGCTTTCTGTGTCAGCCTGCTCCTCGTTGGCGGCGCCCAGGCGGCCAGCGCTGTGCAGGATCTGCATCGTTTCTTTCAGGATACCCACACCGTCACCGCCGATTTCAGTCAGGAGATCGCCAACGCCCAGGGCGAGATCATCAAGCGCGCCAGCGGGCGGCTGTGGATCTCCCGGCCCGGCAAGTTTCGCTGGGACTATGCCGGGGCCGATGGTCAGGTAATCGTCTCCAACGGCGAGCGGGTCTGGCTCTACGAACCGGCACTGCAACAGGTGACGGTGCAGCCTTTGAGCAAGAGCCTTGGCTCGACGCCCGCTGCCCTCATCGCCGGACGCGACACCCTGGATCGGGACTTCAAGGTCCAGACCCTCCCGGCCAAGGACGGCTTGCAGTGGGTGCTGCTCGAACCCAAGGACGGTCAGACACAGGGTTTCACTGCCCTGCGTCTGGGTTTCGATGGCCGCGGACAGCTGCGCGAGATGCGCATGGAAGACGCCTTCTCCCAGAAGACCCTGCTACGTTTCACCAAGGTGCGCATCAATCGGCCCATAGCTGCGCACACCTTCCAGTTCGTCCCGCCCAAGGGTGTGGATGTGCTCAGTAATCCGTGATCCCGGAGGACGATCCATGCGACGCTCTACTGCCCCCTTCCTTTTGGCCATACTGGCGCTGAGCGGCAGTGCGCCCGCCTGGGCTGCCGGATTTGCCACACCCACGAGCGTGACGGCTCTCTCCGAGGGCGGGGCCACCGTGGCCGATGGCCAACCCGTGAGCAGCCTGGGCGACAATCCTGCCGCCATGGTGTTTTTCCCGGGCAACCGCGCTGCTCTGGAGGTGCTGGCGCAGCGGCCCAGCTACAATTATGCGGGGCCCGGCGGCAGCATCGGCGCGCAGACCCAGACCAGCATCCTCCCCAACCTCTTCTACAGCCACCGGTTTTCGGCGCTGCCCCTGTCTGCGGGTGTGGCCATCACCTCTCCCTACAGCATCCGTGACACCTGGGCGCCGGGTGCTCTGGGTAGCAACAGTCCCTACCTCAAGAATAGCCTGCGGGTGCTCGACATCAGTCCCAGCGTCGCCTATCTGTTGCTGCCGGATCTGAGTGTTGGTGTCGGTCTGGATTATTACCAGACCCTGGGCGGACACTTCGGTCCGGTTTCTGCCAATGGTGGTGGCGTGGGTGGCAACTTCTCGCTTTTTTACACCACCGAAACCCTGAATGCGGCCCTGAGTTACCGCTCCCCCGCGAGTATCAGCGCCGGCGGTGGTCACCTGGACCTGCCGGGTCGCGTACAGGCCGGGCTGCGCTATCGCTGGACCAAGGCTTTCGCTACCGAGCTGGATGTGGACTGGACCGATTGGAGTAATGCCCAGCTTCCCTATTACGGCAGCCTGCACTGGAAATCCAGTCTCGCCTATCGTCTCGGCCTGAGCTATCACTTAAACCAGGATCTTGCCCTGCGCGCCGGTATAGCCCATGAGGGCAATCCCAGCCGTAGTGACGCCGTCGGCGTAGCCATCCCCGCCACCAGCAGTAATCTGGCCGGCTTCGGTCTCGGCATCGGTCTCGGTCCCTGGCACTATGACATCGCGGCCGCCTATGCCTTTTCCGGGAGCACCGGGCTTTCGGCTTACACCCTGCCCGGCAGCGGCGGTTTCAGCGTGGCTCCCGGCAGTTACAAAGCCAGCGCCTTTACCTTCGGAGCTGGCATCTCCCGCAGCTTTTGAGGTCTTTGCCACGGCCTGGCCGAGCGTTCCGAGTTGACCGACACCGATCTGCGACCCCTGGCAGGGCGCATGCGTCCCCGCTCCCTCGCCGAGTTCGTCGGCCAGAGACGGCTGCTGGGGCCCCGCGGCCCCATCGCCGCCATGCTGCGTCGACACACTCTGCATTCTCTCGTTTTCTGGGGCCCGCCCGGCGTCGGCAAGACCACGCTGGCGCACCTCCTCGCGGCCGAGCAGGGTGCGCGGGTACTCACCCTGTCCGCGGTGGACAGCGGCGTTCGCGAACTGCGCGCGGCTGCGGCCGAGGGTGCGGAGCGACGCCTGCGGGGCGAGGCCACGGTACTCTTTGTCGATGAGATCCATCGCTTCAACAAGACCCAGCAGGATGCCTTGCTTCCGCACCTCGAGGAGGGCAATCTCACCCTCATCGGAGCGACCACGGAGAATCCCAGTTTCGCTCTGGTGGGTGCGCTTCTGTCCAGAGTCCGCATCTATGTGCTGGAACCGTTGGATCAAAAAGATCTGGCGGAGATTCTGGAGCGCAGCCTGCAGGACCGCGAACGGGGTCTGGGCGGGTTGTCTGTGGAGCTGCCGGAATCTGCCCGCAGCGAGCTGCTGCTGCAGGCCGACGGCGACGCCCGGCGTCTGCTCAATATCCTGGATCTGGCGGTGCAGTTGGCGCCCGAGAGCGATGGCCGTCTAAAGCTCGATACCCAGGTGCTGGCTCAGGCGGCGGGTCAGAGCTGGCGTCATTTCGACCGTGGCGGCGAGCATTTCTACGATGAAATATCGGCCCTGCATAAATCGCTGCGCGGTTCCGATGTGGATGCGAGCCTCTACTGGCTGGCGCGCATGCTCGATGGCGGAGCCGACCCTCTCTATCTGGCGCGGCGTCTGATCCGAGTGGCGGTGGAGGATGTGGGCCTGGCCGATCCGCGCGCCCTGGAGGTGGCTCTGGCCGCCCGCGAGGCCTTCCAGGCCTTGGGCAGTCCGGAAGGGGAATTGGCCTTGGCGCAGGCGGCCGTTTATCTGGCCAGTTGCCCCAAGAGCAATCGTCTGTACAGCGCTTGGAAAAAGGTGCGCGAGACGATCCGACAGCAGCCCAGCCACCCCGTACCCCGGCATCTGCGCAACGCGCCCACCAAGCTGCACAAAGATCTGGATTACGGGCGCGATTACCAATACGATCACGACTTTCCCGACGCCATCGCGCCGGCGCAGAGCTATCTTCCCCAAGCGCTTGCGGCTGCCAAGGAGCCCTGGTACGAGGCCTCCGAGCGCGGCTTCGAGCAGCGCATGGGAGAACGCCTGCGGTGGATCGCCGCACATCGCACAGCCCCAGGAGACTGACCGCCATGCTCGACCCCGTCCTTCTGCGAACCCAGCCCGAGATGGTCGCTTCCGGGCTTGCCCGGCGCGGTTTCGTCCTGGATCTCGCGGCACTCCAGAGCCTGGACGAGCGGCGCAAGGCCCTGCAGGTAGAGCTGGAAAATCTGCGCAACGAGCGCAATCGCCTGTCCAAGGCCATCGGGGTGGCCAAGCGCCAGGGTGAGGACGCCCTCGCGCTGCAGGAACAGGCTACGGCCGTTTCCGCCCGCATTGCCGCCGTCGAGGAGGACCAGCGGCAGGCTCTGGGTGCCTGGGACGCCTTTGTTCAGACTCTGCCCAATCTGCCCGATGCCGAGGTGCCCGAGGGCCGCGATGAAAGCGATAACCGCGAGTTGCGCCGTTGGGCCGAGCCGCGGCAGTTTCCTTTTCCCGTCCGCGACCACGTCGATCTGGCGGAGCAGCTGGGAATAGCCGATTTTGCCGCCGGCGCCAAGCTCGCTGGCAGCCGCTTCGTGGTGCTCCGGGGTTGGGGAGCCCGCCTGGAGCGTGCCCTCATCCAGTTTATGCTGGACATCCAGACCCAGGAGCATGGCTATCTGGAGATTGCCCCGCCCTACCTCGCCAATGCCGCCTCCCTGTTTGGTACCGGTCAGTTGCCCAAATTCGAGGAAGACCTTTTCGCCCTGCGTGACGACCCCTACTATCTCATCCCCACGGCCGAGGTCCCCCTCACCAATCTGCTGCGGGAGAGTATCGTCGAGGAGCTGCCGCAGCGATTCTGCGCCTATACCCCCTGCTTCCGCCGCGAAGCGGGCGCCGCCGGGCGCGATACCCGTGGCATGATCCGCCAGCATCAGTTCGACAAGGTGGAGATCGTCCAGATCGTGCGGCCGGAAGCCTCTGCCGCCGCCCACGAGGAGCTCACCACCCACGCCGAAACGGTCCTGCAGCGCCTGGAGCTACCCTACCGGGTGATGGCGCTCTGCGCCGGTGATCTGGGTTTCAGCGCCGCTAAAACCTACGATCTGGAGGTCTGGCTGCCAAGCCAGGGTGTCTACCGAGAAATCAGCTCCTGCAGCAATTTCGGCAGTTTTCAGGCGCGCCGATTGCAGCTGCGCTATCGCAAGGACGATGGCCGACCCGAGCTGGCCCATACCCTCAACGGTTCCGGGCTTGCCGTAGGACGTACCCTCGTCGCGCTTTTGGAAAATCATCAGCAGGCCGACGGCAGTATCTACATTCCTGCGGCCTTGCGCCCCTACCTGGGCGGAGTGGATGGCATCCATGCCCGATGATCTGCCCTACCGTCCCATCAGCTGTGCGCTGCACAGTGCTCTGGAGCTTGCCGCCATGCACCGTCGGCGGATTCGGTTACGATTGCACGACGGCCGCCGGATGGAAGGCGTCATCGTCGATGTGTGGACGGAAAATGGGCGAGAGTACCTAAGACTACGGAGAGACGGAGGAGACGAGCAGGTGGATCTGGCATTATTGGAGTCGGTGGAATGAGGCCCATGCAGAAGCGGCGTTGGTGGTATCTGACAGTAGCGGTCGTGGCCGCTGGTCTTACAGGGTCAGCCTCGGCCTCAGAGTTTCCCTTGCCGCCACCCGGCTCCAACATGGTCGGCAAGCTGCGCGTGGTGACCGCCCGCCAGCAGGATACCTTGCTGGACATCGCCCGCCATTACGACATCGGCTATAACGAGATCCGCGCTGCCAATCCCAGTGTCGATCCCTGGCTACCTGGCGCCGGTACGCGGGTCTTGATCCCCAGCGAATACATCCTCCCGCCCAAACCCTGGGTCGGCATCGTCATCGATATTCCCGCGCGGCGGCTGTACTACTTCCCGCCGGAGCAGAAGGTCGTCTACACCTATCCCGTCGGTATCTTCCGGCCCAAGTGGCCCGATCCTTTGGGCAGCACCCGCATCATCGCCAAGGTCAAGGATCCCAGCTGGACGGTGCCCAAGAACATCCAGGAAGAGCACGCCAAAGCCGGTGAACCCATTCCCGCCTATTTCCCACCAGGCCCGGACAACCCCATGGGCGAGCTGGCGCTGGAGACGGGTTGGTCGCAGATCTACATCCACGGCACCAACAAACCTTGGGGCGTTGGGATGCGCGTCAGCCACGGCTGCTTCCACGTTTACCCGGAGAACGAGGTGCAGCTTTTCAAGATGGTCAAAGTCGGCACCCCCGTGCGCAGCATCGACGCTCCCTACCTCGTCGGCAGCGACGGCGACGGCCACCTATATCTCCAGTCCTTTCAGCCTCTGCCGGAATACCGCGATCCCAATTCCCCGCAGCAGCGGGCGGTAGATGCCATCACCCGCTACCTTGCCAGTGCCGATGCCAAGCCCATGGTGAACTGGCAGCGCGTGATCGATCTGGTGCATCGTCCCAATACCGTACCCACGCCCATCGATATTGGCGCGCCCGGTCTCGAGCAGATCGTCGACCAGCTTCCAGCAGAGCCGTACCGTTACCCTCCCTACGGTGCCGACGCCAACCAAGCCACACCGCCGGGAGCCAACCCGCCGCAGCCCTGAAAAGACGTATGGCCATACCCGCCGCGAAGCCCCGCCCCTTGGCCGGGTAAGGGCTCTGCCCCCGCGCGCGGCGCGTACCCCGGCTACTTCAGTGCAACAGGGTGGCGAGAACGGCGGCACCGTTCCAGCTGGCGTGCAGGAAAATCCCCGGCCACAACGACCGGTACTTCAGGCGCAGCCACAGCAGCGCCAGAGCAAGAGCGGCGATGGGTATCAAAGCCTCAGGATAATGGAAATTGTCCACCTTGGAGGGCAGATGGACGAGTACGAAGAGCAGGCTGACGATGCCACCGGCAAGCCACGGGGACAGGCGCTGGCGCAAGCCCGCAAGACCGGCTCCGCGAAAGACGATTTCCTCTACCACCGGCGCCAGGATCACGGAGAGAAAGATCATCAGGTAGCGGGGCCAGCCGGTCATGTGGAAGGCATCGAATACCCCCAGGGTCTGCGGGCTCAAATGGGTTGGCGGAGGAAAAATCTGCACCAGCAGGGCACTCAGGCCAAAAAGCAACAGGGCCAGCATCAGCGCTACCGGGTAGGCGCGGACCGTGGAGGCAGGACACCAGCCGATGCCCTGGGGGCTGCGCCACTGCTCGCGGCTCAGATACCAGCGCAAGAACCCCAGTAATGCTGCCGCTGTAAGGATGTAGGCCAGCAATCCTGTCCACACCCGAAAGTCCAGACTGAGCTCGGCAATCCTTGCGTGGAGCAGCGCCACCGGCGGCTTGAGGTGCTGTACCCCGTAACGCGCACCCAATTCCAGCCCGATCCAAAACCCCCGCGCAAAAACGGCGAAGGCCGCCACCACCGGCTGCCCCAGGAAAAAAGCGATCATGAGCAGCAGGGCGGCAAGGGGCGTCCAGGGACGCTCGCGCGTGGGCGCCATGGTCGGCCCGACGTGGCGCGCAGGCCCCCGACCCAAACCCGTCAGGAGCCAGTCCGCCCGCCCCAGGCGTCCCTTGACACCTTGGTGCGCCACGAGGACGAAAAGAAGCGCTACGAGGCTCGCGCTCACATCCCAGACCGGTGCCTGAGTCCTGGCCGCGGAGGGGGCCAGCAGGCTCCCGGCCAGCAAAAAATTCAGCACGAGCATGTTGATCACAGCTCCGGTGCCCACGAGCAAGCCATAGCGGACACCCCGGAACGCCCCCGTAATAGCCACCGCCGCCATAGGGAGATAGGCATTGATGACCAGGCTCGCTGTAAAGACCGTCAGCGTTGCCAAGATCGTCCAGATCGGCACCTGCAGATAGATTAAGACCAGGAAGGGGATCAGCAGGCTCGCGGCGACGAGTAGCAACAGGTGTCGAGCAAAATCCTGCATCCATCGGGCGAGCATGGTCTCGCGATGGTCACCCCAGGCGCCGGTGAGCAATAGGTATTGCCACTCGAAAGGCCGCGATGTCCAGCTCCCCCAGGCCAGACCGAAGATCGAGGCAAAAGTCAGGGTACGGACGATCACCAGGTCTGGGATGTCGGCTCCTGCTGGCACGTGGCTTGCGAAGGCCAGCGCTATGCTAAAACTGAACGCAAGGGCCGCAAGCCCTATACCCTGTTGCAGCAGCGACCCCAGGATGCCGTAGAGCCGGGGGCCGTAGACCCAGGGCGCGAAGCGCCAGCCCGGCGGTGTCCATGCCCAGGCCTTGCTCCATCGGCCGAGACGCAGGCTCGGCACCCTTCGCCGTGCCGAGCCGCGCAGGTCCAGAAACGCGCGCAGCTCACGAGGAGTGTAAAGAAGCCCAAGACCTAAAAAGCCCGCAATCAGCAGAGCGAGGGGAACGGCCGCGTTGGGGGGCAAGGTACCGATACGCCAGTAGATTGGCCCACTGAAAATGAGGAGGTAGAAAGGGGACAGGACCAGTAGTCGCAATCCACGGGTCGCACTTCCCGCCGGAGTCGATAGCGAAATGGGCAGGGTCGCCAGGACCGCGCCCCCCAGCAGAAAAATCAGAGGGAGCAAGACCGCTCCCGTCGGTGCAGCCTGCCGGTGCAGCAAGACAAAAAAGCCAAAGACAGCGAGCAGACCGAGCAGAGCGGAAAAAAGCCAGCGGTGATCACGGCGAAAGCGCGGTACCGGGAACACGAGGGGTTCCGCTACGGTGCGCCAGTAGTGTGTGAACATCCCCGCGCCAAGCATTAAGAAGCCGAGGCCAAGGCTTGTCCGCGTGCCCATGGCGGCCCAGGCGTGATTCGGATGCCAAGGATCGACGCGGGTATTACTCAAAGACAGACCCACCGCCAGCACAACGAAAAACAGGCCACCGGAAGTCGCGTAGAGGTTATCGCGTAAGAAAAATCCTGGCCGCAGACTGCGCCAGGCGGCCGTCATGAACGCTCCGCATCGGTCAGGGCCAAGAAGATCGACCCCATGTCCTGGGGTATCTCGCTGCGCCAAAGTGCCTCGGACTGGGCCCGCTCTGTTGCGGACAGGGCACGCCAGCCGCGCACCAGAATGGTACCGTCGGTCGTCTTGGTCAGTACCTCCAGGCCCGCGGGCAAGGTCGGCAAGTCCAGCCCATCTGCCCGCGGATACAGCCAGCGCAGATCCTCGCGCCGATCCACAGTGCTCCAGTCCCCCAAGAGGCAACCCTGGTGCAGAATCAGGCTACGGTCAGCGAGGGGCTCGAGGTCCGACAGGATATGGGACGATAGTAGACAGGTACTGCCACGTGCCCTGCAATCGCCATGCAAGAGCCGGACAAAATCGAGCCGCGCCCGGGGATCGAGACTCGACACCGGCTCGTCCAAGAGGACCAAGCGTGGCCGGTGGCGCAGGGCAAGCACGATGGCCAAGCGCTGCCTCTGGCCCCCCGATAGTTCCTGCACCCGCGTCCGCCGCGACAACGCGGCCCAGTCCTCCAACTCCGGCCAGCATCGCCGCTCTCGAGGATAGAACGCCCCAATATAGTCCAGTAGCTCTCCCACGGGCATCCAGCCGAAGCCGGAAAAGTCCTGCGGTACGTAGCCAATTTCCAGGCGCTGGGCTTCCTTCAGGCGGGCGATTTCGCCATCGAGGACGAAGACGCTACCGCGATCGGGCAATATCAAGCCGACGAGAATGGACAGCAGCGTACTTTTGCCGGCGCCGTTGGGACCGATCAGGACAGCGAATTCGCCCGCATCCAAAGTAAAGGAAATATCCTTCAACACTTCCTGCGTACCGAAGCGCTTCGAAAGCTGCAGACAGCGCAAGGGCGCATTGTCGGCAATTGGCTTAGAGCTGACTGTTGCGGCGGCAGTCACGAACACACTCCGGAGGGAGACGGAGGAAGTTTATCCAGAATTTTATAGAGGTTACGGCGCCCTGTAAATCCATGGGTCCGGCCAATTTCGCCGCCGTGCGAGGACAGAGTCTGCGCCGCATCCGAGCCCGCACTCGCCATCTCCAGGGCCAAAGACCGGCGCCCACCGCCCAATCCTTGGGTGGGGGTGCTCGGGGCCTACCCCGGCATCACACCCACTCGCCCGGTTTTGCGATTTCCTCATCGTCGTACCAGAGGCTGCCAGGAGTATCTTCATATTCCTCTGACCGTCGGCCGCTGTGCCGCCCTTTGCCCACCCAGGCAAAGGAGAAGCGCTTCGCGAAATCGAAGAGATCGCAGAGAAAATAGGGGCATCGCTCCGGTTCCCGGCTGAGGGTGTAGGGCCACAAGACGCGCAGGCAATCGACGATATCCTGGGCCGTGGCCTGCCAGCGGCGCAGCGGTTTTTCGCCCTGCCAGAACTGCCGAGGCCAGGGTACCTTCGGATCGGCGTGGACCAGCCAGCCGCGGTGCAAGAGCAGGTGCAGCAATTCCAGGACGAAGTCCTGCACCTCCCTTCGAGGCAGGGTCTCGAGTTGCAGTCCGCGCAGCAGTTGATCGAAGGGGAATCCGAAGTGGTAGCGTGCCAAGGCGTCGACGGAATCGAAGCCCAGGCGGCGGAGATGCCTTTGCAGGGCGAGGCCCACCACGGGCGCGGCGTCCTCGTTGCGCGGCAGGAGCGCCCACTCACCTGCCTTGGCGTATTCAGAACTGTCGTACCACAGGCCACCGGGTCGATGCTCTTCCGCCAGCCCATGGGCAACGAGGATCTGCTCGTTCCAGGCCACCCAGGCAAATTGCATGTACCAGGCACAATAGCTCGTCATTACATTGATGTAATCGACATGCTCTACGTCAGGCCAGTACAGGCGATAGCAGTTCGCCGCCACCTCGGATGAAGCCGCCCACAGGGGTAGTGGGCGTGCCGGGGAACGACGTAGCTCGTTGATGGTTTTGCCCGGTTGCGCGTGAACGAGCCGGCCTTCTTCTAAAAGGCGCCGCAGGATGGCAGAAAAGACCTCCGGAGTTTCTTCCCGAGAAAATGCGAAGGGCAGGTAAGCGGCGATGTGACCCAGGTGTCCCGGAAAGAAGTGTGCGCAGAATTCTTCCCAGTCATCTACTCCCGTTATCGCAAAGAGGACATCCCAATCGACTTCTTTGGATTCCCTGTTACGCTGTTCCCTTGGGGGAAGATGTACCGGTTTCACCCGGGTAATATCCATTGTCCAAACGGGGCCGGTATCGTCGATGGCGCCGCTATAATTGCGCAACCGCACGAAGCGATCGGCGCCCGTAAAGACCATCTCCTGAAACGTCTCGCCCGCAACTCCGGTACTCACGCTGCGTCGCGCTGGGGCTTGGCTCAAAATGTGCCAAGGGACGGAGGCTGGCGGTAGGTCCGGCTGGGCGGTGATGTTCCCCAAAAAAGCTGCAGCGGCTTCTGGGATTGTGGAAGTCCCTGGATCCGACTCCGAGGTAGTTTCATGTTCCTCGACCGTGGGTCCTGGTTCCGGCGAAGGTGGGGGTTGGGGTTCCTCTACCGCGTCAGTGGGGTGGCTCCTCCCTACGAATCTTTGGATCAGATTGCGCAATAATTGGATCAAGGTATGCATGCTCGTAGCCTCATTTGCAGGGATTGGTGAGGTGCCGCCTGCTACAGCGCGATCGTGTTTGTGACTGGGGGTGTGGAAGATAACAAAATGTGTTCATTCCCATGCTCCCGGTCCAGCGATTTCCACACTGTCGTACCAGAGGCTGCCGGGGGTGTCTGTGTTTTCTTTGAACCATCTACCCTTGTGCCGACCTTTAGCCACCCAGGCAAAGGAGAAGCGCTTCGCGAAATCGAAGAGATCGCAGAGAAAATA